>NZ_JAFCXD010000002.1:433901-1429159 GCF_049897885.1 Pseudomonas sp. DWRC2-2
ACCTGTGACATAACTTCGCTGAATGGGGCCCTGCAAAACCTGCTGTTGCGGGTTGGCGGGGTTGGGGGGTTTCAAGGACGCCATCGCCGGCAAGCCGGCTCCTACAGGTTAGAATTGCGGTGTTTTTAGAAGGTGGTTCGAACGCCGAACTGCACACTTCTACCCGGCGCCGGTGCAATGTCGCGCAAGATCGAGCTGGCATACCGCACAGTCTGGTTGGTCAGGTTTTCACCGTTCACGAACGCCAACCACTGACTGCCACCCATGTTGAAGTGATAACCCGCGCTCGCCCCCAACGTGGTGTAGCCATCGGTGCCACTCTCGTTGTCCGGCACTCGGCCTTGGCCCGCTGCATGTTCCACGTCAATGCGCGCCTGCCAGCGGTCCAGTTCCCACAGCAAACCGCTGTTCAAGCGCAGCGGTGCAATACGCGGCAACGCTTCGCCGGTGTCCAGGTTGGTGGCGCGGGTGTAGTCGCCCGACAACTCCAGCGCGAACTTACCGTAGGCGCTTTCGCCAAGTTTCCAGTGATCCTGGGCTTCGAAGCCGGCGAAACGTGCACGCACGCCGGAGTATTTGTACTCAGGGATGCCGCCTGCGTCTTCTTCACCTTCATCGTTCAGCGTGCGACCGCTGCCCAGCAGGCCTATGTAGTTGGAGAAGCGGCTGTAGAACACGCCGAAGCTGCCCTTGTGAGTACCATTGTCAAAGCGCAGTGCCAGGTCGCTGGACACGGCTTTTTCTTTCTTCAGGTTGGCATCGCCCAGCTCGTAGGTGCCGGTGGCGACGTGGGCGCCGTTGGCGTACAGCTCGTAGAAGGTCGGTGCGCGTTCGGTGTAACCCAGAGTCGCGGCCAGGGACCAGACCGGCGTGAGGGTGTAGACCGCACCGGAAGACAGGCTGCCGGCGGTGAAATCGTTGGATTTGTCGGCACCGGCAAAGCGTGCGTTGCCCTTGGCGTCCGGGTCGACGCTGGTGTGTTCCAGGCGGCCGCCGAGGCTGAGTTTCAGGCGTTCGGTGGCTTGCATTTCTTCGAGGATGAACAGCGCGCCGGCCGTGGTGTCGGTCTGCGGTACGAAGGCTTCTTCACCAAGGGCCGAGAATTCATTGCGGGTGACTTGGGCACCGACCACGCCATCGAGCGGGCCAATCGGCTGGTGACGGGCTTCAACGCGGGCTTCGTAGCCTTTGTTCTTGAAGATCGTGCCGGTCTCGCCGCCTTCGATTTCGCGGTGTTCGTAATCGGTGTAACCCGCGTCGAGTTTCACCGAGGTAAACGGGCCTTGCAGGTTGCGGATCTCTGACGCGAACGCGTAGTGATCCTGCTTCATGCGGATGCGCACGTCCTGCTCGGCCGGGGAGCCGTAGTTCGCGTCGTAATTGCTGTAGGACAAACCGGCATAACCGTCGTCCCAGGTGTAGGAACCGCCCACGGCACCGCCGTCCTGGCGCCCGTCGCTGTTACCCAGGCGGCCGTTTTTGCCCGGTGCGTCGTCGCTTTCCGGGGCGTGACGGCTGCGGGCCTGGCCGGGGATTTTCAGGTCGTTGAATTCCCGCGCATTGGCATCCAGGTGCAGGGCGAAGGTGCCGTTACCGGCTTCCAGCCTGCCCGCGCTGCTGCGGGTGGTGTCGGCGCCGCCGTAGCGCAGTTCACCGGCACCGTGGATGCCTTCAATGGCTTCGGTAGGGATACGGTTGTCGAAGGTGTTGACCACACCGCCGATGGCGCTGCCGCCGTACAACAACGCGGCTGGGCCGCGCACGATTTCAATGCGGTCGACGTTGACCGGGTCCAGCGGCACTGCGTGGTCGTAGGACAGCGACGACGCATCCAGCGCGCCCACACCATTGCGCAGAATACGAATGCGGTCGCCGTCCTGGCCCCGGATGATCGGCCGGCTGGCGCCTGGGCCAAAGTACGAAGAGGACACACCCGGCTGCTTGTTGAGGGTCTCGCCGAGGCTGCCTTTTTGTTGCAGGGTCAGGTCATCGCCTTCCAGCACGGTGGTGGGCGAGGCGAGCTGTTCGCTGCCCAACGGGTTGCCGGTGATGACTTGGGGTTGCAGCTCAAGCGCGTGGGCTTCGGAGCCGATCAACAGGGCGGCGGCAAGCGGGGACAAGCGCCAGAGAGAAGAGAGGGACATCGGACACATTCCTTGGCAAAACGACTAAAAGATTTGAAAGTTGTTGTTACAATATAACATCTCTTTTTCGTTGGGAACGGGAACTTTTTTCTTCGTGCTAAAGTGAGCGGCTGTATTTCTACTTTTTGTAAAAGGCCCGGCATGACCGCGACAAGCAATGACCCACTCCACGGCGTGACCCTGCAGCACGTCCTCACCACTCTGGTGGAACACTACGAATGGGAAGGCCTCGCCGAGCGCATTGATGTCCGCTGTTTCAAGAGCGATCCGAGCATCAAGTCGAGCCTGACGTTCCTGCGCAAAACCCCCTGGGCGCGGGAGAAAGTGGAAGGCCTGTACGTGAAACTGATGCGCACCAAACGCCCGCTGGATTGATTCGATGAAGCGGTTCGTGGCTGCAGCGGCGCTGGCCGGTTGGGCGGGGTTGGCGATCCAGCAATACCTGATTTTCTATTCGCGCTGGGAATCCGGTGCCAGCCTGTTGGGTGGGTTGATCAACTTTTTCAGCTTCTTCACCGTCCTCACCAACACCCTGGCGGTGGTGGTGTTGAGCTATGCGCGGGTGAGCCGTGATTCCGCCGCGAAGCGGTTTTTCCTCGCGCCGGTGATCAGCAGCGGCATCGCCGTGAGCATCCTGGTGGTAGGTCTGGCGTACAACCTGCTGCTGCGCCATTTGTGGCAGCCCGAGGGCTTCCAGTTCATTGCCGATGAGCTGCTGCACGACGTGATGCCGGTGCTGTTTTTCATCTTCTGGTGGCGGTGTGTGCCCAAGGGTGATTTACGCTTGAAGCACATCGGCGGTTGGGTGATTTACCCGCTGGTGTACTTCGCTTACGCACTGCTGCGGGGGGATCTGCTCGGGCAGTATCAGTACCCGTTCATTGACGTGAGCACCCTCGGCTATCCACAGGTGTTTGTGAATGCCGGGGGGATTTTGCTGGGCTTTGTGCTGATCGCGTTGGCGGTGGTGGGGCTGGATAAGCTGATCAAGCCCCGGCGCTGATCATTCCTCTTCGCTGCCGTCGGCGCGCCAGTAACCCACGGCCTTGAGGTAGTCCTCATTGACCTGATGCGTGTCCAGCAGCACACGGCGAACACGACGTGACAACTTGGTTTCGGTCGCCACGAAGCTGTATAGCGAGCCACTCGGCAGCGTCAGTTTCTGCACGGTTTCGAGCAGGTCGTCCTGGCCACGGATCACCCAGATCACTTCAACATCGGCAGCGCTTTGCAGCGTCTGCTTTTCTTGCGCGTTGGCGATCTCGACCACCGCCAGCACCTTACGCCCTGCCGACAATTCTTCCAGGCGCCGCGCGATGGCGGGCAGGGCGGTTTCATCGCCGATCAGCAGGTAGCTGTCGAAGATATCCGGCACGATCAACGAGCCCCGTGGCCCGCCGATGTACAGGTGCTGGCCGACCTGCACCTGCTCGGCCCAGGTGGACGCGGGGCCATCGCCGTGGAGCACGAAGTCGATATCCAGTTCGCCGATGCTCAGGTCAAAGCGACGTGGCGTGTAGTCGCGCATGGCCGGCTGCGGGCCGTCGCCCTTGATGGTGAAGGTCGGGCTTTCCAGCGCAGCCTGCTCGGCGGCGTTCTGTGGGAACAGCAGCTTGATGTGATCGTCGGCCCCCAGGCTGACGAACCCCGCCAGCTCAGGCCCGCCCAGGGTGATGCGACGCATGCGTGGCGTGATATCGACCACCCGCAGCACTTGCAGGCGGCGACGTTTGATTTCGTGGGTAACGCGATGGATGACTTGAGTATTCATTGGTCTTTCCCGTCGGCAATGGCTTGAGCGGTGCGATTGAGCAGCGCCGCGACACGAACGATTTCTTCCGGGCTCCAGCGCCCGTGGTGCGAGTGCAGGGCATGACGCAGGTTGTGCACCGCCTCGTGGATCTCCGGTGGGCGGTCATGGCCGCGCAGTGAACGCTTGCTTACATCGATGCGCATGCGTACGCCGTCCAGGGCGACCGCTTGCTCGCTTAAGAAGAGACGACCGGCGTCGGTGATTGTGTAGCGTTTTTTTCCGCCATCGGCGTCGCCCTGGATCAAATCGCTTTCTTCCAGGAAAGTCAGGGTCGGGTAGATCACGCCGGGGCTGGGGGTGTACGCGCCGTCGAACAGGCTTTCGATCTGGCGAATCAAGTCGTAGCCGTGGCAAGGCTGTTCGGCGATTAGTGCCGGCAGCAGCAGTTTCAAATCGCCGGGTGCAAATACACGGGGGCCGCGACCGCGGCCGGAGCGCGGGTCAAAACCGTCGCGTTGGTGAGGATGGTCTCGCATGGGTAGGCGCCTCTGTGTGTGTCTAGATATAACTTAAGATATATCTTAAGTGGCTGGCAAGAGCGTCCGACGGACGGCATTCCGTCACTCAGGTCGCTCGCGCGTGACGGCGAGATAAGCTAGAGCAACTACTCAAGTTAAGCGTTGAGTGGGTTAAGTCTAATAGATACGGTTGTTTTTTATTGGGTGTAATCCTATTCTTACGGATAAGCACGCAACTAAAGCATTCTCATTTAGTCTCGCGTAGTCTATGTCTTACAGCTATATTTTAAGTTTTGGCAAAATGCCATAACTTTCCTATCAGTTGTAGTGTTACAAGGCTACGCAACTTAGTGAATTCGCCTGCTTACTTTAAAGAACGTGAGCTGGATACTTGCCTGGCGTTGAACAAGTCGCTGACTTGCAATGCAAATAGTTGGAAAATATGTCGTTTTTCAACTGCTTCTAAGAACCCCTCTTTAGATGACAGGTAATCACCATGTTCAAGACACTCGCCGTAGCTGTCCCCTTCGTTGCGGTCGCCCTGAGTTCCTCCATCGCCATCGCTGCCGATGACGCACGTTCGTCCATCAGCATCACGGCCGATATTCCAACCAAGCAGTTCCACGCCCAGCCTCGTGACCCGAACTTCGGTAAAGACGAGACCATGAACTACAACCCTGTCAGCGGTGAACTCAGTTCCCTGCGGGCAACCTTCGATGTGAAAAACACCGACGGTTCGGTCAATGCGTACATCGAAGGCGGCCCAACCGCCGCTGCGCTGTACAACGGTTCGGACAGCATTGCCCTGACCAACACCTTCAACGGCGTGGTTCTGACGGGCACCTCGCAGGAAGTGGTCGATGATCCGCAGTCTACGCCCGGTACCCAGGCTGACCTGGTGATCGCTCCGGCTCGCCCGGCAGACACCCAGAACGGCCTGTACACCGCCAGCTACACCGTGATCTTCGACGCAGTACCACGTTGATTCCGGCGGGTGTGTAACCCCCAGGCCGCCCTGGCCATGGGGGTATGAAAAGACCGGCCGGCGCCTTCCTCCCCGAACGCCGGCCTGGTTCAACCGTCCCGACTGTCCGTACCGACGAGTATTCCGTCCATGTTTTCGATGACGCCAATTGCGGGCGCGCTTGCGCTCTTGCTGTGCGCCAGTGCGCTGGCCGCGCCAGCGACCCCCGGCACCACGCCCGGCAGTTTGTTATCGCAGTCCAAGGGACTGCCAGAAGATTTTGAACAACACTTTTTCGATGTGCCATTGGCAGTGCGCGTGGAACTGGATCAACAGTTTCTGGGCGAAGCCATGATTGTATTAGGACGCGATGATCGTATTACCCTGCTGCAATTCAATGATATCGGCGATAGCTCCGTCTCTGCCACCACCCGTGCAACTTGGGAGCAACTTCTGCAACAAGGTTTGCTGCTGGGAAGTTGCCAACAAAGTTGCCCGTCGCAACTGTTGGCCGTGCACTACAGCCTGGAAAACTCACTGGTGTCGATTTTCACCGAGAACGTCGAGCGCAACGCCCAGATCAAACAGTTTTATGATCAACCGGACACCGGCAGTCTTGGCCTGATCGTCAATAACCAACTGAACGTTACCGGCGGCGAGAACGAAGCTGTCGGCGGTCGTTATGGCCTTGTCGCCAGCTCCAGCCTCGGCAATTGGACCCAGGCGATGAACCTGCAGTTGTCCCGTATCGGTGGCACCGACACCACGCTGTACCACGCCATGCACGAGCTCTACACCCAGCGCGAACTCGAAGGCAACTTCGTGCGCCTGGGCTATTTCACTCCCGGCTCCAACGGCCTCACCCGGCAGATCCGCTCGTTCGGCGCCAACCCCGATACCGCCATGGGGCTGATGTATGGCAGCTCCGACAGCCTGGTGATCAACAATCCCAAGCCCAGCGTATACCCGGTGTACGTCACCGCCAGCCGCCAGGCCTCGGTGGAGATCTACCGCGCCGGCCTGCTGATCAATACGCAGCCGGTCGCCGCCGGCCTGCAAACCCTGGATACGCGGCCCTTGCCCGGCGGTATCTACGAAGTGGAAGTGCGCCTGATCGAAGATGGCCTCACCACCTCCACCACCCAGGAGCTGATCTACAAACCCAACAACTGGCGCAACCTCGACGAGCGCTGGCGCTATAACACTTTTGTCGGGCGCGAAAGCAAACTGCTGAGCAACTGGGACGAGCAGTCCAGCGGTTTCCTGACCTACGGCGCCGGCCTCAATTACTTGGCGCACCCACGGGTGATCCTCGGCCTGTCCACGCGCAAAGTGCGCGAAGCCATGCAATACGGCACCTCCATCGACTGGACCCTGGGCAACAGCCTCAGCCTGTATGCCAACGTCTACCAGACCCAAAACCACGGCACCGGCCTGGACCTGCAAACCCTGTATAGCTATGGCGCCGGCAGCGTGGTGTTCAGCCACAACCGCAGCTGGCTCGACACCACCAATACCTATGACGTGCTGCCGGACGGTACGCGCGTGCGTCAGCGCAACGTGTTTATCGGCCAGACCAGTAATACGTCGTTGTCCCTTAACCATCGCTTGAGCAACACGAGTTCGATCAACTCGCGGTTGTCCTACAGCCAAGGCAACATCGAGGGGATCGGTCTCGACCTCGGTTGGACCGAGCGCGGCACGCTCTTTGGCAGCGATGCCAACTGGCGCCTGTCGCTGTTCGACCGGCCCGCTACTGCCAGCACCGGTGACAACCGCAACCGTGGCGTCGACCTCAGTGTCAGCGTGGCCCTCGGTTCACCGGGCGAGCAGTGGTCGGCCAGTATCGGCACCCGCACCGCACGCGATGGTACCCGCGACCATAACGGCTCGCTCACCTATACCAAGACCCTTGAAGACCACCTGCTGCAAAGCGTCTCCGGCACGGTGCTGGCCGATACCTACGGCGTAGGTTTGTCCGGTCGCGCCAGCTTTCAGAATGATGCGCTCTACGGTGACACCTACGCACAGCGGTCGTCCTTCAACGGTCGCCTGTCCGGTGGCCTGAACCTCAGCAGCACCGTGGCGGTGGGCGGCAACAACGTGGTGCTCAGCAGCCAGCCACAAAATGGTGGCGCGGGCATGATCGTCGACGTCGAGACCGACCTCGACGACATCACCCTGCGTGCCGACGACCTCACCGGCGGCAGCACACGCCTGCGACCGGGGCGCAACTTTGTGCCGATCACCGCCTACAAGAGCAGCACCCTCGCGTTCGACTTCGACGGCAACCACCCGCCGGCCGCCAACATTCAGCCGCCACGCAGCAACTACCACCTGAACAAAGGCGGCGTGGAATACCGCAAGGTCAGCGTGATGCAGACGGTGACCGTGCTCGGGCGCCTGGTGGATGAAACCGGCCAGCCGCTGCGGGGCCACCAGGTGATCAACCACGCCAGCCGCGCGGTGAGTGAGGTGGATGGTTTCTTCTCGATGGAAATGACCGCCGGCGCGCCCACCCTGGAAGTGCGTCACGCCAACCAGTTGCTGTGCCAGTTCCGCCTGGACCCGAGCACCGCGCGGCAGGAAAGCGATGTGTTGATGATCGGCGATCTGCGTTGCACGCCGGACACCCTGGCGGATATCGCCGTCGCCCAACGTGCGGCGGGTTGATCACATGTTTTGGAGCCACTCAGTGAATACGCTTTTTCGGTTTTTAGCAGGCGCGTTGCTGGCGCTGTCGGCGGCGCAGGTGTACGCGGGGAACGTGGAGGTGCGCGCCGAATTCCGGCCCAACCCCGCCAACCCGATGGTCAACCGCTTCAAGAATGTGACGCCCAGTGCCGGTTACTGCGCCTATTTCGCCTACTTCTGTGATCCGAGTGGGTTGTTCAGCCTGATTATGCCAATAGGACCGGCCCGCCAGACCATTGGCGGGCCGGTGCTGGCCAATCATCCTGACCCGCGCCAGGGTGCGTATCTGAAGGTGCCCTCGGACTGGCGCAACGTCACGGTTACCAATGATCAGGGCGACGCCACGCAGTTGGAAGTGCGCATAGCGGGGATTGGCGGTCGGGCAGACCATTATGGTGATGTTGTGCAGATTACCGGCGGTGGCAATTACACCCATTTGTGGAGTTACGGCCGCTGGAGCAGCGCGCCGCCGCCTTGCCAGCATACCGGTGGCCTCAACGGCACCAGTTACTGGGTGTGGTTTTTCTGGCTGGTGCCGGAAAACGCCGGCGCGTGTGCCACTCAAGCCAAGTTCGACCTGACGCAGTTCGATTACGCCCACCTCGAATTCGCCTACGAGCTGCGTACCCCCAACCCATTGGCCATGCCTACGGGGACGTATCGCGGCAGCCATATGTACACCGTCGGCCCTGGCATGGACTTCGATTTTGGCGACAACGTACTGCCTAAAGAGAACCTGGCCGTAATCGACTTCGTGCTGGACGTCGACCATATCCTCAAAGTCGAAATCCCCCCCGGTGGCAACCGTATCCTGCTCGAACCCCAGGGCGGTTGGCAGGCCTGGCTGCAGAACGGGCGAAAACCCAGCCGGCTGTTCCGCGACCAGAACATCAACCTGTGGACCAGTTCGGCCTTCAAGATGACCCTCGAATGCCCCGAGCCCCTGGGCAACACCTGCAGCGTGCGCAATGCCGCGGGCGTGCAGGTGCCGTTGGACATTGCGGTGACGCTGCCCAATGGCATGAGCGACGCCGCAGGGCGCCCGGTCAACCGCCTGCCGTTGCGGCTCGATGGCAGCGGCACGGAGCTGTTCCAGCCCACGCACTACGTTGACCGCAAACCCAGCACCCTGCATTTCGAAATCAAGGCCGACGCTGTCGAGCAGATGCTCGACCACCCCGGCAGCACCTTCTCCGGCACCGTCACCGTGGTCTGGGATTCACAAGTTTGAAGCGCTTTTACATGAGGTTGAGTGAATGAAACGTTTGTTGATGCTGTGCGCCTTGTCGCTGTGTTCCCTCGGCGCCCTGGCCGGCCCGCAGATCAATGTGGGGGTGGTGTACGACTACCTCGCCGGCGATAAAAGTACTTACATGAAACGGGTGTTCAACGGCGGCACGTCCACTGCCTTCGTCAAGGTCAATATCCTCGAGATGATTTACGACGAAGACGGCAGCTACCGCGAAGTGCCCCTGCAAAACCAGGCCGGCGCCACCGCCCGCGATGGCTTGATGGCCAGCCCGGCCCGGCTGATCGTGCCGGCCAACGGCACCCAGGGCACACGGCTGCTGTTCATGGGCAACCGCGATAAAGAGCGTTATTTCCGCGTACGTTTTGTGCCGGTGGTGCCCCAGGCTGAGGATGACTTTGCCGTCACCGCAGACGAACGTGCTGAATATAAGGAAAGCCTCGCGGCCGGCGTTCGCGTGCTGGCCGGTTACGGCACGGTATTTTTCGTGCGACCGAAGCACACTCAGTTCAACACCCAACTGCAGGACGACGGCAAGCGCTACACCCTGCGCAACGACGGCAACAGCGTGGTGGTGGTCGATGAATTCAAGGACTGCGCCGCCGCGTCGCCGCAAGACTGCCGGCCGACCATTCGCCATCACATCCGCGCCGGGCGCTCATACGGGTTCGACAAGCAACCGGGCCGCGAATACCGCTTCAGCCTGGTCGAAGGCGAGGCAACCCGCAAAATCGAGGTCAAGGGGTGAAGCCATGTACAGAATAATTGCGCTGGTCGTTCTGGTGATGGTGCTGGGCTTGTCGATATCCCGGTTGGAAGCCGCCGTCGAGCGCGAGACATTCGAGGTCTCGGTGACTATTCCCACCGCCGACTTCTACGTACTGCCCGTGGACCCGCAACTGGTGCAGCGCGAGCAAAAGCTGGCCTACAACCCGGTGAGTTCGCAACTGGCCACGTTGCGCGCACCGTTCGATGTGAAGAACGTCGGCGGCGCGATCGGCGCGCGGCTGGACCAGGAGGCTTACCTGTTCAACGGCACGGATCGCGTCGACCTGCGCGTGACGTTCAATGAGGTGGTGCTGGGGCTGGCGCAATCCGAAGTGGTGTCCACCGCCGACGCGCGGCCGGGCAAGCGCGTCGGCCTCGAAATCGCCGCGATCAAGCCGGCTGACGATTATCGTCCGGGCCATTACTCCGGCACGGTGCACATGGTGTTTGATGCGATCGCGCCGTAGAGGCCTACGAATGGGCTGGGAGGTTTTCTTCCTTCAGGCGGTGGTCGCCAGCCAGTCGGGCAAACGGCGTTCGATCAGTGAATCGTGCGGGCCTTTAAGCTTGGCGGATGACCTTGTGTTGTAGTCAAGGCCATCAGCCTATGGCTGGCCGGAAGGTACCAGGGATTAGATAGTTAGGTCGTCTTCAACCAATTGAACCGTTGGCCCAGAGGGCGGCGGGGTCACCGGGCAGTTCGGCGCGAGTGCGGTGAACTGCCCGTAGGTGTAGTCCAGCGCTTCGGTGGTCAGCACGTCGCCCACGGTCCAGGTCTCGGTCCAGGGCGCGGTTTTATCCGCGGCGTGAAACACCAGCCTGGCCTCCAGGTCCAGGTCCGGCCAGCCGGCTTGCGGCAGGTACGGCTCAATGGTCGGGTGCTGGCGTTTCCAGCGTTCCCACAGCAGGTCGAGGTAGCAGTGATGCAGGAAGAACACCGGGTCATTCGGCGAACTGTTGAACCCCATATTGCCGCCCACCCAGCGATGCACCGGGTCGTGCAGCATGCCTTCGCAGAAATTCAGCCAGGTATCGGGGCCGCTGGCGTAAGGGGTTTTGGACAGGGCGGCGGTGACCTGTTCGTTATCGGGCAGGTGCGCGCCGGCTTCGTTGCCAAAATCACGGCGCAAACCGGGGTCGCCTGCATCCTCGTCCCATACCCTGACCTGGAACTGACCAGCCTGTGCCGCGAAGGGGCCGGTGACCACGCGAAAGTTCTGCTCACGGTCGCCATTGCCACCGAGAAAGGTCGGGGTGAAGGGATCGTTAGGACCGTTCAACGTCCAGTCCCAGAATGGCAGGGTGATGCTGGTGTCATTGGCCGCCGTTTGCAGGGCGCGTTCGAACTGGCGCAGGAACACCCGATGCCAGGGGAAAAACAAGGGACTGCGGTGCGGCATGGGCTGGAACTGGTCGGCGCCGCCCATGGCGTTTTTGTGCACCTGTACAAAGTCGTCGTAACGGTTTTGCTGACCGGGGCGCAGCACACTGGCGGTGTCGTTTTTCAAGCGCAGCACGGCTTCGACTAACGTGGTTTTTTGCTCGCGAGTCATATTGCGATGGTTGATCCGGATATCCATGGAGGGTCTCTGATAGGAGGGATGTGGACTCAATCTAGAAACCCGGGCGGGGGAGCGCCATCGGCCAAGTTGCTGCTGTGTGTGGGAGTTCCACGCCAGCATCGGTAAGCTTGCGGTGAGGTAATTGTGTAGTGCGGGGTAGGGAGGCGACAGCGTTAGGGTGGCGGTTTGAATGTCACCGAGAACTGAGTTGATGACCGTTTCCGCTACGTCCTTGCGACACCTTCGTATCCAGGAGGTGCTGGCGCTGTTTAGTGATCCTCCGGCCCTGAACGACGTCGCTAACGACAGTGTCCAGGCCTACCTGGACCTGCATTTCGCCGGGCGTCACTATGCTGCTGACCACCTGGTTGTCGCGGCACCCAGCGGGCCTTATCGATCACTGCCTGACTGGGTATTGCAGCGCCTGGCCGCCGCACGTCCGACGCTGCTGGTGGAGCAGTATCATCAGGTGTTCCAGCGTGTGCGCGAGAGCTACGTGTCGGTCGGTCCGAGCCTTGCCGAGATTGAGTCGTTGATCAATCATTGCGGAGCCACGCTGCTGACGCTCTATGGTCAGCGCCTGCAAGCCTGGTGGCGTGAAGCGCTGCCGGTGGAGATGACGCGCTGGGGCTATCTATCGGACGAGCTGTTGGAGTTGCTTTTCGATTCCTCCCCCCCACCGGGCATGGCCCGGCAACGCTTTGACGCGACATTCCCCAGGGCACAACTGCACGCACGTCGACCCGATCGCCTGTGGAGTGCCCGCAGCCCGACGCTGCGTGTGCAAACCGTGCATCTGCAGCAGCGGGCGCAGATGTTGCCGCTGTTGTTGTTCAGTCAACCGTCCCAAACGAGCTATTGGCTGTTCAGCCCGGCCAGCGGCGTGCAGGCGCTGGCTGACCTCGATGCGTTGCAAGCGTTGTTGCCGGCTTACACCGGCCAGAGGGGGGCGTGGTTTACCGCCGAGGTCCAGGGCGATCCCTTTGATGCCTTGGCCGCCAGTTATTTGCAGCGCCAATTGCACGACATTGCCAGCCTCAACTCCCAGGTGCCACGCCTGCTGGAGGACTATCAAACGCAGTTGGGCATGATCACCGACAGCCAGCGTTGGTTTGTGCGCCCGCTGAGTGATCGCCAGCACGACCTGCAAGACAAGTTGCCGCTGTGGCTGCTGCATGCCGATGCTGACGCGAGCATCGCCTATGCGCAGTTGCTGCAGGCCTTGATACTCGACCGCCAGCAGCACGGCACAGCGCATTTTCTGGACGCTATCCCCACCCTGAAAGGGTACGCCAGCGAGCAGCTGCAAACCTGCCTGCGCAATGAACCCAAGGCGGCCCACCTCAAACCGGACGACATCACCCTGACCTTCGAGCGCGTGATCGCCGCCGCAGTACCGGTGCCCGGCGGCTTCGTAGCGGGCGAGGTCGAGCGTGTCGAGGTGAGCCTGACGCAGTTGGCCCTGGAAAACCTGGCCGGGTTTCCCTACACCGCCAAGGCCATCAGCCCGGCCGGCTTGAGTTATGACAAGCTCAAGGCTTGTGTGACGCGCATCGACGTCGGCCAGACCTACCCGGCCTTGCTGAAAAAACACCTGATCGATGACCTGGCCGAAGCGGCCCGCCGTCGCCAGCGTTTCGGCCAGCAACTGCGCATTCAGCTGCCGATGCAAGCGTTGGAGTGGCAGATCAAAGGCGAGCATGGCCTTACCCACGAAGGCTTTCGCCGGCTGCGCGCGGCACTGCAAGCCACAGCCGCGGCACGTCAAGGCATGGCGTTGTGGCCGTTGGCATTCAAGGCCACGGCTCGGTCGATGGCGGACACGGTGGCGAATGTGTTCATCGTTGGCCCGCAACAAGGTGCCGGCGGCTGCCACTTGCTGTACCGGCCATTGTTCGAGCCGCCGTTACTGGAATTTGCCACGCTCGACGCCCTGTTCGAAGCGATCAAACAACCGGGCGCGGTGCAGGAGAGCGTGTTGACCTGGATAGAACCTCGGCGCCAGGCGATATACGCCAATGGTGGTTTTCGCGAGCCGCATGTACGGCACTTTCTGCCGGGCGACGAGTTCAGCCGTTATGACACACCTGCACCCGCCCAGTTGAGCAAAACCGTCTCCAGCGGCGACCCGGCCTGGCAGCTGTTTACCGCCACTGCCCAGGCGTTGGTGGCACTGGCCGACCGTCAGTCGGTGTCGAATGCCGAGCAACGCTGGGCCAGTATCAAGCGCATCGGCTGGCTGCTGTTCGGCACGCTGCAACCCCTGTTGAGCGGCCCGCTGATGCTCGTCGGTTGGCTGGTGCAGGTGATGGACAGTGCAGGGAAAGACATCGCCGGGTTGCAAAGCAGCGATCCACAAACTCGCAGTGCGGCGATGCTGGATGTACTGGTGAACCTGATGGTGATCATCGCGCACCAGGCCACGCCCCATGATGTGCAGCAGCATCTGGACCTCGAGCACGCGGTATTCGAACCCAAGGATGACCCCCCCAGCGTGCCGTTCAGGCGGATTCCGACGCCCGCGCGATTTGTCGCCCCTGCCGCCTGGGCCAATGCCCGTGATGTGCTGACACAGCCTATGCAAACTCGCCTGGACGCATTGAGCCTGCGCACGTTCCAAAAACCTTGGCCCAAGACGCTGCCGGGCGCTCAGCAAAGTGGCGCTTGGCAAGGCTTGCTGCGGGTTCAGCAACAGTGGCAGGCGCTGGTACGGGGTCAGCTTTTTCGCGTGCGCATAGAACAGGGGCGGGTGCGGATCATCAGCGCCGATGGCAGCCGCCAGGGGCCGTGGCTTAAAGCCGAAGGTGGCGCAAGCTGGGATCTCGATCTGCAACTGCGCTTGAGCGGCGGCGCCGACCCAGTGCACGCCACACCGGTTGACCGCCAACAGCTGGAAGCCCAGTACCAGCAAGCCGTTGTTGAACGTACGCGGTTGCAACGCGCCATGGAAATTGCACGCAATCTATTGCAGCACCTCCAGGAAACGGGCGACGAACAGCAACGCAATCAGGCTCAGGCCCGCTACCGCAAGGCGCTGGAGGACAAGGCCCGGCAATCCATAGCCGAGTTGGGCATGCTGCGGCGCTTGCGCGAGCTGGCACCACGACCACGTTATGAAGCGGAGCTGAGTCAACTGTTGGAGTCCATCGTGCTCACCCTGCAATTGATCGACATCCAGATGAGCACCGAGGTGCGACAGGCCAACGCTCGGGTAGTCCCGTTGCTCAAACGTTCCGACGAAGGCGGCGACGCCCAGGCCCATGCCGCGCTGAACCAGGGCATGCGCACGCTGGCGGCCAGTTATGATCAGGCGATTCACTGGCGCAGCCAGGAAGACCGCTACCTGAACGCGCTGCAGCAGGTACCTCGGTTTGGACGCGATAAGGCGGCTGCGCTGATCGCCGAAACGCCAGTACGGCCCTCTTTGCTGGACCTGCAGTCCCTGCAATTGAGTACCTTGTGGGGGCTGGCCATCGACGTGCCGGGGCCTGTGTTTGAGGACAATCTGTTTGAGCGCATGTCCGAAACCATCGTGCGCGCACGTTGGGCCAGCCGTTCGCTGGCAGAGTTGGCGCAGGTGCAGGCGAGCGATGCCGAACGGATTGAGCTGCTCGACAGCATCGACCACGTCTTCGCCCAGACTGATGACCAGATCGAATTCTGGCGCGCGATGGAACCGGAAAAGTTCGAGCTGGATTATCTTGGAAAACTTCAGCAACTGCTCACCACGCTGCATGTGCAGGTGGAACGTGACCTGACGGCATTACTGCGGCCTGTGTCACCTGACGTGCCCAAGCCCAAGCCCGCTCCTGTTCAGCGCAACAAGAAGATCATTCGTATGCGCAACCGTGATCTGCTGGTGGCCCGTACGGAGTCGCAGAACAGCACCGCGGCACAGCTGACGGATGCCAGTGGGAGTGTGATCGGCACCTTCAACGAGGCTGATGACGGCGTCTGGGAAGAGGCGCCGCCAACGCGGGTGCCACGTCCCGACCCCGAATTGGGCAGCCTGTTGAAGAGCGCCGGCACGCTGTTGCAGGAGGTCGAAAGCACCATCGCCAACGTCGACAAATTAGCCGCCCGCGCCAATGACCTGGCCTCCCTGCAAGACCTGCTCGAAGCCGAAGCGCGTCGACACCTTTGGCTGGCCAACAGAATCCGCGACAAATTGAACCGCGAGGGCACGCCTCGTTTGGCAGCGGTGCAGCAAGCCAATGCCCGCACGGCCGAAGCGGGTCTGCGCAAGGCGGTGACGCGGCTGAACGAGGCAGGGCTGGCTGTGCGGATTCGCGCCACGTGCGACAACGTGTTGACCCTGGACGGCCTGGTGTTTCTGCATCAGCACAATCAAGTCCGCATTGTGCGGGAGGGGCCACGGGTCATGCTCAAGGGGCCGCCTGTGGATTACTTGCAGGTGTACCGAGTGGACGCTGTGCAGCCCCCAAAAGTGTTGGCCTATGCCCACTTCCATTACGCGCGAGCTCAGGCGCTGGACGACCATTTCAGTGCCGGCCATCTGAAAACCCCCGAACAGAACCGTCTGGGGCGAAAAGCCCAGGCGCGTGCCGAGTCTGCGGGAGGCAGGGCGCTGGAGATTCATCGCTCGGCCATTGGACTACCCCTGGCGCGGCGGGTGTTTTTCAGCGTCGACTAATGGGCCGGGCACGCATTGCGTGTGCTCGCCAGGCTGCAAGTACGGCAGCAGGATCGACGCCATGCCCTTGAGCACCTGTACCGGCAACGCCGAGGTAAAGGTGAAGTGTTCGGCGGACTGGCCGGGTACAAACGCGGTCAACGTGCCGAAGTGGTGCTCGCCTAGGTAGAACACAAAGGTCGCGGTGCGGTTGATGGATTTCGAGCTGAGAATCCGCCCACCCGCCCCAATCGCCTCGATACGATTGTCACCAGTGCCGGTCTTGCCGCCCATGGCCAGGGGCGTGCCGTCGGCCAGTTTGAAACTGCCGGCGACGCGTTTGGCGGTGCCGGCATCCACCACCTGGGACAGCGCGCCGCGCAAGGCCTGGGCCACCTCGACCGGCATCACCCGCTTGCCCGGTGCCGGGTCGTTGACCATGCGGGTTTCGTAGGGAGTATCGGCGGCGAAGTGCAGGCTGTCGATGCGCAACACGCGGGGCCGCACGCCGTCATTGAGGATGATCCCCATCAGCTCCGCCAACGCGGCAGGGCGGTCGCCGGAGCTGCCGATGGCGGTGGCGAGCGACGGCACCAGGTGGTCGAAGGGGTAGCCCACGTCTCGCCAGCGCTGGTGAATATCGAGGAACGCCTCGATCTCCAGCATGGTGCGGATGCGGCTGTCCCGTGCGCTTTGATGGCGGCTCTTGAACAGCCAGCTGTAAACCTCCTGGCGTTCGAACTGGCTGGCCTTGACCGCGTCGGTAAAGGTCGCTTCAGGATGGTTGAGCAGGTAACCCAGCAGCCACAGGTCCAGCGGGTGCACCTTGGCGATATAGCCTTGGTCGGGCAGGTCGTAGGTGCCGGGGCCGTAATCCTTGTAGAGTTTTTCCAGGCGTTCATCGGTGAGCTTGACCGTGGTTTTTACGCCGGTCATGTGGGCGCGCACGAACAGGTTGAAGCTCGCCTGGCTGGCATTCGGCAGCAAATAACGGTGTACGGCAGCCAGGCGGATCGGCGTGGGGCGCAGGCTGTCGAGGAAGGTTTCCAGGCGCGCCTGGGTGTCTTTTTTCTGGTACTTCTTCCAGAACTTGCGCAGGAAGGTTGTGCCTTCACGGTCGGCAAACCCGGCGAGGTATTCCTGGCGGCGCGGGTCGCTATCGTCCTTGAGCAGTTCGGCGCTGTTGTTTTCACCGGAGTAGGTGACATAGCGCACCACATCGCGCATCAGGCGAATGAACGGCAGGTTGATCGACTCGCGCAGGGCGTCGCGCAAGGTCGGTTTGCGGCCGTTGTCCTGGCTGCGAAAGTTGTGGAAGGTGTGCAGGCCGCCGCCGGTGAAAAAGCGTTCGCCGGGGTTGGCTGAATACGTGCGGTCGAGGGCCGCATCGAGCATTTTTGCCAGGGATTTGTCCGGTGCCTGGAGCAGGTAGTCGAGGGCCCAGCGGCTCAAGCGGTCCTGGTCGTCCACGGCGACTCTCTTCAGTTCGGCGGGTGCCTTTGCCGCGTACTTGTCGTGCAGTTCGCTGATGATTTGCAGGTAAGTCGTGAGCACACGCAGCTTTGCCGTGGAACCCAGTTCCAGTTTGCTGCCTTCGTTGATGTCAAAGGGTTGGTCGGTGTTGTCGGTCTGCACACGCACGCGCGAGCCGTCCGGCGTCAGTTCGAACAGGGTGAAGCTGTAGCGCACTTGCGCGGTGCTGGCAGGGGTGAGCAGGCGCTCACCGAGCAGGCCGACCTGGCGCGCGTATTCAGGGTCGGCAAGGTGCTTGAGGTAGTCGGTGGCCTGGCTTTGCAGTTCGGCTTGCAGGGTGGAGGTCGCGGACAGGTCCAGGCGGTCCAGGTCATACAGCGGGCGGTCGAGCAGCGCGGCGAGGCGGCTGCGTGCGACGCTGATGCCCTTGTTGGTTTCGATCGGCTGGATCGTGGGCTGTTGCGCCCAGTCGCGATAAGTGACCTGGCTCGCCAGTGCGGCCTGCAACAACGCCGGTTCGATCACGCCATTCTGGGCCAGCAGGCGCAGGTGGCTATCGGTGAGTTGGGCGAGTTCTTCGCGGCCTCTGGCCAGGTAATGCGACGGTCGACGCTGGGCGATGATCAGCGACAGCACCTGGCGCAACGCCAAGCCTTGCGCCGCGTTGACCGGCCCGGTCAGCGCCTGGTTGACCTGGTTGAAATCGGCGCCGTACCACACCCGTAAACCTTCGGCCATGCCATGCACTTCTCCATGGCCGGGCACGGCGGACAGCGGCACGCTGTTGAGGTAGTCGCGCAGGATATTCTGCCGTGCAGGCAGGGTCTGCGGCCCATCGTGATAGGCGCGCACGGCGGCGGAAAACATCTGCCGCAGTTTCTCGCCGCCCGACAGGGTCAAGCCATCCGGCGAATGGCGGTATTTTTCCAACTGGGTCGCCAGGGTACTGCCGCCGGCACTCTGGCCCGGCAGGTGTAACAGCTTGGCCACTTGCGACCACGCCGCCTTGGCAAACCGCGGCCAGTCCACGGCAGGGTTGGCCTGGGGTTGGGCGGGATCGAGCAGGTCGCGGTTTTCGATAAACAACAGGCTGTGGGTCACCAACGGCGGGATCGCGGCGAAGCTGGCGTACAGCTGTTGCGGGTAGTTGTACTGATACAACGGCACTGCACGGCAATCGGTGATCGACAATCCCGCCTGGATTTTTTCCGCATAGGGCACAAAAAATCCCTTGGCGCTGTAGTCCATCAATTCAGGCGAGAAACGTGCCTGGGCCTCGATCACATACCCGCGCTTGAGCAAGCGCGGCAGGAAACTATCGAGGTCGCTGTAGCCCAGGCGGCGGTCGAATGGGCCGGTGCCGGGGTAGGCAATGGCGTCACTGGGGCCGGGTTTGACCTGATAGGTCAGGTCGCGGGCCAGGCGGCTGAGTTCCTGGGCCTGCAGGCGTGAGGTGCGCATTTCTTTGGCGGCTGCAAACCCCAGGGCAATCAGGCCCATCAGCACAATGAGCCAGAACAGGCGGCGGGCGTAACGGGGCCGGGGTTTGTTTTCGGGTGACGGCGCTGGGTCCGAACTGCCTTGTACTTTCGCAGCCTTGCTCGATTCGGTTTGCCACAGTGCGCCCATAGTCGATTGATCCTGCACGCAGATTGATCGGACTTGCTGCAAGCTTAGTCGATGGCGGCGATCCTGGCGTTTTAAGGTATTGGCAGTTTATCGCTGAGGGTCAGGCGTGCGAGCCAGGCCGGATCATTGGCTCGCGCCCATCGATAAGCCCCGGCATCGTTGAAAAACACCGAGATATCCAGCAGGTCCCATTCGATCATTTTGATATTCAGTGCGTGGATGTAGTCAGCCGCGGCGCTGGTGACCGTCGACCACGGGTCGCAGATCCACACGTCGTCCCACCCGACTTCACCGAAGTTGATGGTTTGTACCAAGCCTGGCGGTGGTGTGCCCACCACGACAAACGCATGCCCAGCCGGCCGTGTGCCCCAGACACGCGCGGTACCGCCGTTTGTGCGGATCATCTGGCAGGCGATGTGGGCCATTTGGTCGCAATTGCCTGCGCCTGTCTTGAGGATGACTTCGGTGTAATTGGGATGGCCCATTTTGTTGTACTCCCACATCACGACGGGCTCGGCTACCCGCCAACGCTGGATTTCGGCGGCGCCCATGCCGAGGGTGTTGGCTGAGCCAACGCCGGTTTTTTCCACCACGGCCAAAGTGCTCTCTCTAGCCCGTTCCGCCAAATAGCGATTGATCTGTTGGGCGTTGGCGCCACCGGGCACATTCGGGCGGGGTGGCCAGATGTCCAGTTGGAGCGGTTGGTTGACCACTTGGATGTCCAGGCGCCGTCCCTGGTCGGAGGCGTTCAGCAATAACTCCCGTTGTTTGAGTACGCTCAGCCGGCTGGCCTGGGTGCGTAGCCGAGCCAGGCGCTCGGCATCGAAACCGCGGCGTGTCAGTTGGCGATAAAGGGTTTCCAGGGTGGGCAGGGCGACCAGCGGCTGGTCCGGGATCAATCCTCCCGCTTTCAAGTACTGGTTGCGCCAATCGCAGAAAGCCTGGATCAGTGCGCTGTCGTCACCGCCCAGGCTGTAATCCAATTGCTGGAGGTGTAACGGTCCTGTGGGTGCGGCAGCGGTCGCATAAAACAGGCCGGTGTCGGCTTCGACGACCCACTGTGTGCCGATCGGGTTGTTTGGCAACGTGATGGCCGCCGCGCGTAGGGTGCGGCTGTCTTCTATCGCGTCGTGAATGCCGGCGAGGCGCACGACCTGGGTCTGGCGGTTCAGCAGGTTATCCAGCTCGTCTCCAGGCAGGCCGAACTGAGGTTCATTGTCTATCCGTTGGGCGCTGACCTGTTGCTTGTACCTCAATGGCGTGCGGGGCCGCAGCGGTCGAAGTTCGAAGTCGTTCAGCGTCACGACGACCTCGTATACCCGGCGGTGCAACACCAGCCGGCGGTTGGCGCCCCCGATGACCGGCCCTGGAATCAGTCGGATATGGTCCAGGGCCTGGACCCGGCGTTTATGGATGGAGCCCAGGAAGGGATAGAGTTTTTTGCTGAAGCAGACAATGGGCACCGGGCTGCGTTTTGCCCGGCCGAGCGGGCAGGTGCTCTCAAGGGCATCGCTGAGGCGGATATAGGCGGCGCCGGTGATGTCGTTCAACTGCGCCGGGTTGCGTGGGTCGAGGCGCCAGAGCCGGTGATGATCAAGAAGGTCGATGGCGTCGGCACGGGGGATGATCAACGGCGGCGTTTCAAACAGGCGCTTCACCACACGGGCCTGAAAGCCGTCGACGCTGCGCATCGGGTGGGTGACCAGCGCCGAATCCAGGCGCAGGTCACCCAGTGGCGGGCCATAGGGCCGGCTGCTGAAAGGGTCGAAGCCATACCAGGCTGCGGGACGATGGATGACCGGCAGGTGGGTTACCGTCTCGGCATGAAACAGGCGCGCGTTGTCCACATCGGCCCGTTCGAGCAGGCGGCTGTAGTCCAGGCCACTGCCCTTGGCCAAGCGTTGCCGCGCGTGCCCCAGTGCAGTGTCCATCAAGTGGTGCCCGGCTTTGTTCAGCCTAACCCAGCCGTGGATACCGAGACGCAGCAACGATGGCAAACCGTCGAGTGGATTGAACGTTGCATTCACATAGCGGGCACTGAGTGATGCCAGTTGCAGCAGCTTACGGCTCGCCGGCAAGGTCTTGCTCAAGGTGGAGAGGGTGCGCGAGGCAAACACTTGAGTCGGGGCAAACACCCCCAGCACATCGAAAAAACAGCTCCATGCGCCCTCGATGGCTTGGCGGGTATCTCCCGAGGTCAGGCCTCTAACGCATGACCAAAATGGGATCAGGTTCAGTAAGTGGCCCACCAGGGCATCGTTGATGCGTTGTTGATCCTCAAGGATGTTGGATCCTCGTGCCTGCACGAGCAGCGCATCAATATCGAGAAACAAGTGGTGGCGGGTGATCGCCTGGGCGATTGCCTGGCTGCGGGGCGCATCGAAATCAAAAGGTGCGTCGCTGGCCTGGGGAATATCAAGGTTCAACCGGTCGGTGATCACCGTAGCCCATTGCTCTGCCTTTGGAGGGGCGCCGGTGGCGTATGCGGTCCAGTCAATGGCCAAGCGGCTACCGATAAACAACTGATTGTGCGGACGGGTACTGTTGGCGCTGCCGGTACTAAAGGAAAACGGCTGCCCGCCTGCTTGCAGCGTGATGGGCAGGCGTGGGTTCTTGCGCACTTGGTTGAGCAGGGGGAACAGTTCGTAATACGTCACCACCGGACGCTGCTCGCAGCGCAGCAGGATCCCGTAACGCCCGGTGCGCGCCATTTTATCCACGACTGACTCCTGGTCCAGAGGCACCTTGGCCGGCTGGCGAAGCACCCACAGTTGCAGTTCGCCGTGCAGCAGCAGTTGCCTGTCAGCCAGGGGCAGTTGCGACAACAGGTACTGTATGGCGTGGGTATAGGCGCTTTTAAGGCGTGTCATGTAGGCGTCGGCGGCGTGGTTGAACTGGGCACTGATGTTGTTCAGGTATTTGAAACCGGGTTTGAGCCGCGCGAGATCAAGTTGTCGGTCGGTCGAGTGCCATTCTGGGCGGATCGGCGCCAGGTCTCCGCTGATGTGCAGGTCCACCAGGCTTTGGGGGGAAGGGTGGGCGTGCCGAAACGGCGGGGCTTTGCCGACGCCCTTGACCCATTGCAGGCATTGTTTTTCCAGCAAGGGGTGCTTGGGAAAGACGCGTTGCAAATCGGCCAGGGCCATGGCGCGACGCGTCACCAGCGCAGTGGTCAATTGTTGGCTGGCGGACCTGAGGGCTTGCATGCGCGGTGCCAGTTGCTGTTTCAACGCCTCGATGGCGGCGAGCGAATAGGCCAGACCTTCGGGCACAGGGTGCAGCAGATTCCGGGCAACGCCCCAATCAATCAGGCTGGTGGTGGCGCAGTGTTCGTACCACAGCTGTTCATCGGCGGCGGCCTCCTGGGTCGCCAGGGTCATGACCTCGATAAATGTCATGTGTCGCACTGCGCCACTGGCCAGCGCCTCGGCCTGTAGAACGCCTTGCTTGAAGATCATCCAGGCGTAGGAACTCATGAAGTACAACGAGGCTGGAATGTCGCGCACCACGCATTCGGGCGCTACACCTGCCAGTAGCAGGTGGGCGGCAAGGGCCGTAGTGCGCGCGGTGGCGACACCCCGGTCGATCAGGTGTAATTCGACCGTTTGACGCAGCTCGACGTAATCGCGCCCCCAGAAGTCGCTGTGATTGAGGTCGAGCCCGGCCACGCGATAGCGAACTTCGCCGGCGTGGGGGTCCAGGCTGAGTATCAGTGCGCCCAGTACCAGCGCGTCACGGCTGGCGCGGTTGGTCGGTTCATCGGGCCCCTGGCCGTACCAGCCGACCGCGCGGATCAGGCGGTCCGCCAGTGCCTGCGCGCGTGGGCTGTTGAGTAATTGATGCAGGCTTTCATCAGGTTCAGAAGGTTCCAAGGGGCCCAACAACGTGGTCAGCAGCCCATTGATTGAGTCGGGCAGAAAAGCCGCGACCACCTCCCTGACTGCGGTGCGTTGCTGCGCCGAGAGCGTCAGCGCGCTCGGCTTGGGCAACCCCAGGGTTTCCCAGTAATTGCCCCAGCGCGGTTTAGCGTGGGCAGCGAGGGGCTGGTCGTAGTGCAACAATGCTACGTCGGAGTTGGCGAAGTCGCAGGCGGGCGGCACCGCCAGCGGTTCAGCCTGTTGCAGTTGCTCGATCACATCCCAGGCATCCTCGCGGCTGGCGGGCAGTGGCAGTTGATGCAGGTGGAGCAGCTGCGCCAGGCTGAAGCGGCCGTCCTGATGAATGAAGGTTTGCAGGCGCCCGGCGACGGCCATGAGCTCGTCAAACCGGGCTTGCGGCGGGAGCGCCAAGAGCTGTGCATGGCTGATCTCGACTGACGTGCCGCTGAGGGTGCCTGCGGTGGGATCAAAGGTGTAAACGTCACTCGCGGGTGCCAGGGCAATAAAGCGTGGATGTTCGATCAGGGCTTGCAACAGGGTGGCAGCTTGGCCCATGGCTCGGGCCCAGAACGAATTCGACGTCAGCCGGCATCGCGTTCGGTACAAGGCGAGTAAGTTGAAGGGGTCATCGGCCAAATCATGATGGCTGACCAGTGCGCGCAGTTCACGCGCCAGGGTTTGCGTGTCTTGGTGAAGCTGCTCGAAAGCGCTGTGCAGTGTTGGGGTCCCGGGCGTATCGGCGAAACCCTGGTGTGTACGCAAGGCATCCAACAGTACGCCCCGTTCGGCTGGCGTGCGCGGTTGTGGGTAGCCGTAGAAACGCAGGATCTGCCCAGGGCTCAGGGTCGGTAGGCCTTGGGCGTCGGGGTCGATGATCCAAACCAGCTGCTGTTTGCGCCAGGGGGCGTCATGCGCCTTGCGGTAGCGCTGCAGCCAGCTGTCCACCGAGCTGTGCGCCGGGATGTGCAGCGTCGCCTCAGGGGCGTCGCTGGCAAGATGATCGATCAGGCCGTTGATCAGCTCGCGGTCGGCCTGTTGGCGTTGAAGGGTCTCCATTCGTAGCGTCCTGCTGGAAAAACACCAGCCTGCCCGTTGGGTGCGTGACCTTCATCGCGAGCTTTCCGATTTATCCATGGGGAAACTCAACGTTGATTGAACGGCTTGAGATAGAGCTGCCCAGGGCGCGATAGAGGAAGCGGCCAGCGCTGCTGCCATGCAACACCTCCCAACGATTCGCTAGCTGTTTATTGGCATGAACATAGGGTATATGCTCCTGTTGTTTGTGCTTTTAGCAGCTGCTTTCACTAAATAGAATGGATTTTATGGTGAAAGAACCTATGTAGAGCTTTTTATACTGCATGCCCGCTGATCTTGCCTGGCAAGAAGGGCCCGCCCATGAGGCGGCTCCGGTTTCGGCAAGGGCGCAGGCTCACCGGCTTGTTCCCTTGAAACTCAACGGACAATCCAATAACAAAATGAGGTTGTACCCCTATGCCAGTCGGCAACCCACTGCCCCATGGCGAGACCGCTCAAGGCGGCCCGCTCAAACGCGAACTCGGCGAACGGCACATTCGCCTCATGGCCCTCGGTGCCTGTATCGGTGTCGGCCTGTTCCTCGGCTCGGCCAAGGCCATCGAGATGGCCGGTCCGGCGATCATGCTGTCGTACATCATCGGCGGCCTGGCGATCCTGGTGATCATGCGCGCCCTTGGCGAGATGGCGGTGCATAACCCCGTCGCCGGTTCGTTCAGCCGTTATGCCCAGGATTACCTCGGCCCGTTGGCGGGTTTTCTCACTGGCTGGAACTATTGGTTCCTGTGGCTGGTGACCTGCGTGGCGGAGATCACCGCCGTGGCGGTGTACATGGGCGTGTGGTTCCCCGACACGCCTCGCTGGATCTGGGCCCTGGCGGCGTTGATCAGCATGGGCACCATCAACCTGATCGCGGTGAAAGCCTTCGGTGAATTCGAATTCTGGTTCGCGCTGATCAAGATCGTCACGATCATTGCCATGGTTATCGGTGGCGTCGGCATCATCGCGTTCGGCTTTGGCAATGACGGCGTGGCGTTGGGTATTTCCAACCTGTGGGCTCACGGCGGCTTTATGCCCAATGGTGTGCAGGGCGTGCTGATGTCGTTGCAAATGGTGATGTTCGCCTACCTGGGCGTCGAGATGATCGGCCTCACCGCCGGTGAAGCGCGCAACCCGCAGAAGACCATCCCCAGTGCGATCGGCTCGGTGTTCTGGCGCATCCTGTTGTTCTACGTCGGTGCGTTGTTCGTGATCCTGTCGATCTACCCGTGGAATGAAATCGGCACCCAGGGCAGCCCGTTCGTGATGACCTTCGAGCGCCTGGGCATCAAGACCGCCGCCGGCATCATCAACTTCGTGGTGATCACTGCGGCGCTGTCGTCGTGCAACGGCGGCATCTTCAGCACCGGGCGCATGCTTTACAGCCTGGCACAGAACGGCCAGGCTCCGGCCACCTTCGGCACCACCTCCAGCAACGGCGTGCCGCGCAAGGCGCTGCTGTTGTCGATCTTCGCGTTGCTGCTGGGCGTGTTGCTCAACTATCTGGTGCCGGATCAGGTGTTTGTCTGGGTGACGTCCATCGCCACCTTCGGCGCGATCTGGACCTGGCTGATGATCCTGCTGGCCCAGCTCAAATTCCGCAAAGGCCTGAGCCCGGCCGAACAGGCGGGGCTCAAGTACCGCATGTGGCTGTACCCGGTCAGTTCGTACCTGGCCCTGGCATTTCTGGTGCTGGTGGTGGGCCTGATGGCGTACTTCCCGGATACCCGCGTGGCGCTGTATGTGGGCCCGGCGTTCCTGGTATTGCTGACGGTATTGTTCTACGCCTTCAAGCTGCAACCGACCAACCTGGCCTCGCCTTCGGCGCGTTCGGCCTGATGCCTGGAAGGGCCCGTTGCGTGCAACGGGCCCTTGGGTCTATTGCGTCCGTGTCGCCAATTTGAGCGACTGATCCAGTCGCTTGTTGAATTCCAGCCACATCGCCAGCATCACCATCAAGGCCGCGCCGGCCATCGCCGTCAGTATTTGCATGGCGAAGCTATCGCCTGCCAAGGCATTGATCATGTCCGCGAGTGGCGCGAGTACCACGCCAAGGCAAAACGCCTCCAGCGAGTAACGGCCCATGCGACAGGTGTGCTGCGCCAACCAGTTTTCGGTCCATGCGCGGCCTGGCAGCAACTTTGCCGTGACATAGGCCAACGCGAGAAAATGCAGCAGGCGCACGGGCGACAGGTCAGTTTTGCTGATGGGGTAGAGCAGGTCGCTGAGCGGCGCGGGCATCCACGCGTCATGCACCTCGGGCCAGCGCCACGATAGCGTCAGAATACCTGCGGCCACCGCGTACAGGGCCGCCGCCACGAACAAGGGTTGCTGCGCGAGCGGGCGCGTGTCCACAGGACGTGTCTTCCCCGCCTGGATAGCCGCGGCGCCGCCGAGCACAAACAAGAATTGCCAAGTGACCGGGTTGAAGTACCACACGCCATCGGCAATTGCCCTCAGGTTCCAGCCCATCCAGGGTGCCAGCAGGTAAATCGTTGCTGACCCGAGCACGACCATCCAGGTCTTGCGCAGCATCAGTGGCAGCACAAGCGGCAAGCCGGCCAGCAGCACGATATACAGCGGCAACGGGTCCATCAGGTTGGGCTTGAAGCGCAGCAGCAACTCATCGGTCAGGGCCTGTTGCGGATGGGTGACGAAGTGCGTCAGGCCCATCTCTTCAACCAGGTCGCGGGTTTCCACGTGGCTATTGGCGAAGAACACGATGCCCATCAGCATCGCCAGCAAGAAGATATGCACCACGTACAACACCCAGGTACGACGCAGGATTTTCAGTGTGGCAATCCAGTAGCCATCACGTTGAAGGATCTTGCCGTAGGCCAATACGGCGGCGTAACCGGCGAGGAACACAAACACCTCCGCTGCATCGCTGAAACCGATGTTGCGCAGGGTGATCTGGCCGAGGGGGTTGTGGGGGACGTGATCCCAGAAAATGAAGATCAACGCCAGGCCCCGAAAAAAATCGATGCGCGGGTCGCGTCCGTTCAGCATGGCAGCGGGCTCTTGAGCAAAAGGTTTAGTAATGACAGGCGAATGCGCGTGTTGTCGTACGCCGCACGTCGGGCGGGCGCAGGTTGGCGGTATTTGTAAGTAATTGCAAAGGTTGGGTATTACTGGATGTCTCGAAAGCCTGCCCGGTGAAAGGCAGGCTCGGAAGGCGTGTATCAGGCGGCGACCACTTCATGGGGTTCGAAGCTATCCGCCCGTGCCATCTGCCACATGCGCGAATAGAACTCGCCATTTACCTCGCCGGTCAGCAACTCACCTGGCTTGAGGAACACATGCAACTGCGAGAACAGCTTGATCTCGGTCGCCGACATGCGTCGTACCAAGTGCTTGGCCGACAACTGCGACGGATGATCCAGGCCCGCTGCCGCGAGCATTTCGGCGAGGGCCTTGAGGGTGTTGCGGTGGAAGTTGAACACGCGCTGGGCTTTGTCCGGCACCACCAGCGCACGTTGGCGCAGTGGGTCCTGGGTGGCCACGCCGGTCGGGCATTTGTTGGTATGGCAGCTCTGGGACTGAATGCAGCCGATGGCAAACATGAAGCCCCGCGCCGAATTGGCCCAGTCGGCGCCGATGGCCAGTACGCTGGCGATGTCGAATGCGCTGACGATCTTGCCGCTGGCGCCGAGCTTGATCTTGTCGCGCAGGTTCAGGCCCACCAGGGTGTTGTGCACGAACAGCAAGCCTTCACGCAGCGGCACGCCGATATGGTCGGTGAACTCCACCGGCGCGGCACCGGTGCCGCCTTCCTTGCCGTCCACCACGATAAAGTCCGGGAGGATGCCGGTTTCGAGCATGGCCTTGGCGATGCCCATGAATTCCCACGGGTGGCCCAGGCAAAACTTGAAGCCCACCGGTTTGCCGCCGGACAGTTCACGCAGTTGCGCGATGAACTGCATCAGTTCAATCGGCGTGGAGAACGCGCTGTGGCGTGACGGCGAGATGCAGTCCTCACCCATCAGGATGCCGCGGGTCTCGGCGATTTCCTGGGTGACTTTGTGCTTGGGCAGGATGCCGCCGTGGCCGGGTTTGGCGCCTTGGCTCATCTTGATTTCGATCATGCGCACTTGCGGGTTCTGCGCCTGCACGGCGAAGCGTTCCGGGTCGAAGCGGCCGTCGCTGGTGCGGCAGCCGAAGTAGCCGCTGCCCAGCTCCCAGGTCAGGTCGCCGCCGTTTTCACGGTGGTAGGGGCTGATGCTGCCTTCGCCGGTGTCATGGGCAAAGTTGCCAAGCTTGGCGCCCTGGTTGAGCGCGCGGATCGCGTTGGCGCTCAGCGAGCCAAAGCTCATCGCCGAGATATTGAACACCGACGCCGAGTACGGCTGGGTGCACTGCGGGCCGCCGACCATCACGCGAAATGCGCTGGGGTCGCTGAGCGGTGCCGGGCGCATGGAGTGGCCGATGAATTCGAAGCCCGACTGGTACACATCGATCAGGGTGCCGAACGGTTTGTCGGCGGTTTCATTCTTGGCCCGCGAATAGACCAGCGAGCGCTGGGCGCGGGAGAAGGGCAGGGCGTCGCTGTCGGATTCCAGCAGGTACTGGCGGATTTCCGGGCGGATGGCTTCCACCAGGTAACGTATATTACCCAGGATCGGGTAGTTGCGGCGCACGGCGTGAGGGCTTTGCAGCAGGTCGAACACACCGATCAGGCTCAACACGCCCGTGACCAGGGTGATCGGCCACAGCCATTCATGTTCGATAAAGGGGAGGCTGGCGAGGGTGAAAATGACGCACACGGCAAAGAAGGCGTAACGGCTTAATAACGACAGGCTCATACGGTTTTCCTTGGTTCGGACTCATCGGCTAGGCGTTTTGCGCCTGTAGAAAGATCGAGAACAGCTCTGACTGGGATTTGATCCCTAGCTTGCTGTAGATGTGTTTCTTATGGACTTTCACGGTTTCAACAGAGATTTCCAGCTTACGAGCGATTTCCTTGCTGGAGCAACCGCTGAGCATCAAGCGGCCTACATCCAGCTCGCGGGCAGTGAGTTGCGCGCCCCAGTCATCATTCTGGATTGGCTGCGGCGTACTGACCTGGTTGAGTTCATGGGGCAGGCGTTGGCGCAGCAGGCTCACGACCCAGGGTTGAATCAGCGATAGCAGGGCGATCTGCTGCGGGTCAAAGCGCTGCTTCGAGCCCAGCGACAGGCACAGGGTACGCCCATCCGGCAGGTGGCAATTGAATTGGATTTCATCGGCCACCACGTTCAAGCGGAAGTAGCGCTGGTAGTACTCGGTGAGTTCGAAGTGTTCCGGCGCGACTTCGGCCAGACGCAAAAGCCCGGTGCGCGCGTGTTCGCGGCTGGCAATGTAGAAGGGGTCGAGCAAGTACAGGCCGTTGAGGTAGTCCTGGAACAGGTGGTCCGGCGTGCCGTCGGCGCCTGGGCATTCGGCGAACACCAGCGGGCGGTGTTCGCTGCTGAACAGCAGCGCCACCCAGCTGTCGGACGGCACGTATTGGTCCAGCAACCGGACAAGCTGGGTCCAGAAGTTGGGCTGGTCCAGCGCGTCTATCATTTGCCCCACCGCACGGTGCCAGGCGATGTCTTGCAGCGACATGGTCATTGATCTACCCCTATCGGGTTACCCCCGCCGCGTGATTCCCTGGTGGGTTGAGGCTGCGCATACTGCGGCACAGCTAAAGAACAAGGAATACCCATGAAGGTCGAATTTGCCCAGTTGGCCGGTCGTGATAACGATACAGCTTACAACCTTGAGCGCGCCTTGGCGGCCATTGCCGCCTGCGCCGACGATACGCAACTGATCGTATTCCCGGAAACCCACCTGACCGGGTTCCCCACGGCCGAGACCGTCGCGGCCATTGCCGAGCCGCTGGATGGCCCCACCGTGCAGGCGATTATCCAGGCCGCCCACGCGCGCAACGTCGCCGTGGTCATCGGCATCGCTGAAAATGATGGCGGCCAGTTCTATAACGCCACCTTGTTGATCACTCCCGAAGGTATCGCCCTCAAGTACCGCAAGACCCACCTGTGGCCGTTGGAGCGCGGTGTGTTCAATCCTGGCGACCGTTACCCCACTGGTATGTGGAACGGTCTGCGCGTCGGCCTGTTGATCTGCTACGACATCGAGTTCCCTGAAACTGCCCGTGCCCTGGCGCAATTGGGCGCCGAGTTGCTGATTGTCACCAACGGCAACATGGACCCCTACGGGCCTACCCACCGCACCGCGATCATGGCCCGTGCCCAGGAAAACCAGGCGTTTGCGCTGATGGTCAACCGGGTGCAAGAGGGCGATGGCGACCTGGTGTTCGCTGGCGGCAGTGCGTTGGTGGACCCGTTTGGCACGCTGCTGTTTGAAGCCGGGCGTGAGGAAGGGCAATACACGGTTGAGCTGGATCTCGACCGACTGGCGGCGGCGCGCAAGGATTACCGCTACCTGGATGACCAGCGCATGAAATTGCCGGGTGAGGTGATCGAGCGCAGCGATGGGACGCGCGAGTTGTTGATCCCACAGCACTGATTTCCCTTTGTGCATCGCCACACTAAACAGCCTTGCCCATAAGAAAAATGACATTCGCAACACCTATTTCAGTTCTGCCATAAATCTAATAATTGCGCGGAGAATCACCCATGGCTCGTTTGCAACGCACCCTGTCGTTAGGGTCGGTGGTGCTGTTTGGCATCGCCTATATGACGCCGATCATCGTGCTCGGCACCTTCGGCATCCTGGCGCAATCCACTGCGGGCATGGTCCCCGCCGCTTACCTGGCCGCCCTGGTGGCGATGTTTTTCACCGCCATGAGTTACGGGCGCATGGCTTCGGCGTTTCCGGTGGCCGGTTCCGCCTATAGCTATGTGCGCAAGGCCATCAGCCCCAAACTGGGCTTTATCGCGGGTTGGGCGGTGTTGCTCGACTACCTGTTCTTGCCCATGGCTATCTGGCTGATCGGTGCGGCGTACCTCAATTCAGCGTTCCCGGCGGTGCCGCAGTGGATCTGGGTACTGGCCTTTATCGGCATCACCAGCGCCATCAACATCGTCGGCCTCAAGCTGGCCAACGGCATCAATGCGTTGCTGATGCTGGTGCAATTCCTGGTGCTGATTGCGTTTGTGGCGCTGTGCATCCACTACATCGGCGGTGACGCAAGCAAGCCGCTGTGGACCATCGCCCCCTTCTTCAACGGCCAGATGCACATGCCGTTGATCATGAGCGGTGCGGCCATCGCCTGCTACTCGTTCCTGGGCTTTGACGCGGTGAGTACGCTGACCGAAGAAACCCGCGACCCACGCCGCACCATCCCACGGGCGATCATGTTGATTACCTTGATTGGCGGCCTGATCTTCGTGGCGGTGTCCTACTTTGTGCAGGTGGCCCATCCGTCGTTCGAGTTCGCCAATGTGGATTCGGCGGCGTATGAAATCGCACGCAATATCGGTGGCGACCTGTTCGTGTCGATCTTCCTGATCGGCCTGATTGTCGGCCAGTTCGCCTCGGGGCTGTCGGCCCAGGCCAGTGGTTCGCGCTTGCTGTTCGCCATGGGCCGCGACGGTGTGTTGCCCAAGTCGTTCTTCGGCGCTTTGCATACGCGCTTCGGCACGCCGGTCAACAGCATCCTGTTGTGCGCGGTGGTGGCGCTGCTGGCGTTGAAGCTGGACGTGACCACCTCCACCTCGTTCATCAACTTCGGTGCTTTCCTGGCGTTCAGCCTGGTCAACCTGTCGGTGATCTTCCATTACTGGATCGGCGCCAAGCAGCGCGGCCTGCGTGAGTTGATCCTGTTCCTGGTGTTCCCGTTCATTGGCCTGCTGGCGGACCTGTGGTTGATGGTCAGCCTCGATCATCTGGCGATCTATCTGGGCCTGGTGTGGTTGGCGATCGGCCTGGTTTACCTGGGCGTGCTGACTCGCGGGTTCTCACAGCAGCCACCGGAGATGGACTTCCAGGAAGCCGTATAGAAGCGACGGGCCTATTCTTATTGCAATCGGTTCTCGTTTGGGCGCATGATTTGTGTTACTGTATAACACATCAAATGCACCCAGACGCCCCGGAGGCCTTATGAAAGCTGGTATCCATCCCGACTACCGCACCGTGCTGTTCCACGACACTGCCGCCGACGTGTTCTTCCTGATCGGCTCCACCGCCGACAGCGACCGCACCCATAAACACAGCGACGGCAACATTTACCCGTATATCCCACTGGACGTTTCCAGTGCCTCACACCCGATCTACACCGGCCAACAGCGCAAGACCCAGGTCGAAGGCCGCATCGCCGGGTTCAACAAGCGTTTCGCTTCGTTCGGATCAAGCCCGAAAAAAGCAGACGCGTGAGGTTTACAGGTTTCACCTCGAAGGCCGCTCCGGAATCTGGAGCGGCTTTTTTTATGCATTGATGTCGTAAGGCCATCATTTTCCGAAAAACCGACTAAGCTACTCAGTAATAGGCAAATCAGTAATCGCCAGGGAGGCAGACCCCGACCATAAGGACCGCACACCGACGATCCGAGGTGTCCCATGGGAGAGTCAGTCAGTTTTACCGATGCCGAACGTGCCGTGGTGCTGTTGATCGATGCCCACCCGGACGTCCTCAATAGCCTCACCCAACTGTTGCGGCTGGAACCCTTCGACCTGCACAGCGCCACCTGCGCTGCCGATGCCCTGGCCATTCTCGCCAGCCAAACCGTCGACCTGGTGATGAGCGCCGCGCGCCTGCCGGACATGGACGGCGCCTCGCTGCTGGCGCATATCCACCAACACTACCCTCACACCGTGCGCATTCTGCTGACCGGCGAAACTGACTTGACCCTGATCGTCAAAGCCATCAACGAAGGTGAGATCTACCGCTACCTGAGCAAACCCTGGAAGGACGAAGAATTGCTGCTGGCCTTGCGCCAATCCCTGGCCCATCAGCATTCCGAGCGCGAACGCCTGCGCCTTGAACAACTGATTCAGCAGCAGAACGAAGCACTCAAGCAGCTCAACGCCAGCCTGGAAAAACGCGTGGCCTCGCGCACCAGCGAGTTGCAGCAGACCGCCGACATGCTCGACCTGGCCTACGAAGAACTCAAACACAGCTACGCCACCGGCACCGAGGTGTTCTCGCTGTTGGCCAACCTGCGACTGCCGCGAGCCAAGCAGACCAACCGGCAGATTATCGAGTTAGTGCGCACCTGGTGTGTGACTCATGGCGTAGACGAGGCCAGCAACCGCGACCTGACCATGGCCGCCGCGCTCTACAACATCGGCAAACTGAGCTGGAGCGACAGCATGATGGCCTCGCCCTCGGACCTGCTGCACAGCAGCGACCGCGAACGCTATCGCGCCTACGCCACCCAGAGCGAATCGTTGCTGATGACTCTGGAACCGATGAAAGACGCCGCGCGCCTGATCCGCCATCATCAGGAACGTTGGGATGGCAGCGGTTTCCCCGATCACCTCAAAGGCGAAGCGATTCCCGCCGGTTCTCGTTTGCTCAAACTGGCGGTGGATTTCATCGAGTTGCAAAAGGGCTTGATCTTGGAGCGGCAGATGAACAGCGACGAAGCGCTGCTGTACATCCGCAAATACGCCGGTCGGCTGTATGACCCGGTGATGGTCGAAGACTTTGTGCTGGTCTGCGCCACCTATCTCAATGACGTGACCTTGGGCGACCCCAACGTCAAAGTCCTCGGCACCCGTGAGCTGGAAGAGGGCATGGTGCTGGCGCGCAACCTCAATGCCGACAACGGCATGTTGTTGCTCAACGCCGGCAAGGTGTTGAACCTGCCATTGGTGGATAAATTGATTGCCTTCGAAACCATGGAGGGTGCGCGCTACAGTGTCTTCATCAAGGACAACGGCGATGCACTGCTTTGCGGCTGAGCCACTTCATGTGATCCTTGCGCCTTTTGCAGCCAAGGAAGATCGCTCATGCCCTCCACCATCCGCATCGCCGCCGCCCTCCTGATCGGCGCTGACGGCCAGACCCTGCTGGTGCGCAAGCGCGGCACCCAGGCCTTCATGCAACCTGGCGGCAAGATCGACGCTGGCGAGCAGCCTGCGCATGCCCTGGCCCGTGAGCTGCACGAAGAGCTGAACCTGCGTATCGAGCCCAGCGCCGCCGTCTATCTCGGCAAGTTTTCCGCACCTGCGGTCAACGAGCCGGGTTTTACCGTGGAAGCCGAGCTGTTCCAGGTGCAGATCGATGTGGCGGTCACGCCTGCCGCCGAGATTGAAGAAGTGCGCTGGATCGACCCGGCCGGTGACGGCGGCCTGCAATTGGCCCCGTTGACGCGGGACCTGATCCTGCCGTTTTACCGTGCCTCGCTGACGGCATGATCATTCGCCCGCTGGTGGCCAGCGATGCCGAGGCGTATCGGGCGTTGATGTTGGAAGCCTATGGCGTCTATCCCCAGGCGTTCACTTCCAGCGTGGCGGAGCGTGCAGCCATGCCGCTGAGCTGGTGGGAAAAACGCTTGAGCAGTCCGTTGGATTGCTTGCTCGGTGCGTTTGCCGAGGATGAGCTGGTCGGCATTGTCGGCCTGGCGTTTGAGCCGCGAGAGAAAGCGCGGCACAAGGTGACCCTGTTCGGCATGTACGTGAATGCAGGCCACCAACAACAAGGCTTGGGCCGGCAACTGGTGGAAGCGGCACTGGATGAAGCGCGCAAACAGCCGCGCCTCAAAGTGATCCAACTGACGGTCACCGCCGGCAATGACGCCGCCTTCGCCCTGTACCAACGCTGCGGCTTCATCCAGTACGGCCTGGAGCCGCTGGCGGTGCGGGTCGGTGTGGATTATTTCGACAAGATCCACATGTGGCGTGAGCTGACGCGCTAGCGCACTGCGCTGACCCCATCCAGGGTGGAAAACGACGTGTCCTTGGCCGTCAGCAGGAAGTCGCGCATGTAGGGCGCATCCAGCATGTCCGCACGAATCCCGGCATACAGCGTGGCAAACAAACCTTTCTCACCCAGGCGCTTGGCCTTCACGTAGCCACGCGAGCTGTACTCATGCAGCGCCCAATGGGGCATGCCGCACACGCCACGGCCGCTGGCCACCAGCTGCATCATCATCACTGACAGCTCGGACGTGCGCACCTGCGCCGGCTCCATATCGGCGGGTTCGAGGAAACGCGTGAAAATATCCAGGCGGTCGCGTTCCACCGGGTAGGTGATCAGGGTTTCGGTCAACAGGTCTTCGGGCACGATGTACGCCTTGGTTGCCAGCGCATGCTGGTTGGCGACGGCGAGCATGGCTTCGTAGGTGAACAGCGGCACGTAGGTGATGCCTGGCAGTTCCAGCGGGTCGGAGGTCACCACCAGGTCCAGGTCGCCACGGGCCAGGGCCGGCAGCGGGGCGAAGGCGAAGCCGGAGGCCAGGTCCAGCTCCACCTCCGGCCAGGCATCGCGGAACTGGTCGATGGTCGGCATCAGCCATTGGAAGCAGCTGTGGCACTCGATGGCCATGTGCAGGCGTCCGGCGGTGCCGCCGGCCAGTCGCGCTATGTCACGCTCGGCGCCGCGCAGCAGGGGCAGGGTGGCGTCGGCCAGTTGCAGCAGGCGCAGGCCGGCGCTGGTGAAGCGCAGCGGCTTGGTCTTGCGCACGAACAGCGGCATGCCCAGGCGCTCTTCCAACTCTTTGAACTGGTGGGACAGCGCCGACTGCGTCAGGTGCAGGCGCTCGGCGGCTTCCACCAGGCTGTCGGCTTCGCGCAGGGCGTGCAGGGTCTTGAGGTGACGGATCTCGAGCACGGGGTCTCCATGAATATAATTTGTGACGAATTCGAATGGCGTGAGTTTGTCTCATGTTGGCCTGCCTGTCGATAAGCAGGTCGACAATGACCGCTGGGCACTCTTCATCAAACTGTCACGCAACTGTGGCAGCGCGCTTGAACAAACTTCATCAGACTCGCGCTCTACTGGGGTTCTGCGTTTCGGTGTTTTTCATGCGCGTGTTGCTTTTACTGGCCGCTCTATTGTTCGGCCTGCCGTCTTTTGCGGCTTCTCGATGTGACGTCAATGTCCCGACCCAAACGGTCGACCTGGCTCAGGTGAGCATCGCCTACCAGAGCATCGGCCGTGCGTCCGATCCGGCGTTGCTGCTGGTGATGGGCCTGGGCGGGCAGTTGATCCACTGGCCGGATGAAGTGGTGGTCGCCTTGTGCCAACAGGGTTTTCGGGTGATCCGCTACGACAACCGTGACGTCGGCCTGTCCACCTGGCGCCAGGCACCGGCCAATGCCAACCTGACCTTTGAAGTGCTGCGCTACAAGCTCGGCCTGCCGGTGGCGGCGCCTTACACGCTGACCGACATGGCTGACGACGCCATCGGCTTGATGGACGCCCTGCAGATCCAGCAGTTCCACGTGCTGGGCGCGAGCATGGGCGGCATGATCGCCCAGCACCTGGCGGCGATGGCGCCGCAGCGGGTCGAGAGCCTGACGCTGATCATGACCAGCTCCGGCGCCGAAGGCTTGCCGGCGCCGAATGCGGCGTTGGTACAACTGCTGTCGCGGCGCAGCGCTCCAAACCGTGAAGTGGCCCTGGAACAGCAGGCCGATCTGCTGGCGGCCCTGGGCAGCCCGAACGTGACGGATGACCGCCAGGCGCTGTTGCACCAGGCGGCGCTGTCCTACGACCGCGCCTTCAACCCGGACGGCGTGAAGCGCCAGATCATGGCGATCCTCGCCGAACCCAGCCGCGTGCCCTTGCTTAACCAACTGCGCGTGCCAACCCTGGTGGTGCACGGCACCGCCGACCCGCTGTTGCCGGTGATGCATGGCGTGCACCTCGCGGCGCATATCCAGGGCAGCCAGTTGAAGCTGATTCCCGGCATGGCCCATCGTTTCCAGGAAGCGTTCAAGGCACCGCTGCTGACGGCGGTGTTGCCGTACCTGCAAGCCCATCGCGAAGACGCGGCGCATTGGGCGCAGATTGACCTGGGCGAGCCTTCGAAGGTGTTGTGACATTGGTGTATCGTGCAACCTTTGTGGCCCATTTGCGCCTGCGAGGTTGCCTGTCATGAGTACTCCCCTGAAAATCGATTTCGTCAGCGACGTGTCCTGCCCCTGGTGCATCATCGGCCTGCGTGGCCTGACTGAGGCCCTCGACCAACTGGGCGCCGAGGTGCAGGCCGAGATCCATTTCCAGCCGTTCGAGTTGAACCCGAACATGCCTGCCATCGGTCAGAACATCGTCGAGCACATCACCGAAAAGTACGGTTCCACCGCCGAGCAATCCCAGGCCAACCGCGAGCGTATCCGCGACCTGGGCGCCGGGTTGGGCTTCGCGTTCCGCACTGACGGCCAAAGCCGCATCTACAACACCTTCGACGCGCATCGCCTGCTGCATTGGGCCGGGCTGGAAGGCTTGCAGTACAACCTCAAGGAAGCGCTGTTCAAGGCGTATTTCACTGATGGCCAGGACCCGTCCGATCACGCCACCCTGGCGATGATCGCCGAAAGCGTCGGCCTGGATATCCAGCGTGCGGCCGAGATTCTCGCCTCCGATGAATACGCCGCTGAAGTGCGCGAGCAAGAGCAACTGTGGATCTCCCGTGGCGTGACCTCGGTGCCGACCATCGTGTTCAACGACCAGTACGCCGTCAGCGGCGGCCAGCCGGCGGAAGCCTTTGTGGGGGCGATCCGCCAGATCATCCAAGAGGCCAAAGGCTAAGCGCTGGCCCGTCCCTTGCATTGACCCCCTAAAGCCCATCCGGTACCGGATGGGCGCTGCCATTAGGGGTGAAACATTACCTTGAACATTCTTGACCTCGACCACAGCCTCACCGGCCAGGCACCGATTGCCCGGCGTCTGGCCAGCGGCCGTGCCACGCGTATCGACCTGCTGGACCTGGGCCCCAAGCTGCGCCTGTGGTCCACCGAAAAAACCTGGAAGCGCTTCGCCGCACGCCTGGCCCAACGGCCCAGACCCACCGATGCGCGCCCGGAAATCCTGTTTGTCGGCTCCGGCGACTATCACCACCTCACGCCAGCCTTTCTCACCGACCTGAAAGAACCCATCAGCCTGATCCACTTCGACAATCACCCCGACTGGGTGCGCTTTGCGCCCAAGCGTCACTGTGGTTCGTGGGTCAACCGCGCGCTGAAGATGCCGGCGATCAAACGCATCGTCACCCTTGGCCCGTGCAGCGACGACCTGCACAACCCGCAACTGCGCGGCGGCAACCTCGGCGCGCTCAAGCGTGGGCACTTGCAGCTGTTTCCCTGGCAGCATCCACCGTCGAAAGTCTGGGGCCGGGTAGGGGATGGCGCCGGTCACCAGCAGCAGGAAAACCACCTGTACTGGCGCAACCTGGCCGAGCTGGATTGGGCGCAATTCCTCGATCAGATGATCACCAGCCTGCCCACCGAAGCGATCTGGATCACCATCGACAAAGACGTGCTCGCCAGCGAAGACGCGGCCACCAACTGGGACCAGGGTGGCATGCGCCTGACCCATCTGCTGCAAGCCCTGCGGGCCTTGGCAGCGCGCAAACGCATTATCGGCATCGACGTGTGCGGCGAGTTCGCCACGCCCGCCTTCAGCAACGCGTTCAAGCGTTGGGAGGCCAAGTCCGACCAGCCACCGCCTGAGCGTTGGAGCGCGGAAGATCTGCAGCGCAACGCGGCCACCAATGAAGCCTTGATCGACCTGTTTGAGGAGCTGTTCCCGTGACGTTGACCGTGGTGTTGCTGGTAGCGTTTTCCATCGTGCTCGATGTGATCGGCCAGTTGTGTTTCAAGATCGGCCTCGACCGTTTGCCTGAACTGGACGGCGGTTTTCGCCTGAATGCGTTCTGGGGCCAGGTGTTCAATGCGCCGTTGTTGTGGGCCGGGATCGGTGCCTATGCCATTGAGTTCTTCGTGTGGCTCGAAGCCTTGTCCCGTGCGCCGTTGAGCCTGTTGTTCCCGGCCGCTGCGCTGGCTTATTGCGGCGTGGTGCTGGCGGGCAAGGTGGTGCTGGGCGAAACCGTCAGCCGCCGCCGCTGGCTGGGCACGCTGGTGATTACCTTAGGCGTGATGTTGGTAGCCATTGCAGGGAGTCAGGCATGAGTACGCAAACGATGAATAATGGATGGCTGCATGGGCGCCTCGGCACGGTGGTGCTGTGGGCCTTGTTGATCTGTACCGAAAGCGCCGGCCAGTTGTTTACCAAAGTGGCCGGGGATCAACTGGGGCAGATGGATTTGAGCTGGCAATGGCTGGCGGACGTGGCGCGCAACCCTGGGATTCTGGCGGCTATCGCCAGCTACATCGGCGCGTTTTTCGTGTGGATGCTGATCCTGCGGCGCAGCAGCCTGTCCCTGGCGTTTCCGCTGAGTTCACTGGTGTTTGTGGTGGTGTTGCTGGGGTCGTGGCTGGGGCTGGGGGAACATATCAGCCCGCTGCACTGGGTGGGGGTGGCGGTGATTATCGGCGGTATCGCCCTCCTGGCGGAAGGCGAAGAAAGCTGAGTGTCTAGGGTTTGCGGTGTGCCACCAAAAACCCTAAGCCATGGGACACCGAAATCGCCTTGACCCCCGCCTCACGCTGCTGCTCGGCAATCTCCCGATGAAACGCCTTCACTTTCGTCCAGTGCATTTTCGGCCGGTAGTGGTGCTCGGCGTGATAGCCGTTGTTCATCCAGATCAGGTTGTATAGCACGCTGTAGGAACTCACGCCCCAGGCGATCGGCAGGTCCGGGTTGCCGCCGAAGTGTTCGTAGTAGCCATTGAGCGATGACAGGCACTGGCCCAGGTACCAGAACGGCAACAGCCACAACACCGCCTGCCAGTTGTAGAACGCCAGGGCGATATAGAACGCCACCGTCACGCCGATCTCGACTTTGACCCAACGCGCATCCGCAGGGCGCTTGCGCTTCATCTCGTCATAGAACGGCTTGGGATCGTCGCGGAAAAAACTCAGGAAAGTATAAGCCCACGGGTTTTCCGGCTGGCCATTGTGGCCGCGCTGGTAGATCGACAGCGGGTCGATGGTTTTACCGTCCGGCCCAGGCAGGTCGGCATTGCCACGGTGATGGCGGTTGTGGATATCGCGGTAGAGCGTCTGGGAAAAGCCGATGGTCACCGACAGCAGCAAATCGAACGCCCGGTTCATCGCACGATGGGTGAAGTAGGCGTTGTGGATCTGGTTGTGGGAGATGCTGTTGATGCTCCACGACAGACTCACCGCGTAGACCAGCGCCAGGGGCACCAGCGCCCACCAGCTCAGGCTGTGGAACGCGGTGACCAGCCAGATGACAAAAGCGAAATGCGCCAGGCCCAGGGCGATGGGCACCAGGTCCCAGAGCGAGTGGTGCAGCAGGCGGTAAGCGGGGCGAGCCATGAAGAGTGTCCTGGAAAAATGGATTCCAGGACCTCATTGCAAACCCCAGACCAACCTAATCGAACTTGTAGCTGATGGCCGTCTGCACCTGGCCCTGGTTCACGTCGCCGGTCTGCCGCACGATGCTGCTGTCGGCCGCCGAGCCGACCAGGTGAACCCAGCTGGCGCTGGCCAGCAGCGACCATTTTTCGGCCAGGGGAAACTCGAAACTCTGGGTCAGCGTCAGGTTCTGGAAGCCGCCGCTGGCGTTGTAGGGGCGAAAGCCGGTGGCGGCGGCCTCGTTGTCATCCACGCCGAAAAACGTGTTGGTCTGGCGCGCATCGGCGAAATGCGCGACCAGGCCGCTGCTGCCGATAATCCCGCCACCCAGGGGGTAGCCCAGTTCGCCGCCGACTTTGCCCAGGGCACCGCTCTGCGAATGCCCCCCGCCCACGGCTTGCCCCAATTGTGCGTAGACCCGCCAGAAATCAGCCGGGGCGTATTGGATAAAACCACCGACTTCCGCCATGTCCGACACATTGCGCAGGCCCTGGAGATCGCCATTGGACGTGCGGCCCGACAGGTAATTGATGTAGGGGCCGGCGGTCAGGCCCTGGGTGTTGAGCGCGCTCCAGGTCAGGCCGTCATCGGTGCTCAGGCTGACATCGCCCCAGTCCAGGTCGAAATAGGGCACGGGCCGCGTTTCGTAGCGGCTGCCGGTGGGGTCATGAGGTTGGTAGCTGACGCCTGCGCCCACTTCACCGGTGATGCCTTCGGCCGTGGCAGCGTTGGAAAAGCTCCACAGGCCAAGCAAACCGGCGAATGCAGCGCATGTGATCCTGAACATGGTCACGGTTCCTTGATTGAATACGTGCGCATGAACGCGCGAAGGGCCGCTCGTGTGCAAGCACTCATCTTGTTTGTAGCGAGCTACAAAAATTGTAGCTCCCACGACACAAATCCCACGGTAAATCGAGCAAAGCCCCAGCCCCGCTGGGCGATGGCCAGTTGGCACACTCCCTGCTCTACCCCTTGTTGCAAGCGCACACAGCGCGCTCCTCCAAGGTAAACAACGATGATCCAGTGGCATATCGTGTGTGACTTCGACGGGACCATTACCCCCACCGATGTCATCGACAACGTCCTCCAACGCTTCGCCGGCCCCGAGTGGGAAACCATCGAACAGGAATGGCTGGATGGGCATATCGGTTCACGCGAATGCCTGAGCCGCCAACTGGCGCTGATCAAGGCGACGCCTTCCGAACTGCTGGCGTATTTCGACAGCGTCGAGATCGACCCGGACTTCCCGGACTTCGTCGACCACGTCATGGGCCTGGGCGCAACCATCGAAGTGGTCAGCGACGGCATCGAGCAGGGCATTGCGCGGATCCTTTCGCGCAACTACGTGACCTTGCTGCCGATCCTCGCCAACCGCCTGCGCCAAGTCGACCAGAACAGCTGGCGCATCGACTTCCCGTATTCCAGCGACGCCTGCCGCGCCGCCTCCGGCAACTGCAAGTGCAAGTCCACGCCGCGCAACAAGCGCGTGCTGGTGATCGGCGACGGCAAGTCCGACATGTGCGTGGCGTCCACCGCCGACTTCGTGTTCGCCAAGGGCAGCCTCGCCAAGTACTGCGAAGCCAACAACATTCCTCACGCACGCTTCGACACCTTTGCCGAATTGCCTGCGCTGCTGGCCCGACTGCCACAAGGCATCGCCGCCAACGCCACCTCCTTTACTGCTGCTGACAATCAGGAACTCTTCCACCATGTCTGATATCCGTATCGCTACCGCCGAAGACCAGATCCTTCTGGATAAAGAAGCCAAATACTGCTCCTACGGCGACACCGTCCACTACATCGAGCCGCCGCGCATTTTCAGCCGTTGCGAAGGCTCCTACGTGTGGGACACCGAAGACCAGGCCTACCTCGACCTGCAGATGTGGTACTCGGCGGTCAACTTCGGCTACGCCAACCCGCGCCTCAACAACGCGCTGAAACAGCAGATCGACACCCTGCCGCAGATCGCCAGCCAGTACCTGCACAAGGGCAAGATCGAGCTGTCGGAAATGATCGCGGTCGACGCCAAGAAGAAGTTCGGCCTCGACGGTCGCGTGCACTTCAACGTCGGCGGTTCGCAGTCCATCGAAGACTCCCTGAAGGTGGTGCGTAACGCCACCAACGGCAAGAGCCTGATGTTCGCCTTCGAAGGCGGCTACCACGGGCGTACTCTCGGCGCGTCGTCGATCACCTCCAGTTACCGCTACCGTCGCCGCTACGGCCACTTCGGCGAGCGCGCGCAGTTCATCCCGTTCCCGTATCACTTCCGTGGCCCTAAAGGCATGACCAAGGAAGAGTACGGCAGCCACTGCGTGCAGCAATTCGCCCGCCTGTTCGAGACCGAATACAACGGTGTGTGGGACCCGAAAGTCGGTTCCAGCGAATACGCTGCGTTCTACGTCGAGCCGATCCAGGGCACCGGCGGCTACGTGATCCCGCCGATGAACTTCTACCGTGAGTTGAAGCATGTGCTGGATCAGCACGGCATCCTGATGGTCTCCGACGAGATCCAGATGGGCTTCTACCGCACCGGCAAACTGTGGTCGATCGAGCACTTCGACGTGCAACCGGACGTGATTGTGTTCGGCAAGGCGCTGACCAACGGCCTCAACCCACTGGGCGGCATCTGGGCCCGTGAAGAGTTGATCAACCCGAAGATCTTCCCACCAGGTTCGACTCACTCCACCTTCGCCTCCAACCCATTGGGCACGGCGGTAGGCCTGGAAATGTTCAAGATGACCAACGAAGTCGACTACGGCGCGATGGTCATGGCCAAGGGCAAGTTCTTCCTCGAAGGCCTGCAAGATCTGCAGAAACGTTTCCCGATCATCGGCGACGTCGACGGCCTGGGCCTGGCCCTGCGCTGCGAAATCTGCGGCCCGGATGGTTTTACGCCGGACAAGGCAACCCTGGACTACATGGTCGAAGAAGGCATGAAGGGCGACATGGTGGTGGACGGTCAGAAACTCGGCCTGATCCTCGACGTGGGCGGTTACTACAAAAACGTGATCACCCTGGCACCGTCCCTGGAAATCAGCTACCCGGAAATCGAACTGGGCCTGAAGCTGCTTGAGCAACTGCTGGTGCGGGCGACCAACCGGTGAAAACGGCAGAGATCGACCTCGGTGAAGGTACTGCCGGCTTCGTTCTCGGTGATGGTCCGGTCGGGATCCTGTTGATCCACGGCCTGACCGGCACCCCGACGGAATTGCGCCAGGTCGCCAAGGGCCTGGCCAAGGTGGGCAATTGTACGGTGTACGTGCCTACCCTGGCCGGGCACTGCGGTGATAACAGCGACCTGCAAGCCACCGGCTGGCGCGACTGGTACGAAGGCGTGCGCAAGACGTTCGTCGGTGTGAAACAGCGCCATGAACAGGTGTTTGTCGGTGGTTTGTCCATGGGCGCGGTGATGTCGATGTACGTGGCCGCCGAGCATCCTGGGCAAGTCGCCGGGCTGCTGATGTATTCCACCACCCTGAAGTACGACGGTTGGAGCATCAACAAGTTGGCGTTCCTCACGCCGTTGCTGATGAAAATCCCCTTCGGCGTGCACATCTGCCGCTTCGAAGAGAAGCCGCCGTACGGCATCAAGAATGAACGCCTGCGCGGCATCGTCGAGCGGCAGATGAAAGAGGGCGAGAGCAGCGAGGCGGGCTTGCTAACCATGGAGGGCATCACCGTGCGCGAGCTGCACCGGATGAACGCCGTGGTCAAGAAGCGCATGCCGCAGGTCAAGGTGCCGGCGTTGGTGTTGCACTCCATCGAGGACGACATCACCAGCCGTTGGAACGCTGACTATGTGGAACGCCACCTCGGTGGCCCGGTGACCAAGATCCTGCTGGACAACTGCTACCACATGATCACCGTCGACTTGCAATACCGCCGGGTGATCGAGTTGAGCGCGGAGTTTGTCGGGCAGCATGCCGAGTCCATTCCGGCCCCCCAAGATTATCGACAGCGGGCTTGAGCCTTAAGGAAACCCTTGTGATTACCGCCCAAGCCTTCCCGACCATCCGGGCCCTCCAGCGCAGTGCCTGGAACGACTGTTTCCCGGGTGCCCTGGAGGACTGGGACTATTACGTCGCCGTGGAAAACGCCGCTATCGATGATTTTCAGTGGCGTTACCTGGCGGTTTACGACGATGGAACGCTGGTGGCTGTGGCGGCCGCGTTCATCACCCATTATCGCCTCGACACCACGGTGTCGGGCGCCGGAAAACGCTTGACCGAGCGTGTGGAGCGACTGTGGCCGGGGCTTTTGCAACTGGGCCTGTATGCCCTCGGCTCCCCGGTGGCGGAGCGCTGCGACGTTGGTTTTGCCAGCAGTGTGGCGGATACACGACGTCCGCTGCTGCTCAAGCACCTGTTGGAAGCCGCGCGCCAGGATGCCGATGACTTCGGTATCGGCCTGGTAGCGGTCAAGGACGCACCGAGCAAAGACCCGCACTGGGTCGAAAGTTGCCGCGCGGCGGGCTTCCAGAGCATGCCGAGCTTGCCCACGGGCGTGTTGCCGCTGCCCTACGGCTCGGTGGACGCCTACCTGGGGTCCCTGGGCAAATCCACACGCAAGGACCTGCGCCGCAAACTGCGCGCGCCGGGGCCACGGGTGGAATGGCGGCGCAATATCGACGACGTGCTGCCCCAGGTCATGCGCCTGTACGAGGCCACGCTCACGCGTGCCGAGTTGCAGTTCGAGCGGCTGCCCGCCGGTTACTTCACCGGTGTGCTCGAACGCCTTGATGAGCGGGCGGTCTGTGTTCTTTACTGGGTGGACGAGCAACTGGTGGCGTTCAACCTGATCCTGGTGGACGAGCACCGGCTGGTGGACAAATTTTTCGGGCATGACGTGGAATTCACCCGCGACTACAACCTGTACTTCCGTAGCTGGCTGACCAATGTCGACTACTGTATTCAACACAATATTGCCGTGTATGAGTGCGGCCAGGCCGGGTATGCCAGTAAGCTGCGCCTGGGCTGCGAGTTCCAGGGCAACAGCGTGTTTTTCCGCCACCGCAACCGGCTGGTCAACGGCCTGCTCAAGCTTGTGAAACTGTTTATTCGACCGGATCGTTCCGACCCTGCCATGGCTGCTGCGATAAGCGAAACCTGATGATCACCAAGACCCGCCAGAAAGCCCGCCCCTTTGCCATTTCGCGCTGGAGCGTCCAGCGCAAGCTGGTGCTGGCGTTCTGGTTGGTCAGCGTGATCCCTACCATGATCGCCGCCGAACTGGCGGCCACCACGCTGTCGCAGATCTTCGACAGCAACGTGCGCATCTGGCTGCAGGAGTCGACCAAGATCGTCAAGGATGAGATCGGCGACATCCTTCATGACAACGCGCGCATGGCCAAGTTGTTCCTGCGCTACACCAGCCCGCCGTCGAGCCGGCAAGCCGCCAAGCACGACCGCCTGACCGCCGACATTGCCGACGCCACCGACATCGACGTGGTGGCGCTGATCCGTATGAGCGACCACAAGCTGGTGTTCAGCACCGCCTCTGACGACATCGTCAAGCAGATCAGCCTGACCAGCAACGCGGTGTTGCAGACCGTGCAGGTGGCCGGGGTAAGCACGGGCGTTGTGGTGTCGACTTTTGAAACCACCCAGGACGGTGTCGATTACCTGCTGTTGGTCGCCACTTACCTGGACAGCAGTTTCCTCACCAGCGTGGCCGATGTGCATTCCCTCGACCTGCGCCTGTACCTGGCCAACCCCAATGGCTTCTCAGAGATTTTCTCGACCCAACGCTTTGAAGACCACCCGTCGCGCATCCCCAAGAACGTCGAAATCGCCATGCGCAGCACCAAGCAGCCGAGCGAACAGTTCACCAACAACTACAGCGGCTTGTATTGGCCGATCTTCAACGATGCCGGTGAGCTGCAAGGTGTGATCTTCAGTGGCTTGCTGCGCCACACCAGCCTGGTGGGGCTGGTAAACCAGAGCAATCTGTTCGTGCTGATTTTCCTGCTCAGTTCGGCGCTGTCACTGGCGGCGGGGGTGTTGGTATCGCGGCGGCTGACCAAGCCGCTGCGGGACCTGTCCCAAGGCGTGAGCGCGGTGATTTCCGGCGACTACGCGCACCGCGTGGTGGTCAGCGGTGGCGACGAACTGGCGCAGTTGAGCAGCACCTTCAACCACATGACCGAGCGGCTTGGCGAGTTGCATCACCTTGAAGCCCAGCTACGTCGACGTGATCGCTTGCATGCCCTGGGTGAAGTCGCCATGGGCCTGGCCCATGAGATCCGCAACCCGCTGGGCATCATCAAAACGGCAACGCAGCTGCTGCACCGCCGCGCCGACCTGGCGGAAACCGACAAGCGTCATCTGGAATATGTGGTCAGCGAGGTCAGCCGTATCAACGACCTGATCACCGAATTCCTCGACTTTGCCAAGCCCAACCCGCCGTTGCGCGTGTTGCTGCCGGCGCGCCCGCTGGTGGAGGAAATCCTCGGCTTCTGCGCGCCGGAACTGGCCACCCATAACATCGACGCGCACATCGACGACCAGGCACCCGGAGCGACAATTTACGCGGATGCCAAACAGCTCAAGCAGGCGTGCCTCAACCTGATCCTCAACGCCATCGACGCGATGCCCGAAGGCGGGCGCTTGACCCTGGGCATTCGTACGGAAGGCGAGAACACGCTGATCAGCATTACTGACACCGGCCAAGGCATTCCGGCGGACATGATCGAGCGCATCTTCACGCCATTTGTCACCACCAAGGCGTCGGGCACCGGATTGGGCCTGGCCAAAGTCTATTCGATCATGGAAAGTCACGACGGCAGCATCGAATGTGCCAGTGAGAAAGATGCCGGCGCCACCTTCAGCCTGTACATTCCGGCGAGTGGCGAAGACGACGAGGACAGTCATGACGCATAACATTCTGGTAGTCGACGACGAACCCAAACTCTGCGACCTGTTGGCCTCGGCCCTGGGCCAGAACGACGTGCAGGTGTTTGTCGCCGGTAACGGCCTGCACGCGCTCAAGGTGCTGGAGCAGGAAGACATCGACCTGGTGATCAGCGACTGGCGCATGCCAGGCATGGACGGGCCGGCGCTGCTGGCCGAGATCAAGGTGCGCTACCCCCATGTGCCGGTGATCGTGATGACCGCCTACAGCACGGTGAAAAACGCCGTGCAGTCGATGCGCAACGGCGCCTACGACTACATCGCCAAGCCGTTCGATATCGACGAGCTGGACATCACCGTGGCCAAGGCCCTGCAATTTCGCGACATCATGCGCGACAACGCACGCATGCGCGCCGAGCTGGACGAACACGCCCAGTTCGACAGCCTGGTGGGCGACAGCCCGGCGTTTCGCAAAGTGCTGCAAGCGGTGGACTCGGTGCGCGACAGCAGCGCCACTATCCTGCTGACCGGCGAAAGCGGCACCGGCAAGGAAATGGTTGCCCGTGCCATCCACAAGCATGGCAGTCGCGCCGACAAACCCTTCGTGGCGGTCAATTGCGCGGCCATCCCGGAAGGGTTGCTGGAAAGCGAAATGTTCGGCCATCGCAAAGGCGCGTTTACCGGCGCCGTGGCTGACCGGGTAGGGCGCTTCCAACAGGCCGACAAGGGCACGCTGTTTCTCGATGAAGTGGGCGACATGCCCCTGGCGTTGCAGGCCAAGATCCTGCGCGCGTTGCAGGAGCGGGTGATCGAACCGGTGGGCGATCCCCGCGAACGCAAGGTCGATGTGCGCGTGATCGCCGCCACCAACAAGAACCTGTTGGAAGCGGTGGCCAATAAGGAATTTCGCGAAGACCTGTACTACCGCCTCAACGTGTTCCCGATTCCCCTGCCGTCCTTGCGCGAACGGGTGGAAGACATCGGCCCCTTGGCCCGCCACTTCGCCCAGACCCTCAGCGCTACAGCGGGTAAACGCATCACCGGCTTCAGCCCGGAGGCGTTGCAGGCCATGGCGGCGTATCACTGGCCGGGCAATATCCGAGAACTGCAAAACTGCGTGGAGCGCGCGACCATCGTGGCGGCGTCGCCGGTGATCGAGGACATCGATTTGCCGGGTTACCTGTTTGCTTCCAAGCCAAGCGAGGACGGTGTGACGGCGATCCTCAGCGACGGGCCGGGCATTCCCCAGGACCTGGATGCGGCGCTGGCGGAGGTGGAGAAGGCCTACATACTCGCGGCGTTGCAGGAGAGCAATGGTGTGCAGGCAGCGGCGGCAGCGAAGATCGGCATTTCGGAGAGGAGTTTCTGGTATCGCCTGAAGAAGTTGGGCATCCAGGTCGACAAGATCGTGCGCTGATCAGGCGTGAACGCGGACCCACACGCTGACCAGCACCGTTGCGGCCATCAACCACGCCACCGCCGCCACGGCGAGTGACGCTTCCAACCGCATCCGATCGACCATCACATACAACGTCGCCAAATACACAAAATACGGAATGATCGACCACATCCCGAACAGGATCGTGGTCTTCAAGTCGTCCACCGAACGGCCTTTGCCAACGATGTAATGGGCGATCAAGGCAAAGGTCGGAAACAGCGGCACCAAGCCTGCGATGTAGTAATTCCTGGTCTTGGCCAGCGCGGCCAGAATCAATACCACGGCCGCGCCCAGGGCGGCTTTCAATAGCAGATCCATCAGTGGCTCAACCCGTATTTTTTGACTTTGTCGAACAGCGTGGTCTTGGCCATCCCCAGTTCCTGGCTGGCCTGGGTCAGGTTACCGCCGCTGCGTTGCAAGGCATCGTTGAGCAGGTTGCGTTCGAAGGCTTCCACCGCTTCGGTGAAGGCCAGGCCCTGGCTGCCGCTGCTGGCGCCGCTTTTCTTGAACGCCGGCAGGCCGAGGGCGAAGCGTTCGGCGACGTTGCGCAGCTCACGCACGTTGCCCGGCCAGTCGTGGCTCATCAGGCTCGACAGGGTCTGGTTGTCCAGCTCCGGCACACTGCGGTCGAAACGCAGCGACGACTGCTGCAGGAAATGTTCGAACAGTTGCAGGATGTCTTCACGGCGCTCGCGCAGCGGCGGCAGCTCCAGGGTCACTACGTTGAGGCGGTAGTACAAGTCGCTGCGGAACTGGTTGGCACGGCTCAGTTCGTCGAGGTCGGACTTGGTGGCGGCGATCACCCGGCAATCCACCGCCACGCTCTGGTTCGAACCCAGGCGCTCCAGGGTGCGCTCCTGCAACACCCGCAGCAGTTTGATCTGCAGGTTGATCGGCATGCTTTCCACTTCATCGAGGAACAGCGTGCCTTCGTGGGCATGTTCGATCTTGCCGATGCGGCGCTTGCCGGCACCGGTAAAGGCGTTGGCTTCGTGGCCGAAAATCTCGCTTTCGAACAGGTTCTCCGGCAGGCCGCCGCAGTTCAGGGCGACGAACTGGTGGGCGTGACGCCGGCTGAAATCATGCAGGCAGCGCGCGACCAGTTCCTTGCCGGTGCCGGTCTCGCCTTCGATCAGCACGTTGGCCGAGGTGTCGGCCACGTTGGCGATCAGTTCGCGCAGGTTCTGCATGGCCGGCGAGCGGCCGATGATGCGGCCTTCCAGCGAATCGCGCTCGGCCAGTTGGCGGCGCAACGACCAGACTTCCCGCGCCAGCCCGCGCTGCTCCAGGGCGCGGCGCGCCACGTCGACCAGGCGTTCGGGGGAGAAGGGTTTTTCCATGAAGTCATAGGCGCCGTTGCGCATGGCGCCGACGGCCATGGAGATATCGCCATGCCCGGTGATCAGCACCACCGGCAGGCTTTTATCCAGGGCCTTGAGGCGGGTGAGCAGTTCCAGGCCGTCAATGCCTGGCAAGCGGATGTCGCTGATCACGATGCCGGCGAAGTTCTCGCCGATGCGCTTCAACGCTTCTTCAGCGCTGCCCACGCCGACGCTGGGAATGTCTTCCAGGGCCAGGGCCTGCTGGCAGCCGAGCAGCACATGGGGATCGTCCTCGACGATCAGCACGGTGAGCTCGTCTTTGATGGCTTTAGCGTCTGTATTCATGTCGACTCAGCTTTTTGAGCGCCCGCCAACGGCAGGCACAAGACAAAGGCCGTTCCACCACTGACCGGGTGCTCCACGGCAAGGTTGCCGCCGGTGGCGGCCGCGAGGCTGGCGGACAGCGTCAGGCCCAGGCCCAGGCCTTGCTCGCCGGGCTTGGTGGTGAAGAACGGTTCAAACAAATGTTTGCGCGCCTCGGCGTCGATACCGTGACCATTATCACGCACGTGCAGGCGGTATTTGCCCTCGCTGCTGCTGCCTTCCAGCCACAGCTCGGGCGTGGGTTGGGCCTGCATGGCGTCGAGGGCATTGCCGATCAGGTTGACCAGGATCTGCTCCAGGCGCGTCTGGTCGATTTGCAATTGGGCGGGGGAAAAGTCGCGGTGCAGGGTCAGTGGCAAGCTGTCCAGGCGTGCGCCGAGAACCTGGAAAGCCGCGTCGACCGCTTTGGCCAGGCTGGCCTCGCCCTGGTCATCGCCGCGGCGGGCGAAGGAGCGCAGGCTGGCGGTGATGCGGCCCATGCGGTCGATCAGTTCGTTGATGGTCTTGAGGTTGGCGCTGGCGGTGTCCAGGGCACCGCGCTCCAGGAAGCGCACGGTATTGCCGGACAAGGTGCGCAGCGCCGCCAGTGGCTGGTTCAATTCGTGGGCGATGCTGGTGGACATCTGGCCGATGGCCGCCAGTTTGCCGGCCTGCACCAGCTCATCCTGGGCGCGGCGCAGCGTCTCTTCGGCCTGGCGTCGTTCGCGGATCTGGCCCTTGAGCCGTTCGTTGCTGGCGCGCAGGTCGGCGGTGCGCTCGGCGATCCGCCGTTCCAACTGGCTGTTGGCTTCCTGCAAGGCTTCCCGCGCGGCGAGGCGGGTGGCGATGACCTTGCGCCGCTCGTTCCAGGCGATCAGCAAAAACGCCACCAGGCCAAACGCAACGGCCACCAAAATGCCCTGGTTGATCGCGGCGCGGCGTAGATCGTTGAGCGGCGTGAGCAGGGTGAAATTCCACGGCGTGTCATTCAGCGGGCGGGTTTGCGCCAGGTAGCTGACTTCGTGCTCGTCGTTGACCACTTCGCTGTTGGCCGGGAAGGTCAGTTTCTCGGTGCCTTCGTTGAGACGCTCGCGGGCCAGGGGTTCCAGCTCGTTGAGCGTCGCCCAGTAATATTGCAGGCTGTGGGCCAGGCGATCCTTGGTGTCATCGCTCAGCGGGCGCACGGCCTTGAGGCGGCGGGCCGGGTCACTGGAGAGGATGATGATGCCGTTCTCGTCGCTCACAAAGGCTTCGAGGCGCGCACGCTGCCAGCGTTCTTCCAGGGCTTCGAGGCGCACCTTGACCACGGCGACGCCGATGATCTTGCCGTGCTCTTCGAGGCCGTGGGCCAGGTAGTAGCCGGGTTCGCCGTTGGTGCTGCCGATGCCATAGAAACGGCCAGGCTGGCCGCGCACGGCGTTCTGGAAATAGGCGCGGAAGGACAGGTCTTCACCCTGATAACTGTCGGCATCGCGCCAGTTACTGGTGGCCAGTACGCGGCCGGTGGTGTCCATCACATAGATGGCCCGACTGCGACTGCGTCGGTTCAGGCCTTCGAGGTAATCGTTGACGGTCTTGCGGGTTTCCTGGTTCGGATCGGCCAGCAGCGTGGAGACGCTGGATTCCAATTCCAGAAGGCTCGGCAGGTAGGTGTATTTGCTCAGTTCACTTTCGACAGTGCGGGCATGCAGCTCCAGCTGGCGTTCTCCGGTATCGCTGAGGGTGCGGATGCCGTAGTACTCGCTGACCCAGAAGCCGATATAACCCAGGCCGATCATCAGGGCGATGATCAACGGCGGCAGGAACAGTTGGCGGATCAGACGTGGTTTCACGGCAAGTGATGGCGGTGCGGCGCGAAATTGGTTGGGGTCGCATTTCATCACAGATGCCTTGGGTCAACCAGTTGTGGTGAAGGGGATTGGGCCCTTCACCACATCTGGGCAGTGCTTAGTGCTGCAGGATTTTCTCAAGGAAGTGCTGCGCGCGTTCGGAGCGGGCGCTGATGTCGCCGAAGAACTCTTCTTTCGGGCAGTCTTCGATGATCTTGCCGGCGTCCATGAAGATCACGCGGTCGGCCACTTTGCGGGCGAAGCCCATTTCGTGGGTCACGCACATCATGGTCATGCCTTCGTGGGCCAGTTGCACCATCACGTCGAGCACTTCGTTGACCATTTCCGGGTCCAGCGCCGAGGTCGGTTCGTCGAACAGCATGACGATCGGGTCCATGGCCAGGGCGCGGGCAATCGCCACACGTTGTTGCTGGCCACCGGAAAGTTGGCCAGGGTGCTTGTGGGCGTGTGCCGACAGGCCGACGCGGTCGAGCAGTTGCAGGCCTTTCTTGGTGGCTTCTTCCTTGCTGCGGCCGAGCACCTTGATCTGCGCGATGGTCAGGTTCTCGGTGATGGTCAGGTGCGGGAACAGTTCGAAGTGCTGGAACACCATGCCCACGCGCGAACGCAGCTGCGGCAGGTTGGTCTTCGGGTCGGCAATCGAGGTGCCGTCCACTACAACGTCGCCCTTCTGGAACGGTTCCAGCGCGTTGACGCACTTGATCAGGGTGGATTTGCCCGAGCCGGACGGCCCGCACACCACGATCACTTCGCCTTTTTTAACCTCGGTGCTGCAATCGGTCAGCACCTGGAAGTCGCCATACCACTTGTTGATATTCTTGATAGAGATCATACGGCAAACCTTTTTTGCAGACGCTTGACCAGCAGCGAGGCGGAAAAGCTGATGATGAAGTAGACGACACCGGCAAAGATCAGGAATTCGTTGGAGCGGCCGATGATGTCGCCGTTGGAGCGGGCGGAGTTGAGGAAGTCCACCAGGCCCACGGTGTAGACCAGCGAGGTGTCCTGGAACAGGATGATCGACTGTTGCAGCAGCAACGGGGTCATCTTGCGGAACGCCTGGGGCAGGATGATCAGGCGCATGGTCTGGCCATAGGTCATGCCCATCGCCTGTGCCGCCGCCATCTGGCCTTTGGGGATCGACTGCACGCCGGCCCGTACGATTTCACAGAAGTACGCGGCTTCGAACATCATGAAGGCCACGACGCAGGAGGTGAACGCACCGATCGGCGTGTCTTCGCCGGTGATCCAGCGCAACACGAACGGCACCGCCAGGTAGAACCAGGTGATCACCAGCAGCAGCGGGATCGAGCGGAAGTAGTTCACATAAGCGCCGGCAACGCGCGACAGCAGTTTGCTGGACGACAGGCGCATCAGCGCCAGGACCGTACCCAGCGCAATGCCGCCGACCACGCCCATGACCATCAACTGCAAGGTCATGACCATGCCGTTCCACAGGCCTGGAATAGCGGGGATGATGCCGCTGAAATCGAAGTCCATTATTTACCCCCCACGGAGATCAGGCCGGGCACTGCGACTTTCTTCTCGACCAGGCGCATGAGCAGCATCAGGCTCATGTTCAGGGTGAAGTAGATCAGCGTGGCCAGGGTGAAGGCTTCAAACAGGTTGGCCGAGAACTCGGCGGTCTGTTTGGTTTGCGCCAGCAGTTCCATCAGGCCGATCAAGGACGCCACGGAGGAGTTCTTGAAGACGTTGAGGAATTCCGAGGTGAGCGGCGGAATGATGATCCGGTAGGCCTGTGGCAGCAGCACGTTCCAGTAGATCTGCGGCAGCTTGAAGCCCATGGCACGCGCGGCGGATTCCTGGCCGCGTGGCAGCGCCTGGATGCCGGTACGCACTTGCTCACACACACGGGCGGCGGTGAACAGGCCCAGGCACACGACAACGCTCAGGTAGGCCGAGGTGGTCGGGTTGAGGTCTTGTTTGTACCAGTCCTGCAGGTTCTGCGGCAGCATGTCGGGTACCAGGAAGTACCAGATGAACAGCTGAACCAGCAGCGGCACGTTACGAAACAGTTCCACGTAGCAGGTCGCGATGCCCGATACGATGCGGTTTGGCACGGTGCGCATGACGCCCAGAATGGACCCCAGCAGCAAGGCGATAATCCATGCCACGACAGCGATGGCGATGGTCCAGCCCAAGCCGGCGATGTACCAGTCGAGATAAGTCTCGCTGCCCACGCCAGTGGACTTGAAGAACACGCCCCAGTCCCAGTTGTAATTCATTAGGGTCTCCCCTCGAAGTCGATCGATGTACAAGCACCCGCTTGGGGAAGATCCTTTCCCGCCTGACGGTGAACGTCAGGCACACGCGATCGGCTCGAAAACCGCCAGGTCGAGTGTTCCACATTAAAGCCAGCAGGTAGTAACAGACGCCTGAGGGAGGTTGGCTCCCTCAGGAGATAAGCTTAGTCAGGTATCAGATTTTTACGTCAGGCGCTGGCTTGTCGCTTGGGTTGGCGATCAGCTCCTTCACCTTGTCGCTCATCGGGAAGTTCAGGTTCAGGCCTTTTGGTGGGATCGGGCTCTCGAACCACTTGCTGTAGATCTTGTTGATTTCGCCGGATTTGTACAGGGCAACGATGGCGTCATCCACCGCTTTCTTGAAGGCTGGGTCGTCTTTACGCACCATGCACGCGTAGGCTTCGAAAGATTGCGGAGTACCGGTGATGACCCAGTCGTCCGGCTTCTTGGCCTTGGCTTCTTCACCGGCCAGCAGAGCGTCGTCCATCATGAAGGCAACGGCACGGCCGCTTTCCAGCATCTGGAAGGATTCGCCGTGGTCTTTGGCGGAGATGACGTTCATGCCCATCTGCTTGTCGGCGTTCATCGCTTTGATGATGCGCTCGGACGTGGTGCCCGCGGTGGTCACGACGTTCTTGCCTTTCAGGTCAGCGAAGTCAGCGTAGGACGGCTTGCCTTCCTTGTCTTTCTTGACCAGCAGGCGGGTGCCGATTTCGAAGATGTTGACGGTGAAATCAACTTGCTGGGCGCGTTCGGCGTTGTTGGTGGTGGAGCCGCACTCGAGGTCCGCGGTGCCGTTCTGGATCAGCGGAATACGGGTTTGCGAAGTGACCAGGTTGTACTTGGCCTTCAGGTCGGGTTTGTTCAGGTCTTTTTTCAGTTGCTCGACGACGGCCAACTGAATGTCGTGGGAGTAGCCCACAGGTTTGCCCGAACCATCCGCGATGTAGGAAAACGGAATGGAGCTGTCGCGGTGAGCGAGAGTGATGGTGCCGGAGTCGTTGATCTTCTTCAGCGTGCCGGTGAGTTCGGCGGCGAAAACTGGAGTGCTGATCAGAGCAGCAGCGATAGCTGCGCCCAGAATATGGGGAACGATGCGCATCAATACTTCCTCGACATTTGTTTTTTTTATGAAGCCGGCTAAACGGCTCTCTTGTACAGCGAATGCCCGTGACGGCTCCTGAGGCGTCCCAGGCAATCGTCCAAGAGTGTAGAGCATGAGTCGTGCCAGGCTCGATATAAAAGGTTAACTCCATGATTTATAGGGTAATTAACTTTATATGACGGCGTTTTTTCGGGGCTTGGGTCCGGCAAACCGAATAGATGGCAGTGTGGCGTTCGGAAAACCGAATGCAAAAAAAAGCCCCTGAGCCTTTCGGCGCAGGGGCTTTTGTAATACCGGTCTGTCAGGCCGCTTCAATCTTGCTGCGGTTCTGCTCAACGGTGGACAGGTAGCGCTGCACGTTGGCCTGTTCTTCCGGGGTGGTGAACAGACCCAGCTTGGTGCGACGCCACAGCACGTCCTGAGGCTGGGTCGCCCATTCTTCGGCGCACAGGTAATCAACCTCGCGGGTATACAAGCCACCCCCCAGGTGCTCCCCCAGGTCGGCCAGCGACTGCACGCCTTCCAGCAGGCGCCATGTACGGCTGCCGTAGGTGGTGGACCAACGGCGTGCGATTTCAGTCGGCACCCAGTCGAACTTGCTGCGGATGGCCTCGGCCAGGGCTTGCGGCGTGGTCATGTCTTCGCCGCCCGGAAGGCTGGCCTTGGCGGTCCAGCTTGGGCGCATCTGGGTGAAATACGGCGCCAGTTGTGCCATCGCCGATTCAGCGAGCTTGCGATACGTGGTCAGCTTGCCGCCAAACACCGACAGGATCGGCGCTTCGCCCTTGCCACCGGACAACGCCAGTGTGTAGTCGCGGGTGATGGCCGACGGGTTGTCCGATTCATCATTGCACAGTGGACGCACGCCGGAGTAGGTGTGGACGATGTCGTCGCGGCTCAACTGCTTTTTGAAATGCGCGTTGACCACTTTCAGCATGTAGTCCGTTTCACCCTCGGTGATCGCAACGGCAGCCGGGTCACCGGTGTATTCGCGGTCGGTGGTGCCGATGATGGTCAGGTGGTTCAAGTACGGAATGGTGAAAACAATGCGCTGGTCTTCGTTCTGCAGGATGTGCGCATGGTCGCCTTCGTACAGTTTCGGCACGATCAGGTGGCTGCCCTGGATCAGGCGGATGCCGTAGGGCGAATCCAGCTTCAGGTCGTCCCTGATGAACTTGGCGACCCATGGGCCCGCGGCGTTCACCAGTGAACGGGCACGGATCGAGAACAGGCTGCCATCGGCACGTTCCATGTTCATTTCCCACATGCCGTTGCTGCGGTGGGCGCTGATGCAACGGGTCTGGGTGTGGATGTGCGCGCCTTTTTCACGGGCGGCCATGGCGTTCAGCACGACGAGGCGGGCGTCATCCACCCAGCAGTCGGAGTATTCGAAGCCTTTGGTGATTTCGCTTTTCAGCGGGCTGTCGGGGCCGAACTTGAGGCTTTTCGAACCGGCGAGTTTTTCGCGCTTGCCCAGGTTGTCGTACAGGAACAGACCGGCGCGGATCATCCACGCCGGGCGCAGATGCGGGCGATGCGGCAATACGAAGCGCATTTGCTTGACGATATGCGGGGCCTTGGCCAGCAGTACTTCACGCTCGGCCAGGGCCTCGCGCACCAGGCGGAATTCGTAATGTTCGAGGTAGCGCAGGCCGCCGTGGATCAGCTTGCTGCTGGCGGACGAGGTGTGGCTGGCGAGATCGTCCTTTTCGCAAAGGAATACCGACAACCCGCGACCGGCTGCGTCTGCTGCAATGCCGACGCCATTGATACCGCCACCGATAACGGCAACGTCATAGACTTCGGCAAGCGGTGGAGCAGGCAAGGTGGAAGGGTTCATCGGCTGGCCTCGCGATTTTTCGTCTTGGAATTCGAACATTAATGTTCATTTGCGAAAATGGTAGCTGATAAACACGCGCGCAGCCAGCCGACTTCGATTGAAAAAACTCATCGAAGGGCTGGGAAAGGAAGATTTGTGAACATTATGTTCGGTTTAAAGGCGCGTTTGTGGCAAGCCCGCTCGCCAGAGTGAGGAGTGGAGAGCCTCAGACGACTTCCAGCCGCACCTTATGGTCACTCAACAACTGCACCAACGCCGGCACCGGCTGCTGATCCGTGACCAAACAATCCACCAGGCTGATCGGCCCCAGGCGAATCATGGCATTGCGCCCGAATTTGCTGGAGTCCGCTGCCAGGATCACCTGGCGTGCATTGGCGATGATCGCCTGGGAAACCCGAACTTCCTGGTAATCGAAGTCCAGCAGACTGCCGTCTTCATCGATACCGCTGATGCCCACAAGGGCAAAGTCGACCTTGAACTGGTTGATGAAGTCGACACTCGCCTGACCCACCACACCGCCGTCACGCCGTACGTTGCCGCCGGTCAACAACACGTCGAAGTCGTCCTTGGCACTGAGCATGGTGGCGACGTTGAGGTTGTTGGTGATGATTTTCAGGTGATTGTGGTTGAGCAGCGCACGGGCGATGGATTCGGTGGTGGTGCCGATATTGATGAACAGCGAGGCGTGATCGGGGATCTGCGCAGCGATGGCTTCGCCGATACGCTGTTTCTCGTCGCGCATCTGGTCGGCGCGCATGGCGTAGGCGGTGTTTTCGACACTGGAGTCATAGGCCGCGCCGCCGTGGTAGCGGCGCAGCAGATTGGCGTCCGCCAGCTGATTGATATCGCGGCGGATGGTTTGCGGGGTGACAACGAACAGCTGCGCCATTTCCTCGATGCTGACGTAGCCGCGTTCGCGGACCAGCTCAAGGATTTGTTGTTGGCGGGGAGGCAGATTCATGGGGCGTCCTTTGGGCTGCCATACAAAAGTGGCCCATGATGACGCAGGAATCCGCTCCCTGCCAGTTACAACCGGACGTTGGCTTATTCAGCGCCTTCGTGGGGCTCCCAGTCGCGCGTGCGGCTGACCGCTTTTTGCCAGCCGGCGTAGAGCTTCTCTTTGGCCGCTTCGTCCAGTTGCGGTTCGAATTCGCGCTCGATCACTGCCTTGCCGCGCAACTCTTCCAGGCTGCCCCAGAAGCCGCACGCCAGGCCGGCCAGGTAGGCGGCGCCCAATGCGGTGGTTTCGCGCATTTGCGGGCGCTCGACCTGGGTGCCGAGGATGTCGGCCTGGAACTGCATCAGGAAGTTGTTAGCCACCGCGCCGCCGTCCACGCGCAGGGCCTTGAGCCGTTCGCCCGAGTCCTGTTGCATGGCGTCGAGTACGTCGCGGGTCTGGTAGGCAATCGACTCCAGGGCCGCACGAATAATGTGGTCCACGCGTACGCCACGGGTCAGGCCGAACAGTGCGCCACGGGCGTACGGGTCCCAGTACGGGGCGCCCAGGCCGGTGAAGGCCGGCACCAGGTACACGCCGTTGCTGTCCTTGACCTTGCCAGCGAAGTATTCGGTGTCGTGGGCGTCGTTGATGATTTTCAGCTCATCACGCAGCCATTGCACGGTGGAGCCGCCGTTGAACACCGCACCTTCCAGGGCGTAGGCCACTTCGCCACGCGGGCCGCAAGCGATGGTGGTGAGCATGCCGTGCTTGGATTTCACGGCTTTGTCGCCGGTGTTCATCAGCAGGAAGCAACCGGTGCCGTAGGTGTTCTTGGCTTGGCCGGCTTCGACGCACATCTGGCCGAACAGGGCGGCTTGCTGGTCGCCGGCGATACCGCCGATGGCAATGCCGCTCTTGGTGCGGCCGTAGATTTCGGACGACGACTTAACTTCCGGCAGCATCTCGCGCGGAATGTCGAGGATCTCCAGCATCTTCGCATCCCATTCCAGGGTGTGGATGTTGAAGAGCATGGTGCGCGAGGCGTTGGTGTAGTCGGTGACGTGGGTCTTGCCGCCGGTAAATTTCCAGATCAGCCAGCTGTCGACGGTGCCGAACAGCAGTTCGCTATTGCGCGCACGCTCGCGGCTGCCTTCGACGTTGTCGAGGATCCACTTGAGCTTGGTGCCGGAGAAGTACGGGTCGGTAACCAGGCCGGTGGTGTCGCTGATGTACTGCTCGTGGCCGTCGCGCTTGAGTTGCTGGCAGATTTCGGTGCTGCGGCGGCACTGCCAGACGATGGCGTTGTAGATCGGGCGACCGGTGACTTTGTCCCACACCACGGTGGTTTCACGCTGGTTGGTGATGCCGATGGCGGCGACCTGGTCATGGTGCAGGCCGGCCTGGGCCAGGGCCTCGACCATCACCGCGCTCTGGGTGGCGAAGATTTCCATCGGGTCATGCTCGACCCAGCCAGCCTGTGGGTAATGCTGTGCGAATTCACGCTGGGCGGTGCAGACCACGTTGGCGTCACGATCGAAGATGATCGCCCGGGAACTGGTGGTGCCTTGGTCAAGGGCAATGATGTAGTTCTTATTCTGAATATCGGTCATGTCGAATGCCTTGGAAAATAAGAAAATCGGTAATCAGCCTGGGCTACAAAGGGCAGGTGCCCAGGCTGGCGCTATCAGGAAATACGGGTCTTGCCGTTGACAGCCGTGTCAGGTGTTGCTTCATCTATAGCAGGTGCGGCGCTCGGCAGATGGCGGGCAATCAGCCCGCGATAGGCCGCAGCACCGAGGCATGCGCCGACGATCGGCGCGAAAATCGGTACCAGGAAGTAAGGGATATCACGGCCACCAGTGAAAGCCATTTCACCCCAGCCCGCGAAAAAGGTCATCAGCTTGGGCCCGAAATCCCGCGCCGGGTTCATCGCAAAGCCGGTCAACGGGCCCATGGCGCTGCCAATCACCGCGATCAGCAGGCCGATCAGCAGCGGGGCCAACGGGCCGCGTGGCAGGCCGTTGTTGTCATCGGTGAGGGCCATGATCACGCCCATCAGGATCGCGGTGATGACCATTTCCACCAGGAACGCCTGGGCGGTGCTCAGCAGCGCATGGGGGTAGGTGGAGAACACCGACGCCAATTCCAGGCTGGCCTGGGAACCGCGCACCATGTGGTGGGTTTGTTCGTAATCGAAAAACAGGTTGCTGTAGAGCGTGTACACCAAGGCCGCCGAGCAAAAGGCACCGGCGATCTGGGCGAGGATATAGAAGGGCAGTTTGCGCTTTTCGAAGTCAGCGAAAATACACAGGGCAATACTGACGGCGGGGTTGAGGTGGGCCCCGGAAATCCCGGCGCTCAGGTAGATCGCCATGCTGACGCCGACCCCCCAGATGATACTGATCTCCCACAAGCCAAAGCTGGCTCCCGCGACCTTGAGCGCAGCGACGCATCCTGTACCGAAGAAGATCAGAAGCGCAGTCCCCAGGAATTCGGCCATGCATTGGCTCGAAAGTGAAGGCTGTTGAAGAGCAGTTGTCATGGAAAACCTCAGTTGTTGTTCTTGTCTGGCGCACAACCTCAACGGATTGTTGCGCGATTTTCACCGTGGCAAGGATCCCCATCCCGGTCACGGCTTACTGCTTGAATGCTGTTGGTCTATTCCTACAGTATTCGGAAACGAAAAAATATAGACAAGAATGACGGCTGTCAAAGGTCGAAAGTGAACTGTCAGTCACTTTCAAACTATTGGTCTGGTGAATGATCACGCTTGTCACATTGTGTGTGCACCTTAAGAGTGGGCGTACTAGAGCGTTTTGTGTGGGCTTGGCCTAGAATTGGCCATCTGTTTGCCACGCCCGGAGACGTCATGACCCCCGCATTGGACCTGTTGAAAAAAGTTCGCGCCGAACATCGTATCCACAGTTATGAACACGACCCCAAGGCGGCGTCCTATGGGCTGGAGGCCGCGGAAAAATTGGGCCTCGACCCGGCACAGGTGTTCAAGACCTTGTTGGCGTGCAGCGAGAAGGGCGAATTGTTGGTGGCGGTGGTGCCGGTCGTCGGAAGTCTGGACCTCAAGGCTCTGGCTCAAGCGGCAGGCGTCAAGAAAGTCGAAATGGCCGACCCGGCGGCGGCGCAGCGTTCAACCGGTTACCTGCTGGGGGGCATCAGCCCGTTGGGGCAAAAGAAACGCCTGCGCACGTTTATCGATGCAACAGCACAACCGTTTGCGACGATTTTTGTGAGTGCGGGCAGGAGGGGCTTGGAGGTTGAACTGCCAGCGGCGGTGCTGGCTGAACATACCCAGGCCAAATTCGCAGAAATTGGCCGGGTATGACCGGGCGTTATACCGGGCTGTAGCGGCGGACGCCGGATTCGGCTTGAGGAATCTGCGCGGCGGTGCTGCCTGAGGCCTGGAACAACACCAGGTGTTCGGCCGCTACACGGATCCCCACATCCGCGCCGACCTGATGGTCGGCATGGCTCGGGAAAATCGACTCCAATTGCGCGCCGGTCGGCAGTTGCAGGCGATACAAGGTCGACGCGCCGAGGAAGGTCTTGCCGACGATCCGCGCTTTCAACGCGCTGTCCGGTGCGTAGACGATGTCATCCGGGCGCAGCAGCACATCCACCGCGCCGCCGGTCGGCCAGGTGTAGGCGCGGTTGCCGCGCAACTCACCCAGTTCGGTGCTGACCGACTCCGGCGAACTCAATTGGCCACGGATGAAGTAACCCTGGCCGATAAAGCTGGCGACATAGGGCGTCTGCGGTTCGTGATAGAGGTTGTAGGGCGTGTCCCACTGCTCCAGACGACCCTCCTTGAAAACCCCGACTTGGTCGCTGACGGCAAAGGCTTCTTCCTGGTCATGGGTCACCAGAATCGCGCTGGTGCCGCGTGCCTTGAGGATGTCGCGCACCTCGTGGCTGAGCTTGCGGCGCAACTCGCCGTCCAGGTTGGAGAAGGGTTCATCCAGCAGCAACAGGGCCGGTTCCGGCGCCAAAGCGCGGGCGAGGGCGACGCGTTGTTGTTGGCCGCCGGAGAGTTCGTGAGGAAAGCGCTTGCCGAGGTTCTTCAAATTGACCAGCTCCAGCAACTCAGCCACCACGCGGTCTTTCTGCGGGTGCTTGCGAATGCCGAAGGCAATGTTGTCGGCCACGCTGAGGTGCGGAAACAGTGCGTAGTCCTGGAACACCATGCCGATACGACGTTTCTCCGGAGCCAGTGTGAAGCCGGCACTGGAGATCACGTCGCCCGCCAGGCTGATCTCGCCATCGTGCACCGGCTCAAACCCGGCAATCGCACGTAACGTGGTGGTCTTGCCGCAACCCGAAGAGCCCAGCAGGCAACCGATGTCGCCGGCGTTGAGGTGCAGGTTGAGGTTCTGTACCACCCGTTGATCTTGATAGCCGCATGCCAGATTGCGCAGGTTCAGCAGTAATGGCTGGCTCATGCGTGGTGGTACGACGGCGGGACGAGGAATTCGAGCAGGGCTTTTTGCGCATGCAGGCGGTTTTCAGCCTGGTCCCAGGCGACCGAGCGTGGGTCGTCGAGCAGGTCGTTGCTGATCTCTTCGCCACGGTGGGCCGGCAGGCAATGCATGAACAGCACGTCGGGCGCGGCCAGGTCGAGCAGGGCGCGGGTCACCTGATACGGGGCGAACAGGGCCAGGCGTTTGGCGGTTTCCTCTTCCTGGCCCATGGAGGTCCAGACGTCGGTGCTCACCAGGTGCGCGCCGATTACCGCGTCACGTGGGTCACGAACCAGGGTCACGCGGTCGCCGGCCTGGGCCAGGAAGCGCGCGTCAGGCTCATAGCCTTCCGGGCAGGCAACGCGCAGTTGGAAGTCAAACTGGATCGCCGCTTCTATATAGCTGTTGCACATGTTGTTGCCGTCGCCGATCCAGGCCACGGTCTTGCCCTGGATCGAGCCGCGGTGTTCAAGGAAGGTCTGCATGTCGGCCAGCAACTGGCACGGGTGCAGGTCGTCGGTCAGGCCGTTGATCACCGGTACGCGGGAGTGGGCGGCAAATTCGGTCACGGTGCTGTGGGCAAAGGTACGGATCATCACGGCGTCGAGCATGCTCGACATCACCTTCGCGCTGTCGGCGATTGGCTCGCCACGGCCCAGTTGGGTGTCGCGCGAGGACAAGAAGATGGCTTGGCCACCCAGTTGGATCATGCCGGCTTCGAATGACACGCGGGTGCGGGTCGACGACTTCTCGAAGATCATGCCGAGTACGCGGTTTTTCAAAGGCTCGAACAGTACGCCGCGGTTACGCAGGTCTTTAAGCTCAATGCCTCGACGGATCACGCTGACCAGCTCTTCGGGCGTGCAATCCATCAGGGAGAGAAAGTGCCTTGCGCTCATCATTAACTACCTTTTTGCAACAGACCGCAGATACTCAAAGCCTTGTTTATTGTGACAACGGGCGAGACCTGCGGCGAAAGCCGCACGGGGCGACGAAATAGGGGAAGGCGCGATCTTATAATTAAATGTCGCGTCTTACCAATAGGGCTACGGTTTTTAAGGGTGTTCAAGAAGGGCGCCAACGCGCTTTTGAAGACAATTTCCAGACAGCAGCGAGCCATTTGTACACTGGCGCCGAGACTTTTTGCAACGTGCGGGGGCGTGCGCAGGCCAGGCTGCGTCGGTTTCAGAGGCGGTATGCCGGGTTTCGAAACATTTGCTCACGCTTGGCCATGGCCTGGCCTGATGCAGGTCGATTCACGGGGCGAACGTTGGTAGCGCCTGCACGCGTCGCGGCCCATAGTGGGATCAAAGCCCCTATAAAAGAGACTGGCTATGACCAAGACTCTCCACCACCGTGCCTGCCATCTGTGTGAAGCCATTTGTGGCCTGACCCTGGAAACCACCCAAGCCGACGACGGCAGCCTGGCGATCACCTCGATCAAGGGCGATGCGCTGGATACGTTCAGCCGTGGGCATATCTGCCCCAAGGCCGTCGCGTTGCAGGATATCCAGAACGATCCCGACCGCCTGCACCAACCCCTGTTGCGGGTCGGCAGCGAATGGCAGCCGATTGCGTGGGAAGACGCCTTCGCGCTTGTCGCCGAGCGTCTGTCAGGCATTCAGGCGCGGCACGGGCAGAATGCGGTGGCGGTGTACCAGGGCAACCCCAGCGTGCACAACTATGGGCTGATGACCCACAGCAACTACTTCCTTGGCCAGTTGAAGACGCGCAATCGGTTTTCCGCGACGTCTGTGGACCAGTTGCCCCATCACCTCACCAGTTACCTCATGTACGGCCACGGCCTGTTGTTGCCGATCCCGGACATCGACCACACCGACTTCATGCTGATCCTGGGGGGCAATCCGCTCGCGTCCAACGGCAGCATCATGACCGTGCCCGACGTGGAGAAACGCCTCAAGGCGATCCAGGCGCGGGGCGGCAAAGTGGTGGTGGTCGACCCACGGCGCAGTGAAACGGCAGCAATGGCCGACCAGCATCTGTTCGTGCGCCCAGGCGGTGATGCGGCGTTGTTGTTCGGCGTGCTCAACACCTTGTTCAGCGAGAACCTGACCCGCGACAGCCATTTACCGATTGAAGGCCTTGAGGACGTACGGCGCGCTATCGCCGGGTTTTCCGCCGAGGCCATGAGCCGCCAATGTGCGGTGCCTGCCGAGCAGATCCGCCAGTTGGCGCGGGATTTTGCCGCTGCGGACAAGGCTGTGTGCTACGGGCGCATGGGCGTGTCGACCCAGGCATTCGGCACGCTCTGTCATTGGCTGGTGCAGTTGATCAACCTGGTGACCGGCAACCTGGATCGTGTTGGCGGTGCACTGTGCACCACGCCGGCGGTGGATCTGGTGGCGTCGACCGGTGGCGGGCATTTCAATCGCTGGCAGAGTCGGGTATCCGGGCGTCCGGAGTACGGTGGCGAGTTGCCTGTGTCGGCGTTGGCTGAGGAAATGCTGACCGAGGGCGAAGGGCAAATCCGCGCGTTGGTCACGGTGGCGGGTAATCCGGTGTTGTCGACGCCCAACGGACGGCAGTTGGAACAGGCCCTTGATGGCCTGGAGTTCATGGTCAGTATCGACCTTTATATCAACGAAACCACGCGCTATGCCGACCTGATCCTGCCGTCTACGTCGGCGCTGGAAAACGATCATTACGACACCACCTTCAATATGTTCGCGGTGCGTAATGTCACCCGCTTCAATCGGGCGATCTTGCCCAAGCCGGAAGGCGCGTTGCATGACTGGGAGATTTTCGTCGGTCTGGCCAACGCCTTCGCAGCCCAGAACGGTGTCGCGCTCAAGCCGACGATGCCCCCGGCACACATGATTGATTTCGGTCTGCGTGCGGGCGTCTACGGTGATGCATCCAGCCACAAGTTGTCCGTGGCCATGCTGGCGGATCATCCCCACGGCGTCGACCTTGGTCCGCTGCAACCCAACCTTGCAGCGCGTTTGAAAACCGCTGATGGCAAGGTGCAAGCGGCGCCAGCGGTGATCCTCGCCGACCTGGCGCGCTTTGCCGCGCAACCGGTGCCGGTGGCTGATGAACTGCTGTTGATCGGCCGCCGCCACGTGCGCAGCAATAATTCCTGGATGCATAACTATCACCGGCTGGTGAAGGGCAAGCCGCGCCATCAATTGCTGATGCATCCGGATGATCTGGCCAGTCGGCAATTGAGCGATGGTCAGCGGGTCCGTGTCAGTTCGCGCATCGGCATGATCGAAGTGGAAGTGGTGGCCAGCCTGGACATGATGCCCGGCGTGGTCAGCCTGCCCCACGGTTGGGGCCACGGGCGTCCTGGGGTACAGATGACGATCGCCAGTGGGCAGCCAGGGGCGAGCGCCAACGATTTGACCGACGAACGGCAACTGGATGAGCTGTCGGGCAATGCGGCATTGAACGGCGTCCCCGTGCAGGTAGCAGCCGCCTGAGCACTGCGCTGGAATTTTGCGTTACAATGCGCCACCGTGCCGACCTGTGAGTCGCAAAGTTCCAGCCGAGGTGTTCCATGGATATCATCGAAACGATCAAAGAGCAGATTGCCAACAACACCATTCTGCTTTACATGAAGGGCGCGCCAAACGCTCCTCAGTGCGGTTTCTCCGCGAAGGCGTCCCAGGCCATCATGGCGTGCGGCGAGAAATTCGCTTACGTGGATATCCTGCAAAACCCTGAAATCCGCGCCAACCTGCCGAAATACGCCAACTGGCCGACTTTCCCACAGCTGTGGGTGGCCGGTGAGCTGGTCGGCGGTAGCGACATCATCGTTGAGATGGCGGCTGATGGTTCGCTGCAAACGCTGGTCAAAGAAGCAGCAGCCAACGCGGCGGCAAAGACCGACGCTTGATGCGCTTGCAATAAAAAGCCCCGCTTCTCGTGAGAGAGCGGGGCTTTTTTGTACCTGCTTGCGGGGGGCTTATTCTTCGCCCATCTGCGATTGCAGGTAGTTTTCCAGGCTGACTTTGTCGATCAGGCCCAGTTGGGTTTCAAGCCAGTCGATGTGTTCTTCCTGGTCTTCGAGGATATCTTCCAGCAGTTCGCGGCTACCGAAGTCGCCCTTGGTTTCGCAATGAGCGATGGCGGCCTTGAGGTCGCTGTGGCTCTTGTGTTCGAACTTCAGGTCGCTGCTGATCATTTCCTGGGTGTGCTCGCCGATGTTCAGCTTGCCCAGGTCCTGCACGTTCGGCAGGCCTTCCAGGAACAGGATGCGCTTGATCAGCTTGTCCGCATCTTTCATGGCCTTGATGGATTCTTTGTATTCACGCTTGCCCAGCTTTTCCAGGCCCCAATCGTCATACATGCGCGCATGCAGAAAGTACTGATTGATCGCGACCAGTTCATTGGCAAGGATTTTGTTGAGTTGCTGGATGACTGAGATGTCGCCTTTCATGACTGGGGTCCTGCCCTGTAATAGCTGTGTATAAGGCGGAGTTTGAGCGGCGAAATCCCTAGTGTCAAACCTAAGTTATTGAATAATAAATGAAAATTAATCGGAATAAGAATGTTTGTGTTCCGCGTCTTAGCGCTAACTTATTGAATTGCGGGCATAAAAAAACCGGACACTAAGTCCGGTTCTTTAAAACACGCCATTCAGGCGTGTGTAAATTCTGCTGAATAGGGGAGCGCGGCCTGGGCTGTCTGCAGCTGCGTCAGGGTTTCCCGTACCACTTGCTTGGCGAGGCAAGCACATTTACCGCACTGGCTGGCAACGCCGGTGGTTTCACGCACTTCCTTGTAGCTGCAGCAACCTTCATAGATTGCTTCGCGGATTTGTCCGTCGGTGACGCCAGTACAGAGGCACACATACATAAGGGAGAACCGTCGCGGGTTTAAGGCTTAAGTGCGATGGATCTTAATGTTAACGAGAATGATTGTCAAAGTAGATTCGTAGGGTATTTGCTGGCACCGCGCCCGCACTGACGAACGGTTTTTTCAGTGTATGATGGTCGGTCTTCACGAAGCGTGACTGCGTCACAGGGCTGTCGCTTGAATGCGGCAGACTCGGGGCCGGTCCTTTTACTTCAATCGTCACCCTCACATCAGGAGATACCCAATGAGCGTACTCGTCGGCAAACAAGCCCCGGATTTCGACGTCCCAGCCGTCCTCGGCAATGGCGAAATCGTAGACAGCTTCAAACTGTCTGAGGCCATCAAAGGCAAATACGGCCTGGTGTTCTTTTACCCGCTGGACTTCACCTTCGTCTGCCCTTCGGAGCTGATCGCTCTGGACCACCGCATGGACGATTTCAAGGCGCGCAACGTTGAAGTGGTAGCCGTTTCCATCGACTCCCATTTCACCCACAACGCCTGGCGCAACACTGCCATCAATGATGGCGGCATCGGCAAAGTCAAATACACCATGGCTGCCGACATGAAGCACGACATCGCCAAGGCCTACGACGTTGAGTCCGAAGGCGGCGTGGCGTTCCGTGGCGCGTTCCTGATCGACGACAAGGGCGTTGTCCGCTCCCAGATCATCAACGACCTGCCACTGGGTCGTAACATGGAAGAGCTGATCCGCCTGGTCGACGCCCTGCAATTCCACGAAGAGCACGGCGAAGTCTGCCCTGCCAACTGGAAAAAAGGCGACAAAGGTATGAACGCTTCGCCAGAAGGCGTTGCGGCTTACCTGACCGAGAACGCTGGCAAGCTGTAAGCCAGGTTCTAGGTACAAAAAAACCGGCCTGAGAAGGCCGGTTTTTTTATGCGCGGGATATGACCTCAATCATTGAAGTCTTCCCAGCCGCCCATGTCTTTCCAGCGGTTGACGATGCCGCAGAACAGCTCGGCAGTCTTCTCGGTGTCGTAGCGAGCCGAGTGAGCCTCACGGCCGTCAAAATCGATACCGGCGGCCTGGCAGGCTTTCGCCAACACGGTCTGGCCATACGCCAGGCCTGCGAGGGTGGCCGTGTCGAAGCTGGAGAAAGGGTGGAACGGGTTGCGCTTCATGTCCAACCGCGCCACGGCGGCGTTGAGAAAGCCCAGGTCGAAGCTGCTGTTGTGGCCGACCAGGATCGCGCGTTTGCAGCCATTGGCCTTCAACGCCTTGCGCACACCACGGAAGATATCGGTCAATGCCGCTTCTTCACTGACCGCCATGCGCAGTGGGTGATCGAGCTTGATGCCGGTAAATTCCAAGGCCGCCGCTTCGATGTTGGCGCCTTCAAACGGCTCGACGCGGAAGAAGTGGGTGTGTTCCGGGAACACAAAACCCTGTTCATCCATGCCAATGGTCGTTGCGGCGATTTCCAGCAATGCATCGGTGGCGCAATTGAAACCACCGGTTTCTACGTCGATGACAACCGGCAGATAGCCGCGGAACCGCTCGGCCATCGGGTGACGGGAGCCGCCACCACTGTGCTCGTGTTCGTCGTCGTAATGGTCTTCACTCACTTGCTTTCCTCCAGCAGGCGCCAGCGCAGTGTTTCACCGGCGCGCAGCGGGATAACAGTCAGCTCGCCAAACGGCAGGCTGGCAGGGGCGGTCCAGTCTTCACGGACCAGGGTGATGCGGTCGGTATTCGCCGGCAGGCCGTAGAAACGCGGGCCGTTGAGGCTGGCGAAACCTTCGAGCTTGTCCAGGGCGTTACGTTGTTCGAACGCTTCGGCATACAACTCGATCGCTGCATAGGCGGTGTAGCAACCGGCACAGCCGCACGCCGCTTCTTTGGCATGCTGGGCGTGAGGCGCCGAGTCGGTGCCGAGGAAGAACTTCGGATTGCCGCTGGTCGCCGCATCCAGCAAGGCCACCTGGTGGGTGTTGCGCTTGAGGATCGGCAGGCAATAGAAGTGTGGCCGAATCCCGCCCACCAGCATGTGGTTGCGGTTGTACAGCAAGTGATGCGCGGTGATCGTCGCGCCAACGTTGGCCGAGGCCTCGCTGACGAACTGCACGGCATCGGCGGTGGTGATGTGCTCGAATACCACCTTGAGGGTCGGGAACAGGTCGACCACGCGGCGCATATGCTCGTCGATGAAGATCTTCTCACGGTCGAACACGTCCACGTCACCACGGGTGACTTCGCCGTGGATCAGCAGTGGCATGCCGACTTCGGCCATGGCTTCGATGGCCGGCAGGATCTTGTCGATACTGGTTACGCCGGAATCGGAGTTGGTGGTCGCGCCAGCCGGGTACAGCTTGGCAGCGTGCACGAAACCGCTGGCCTTGGCCTCACGAATCTCTTCGGGCTGGGTGCGGTCGGTGAGGTAGAGCACCATCAACGGTTCGAAGCGGCTGCCGGCCGGTCGTGCAGCGAGGATACGCTGGCGATAGGCATCGGCTTGCTCGGCATTACGCACCGGAGGTACCAGGTTAGGCATGATGATGGCGCGGCCAAACGTGCGCGCGACATCGGCCACGGTGTGGGGTAACGCAGCACCATCGCGAAGATGAATATGCCAGTCGTCGGGACGCAGCAGGGTCAGGCGGTCGGACATTGGGGATTCCAGGCGGGTCAATCTGGTGGGAATGCTACCGGAAAAGACTCTCTCAGGCACTCGCTATCAAGTTTTGCAGGATGCAACCGATAGCCTTGGGTATGCCTTATCGATGTATGACGCTTTGAAGTGTTGTAGAAACCAGTGGAGCCTCCCGTGCGCCAGCAATATCTAGCCCTGCTCAGTGTGTTCGCCAGCCTGCCTGCGATGGCCCTCACGTTCCAGACGCGTCTTGAGAATATTGAGTGGAAGGTGGAAGGCGACCAATTCGAGTGCCGCCTGACCCAGCCGATCACCGATTTCGGTTCGGGTGAGTTCGTGCGCCGGGCCGGCGAGCAGGCGACGTTTCGTCTGAAGGCCTACAACGGCTCGCTGGGCGCCGGTTCTGCCACCTTGCTGGCCGCCGCTGCACCGTGGCAGCCGGGGCGAGGGGATATCAACCTCGGCGCCGTGCGTGCCGGCAGTGGCGATGTGTTGTTCAACAGCTCTCAGGCCCAGGCCGGGCGTCTGTTCAATGGCTTGCTGGAAGGGCGTAGCCCGACCGTGCGGCACTATGGGCGCGAAGGCGGCTATTCGGAGATCCGCCTGCTGCCGGTCAAGTTCAATAAGGCCTACAACGATTACCAACTGTGCACCGCCAAGCTGTTGCCGATGAATTACGACCAGGTCAAACAGACCGAAGTTGGCTTCCCCGGTGGCGGAATCGAGCTGGACGCGGCCGCCAAGAAGAAACTCGACGTGATTCTGGCATTCATGAAAGCCGACCCGACCGTCAACCATATCGAATTGAACGGCCATTCGGACAACAGCGGTAATCGTCTGACCAATCGAGACGTTTCGCGCCGTCGCGGCTTGGCGGTCATGGACTACTTCAAGGCCAACGGGATCCCGGAATCGCAGATCACCCTGCGTTTCCACGGCGAAAGCTACCCACTGGCGCCCAACACCAATGCGGCCAACCGGGCGCGCAACCGTCGCGTGAATATCCAGCTTGAACGCGTGGCTGCCCCCGAGAAACCGGCGCCTCAGGCCACCGGCCCGAGCAACCCCGCGCACACGTCCTGAGGTGCGACCATCGGTCGCCCGTTCGACATAATCTGTCGCTTTATCTTCATTTGCTGTCGCGCCCCTGTAAATCCGCGGTTTTGGTCGGTAGAATCGACGCCTTTCCGTACAACCCCGTGGAGTGATGGCATGGCCGACGTAAACAAGGTCGTTCTCGCGTATTCCGGCGGCCTGGACACTTCGGTGATCCTCAAGTGGCTGCAGGATACTTATAACTGTGAAGTGGTGACCTTCACCGCTGACCTGGGTCAGGGCGAAGAGGTCGAACCTGCACGTGCCAAGGCGCAAGCCATGGGCGTGAAAGAGATCTACATTGACGACCTGCGCGAAGAGTTCGTCCGCGATTTCGTTTTCCCGATGTTTCGCGCCAACACCGTCTACGAAGGCGAGTACCTGCTGGGTACCTCCATCGCACGTCCGCTGATCGCCAAGCGCCTGATCGAAATCGCCAACGAAACCGGCGCCGACGCCATTTCCCATGGCGCCACCGGCAAAGGCAACGACCAGGTGCGTTTCGAACTGGGTGCCTACGCCCTCAAGCCAGGCGTGAAAGTGATTGCCCCTTGGCGTGAATGGGACTTGCTGTCCCGTGAAAAGCTGATGGATTACGCTGAAAAGCACGCAATCCCGATCGAGCGTCACGGCAAGAAGAAGTCCCCGTACTCGATGGACGCCAACCTGCTGCACATCTCCTATGAGGGCGGCGTGCTGGAAGACACCTGGACCGAGCACGAAGAAGACATGTGGAAGTGGACCGTCTCCCCGGAGAACGCGCCCGACAAGCCGCAGTACCTGGAGCTGACCTACCGCAACGGCGACATCGTCGCGCTGGACGGTGTCGAAATGACCCCGGCCACCGTGCTGGCGACCCTGAACCGTATCGGTGGCGAACACGGCATCGGCCGCCTCGACATCGTCGAGAACCGTTACGTGGGCATGAAGTCCCGTGGCTGCTACGAAACCCCTGGTGGCACCATCATGCTGCGCGCCCACCGCGCGATCGAATCGATCACCCTGGACCGCGAAGTGGCTCACCTCAAAGACGAGCTGATGCCCAAGTACGCCAGCCTGATCTACACCGGCTACTGGTGGAGCCCTGAGCGTCTGATGCTGCAGCAGATGATCGACGCTTCCCAGGCTCACGTGAACGGCGTTGTGCGCCTGAAGCTGTACAAGGGCAACGTGATCGTGACCGGTCGCAAGTCCGATGAGTCGCTGTTCGACGCCAACATCGCCACCTTCGAAGAAGACGGCGGTGCGTACAACCAGGCAGACGCGGCAGGCTTTATCAAGTTGAACGCATTGCGCATGCGCATTGCCGCCAACAAAGGTCGCTCGCTGTTCTAAGTCTCAGCCTGTTGTGAAGAATGGCCCCTTGTACAAGGGGCCATTTTTTTTGTCCTGTGATTGTGTAGAGATGTTAAATGTTTATAACGATTAAACGACTGTGGATGTTTTTCCTCAAAATCTTTATCAGAAATGGGGTTTGAATGAATTGTTGTTGAAAGTTTGTAGGGGGAATGAATTTTTTACATCTATGTAGGAACTGGTCTTACAGATAATTCACTCATACAAGTGCGGAGAAGATACGAAGCGCCGAATAGTCTGTAGGAATTAAGGAAGTAAGTGAATATGTTAAATGGAACTAAAACAGACGGATCGTTCTGGTCGTTTTCCCCTGCAGCAGGTGAGAGGCAAGGGGCATTTCCTGAGAGTCATGTGCGGCACGTTTACCCAAACCCCTATAAGCCACGGATATTTCACTCAAAGTATGTAAGTCCCAGGAAAGGTCTGAAAGGATCCACAAAACCAGATCCCTCCGAGAGGGCGTTTTTTTGTAGGGCAATTCCTTTATCGCTGTGGGGTGGGTCTCTGCTTGCTGTTGCTTGGGGGGTAATGCTATGCCAACTAGGAAACGACTAGGCTATTGTGCTTGCTCTAAATAATTCGAACAGCGAAATTGGACTTTCTTATGAATAAAGTGCTGATCGTGGATGATCATCCCGTCATTCGTCTTGCTGTGCGTATGCTAATGGAACGTCATGGTTATGAGGTCGTTGCCGAGACTGATAACGGTGTCGATGCGTTGCAACTTGCACGGGAGCATATGCCGGACATTGTGATACTGGATATCGGGATTCCCAAACTTGATGGCCTGGAAGTTATTTGCCGGCTGTCTTCTACCAAGCAACCTGCGCCGTTCAAGGTGCTGGTGCTGACGTCCCAGGCCCCGGGTCATTTTTCCATGCGTTGCATGCAGGCGGGGGCTGCTGGCTACGTGTGCAAGCAACAGGACCTCACCGAGCTGCTCAGTGCTATCAAGGCGGTCTTGTCCGGCTACAGCTATTTCCCCAACCAGGCGCTCAACTCGGTACGCTCCACCATGGGCAATGCCAGTGAAGCCGATATGGTCGAGCGCCTGTCCGGGCGGGAAATGATGGTATTGCAGCAGTTGGCGCGGGGCAGGACCAACAAGGAGATTGCCGACGGCATGTTTCTCAGCAACAAGACCGTCAGCACCTACAAGACGCGTCTGCTGCTCAAGCTCAATGCGCGTTCGCTGGTGGACCTGATCGAACTGGCCCAGCGCAACGGCTTGGTATAGAGGAGGGTAAAGCACAGCGTATTGCCCGGGTCACCGGCAGAAAAAAGCCTCCCTGAAGGAGGCTTCCGGCTGTCGATCGCTCGATCAGAGATCGAAGTCGTAATCGGCCAGCTGTTTTTGCAAGCGTCGTTCTTCCAGTAGATTGTCGATAGTGCGGCGTTTGCTCAAATTGGTCTTGGCGACCTCTGCCACAGGTGTCTCCGCCCCCTCGTCGTCCGACTCAACGAGGTCGTCTTCCACTTCCAGTTGCTCTTTGCCAGTGCTCATAAGGTTCACTCCGGGCTAAGACTGCCGTTGGCGCTCCTTATAACGATAATCCATGATCCGGTAAAAAAGATTTTTTCAATCGACTGATCGAGAAAACCAATGATCCCTTAATCGTCGGACGTCTTGTCCTTGTATTCGCACAGGTCTTCGATGCGACAGCTGCCGCAGCGCGGCTTGCGGGCCTGGCAAACGTAGCGGCCATGAAGGATGAGCCAGTGGTGCGAATCCAGCAGATACGGCTTGGGCACGAACTTCATCAGTTGCTTTTCCACCTCCACCACGTTTTTTCCACGGGCGATGCCGGTTCGGTTGCTGACCCGGAAGATGTGGGTGTCCACGGCCATGGTCAGTTGCCGGAACGCGGTGTTGAGTACCACGTTGGCGGTTTTGCGGCCAACGCCTGGCAAGGCCTCCAGGGCTTCGCGGGTCTGCGGCACTTCACTGCCGTGCAGTTCCACCAGCAGGCGGCAGGTTTCGATGACGTTCTTGGCCTTGCTGTTGTACAGGCCGATGGTCTTGATGTATTCCGACAACCCCTCCACACCCAGGGCATAGATCGCCTCGGGCGTATTCGCCACGGGGTACAGCTTGGCCGTGGCCTTGTTCACGCCGACGTCCGTGGATTGGGCCGACAGGATCACCGCAATCAGCAACTCGAACGGCGTGGTGTAGGCCAGTTCGGTCTTGGGTTCTGGATTGTCTTCGTGGAGCCTACGGAAAATTTCCAGGCGTTTTGCGGCGTTCATGCGGTGGGTTTTTCCTGGCAGTCGATCGGCGGGATTGTAGCAATACAGGCTTTGCAGGTCAGGCGTTGCCGTGGGCATCCACTTGGCGTTGCGCCTCGTCGAGGTTGTGTTGCGCTTCGGCCAGTTGCTGCGGGTTGGCGTTCAAGTCCTGGGCTTTCTTCAACGCTGCGCGGCGCATCGCCAGCTGGATTTTGGCGCGTTTCAGGTCGGCAGTATTACCGGTTGCTGCCATTGTCTTCGGCGCGGTGCCCAGCTCTAGCGTCGTCAGCGCTTGTTCTGCCGCTTCGAACTGCTGCTGCAAGACGATCAACTGCGACTGCTGTTCAAAGGTTGGCGGGTGACCGAAGGCCTTCAAGGATTTATGCAGTTGGGCGCGGCTCATGGCGACCGTGATTTTGGCTTTCTTGATCGCGCCATCCTGTGCTGCATCGGCTTGCATGGGTAAAACCGGCACTGAGCGTTTGGCCCGCGCCTGGCGTTCGGCGACTTTTTGCGCTTCCTCTCGTTGCAGCCGCGCGTTGCGTTGCTCATACCGCCGCCTTGCCCGGTCGCGCTTGAGGTGGCGTTCATGGCGTTGCTGATCATTTGTCGCCAGGCCACCGACGATTGGCAAGATCGTGGCTGTCGGGCGCATTTCAATGCAGTCAACGGGGCAGGGCGCGACGCAGAGGTCGCAACCGGTGCACTCATCGACGATGATCGTGTGCATCAGCTTGGCGGCGCCGACAATGGCGTCTACCGGGCAGGCCTGGATGCACTTGGTGCAACCGATGCACTCGGCCTCGCGGATATAGGCAATCTGGGCTGGGGCTTCCCCTTGACTGATCTCCAGTTCCAGCACCGGAACGCGCAACAATTGCGCAAGGCCAGCAATGGTTTCCTGTCCACCAGGCGGGCACTTGTTGATCGCTTCGCCCTGAGCAATACCCTCGGCGTAAGGCTTGCAGCCTGGATGCCCGCATTTGCCGCATTGGGTCTGCGGCAGCAGCGCGTCGATACGTTGAATGAGGTTCATGGGGTGATCATGGGGATGCCGGTTAACAAACAGAGGCTGATTATCCGGCAAGCGAAAAGAGGGGACCAGCTGAAAAGCCCTGCCGCCGAAACGACAGGGCTTTCTCACAGGCTTACTTGATACGTTGGCCCGGCTTGGCGCCGCTGTCAGGGCTGAGCAGGTAGATCTCTTCCCCACCAGGGCCGGCCGCCATCACCATGCCTTCGGAAACGCCGAACTTCATTTTCCGAGGCTTGAGGTTGGCGATCATCATGGTCAGGCGACCATCAAGCTTGGACGGGTCCGGATAAGCGCTCTTGATCCCGGAGAACACGTTGCGTTGCTCGCCACCGAGGTCCAGGGTCAGACGCAGCAGCTTGTCGGCACCCTCCACGGCTTCGGCCTTGACGATCAGCGCGACACGCAGGTCCACGGCAGCGAAAGCGTCAAACTCGATTTCTGCGGAGATCGGGTCTTTGACCAACTCACCATTGCCTGTAGGTGCAGCCGAACCGGTATCGGTCTGGCTGGCAACCAGGTCTTCTTTCGAAGCGTCGGTCATGGCCTGGACTTTGACCGGGTCGATACGCGTCATCAGCGGCTTGAACTCGTTCAACTGATGGTTGCTGAGCAAGGTGGTGTGATCGTTCCAGGTCAGCGGCGCCACGTTGAGGAACGCCTCGGCGTCGGCGGCCAGCAACGGCAGCACCGGCTTGAGGAAGATCACCAGTTGGCGGAACAGGTTGACGCCCGTGGCGCAGATCGCCTGAACTTCCGCCTGCTTGCCTTCCTGCTTGTTCAGCGACCACGGTGCCTTGTCGGCGATCCAGGCGTTGGCACGGTCGGCCAGGCCCATGATCTCGCGCATGGCGCGGGCAAAGTCGCGGGCTTCATAGGCATCGGCGATGCTTGGCGCAGCGGCCAGGAACGCGTCGGTCAGTTCCGGAGCGGCGTTCTCGGCCACCAGCAGGCCCGCGTTGCCCTTGTGGATAAACCCGGCACAACGGCTGGCAATGTTGACGACCTTGCCGACCAGGTCCGAGTTGACCTTCTGTACGAAGTCTTCCAGGTTCAGGTCCAAGTCATCGACGCCACGGCCCAGCTTGGAGGCGTAGTAGTAGCGCAGGTATTCCGGCGACAAGTGGTCCAGGTAGGTGCGCGCCTTGATAAAGGTGCCACGGGACTTGGACATCTTCTGGCCGTTGACCGTCAGGTAGCCGTGCACCGCGATGGCGGTCGGCTTGCGGTAGCCCGACCCCTCAAGCATGGCCGGCCAGAACAGCGCGTGGAAGTTGACGATGTCCTTGCCGATGAAGTGGTACAGCTCGGCGGTGGAATCCTTGTTCCAGAACGCGTCGAAGTCCAGTTCCGGCGTGCGGTCGCACAGGTTCTTGAAGCTGGCCATGTAGCCGATCGGCGCATCCAGCCACACGTAGAAATACTTGCCCGGCTCGCCTGGGATCTCGAAGCCGAAGTACGGCGCATCGCGGGAGATGTCCCACTGCTGCAGGCCGCTGTCGAGCCATTCGGAGAGCTTGTTGGCCACGGCGTCCTGCAGGGTGCCGCTGCGGGTCCAGGTTTGCAGCATCTGCTGGAAATCCGGGAGCTTGAAGAAGAAATGCTGGGAATCCTTGAGCACCGGGGTCGCGCCAGAGATTGCCGACTTAGGGTTCTTCAGCTCGGTGGGCGCGTAGGTCGCACCGCATTTCTCGCAGTTGTCGCCGTATTGGTCTTCGGTGCCGCATTTCGGGCAGGTGCCCTTGATGAAGCGGTCGGCCAGGAACATTTTCTTTTCCGGGTCGAAATACTGGGTCACCGAACGCTGGTCGATATGCCCGGCTTCTTTCAAGCGCAGGTAGATCTGGCTCGACAGCTCACGGTTTTCTTCGGAGTGGGTCGAGTGGAAGTTATCGAAGTCCACCAGGAAATCGGCAAAGTCGGCGCTGTGTTCAGCCTGTACGTTGGCGATCAGTTGTTCCGGGGTGATCCCTTCCTTTTCGGCGCGCAACATGATGGCCGAACCGTGGGCGTCGTCTGCGCAGACATAAATGCATTGATTGCCGCGATGCTTCTGGAAGCGCACCCACATATCGGTCTGGATGTACTCAAGCATATGGCCAAGATGGATGGAACCATTGGCATAGGGCAGGGCGCTGGTGACGAGGATCTTGCGTGGCTCGGACATGGGGCTCGGCTACTTGATGAAACGGAGGTCGGCCACTATAAAGCGCCGGGAAATATATTTCACCCCGTGGCGCTGTTTCAGAATCTCCCGAACCTGCGAAAGCATGCCGTAACGCCGCTGGAACGGTTAGGATAGCCGCCTGTTTCAGTCAGTCTTTTTCGGGAGTAGCCCATGAGCGCCGTCAATCGCGCAGCGGTGGAAGCCGTGCTTCGCCAGTACACCGACCCTTATTTGAACCAGGACCCGGTCAGTGCCGGCTGTGTGCGTGCCATCGACGTCCAGGGCGACCAGGTGTCGGTTCAATTGGAACTGGGTTACGCCGCCGGCCTGTTCAAGAGCGGTTGGGCGCAGATGCTGCAGATGGCCATTGAAGGCCTCGACGGCGTGCGTTCGGCCAAGGTCGACATCCAGTGTGTGATCGCCGCGCACAAGGCCCAGGCGCAGATCCCGGGCCTGGCCAATGTCAAGAACGTGGTGGCCGTGGCCTCGGGCAAGGGCGGCGTAGGCAAATCCACCACGGCGGCCAACCTGGCCCTGGCCCTGGCGCGCGAAGGTGCGCGCGTGGGCATCCTTGATGCGGACATCTACGGCCCGAGCCAAGGCGTGATGTTCGGCATCGCCGAGGGCACACGGCCGAAGGTCAAGGACCAGAAGTGGTTCGTGCCAATTGAGTCCTTGGGCGTGGAAGTGATGTCCATGGCTTTCCTGACCGATGACAACACGCCGATGGTCTGGCGCGGGCCAATGGTCTCCGGCGCCTTGCTGCAACTGGTCACCCAGACCGCCTGGGGCGATTTGGACTACCTGGTGATCGACATGCCACCAGGCACGGGCGATATCCAACTGACCCTGGCACAGAAAGTCCCGGTGGCCGGCTCTGTGATCGTCACCACGCCCCAGGACCTGGCGCTGCTCGACGCGAGAAAAGGCGTGGAGATGTTCCGCAAGGTCAATATCCCGGTATTGGGCGTGGTGGAGAACATGGCAGTGCACATCTGCTCCAACTGCGGCCACGCCGAGCACCTGTTCGGCGAAGGCGGTGGCGAGAAGCTGGCCTCCCAATATGGCGTGGAACTGCTGGCCTCATTGCCACTGTCGATGGTTATTCGTGAACAGGCTGACGGCGGCAAGCCGACGGTCGCGGCGGACCCTGATGGCCAGATCGCCATGGTTTACCAGGAACTGGCTCGCCATGTAGGCGCGCGTATTGTGCTGCAGGAAGCCGCTGCGCCAGCGATGCCGACCATCACCGTCAGCGACGACTGAGGGCATTGAAGGGAAAAAGCCTCGACGTTGTCGGGGCTTTTTCATGTCTGGGCAGTGGTCAAGGCGGGTTTATTTCTCATTTACGCAATGGGTCGTGTAAGCATTCGCTTACTTTTTCGTAAGCGTTTGGGTTTTTTACCCGCCAAGTCCGTCCCGGTTAGGTGAAAGGGTTTTGTATCTTGTTGAAAAATAACAATTAATTATTGTCTGTTGAGCGTCGAAGCCTGTCAGCCACAGAAATGGATCCCGTTGAACTTCCCTTGGAACTCTCTAACATCAGCCCTGTGTCCACGGATTGACACAGCCATCAAGGAACGATGGTTAAGGGAATATCGCAGGATGCGATTCATCAGGATGATGAAAAGGAATACAGGGACTAGGGAAAAAATGTGGGCGGGTCATACCGCCCCTTTTTTTGCCTGTAGGAAAGTGAAACCGACTTTCCAGAAACGCAAAAAGGCCCGCAAGGGGCCTTTTTGGACGCGACGCTATCAGCGTTCGAGGTCAGCAATTTTACCCGTCTTGCCATCCCATTCCGCAGCATCCGGCATCGGGTCTTTGCGCTCAGTGATATTCGGCCAGATTTCAGCCAGCTCGACGTTCAGCTGAATGAACTGCTCCATACCTGCCGGGACTTCATCCTCGGAGAAAATAGCGACGGCCGGGCATTCAGGTTCACACAGGGCGCAATCAATGCACTCGTCCGGGTGGATGACCAGGAAGTTCGGGCCTTCGTAGAAGCAGTCCACCGGACATACTTCCACGCAGTCGGTGTACTTGCACTTGATGCAGTTGTCGGTGACGACGAAGGTCATTTCTAATTTTCTCCTCAGGCGGCGGCAGCGAAACCCTTTGTGGCAGGGCTCGCGAGGTTCGGGAGCGATAGTCTGCAGGCCAGGCTAATAGCCTGCAGCATCCCAAACCGCGCGAGAGTCTACCAGCTTGCAAGCCTCAGCGTTATATCCGAGTCTTCAGTGCATATAACATTTCGAGCGCTTTTCGCGGCGTCAAGTCATCCAGGTCAAGCTTTGCCAACTCATCCAGCACCGGGTGAGGCAGACTGGCGAACATATCACTCTGATGCGGCGCGGCCGGTTTGCTGGAGGCTTTGGCTGGGCTGGCGACCACGGTTTCATGGGGCAGGGCCGTGGTTTCTAGGCGGCTGAGGTGTTCGCGGGCACGGGTGATCACGTCATTCGGCACACCGGCCAGTTGGGCCACGGCCAGACCGTAACTCTGGCTGGCCGGCCCCGGCAGCACGTGGTGCAGGAACACGATACGCTCGTTGTGCTCAGTGGCGTTCAGGTGCACGTTGGCCACCAGCGGTTCGCTTTCCGGCAGTACGGTCAGCTCGAAATAGTGGGTGGCAAACAGCGTGTAGGCGCGCAGATGCGCCAGGCGCTCGGCCGCCGCCCAGGCCAGGGACAGCCCGTCGAAAGTGCTGGTGCCGCGACCCACTTCGTCCATCAGCACCAGGCTGCGTTCAGTGGCATTGTGCAAGATGTTGGCGGTCTCGCTCATTTCCACCATAAAGGTCGAACGGCCACCGGCCAGGTCATCGCTGGAGCCGATCCGGGTGAAAATGCGATCCACCAGGGACAGCTCGCAACTGGCCGCCGGCACAAAGCTGCCGATGTGCGCCAACAGCACAATCAAAGCGGTCTGACGCATGTAGGTGGATTTACCGCCCATGTTCGGACCGGTGATCACCAGCATGCGGGTATCGTCGTCCAGTGACAGGTCATTGGCGACGAACGGCGTGGTCAATACCTGCTCTACAACCGGGTGGCGACCTTGCACGATGCGCATGCACGGCTCGCTGACAAAACGCGGGCAGTTCAGGTCAAGGTTCAGCGCGCGCTCGGCCAGGTTGCTCAGCACATCCAGCTCAGCCAAGGCGGCGGCGGTGTCCTGCAGCGGTGCCAACTGGCTGATCAGGTCTTCCAGCAGGTTTTCATAGAGCATCTTTTCCCGAGCCAGGGCACGGCTCTTGGCCGACAGTGCCTTGTCTTCGAATTCTTTCAGCTCTGGGGTGATAAACCGTTCGGCGCCTTTCAGTGTCTGGCGACGTTGATAGTCGATGGGGGCCGACTCGGCCTGCTTGCTCGGCAACTCAATGAAGTAGCCGTGCACACGGTTGTAGCCGACTTTCAGGTTGGCCAGGCCGGTACGGGCTTTTTCGCGAGCTTCCAGGTCAATCAGGAACTGCCCGGCGTTTTCGCTCAGGGCTTGGAGTTCGTCCAACTCGCTGTCGTAACCGGTCTTCAAGACGCCGCCGTCGCGGATGATCGCGGGCGGGTTGTCGATGATGGCTTTTTCCAGCAACGCCGCCAGCTCCGGGTAAGTACCGGCGGTGACCGCGAGCTGTTGCAGGTGCGGCGTGTCCAGTTCGGTCATCGCCGCTTGCAATTGTGGCAAGGCACCGAGGGCGTCACGCAGGCGCGCCAAGTCACGCGGCCGCGCATTGCGCAGGCCGATCCGCGCCAGGATACGCTCGATATCACCGATTTCCTTGAGCTGTGGCTGCAGCTTTTCAAAGCGATAGCCGTCCAGCAGGCAAGTAATAGAAGTCTGACGCGCCTGCAGCACGCTCAAGTCGCGCAACGGGCGGTTCAGCCAACGGGTCAGCAAACGGCTGCCCATGGCGGTCTGGCAACGGTCGACCACCGATTGCAGGGTGTTATCACGCCCGCCGGCCAGGTTGGTGTCCAATTCCAGGTTGCGCCGGCTCGCGCCATCCAACACCACGGTATCGTCCAGACGCTCATGGCGTAGGCTGCGCAAATGCGGCAGGGCGGTGCGCTGGGTTTCCTTGGCATAGCCCAGCAAGCAACCGGCGGCGCCGATGGCCAGGGTCAGGGTTTCGCAACCGAAGCCTTTAAGGTCTTGCACCGAGAACTGTTGGCACAGACTTTTCAGCGCCGAGTCACGCTCAAAATCCCAGGGCGCACGACGCTTGGCCCCACGGCGTTTTTCCGCCGGCAGATCCTTCGGCCAATCGTCCGGGATCAACAGCTCAACCGGGTTGATACGCTCCAGCTCGGCCAGCAGGTTCTCCCAGCCTTTGATCTCCAGCACGCTGAAGTTGCCGCTGGTGATATCCAGCACCGACAGGCCAAACAGACGCTCATCGCCCAGCACTGCTGCAATCAGGTTGTCACGACGCTCATCCAGCAGCGCCTCATCACTCACCGTCCCCGGCGTAATAATGCGCACCACCTGACGTTCCACCGGCCCCTTGCTGGTGGCCGGGTCGCCGATCTGCTCACAGATCACCACCGACTCGCCCAGCTTCACCAGCTTGACCAGGTAACCTTCCAATGAATGGTAAGGAATCCCACACATCGGAATCGACTGTCCCGCCGACTGCCCGCGCGCCGTCAGGGTGATGTCCAGCAGCTTGGCGGCCTTCTTCGCGTCTTCGTAGAAGATCTCGTAGAAGTCGCCCATGCGGTAGAACATCAACTGATCAGGGTGCTGGTTCTTGAGGCGCCAGTATTGCTGCATCATTGGAGTGTGGGAGGATAGGTCTGAAGTGGTTTTACTCATTGGGTCGTAGGCAAATTCGTTGAAAGGAGTGGGGCAAAGGTGGGGCATTCCGCCCTGCGATTTTGCGATGGGCGCAAGGTTAACACGCGAGGTCTGCCGTTCGCAGTCCACATCACCCCACTTGAAATAGCCCAGGAAATGCATCGAGTTTGCATAAATAATGCAAATTAGCATTTGCCAACCCCAAAATCTCCCGTCACTATCCCCGTTATGCAAAAACGCAACGTTTCTATCGTCTTACGCGAACTGCTGGACCGCGACCGGATCTCCCCCACGGAGCTTCACCGGCGTACCGGCGTGCCTCAATCCACGTTGTCCCGGATCCTCAGCGGCAAGATCGTTGATCCGTCGGACAAGCACATTTCCCGCATCGCCGAGTACTTCCGTGTGAGCACCGACCAACTGCGCGGGCGCGCGGCGGTGGGTGTTTCGCGGGAGGACGGGCGCGACCCGATGCATTCGGAACTCAAGGACATAAGCCTGTGGGACGACGACACGCCCGTTAATGACGACGAGGTGTCGATCCCCTTTCTGCGCGAGGTTGAATTGGCTGCTGGATCAGGAAGATTCGTCATCGAGGAAAGCGAGAAGGCCAGTCTGCGGTTCGGCAAGCGCAGCCTGCGGCATAACGGTGTGCAGTTCGACCAGGCCAAGTGTGTGACGGTGCGTGGCAACAGCATGTTGCCGGTGCTGCGTGATGGCGCGACGGTCGGGGTGAACGCGGGCAAAAGCGGCATTGGTGATATCGTCGATGGTGACTTGTATGCCATCAACCACAACGGCCAATTGCGGGTGAAACAGCTCTACCGCCTGCCTTCCGGGATTCGCCTGCGCAGTTTCAATCGCGATGAACACCCGGATGAGGACTACAGCTTCCAGGATATCCAGGATGAGCAGATCAGCATCCTGGGCCATGTGTTCTGGTGGGGCATGTACGCCCGTTAGCCTTCTTCTGTAAGAAAAAGCCCGCCAACGAGCGGGCTTTTTTTCGCCTGGAAAAAACCACCAAACCCGCTGTCCACAAGGACGAAAATGCATTCGTGCATTTGCATGCTGAAAATAAATGCATTTGTGCATTGACTGTATATGCATACATGCATATTCTCCATCTCAAGCCAGCCAACAAGGCCTGGTGGAGGCGGCAAGGATGCTGCCAGTCAACACAAGGAAGGCACGCAACACCGGCAAGGACGCCATCCGAGCGATGGCAAGGACGCCAGCAACACCGGCAAGGATGCCGACGCTCTTTAGTTTCACCGCTTAACAAACAGGCAGCGATGAACCGGCCTTAACGGTTCAGAGGGTTGGCAACTGACCCGGGTGTGCAGCGTAAAGCACCAGAAGCAGTTATCCGGCAGACAGGGATCGTGGTCGGAAAAACATCGAGGAAAGATCCGTACCGCGCCAGTAGCGCCGAAAGATCGACTGAGGACCGCATTACTGAAAAGCCCGGGCAACCGGGCTTTTTGGAATGCCTACCTACCCATGGATTTACCCAAGAGCCGGCCCCGTGCCGGTAGTGCTCAGCCAGGAGGCGTGACATGACAAACGAGCAGCAAGCGTTAGCGGAAATGCCTATCTGGCTGGTGATCGTACTGGCGCTGATTGGCGGTGTATCCGGCGAAATGTGGCGCGCCGACAAGGAGGGCGCCCGTGGTTGGTCACTGATCCGGCGCCTGGCGCTGCGGTCCGGGGCATGCATGGTCTGCGGAGTCTCGGCATTGATGCTGTGCTACGCCGCCGGCATGTCGATCTGGACCGCTGGCGCCATTGGCTGCCTGACGGCCATGGCCGGTGCGGACGTGGCCATCGGCCTTTATGAACGCTGGGCGGCCAGGCGCATCGGGGTCAACGAGACCCCAACCTCTCGCCCGGATCAGCAGTAACCGCTGCAAGGATGCAAGCAGATGACACTTCTCGAAAAACCTTCCCAGCTACCTGCGGCAATTGGGGACGTGCTGAAGAGCGCTTTCCCACAGCTGCACGTAGGCAATCACCATGACTTTCCCGGAACAGGCGATAAAGCTGGCATTTTGATCAGCGTGGAGCGCAATGGCCCCGGCGTGCGCTCTTTTGCAGGGCGCAAGGCGCACGCCTTGTCGGTTTCACTCAAGGCCATGGTTGCCAGCGGGTCGGCAGCCTTTGATGCCTGCGACCTGGCCAGCCAATTGATGGACCTGGCCTTGGATAACCGCTGGGGCCTGCCGCCTGATCAGTGCGATTTGCCCAACGCGATTGTCGCAGCGCCTTCCGCACTCAGCGGTGTAGAAACGGACTACGACACCTGGATGGTTTCCTTCACCCAAAACCTCTATCTCGGACCATTGCTGCTCGAAGATCCCACAGGCAAGCCCTTGTTTGCCCGCACTTGGGAAGTCTCCGACATCAACGATCCGGATCAATATCGCCCGCTGCAGGAGTAGTCCATGTTCGATGCATTGCTACGCATGCAACTGGGGCCGATTGTCGAGCGCCTGGCAGAAATGGAAGCCCAGCTGGAAGACCTGTATCGGCGTGCCGAAAGCTTCTGCCGGATTGGCGTGTGCCAGGAGGTCGACGCCGCGAGTAATACCTGCAAGGTCAGCCACGGTGATTTGCTCAGCCCGGCGATCAAGTTTTTCAACCCAAGTGCGGGGGCGCAGACCGAAACCCGCATTCCCTCCGTGGGCGAACAATGCTTGCTGCTCAATTACGGTGGCGGGGAAGGGGGCGCTCAGTCCGTCGCCTTATTCGGGCTCAACAGTAGTCTTTTTCCGCCTGTGTCCGGCGTCGCTTCACTGACACGGCGTCGCCATCAGGACGGCACCCAAAGCGAGTACGACGACGCCAGCCACATTTTCAACTGGGTCAACGGCCCGACGATGTTCAGCGGCTCTCGCGAGCAGGTTGACGTCAACGTCGGCGCCGCCAGCCTCACCCTGAACGCCCAGAGCATCACGCTGCAACTTGGCGCCACCGGCGTGCTGCTGGATGCCGCCGGCGTGCATTTGAGCGGCCCGGTGGTGGATCACCAGGGCCGTGTGATCAGTAGCGCATAAGGATTTGCCATGATCGGAATCGATAGGAACACCGGGGCCGCCGTCGACGACTGGCTGCAATTCGTGCAGCGCGCCACCCGAGCGCTGACCACCCCCGTGGGCACTCGCCAGAAACGCCCGCTGTACGGCTCGTTGATCCCGCAATTGCTCGGCCAGAACCTGGGCGATGACGTGCTGATCCTCGCCCAAAGCCACGCCGCCCAGGCGTTCTACAACACCCAGAACGGCATCGCCGACTTTCAACCCCAGGTCATCGTCGCTACCCGCCAGGGCGCGGGTTTGTTGCTGCGTTTTGCCGGCACCTGGAAAAACCGCCAACAAACCTTCGAGGTCGTGACATGAGCATGTTGATCCCAGGCCAGAACCAACTGGCGGAACCGGCCATCATTGCCGTCGATGAGTTCGAACCGCTGTTGGCCGAGTTCAAGGCCTTCGTCGTTGATTACGTTGCCACCCGCGCGCCGCAAAGCGCGGCCAAACTCAAGGTCAGCCTCGACAATGAAAGCGAACTGCTGACCCTGGCCCTGGAAGCGTTTTGCGTGCGCCTGCAAACCCACGAACGCAAGTACAACGCTCGCATCAAACAAATGCTGGCATGGTGGGCCACCGGCAGTAACCTGGACGCGCGGCTGGCTGACATGGGCCTGGAGCGCCAGGTACTCGACCCCGGCGACCCGGCCGCTTTTCCCCCCGTGCCACCTGTTCTGGAAAGCGACGACGACGCCCGCCTGCGTTACTACCTGGCACCACACGCTCCGGCGGCGGGCTCACGCATGCAATATCGCCGTGAGGTATTCACCCTTGGCGAGCGACCGTCGGTCAAGGTGCAAAGCGCCACACCCGGTGTGGTGACCGTCAGCTACACCTTTGACCCGGACGGCTATGCAGCCCAGGTCAAGGACGGCAACGGTCGCCGCACCGCCCCCGGCGAAGTGATGGTCACCGTGCTTTCAAGGGAAGGTGATGGCACGGCTTCCGCCGATTTGCTTGACGGCGTACGGCGACATTTCACACGGCCGGATGTACGACCGGAGACTGATCTGGTCAGCGTCCAAGGCGCGCAGATTCAGCGCTACAAGATTCGCGTGGTCGCCAAGATCAACGCCGGCCCGGATTCAGGACTCACCCAAGTCGCAGCGCAAAAATTGCTGCAAACCTACGCCGACTCCTGCCATCGCCTGGAAGGCCGTGTCGACCCCAGCTGGATCGACTATGCCATCCACAGCGCCGGCGCCGCGCAACTGCAGATCCTCGAACCGCTGGAACCGATCATCAGCACGGCGTTCCAGGCCCCGTATTGTATGGGTGTCGAGGTGGAGGTACGTACGCTATGAGTGAGCCTAAAGCGAGCCTGTTGCCGGCCAATAGCTCACCGCTGGAAAAGGCGCTGGACCTAGGCTTCGGCCAGTTGCTGGAGCGCGTAACGCCTCCTTTCCCACAGTTGATGGATCCGGATCGCACACCGGCTGCTTTCTTGCCCTACCTGGCAGCGGACCGCGCGGTGAACGAATGGAGCACCACGGCCCCCGAGGCCGAGAAGCGCCTGACCGTCAAACTTGCCTGGCCCACCGCACGCCAGGCCGGCACCCGCCAAGCCCTGGAGAACGCCGCCAAAGGTCTGCAACTCAGCCCCGAAGTACGCGCCTGGTACGAGCAAAAACCCAAGGGCGTGCCCTACAGCTTTGCCGTGCGGGCCTGGACCGAATTGCCCTACAGCGAAACCATCGATGCCCGACTCGACCGCCGCCTGGCCGACGCCAAAAGCGAGCGCGACATTCTCTCGATCTCCGTCGGCCTTAGCGCTTCTGGAAGCCACAGCATCGGCGCCGCCACGCTGTGCGGCGAACTCACCACGATCTACCCCAACGTGCTGGCAGGCGTCGAGGCCTCCGGTCGCGCCTTTATGGCGGCCGCCCTCTACACCGTCGAAACCACCACCCTTTATCCACAGGAGCACTAAATGGCTGACTATTACACCCTGCTCACCAACGCGGGGATCGCCTACGAAACCGCCTGCAAGGCCGCGGGCGTACCGATCAAACTGGCGCAGATTTCCGTCGGCGACGGCAACGGCGCTGTCTATAACCCTGATGCCAGCGCAAAAGCGCTGAAACGCGAAGTCTGGCGCGGGCCTTTGAATGCGTTGTTTCAAGATGAGAAAAACGCCAACTGGCTGATGGCCGAAGTCACCATCCCCTCGGATGTGGGCGGCTGGTACGTGCGCGAGGCCGGGCTGTGGACGGATACCGGGATTTTGTACGCCATCATCAAATATCCGGAGTCGTATAAGCCGGTGCTGGCGACGTCGGGGTCAGGGAAGGAGTTTTATATTCGCTCGATCTTTGAGACGAGTAATGCTGCAATCGTGACGTTGTTGATTGATGACACGGTGGTGAAGGCGACTCGGGCTTGGGTGATGGGGTACGTCGCTGATGCACTTGCCAAAAGTACTTACACGAAGACCGAGATCGCAGCGATGATTGCCAAGGCGTCGGCACTTCCCGTTGGGGTGATGGTTCCGTTTCCGATGGGCGTAGTTCCACCCGGTTTTCTGGAAGTCGATAACAGCTTGTTCAAGGACGATGTCTATCCTGACCTTGCGAAGTATCTGGCGAAGAAATTCAACGAGCCTGGTGATGCTGCCGGCTATACCCGGTTACCTGAGTCGCGTGGTGAGTTCTTTCGAGGCTGGGATCATGGGCGAGGAGTGGATGCCAACCGGCTGCTTGGAACGTTGCAACTCGATGCCCTGCAAAATATCTCGGGGCGGATGGACTCGAGTCCATCTCCCGCTTATCAGTTCCTCGGTGAAGGAGTAACTGCCAGTGGCGCATTTGCCCTTGTTGAGCGTACCGCAAACTCATTCGCCGACGGCCCTGTTATGGATAAACAGGCAAGTTCTTTGTCTTTTGATGCGTCCAGAGTGGCAAGAACTTCGACGGAAACGCGTGCACGAAACCTGGCGGTTATGTGGTGCATCAAGGCTTGGAACGCGCCGATCAATCAAGGAAACGTCGATGTTGCCGCACTTGCATTACTGGCTGCTCAGGCGACTGAAATGACCCAAGGCACAGCCAAAGTCGCTACTCAAACTCAGGTAGATACCGGAGCGGACGATACTGCTTTTATCACGCCTAAGAAGCTCAGAATGGGAGTTGCATATTTGGCGGCTGCCAACGGTTACCTAGCTCTACCCACTTGGCTGGGCGGGATCATCCTCCAGTGGGGAGTAGCCGCTCGCGCAGCGTCCCCGGCGGATGCTGCCGCAACTATCAGTTTTCCACTTGCGTTTACGAAGGAGATTTATCACATAAGTGGAAGCATTCGTGGATCCAGTGGCGCGGTAGGCGATCCTAACCACTTTTTCAGTACTTCTTTCACGCAATCACTGACATCGTTTGTATGTTGGTTCGATGCAATTTCGGGGTCGTATGATTCGCTCGCCACTGCACGCTGGTTTGCGATAGGGAGGTAGCACATGAAGGTTTTTTACAGTTCGGGCACAAAAGGCTTTTATAACACCGCCGTGCATGTAGATATCCCCAAGGACTCGATTGAGGTTTCACAAAATGAATATGAGGCGCTGCTTGAAGGGCTATCGCTCGGAAAGTTGATCACTTTGAGTTCATCTGGAACGCTGCAATTGTCTGATCCTCTAGCGAAAGAACGCGATTGGCCATCTGAAATAGCATTGGCCCGCTATAGTCATGAAGTGTCTGGAGTTACTACTCAAGGAATGGAAATCCTGACTGATCGGGACACTCAGGGGAAACTCACGGCCTCCGCTTTGAGGGCTCAACGAAGTAACGATTACTCCGTTGATTGGAAGTTGGCCGACGGTACATTTGTAAAACTTTCAGCCAATCAAATACTTGGCGTTGCGGAGGCTGTTGATGACTATGTTCAGGCCTGTTATTCGCGTGAAAAGGCGCTGCTAACTATCTTGGCCGAAGGCGATTTTGACGCAGCATTGCTCCTTGAAGGATGGCCAGAAGCAACGCTGACGAGCCCGGTCAACACTCAAATACACAAACCATAAACACCCCGCCCACCGGGGCGTTTTTATAGCTTCAACCCCACCCAAAACCGCTCACCGCGGTTTTTTTTCGCCTGGAGATTCTCTCTCATGCCCACCCGCCAAACCTACACCGTCCTCATCCCATTCCCCACCGGAGGCGGCCATTGGTCCTCCGTCGGCGAGGAGCTTGACCTGCTGGACGTCGAAGCATCCGCCCTGCGCACCGCCGGCCGCCTGGAACTGACCAGCGTCCTCAACTCCACCCCAAAGAAGGCTGACTAACCATGGCTGAGGTATTGAACTTCGAGCACAACGGCATCACCGTGAATGCCACCGAATCCCCCGAGGCCATGGGTGGCCTGGGCGATAACGTGATCGGCCTGGTCGGCACTGCGCCGAAGGCCCATGCGTCGATCCCGAAGAATGCGCCGTTCCGCATCAACAGCTTCACCACCCAGGCGCTGCTGGACCCGACCGGTACGGAGTCGGGCACGCTGTTCCAGGCGGTGTACCAGATCCTCAAAGTGGTGAAGGTGCCGGTCTATGTGGTGATCGTGGAAGAGGGCGCTACCCCGGCGGACACGCTCAATAACGTGATCGGCGGCGACGAGCCGGTGACCGGTCGCAAACTGGGCCTGGCGGCGCTAGCCAGCGTGCCGGAAGACCTGACTATCATCGGCGCTCCAGGCTTCACCGGCACCAAGGCGGTGGCTGGTGAGTTCGCCTCGTTCGGCAAGCGCATCAAGGCCCGTGTGGTGCTGGACGGCAAAGACGCAAGCGTCGCTGACCAAGTGACCTACAGCGGTGAACTGGGCGGGGCCGATCTGGGTTTTGACCGTTGCCTGCTGGTGCACAACATGCCGTCGGTGTACTCCAAGGCGGCGAAGAAAAACGTGTTCCTCGCGCCATCTTCCCTGGCTATCGCTGCCTTGGCCAAGGTCAAGCAGTGGGAAAGCCCAGGCAATCAGGTGACGTTCGCCGAGGACGTTTCCCGCGTCGTCGAGTACAACATCCTCGACACCTCCACCGAAGGCGACCTGCTCAACCGCTACGGCGTGACCTACTACGCCCGCACCATCCTCGGTGGCTTCTCGCTGCTGGGCAACCGCTCCATCACCGGCAAGTTCATCAGCTACGTCGGCCTGGAAGATGCCATCAGCCGCAAGCTGGTCAAGGCCGGGCAGAAAGCCATGGCCAAGAACCTCACCAAGTCCTTCATGGATCAGGAGGTCAAGCGCATCAACGACTGGCTGCAAACCCTGGTCGCCGATGAAACCATCCCCGGCGGCAGCGTGTACCTGCACCCGGAATTGAACAGTGTCGAGAAGTACAAGAACGGCACCTGGTTCATCGTCATCGACTACGGCCGCTACGCGCCGAACGAACACATGATTTATCAACTCAATGCCCGCGATGAAATCATCGAGCAGTTCCTGGAGGACGTTCTCTAATGTTTATCAACCGAGTCAGACAGGCCATTGCGGCCACTCTTCAAGGCCTGCCGTTGTCCGCGACGGTTGAGGAGTTCACCCCGCCGAAAATTGAATTCGACATGGAACCCATGTCCGGCGGGCGGTTCATTGCCGAGGAAATGGCCAAGAGCGGCAAGGTTCTGGGTGCCAAGTTGATCCTGCAAGGTGCGGGCCCGGAAATCATGCTGGCGTTGGGCGTGCGCCTGGGGGACGACATTCTGCTCAACGTGCGCGAGGCCGGTCAGGACCAGGACGGCAAGACCTATTTCACCTACCACACCGTGGGCGGCAAGCTCAAATCCCTGGAGGAAGCGAAGCTGAAAATGGGCGATAAGCCCACTACCACCCTGGAACTCTCCTGCCGCACCTACAACCGCCTGGAAAACGGCATTCCGGTGATCGACATCGACGTGCGCACCCAGAAATTCGTGCTCAACGGCCTCGACATCCTCGGCGATGCGCGTCGCGCCGTGCTGATGCCGTGATCCCCCGGGGCGGGTTCGCTCGCCCCATACTTCACCAAGGAGCTGCACCATGGCCTGGATGCCACCGCTGCACCGCCTGCTCTCGCCAGTCACTGCCGATACCGGTGCGACGATCGAGCAGGTTCAACTCAAGCCGCTGTACTACGCCGCGCAAAAAGACGCGCTGGCCCGGGCCGGTGAGGACGAGGACGACCAGTTCTTCGAACTGGCGAAACTCGCCACCGGCCTGTCGGAAAAAGAGCTCGACCAACTCAAGCGCCCGGACTACGTGACCATCGCCCAATACGTACATGAGATGTCGACACGTCCTGCGTCGTTCTTCCTCGATAAGCCAGCGGCATCGACCCACGACCAGCCCATCCAACTGCTGCAGCCTTTCGACGCTGCCGGCCGTGTCTTCACCGAGTTTTCCCTGGAAATGCCCGCCCTGCGGGCCACCAAGGTGATGAAAAAACTCGCCACTAATAAAGAGCGTGCCGAGTTCATCACCGCTCATTGCACAGGCCTGATGATCCCCGATCTTGCCCACCTCACCGTGCCTGACTGGACCGAGCTGCAGGAGCGCATCGACGATTTTTTAAATCAACCGGCGGACTTCTTTCGCAACGCGACATCGACGTGATCCTCGATGTGGTGCCGCTGGTTTACTCGGTCAATGAGGCGGAGATCCTGGATTGGGATGCCGCAAAAGCATTGCGCCGCTACGACATTGCGATCACTCGCCTTGGCGTAAAACAGGAGTAGAGCGGGATGCAAGAGACTAACTATGGGATCCGACTCGCCCAGGAGGATTTGCGCTGGATGATCGGCGACGCAGACCTTGGCAATGTACTGGCACCGTTTTCCGCCAGCGCTGCGGCACCTGTAAGCCTGGAGGCTGCCTCGCAGCCGCAGTGGGCGTTGAACGGCACGTTGGCCACGCTCAGTGTGGATATCAACGCCTTGACCCAGGAACAAGTGCGACTGCGCGAGACGTTGGAGACGCTCAACACGACGTTGTTCATCAACAGCGATGCGCTGATGCCCAAGGTAGCGGATGTTGCCGCGAGCGCGCCGAAGGATGAACCCAAGGAACCGGCTGATGGTGCGGTGGTGAGTACCATCAAGGCGGTTTGGAGCGAGCTGTGGGATGCGCTGAAAAGCAAGGCCGCAGAAAAAGCCATTGATCTAGTCATAGATACGGCTGCAAAAAAAATAAAAGGTCGCAAAAAAATCGGCGGGCGAACTGCAGGAGTACGCAACCTGATCGAACCAGGCCGCCAGGCGTTGGGCGGCTCGTCAGCAAGTTTTCAGGGCGGGGCGACCTCGCAAGGCTTTCAGTCCTTTACGGGGGCGAGCACCGCAACGCCAGCGCCCAACCGGCCAGACATTCCGGCGGGTGCCTTGGCCGATGCATTTGTCACACTTGGATCCGTCGGCATTCGGCGGCTCGCGCCCTTGAGAACCGCTGAAGCCACCTTGGGCGTGATCCAGGGCGTACGCGACGGTGACGTCAAGGCCGTCGGCACTGGCCTCAGCACGGCGGGTGGTGCCTGGGCCGGCGCCTCTGCCGGGGCCGCCATCGGCACCCTGGTTTTACCCGGTGTCGGCACGGCTGTCGGCGGCGCGATCGGTGGATTGCTGGGCAGTGAGGCGGGCGCCTGGCTGGGTGACAAGCTGTTCGGGCCAAGCGACCGCCTGGCCGCGCCCGCCGATGTCAGCAAGCAACTGAGCAACGCCCAGGCTGACAATCGCCAACTGACATTCGCCCCGCAAATCACCATCAACGCACCTGAGCAGGCCAGCTATCAGCAACTGGCGGCGCTGGTGGTGCAACAGATTGAAGCCCAATTCACGCCGTTGTCGATGGACAGCCTGTTGGCGACGCGACGTGACTCGGCGCTGACCGATACAGGAGTGGCGTGATGCGACAACAGATGGCATTGGGCTCGTTTATTTTTGGGCTGTCCCGGGGTTTTGCCTACGACACCCTTGACCGTGCGAGCAGCGGTGGCTGGGTCAGCCTGGAGATCATTGCCGGCAAACCCAAATCCAGCCAGGTCGGCCAGGCGCTCGAAACGCTCACCTTCGGGGGTAAGGCCGCCCGGGCACAGGGCATGGCGCGGCTGGACGAATTGCGTGCGCTGCAGACCCTGCGTGTGCCGTTGCCTCTGGTCGACGGCGTGGGCCTTAGCTGGGGTCTGTGGACCCTCAAGTCGGTGGACGAAAAACAGTCCAGCGTCATCGATGACGGGACGGCGATGGTGATCAATTGGTCCGTGGTGCTGGAGGAGTTCGTCAATGCGTAGGGTGAGAAGTATTGCCGGGGATTCGGTGAACCTGTTGCTCTACCGCGAGCTGGGTCGCTGTGATGATGCGGCCGAGGAAGTGCTCTGGCGCTTGAACCCTCAACTCGCCGAGCAGGGCGTGGTATTGCCGGCAGGCGTCACCGTGGTGGTGCCCGAGCTGTCGGTACAACCTATTGCCAAGCAGCCGGTTTCGGCCTGGGACTAAGGAGTCACCATGACACTTGGATTTACACCGGTGGTGGAAATTTACGGCGCCAATGCCGCGCTGCTCAATGAGCGGTTATTGGAATGGGAGCACACCGATTTGGCGGGTTTTGCGTCCGATCAGTTGAAGCTGACCCTCGACATCGAAGGCCTTGAAGGGCTGCCCAGCCTGGGCGGCCAGATCGGCCTGCGCGTTGGCTACCTGGAATCCGGGCTAGTGGATAAAGGGCGGTTCAAGATCACTCAGCGAACGCCATCGCTGTTTCCGCTGCGCGTGGTGCTGGTGGCGACAGCCGCACCTTTTGATGAGCCCGAGTTCAAGAAACGACGAACCGCCAGCCACGGGCCTATCAGCCTGGGGGCGCTGTTTCGCCAATTGACCACGCGCTATGGCTTCTCACCGCGTGTGGCACATGATTTGGAAGACGTGCAGATCCAGCATATCGACCAGACCAACGAAAGTGACATGGCGTTTTTGACGCGGTTGGCCAAGCGGTTCGATGCGGTGGCCAAGCCCGTCGACGAGCTGTATGTGCTGGGTCGTAAAGGGCAGATTAAATCGCTGTCGGGCAAGGTTTTGCCGGATGTGCAGTTGTCGATCACCCGCGACAACCATCCTGGGGATCGTGCGTTTATTTCTGCCAGCTTCACTGAATCCAGCCGCGGGACCTACTCCGGCGCGCAAGCACGCTGGTGGGATGCCGCTGCCGGTAAACAACAGGTGGTAGACGTGGGTATCGCGCCGTTCAAGGTGATGACGCAGCGTTACCAGAGCGAGGCTGAAGCCAGGACTGCTGCTGAGGGCGAGATGCGTCGGGTGGGGCGTGAAGGGATGCAGGTCAATGTGATCTGCCCTGGCAATCCCTCATTCGGCGCCGAAGGGTTGTTGCTGTTGGACGAGTCTTGGCCTGGCTTTATGCAGGGGCGTTGGTCGATCAAGAGTGTGATTGCCAGTGGCAAGCGCAAAGAGAGCTATCGATGTGCGATCAAGGCCAGCGGTTTGTCCCCGGCCGAGTGAGGAACCATGCTGATAACACTGCCTCAACTGCTTCAAATCCTGCCGGGAGCCCGTCTTGGCGCGGGCGTTTTTTTGCCCGCGCTGAACACGGCGATGTCCAGGTTTGAGATCGGTCAACCCAAGCGCGTCGCGGCGTTTCTCGCCCAGGTCGGTCATGAGTCCGGCGAGTTGCGCTACGTGCGTGAACTGGGCAGTGATGCCTATTTGAGCAAGTACGACACCGGCGCATTGGCCGTGCGCCTGGGTAACACCCCCGAAGCGGACGGCGACGGCCAGACGTACCGGGGCAGGGGGCTGATCCAGATTACCGGGCGCCGTAATTACCTGGCCTGCAGCCAGGCCCTGTTCGGTGATGAGCGTTTGTTGCGAGAACCGACGTTGCTGGAGCAACCGCAATGGGCGGCCGAGTCGGCGGCCTGGTTCTGGCAGAGCAACGGCCTGAATGAACTGGCTGACAAGGATCAGTTCACCACCATCACGCGGCGTATCAACGGTGGGCTCAATGGGCTGGAGGATCGCTTGCGGCTGTGGGCACGGGCGAAGGCGGCGTTTTGCGTTTCTTAAACGTGTGAGAACTGTACAGGCGTGCCTTCGCCCGTTTGCGTCTTGAGACAGTCCGTCACTTGCGCGTGCGATTGGCTCCTGTAGGGTAGGCGAACCCCCGCCCACGACTGGAGACGACCGTGAAGGAAATCACTCAACTGGCTGCTGAACTGGGGCGCCGTTTGCAGGTGCTCAATGCCCACGTCACCACTGCCGAGTCCTGCACCGGCGGCGGAATCGCGGAAGCCATCACGCGGATTCCGGGAAGCTCGGCCTGGTTCGAGGCGGGGTATGTCACCTATTCCAACCGCCAGAAGACCCGCCAGTTGAATGTGCCGGAAACGTTGTTTCCAAAAGTCGGCGCCGTCAGCCAGGAAGTGGTGGAGGCAATGGTGCGTGGTGCACAGGAAAAAAGCCTGGCGCGTTTTGCCGTTGCGGTCAGCGGTGTGGCGGGACCGGATGGCGGTTCGCCGGACAAACCAGTGGGCACGGTATGGCTGGCTTTCGGCGTCGGCGAGGAGGTCACGGCCGAGCTTGAGCACTTCACCGGCAACCGCGACGAGGTCCGCCGACAAACGGTAAAGGCCGCGCTAGAGGGCTTGTTGCGACGAGCTGCAGCAGAAATAGAAAATCAGGGGTAGGCGATCTCCGATCTTTGTGGAACAATACTGTCTACTTATACAGGTGTTGGCCGCCCCGGCCTTATTGATTACGTGAGGACTTTAATGGACGACAACAAGAAGAAAGCCTTGGCTGCGGCCCTGGGTCAGATCGAACGTCAATTCGGCAAGGGTGCCGTAATGCGTATGGGCGATCACGACCGTCAGGCGATCCCAGCTATTTCCACGGGCTCTCTGGGTCTGGACATCGCGCTCGGTATTGGCGGCCTGCCAAAAGGCCGTATCGTTGAAATCTACGGTCCTGAATCTTCCGGTAAAACTACCCTGACTTTGTCGGTGATTGCCCAGGCGCAGAAAATGGGCGCCACCTGTGCGTTCGTCGACGCCGAGCACGCCCTGGACCCTGAATACGCCGGCAAACTGGGCGTCAACGTTGACGACCTGCTGGTTTCCCAGCCGGATACCGGTGAGCAAGCCCTGGAAATCACCGACATGCTGGTGCGCTCCAACGCCATCGACGTGATCGTGGTCGACTCCGTGGCGGCCCTGGTGCCCAAGGCTGAAATCGAAGGCGAAATGGGTGACATGCACGTGGGCCTGCAAGCCCGTCTGATGTCCCAGGCGCTGCGTAAAATCACCGGCAACATCAAGAACGCCAACTGCCTGGTGATCTTCATCAACCAGATCCGTATGAAGATCGGCGTGATGTTCGGCAGCCCGGAAACCACCACCGGTGGTAACGCGCTGAAGTTCTACGCTTCGGTCCGCCTGGACATCCGCCGTACCGGCGCGGTGAAAGAAGGTGACGAGGTTGTCGGTAGCGAAACCCGCGTTAAAGTCGTGAAGAACAAAGTGGCCCCGCCTTTCCGTCAGGCCGAATTCCAGATTCTCTACGGCAAGGGTATCTACCTGAACGGCGAGATGATCGACCTGGGCGTGCTGCACGGTTTCGTCGAGAAGTCTGGTGCCTGGTATGCCTACAACGGCAGCAAGATCGGTCAAGGCAAGGCCAACTCGGCCAAGTTCCTGGCAGACAACCCGGACATCGCTGCCACGCTTGAAAAGCAGATTCGCGACAAGCTGCTGACTGCCGCTCCAGACGTGAAAGCTGCCGCCAACCGCGAGCCGGTTGAAGAAGTGGAAGAAGCTGACACTGACATCTAACGATGACGGTTGTATTGGATACACTCGTTGCCGTTCGGCGCACTGCAATGGACCTGCTCGCTCGCCGCGAGCATGGTCGAGTCGAGCTGACGCGTAAATTGCGTCAACGCGGCGCAGAGCCCGAGATGATCGAAAGCGCCCTCGACCGCTTGACGGAAGAGGGGCTGCTTTCCGAAGCCCGTTATCTCGAAAGTTTTGTCTCGTACCGAGCTCGTTCGGGCTATGGCCCGGCGCGTATTCGCGAAGAGCTGAGTCAGCGAGGCCTGCAACGAGTGGATATCGACCTTGCCCTGCGTGAGTGCGGGATCAGTTGGCAGGCGCAGTTGGAAGACACCTGGCGGCGCAAGTTCTCTGGCCATCTGCCGATTGATGCCAAGGAACGGGCGAAGCAGGGACGATTCCTCAGCTATCGCGGGTTTTCGATGGAAATGATCAGCCGCTTGTTGAGCGGCCGTGACATGGATGATTGATCTTCTGAACAAACAAAAAGACCCACTATGAAAATAGTGGGTCTTTTTTTTTGCCCTCAGAAAATCACGCCGGCTCCGGCGCCACTCGCTGCTGCGCCTTGCCCTGAGCCTGTGCCCAGTTCTCCGGTAAATTGATGTAGTCCACCAACTCCCGCAACCGGCCCTGATCGCGCCCGTTGAAGTTGAACACCAGCCGCGTCAAATGGCTGAACCTCGGTTCATCATGTTCCTCGCCGGTATACGCGAGCTGCTGGAACTCTCCACTCAATCGCAGGCTGGCGAATTCGCCTTGCAAATGGGCCAATGCCCGTTCACTGAGCGGGTGATTCATGCGCACCACAAACACGCGCTTCAGCCAGCGGGTGGAGTGGAAGTTGGCATAAAACTGGTTGATCTCTTCCACTGCCTCTTCGGCGCTGTACACCAGGCGTACCAGCTTGAGGTCGGTGGGCAGGATGTAGCGATTGGCTTCCAATTGGCTGCGGATAAAATCCAGGGCGCCTTGCCAGAATCCGCCACCCGGCGCGTCCAGCAGCACCACTGGGACCAGCGGACTCTTACCGGTCTGGATCAGGGTCAGCACTTCCAATGCTTCATCCAGGGTGCCGAAACCGCCTGGGCACAGCACCAGGGCATCGGCCTCCTTGACGAAGAACAGCTTGCGGGTAAAGAAGAAGTGGAAGGACAGCAGGTTCTCGGTGCCATCAATGGTCGGGTTGGCATGCTGTTCAAACGGCAGGGTGATGTTGAACCCCAGGCTGTGTTCCAGGCCCGCGCCTTCGTGGGCGGCGGCCATGATGCCGCCGCCGCCGCCGGTGATCACCATCAGGTCCGAACGTGCCAGTGCCGCGCCGACTTCGCGGGCCAGTGCATACAATGGGCTTTCTATCGGTGTGCGAGCCGAGCCGAACACCGTGACCTTGCGGCGGCCCTTGAACAGTTCGAGCACGCGGAAGGCATTGTCCAGCTCGCGAATGGCTTGCAGGGTGATCTTGGCGTTCCAGCGGTTGCGGTCGTCCTGGGCCATGCGCAGCACGGTGAGGATCATGTCGCGATACAGGGGAATATTCGGGCTGTTGGGGGCGATCAGCTGGAGTTGTGCGTCGACCTGCTGGGTGAGGTCGGTGCCGTGTTCTTCGAAGTGTCGGAGCAGGCGGTCATTCGGTTCGTAAGGCATTCAACTTCTCCTTCTTGCAGGGCACCTTCGCCGCAGGCGACGACACTGCTTGTGTCGCTGTTCGCCGCAGGGGGCAACCTTCTTTTGCCCTGAAAATGTTACAGAACAGCATGAAAAACGCTGTGGATGAACGGTTGGGATGACTTGATCATGGGCCGGAAAACCGTTGGCTGGCAACCACTTATTGGTCGCTCAATACGGAGTCTAGCTGTCTGGAAGCACTTGAAGCGGAGGGAGTGCGCGCCACCGAACGGCAGCACGCGAAGGTCAAGCCGTTACTTTTTCTTTTTTGCCGCAGCCGGTGCCGGGCAATCCGCTTCCGCGAACTTCACCGAGGCCACAGGACGGTTGGTTTTATTCTCAGTGATTTCGTAGCGCATCACCGCGCCCTTGGCCATCAGCTCGCGGTAGCCCTTGTTCAGACACACGCTCTGACCGAGCTGGAAGTACACCGCCTTGGGGTTGGCGCGCATCTGTTCGGCGCGGTCGGGCAGGACACTCAGGTGATCGATCAGTTGCATGCCTTCAACGGTGTAGGCCACTTCCAGGGTCTTTTCGTCGATTTCCCGGGGCAGGTCCTTGTTGCTCTCAGCCGCGACGCTTTGCAGCTTGCGGTTCATTTGGGCCTCCAGCAGCGAGGCCGCCTGGGCGCACACGGGCAATACCAGCGCGAGGGCGACGGATGGGGCGACAAGGCGCAGCATGGAACGCAGCATGAAACTCTCCTGATTCGGTTACTGGTGCATAGACCAGCCACTGCGCTGTGCGTTCAGTGGCGCGCAATTATAGGTGAGCCCTTGCCACTACAGCCAGGCGTATCGCTGGTAAACTGCCGCCACTTCAGCCGTCCACGAGTTTTCACCGTGTCGATCTACCCGTCCCACCGGCGCATCCGATGAGCCACGCCGTTTCCCGCCTGCGTACCCAGCGTCTGGCCCGTGCCGTCCGGCCGTTCCTCAACCGTGGTTCGCGTGCCGAACGCTGCCCTGGGTGCCGGGTCATTCCTGAGTACTGCCTGTGTGCCTGGCGGCCCAACGTCGCCGCCACTTCAGCGATGTGCCTGCTGATGCATGATGTGGAACCCATGAAACCCAGCAATACAGGCTGGCTGATCGCCGATGTGATCGACGACACCACCGCGTTCGCCTGGTCACGTACCGAGGTCGATCCTGAACTGCTCACACTGCTGGCCGACCCGCAATGGCAGCCCTATATCGTGTTCCCCGGCGAATTCGTCGCTCCGGAGCGCGTCGTCAGCGAGGTGAAGGTAGAGGAGGGCAAGCGTCCACTGTTCATCCTGCTGGACGGCACTTGGAGCGAAGCGCGCAAAATGTTCCGCAAAAGCCCCTACCTGGAGCATTTGCCGGTGCTCAGCCTGGCGCCCGAGCAGCTGTCGCGCTACAAACTGCGCCGTTCCAAACGCGACGACCACTTCTGCACCGCCGAAGTCGCTGCTCTGTGCCTTGAGCTGGCCGATGACCTGGTGGCCAGTGAGGTCCTGGACGCCTACCTGGATGTGTTCAGCACCCATTACCTGGCCGCCAAGTTCCAGATGCCGCTGGATCCGACGGATACTGTTCATACGCGCCTTGCTCCCTATATTGCGACGGTATAACCAGACGACGTTTGCATGATGGCACCCCAACCCCGCAACCCGCTAAAATGCCCACGGGCGTAGCGCTTGACCCCCCAGGCTACGCTGGGCATGCTGGGCGCCGATCAGGGCACCCCTAAAAAACAGGATCATTTAATCAATGGCCACATACGAAATCCTGATAGCCGATGACCACCCGCTGTTTCGCAGTGCGTTGCACCAGGCCGTGACCTTGGGCCTTGGCCCGGACGTCCGTCTGGTTGAAGTGGCCAGCATTGCCGAGCTGGAAGCCCGCCTTACCGAGAAATCCGACTGGGACCTGGTGCTGCTCGACCTGAACATGCCCGGTGCCTACGGTTTCTCCGGTTTGGTGCTGTTGCGCGGGCAGTACCCGCAGATCCCCGTGGTGATGGTCTCGGCCCAGGAAGAAGCCGACGTGGTGGTGCGCTCCAAGGAGTTTGGCGCTAGCGGTTTCATTCCCAAGTCCAGTGCGATGGAAGATATCCAGAAAGCCGTACGCACTGTGCTGGATGGCGATGTGTCCTGGCCGCCGCAAGCGTTTGAAGAAATCAACGTGTCCGACGAAGCCAAGGCCGCCCGCGATGGCCTTGCCAGCCTGACACCGCAGCAGTTCCGGGTGCTGACCATGGTCTGCGAAGGCTTGTTGAACAAGCAGATTGCCTACGAGTTGAGCGTATCGGAGGCCACCATCAAGGCCCACGTCACGGCGATCTTCCGCAAACTCGGCGTGCGTACCCGCACCCAGGCGGCGTTGCTCTTGCAACAACTTGAGTCAATTTCGCAGCATTAAGCTGTCATCGATTCACGCTTTTTTGACTTGGCGTGATCTAGTTTCCCCACTTCTTTGGTTCAGTTGCCTACGTCTATGTCGCCTTTCAAGGGTCAAACCGGTATCAAACGTATCTTCAATGCTGGGGGCTATTCCCTGGATGGCCTGCGTGCGGCTTTCACCGGCGAGGCGGCATTCCGTCAGTTGGTGTTGCTCAACGTGATCCTGATCCCATTGAGCTTTTTCCTGAATGTGAGCCGGGTCGAGCGTGCTTTGCTCATCGCCGTGTGCCTGCTGGCGTTGATCGTCGAGTTGCTCAACTCTGCAGTCGAAGCGGCAATCGACCGCATCTCCCTTGACCGCCACCCGCTGTCGAAAAACGCCAAGGACATGGGCAGCGCCGCGCAATTCGTTGCGCTGACCATGATCACCCTGGTCTGGGCCGTGATCCTGATCTAACCCTCAGGCAATGCTCGGCAGCACGATCTCGTCGCTGCGCTGAACCCCGGCGGTGAAGGCGCGGCACAGTTCCAGGAACTCGCGCATCGCCGAGGTCTGGTACTTCTGCTTATGCCAGATGAAGTAGAACTGCCGGGCCAGGTCCAGGTCTGGGGTTTCCACCGGCACCAGGCTGCCACGCCGGAATGCGTCGCGCAGGGCCAGTCGCGAAATACAGCCAATCCCCAGCCCCGACTCCACCGCGCGCTTGATTGCTTCGGTGTGCTCCAACTCCAGGCGAATATTCAGCGCGCTACGGTGATGGCGCATGGCTTGGTCAAAGGTCAGGCGTGTGCCTGAGCCTTGTTCCCGCAGGATCCACGCCTCATGGGTCAACTCGTCCATGGTTGCCACGCCGCGCTTGGCTAAATGATGTTGCGGTGCGCAAAACACCACCAGTTCATCCTCCACCCAGGTTTGCACCTCGATATCCGGGTGGCTGCAGTCGCCTTCGATTAGACCCAGGTCAATTTCGTAGTGCGCCACCTGATGCACGATATGGGCAGTGTTCTGCACATGCAGTTTCACCTGGCTCTCGGGGTGTTGCTGCATGAAGCTGCCGATCAGCAACGTGGCCAGGTAATTGCCGATGGTGAGGGTGGCGCCGACCGCCAGGGAACCGAAGCCGGACTTGCCGTTGAGCAGGTCCTCGATCTCCTTGGCCTGGTCCAACAGCGCCACTGCCTGGGGCAACAGCTGATGACCGAGGGCGTTGAGGCTCAGGCGCTTGCCCGCGCGGTCGAATAATTGGCAGCTGGATTGGCGCTCCAGCTCGGTAATCGAGGTGCTGGCGGCGGATTGAGATAAGGCCAGAAGGCCAGCAGCGCGCGAGACGCTTTCCTGCTGGGCGACGGCGACGAAGACTTGCAGTTGACGGAGAGTAAATCGCATATCGATATAACCGATAACCCTTATCTTAATAATCCAGTTAACAGATATTGTCGCCGCCATTAGAATGCTGTGCAATTGCGCAACTACATTTGGCGCAGACCCATTTCCAGGAGTCCCCCGTACATGAGCAACATGAACCACGAGCGTGTCCTCAGTGTTCATCACTGGAACGACACTCTGTTCAGCTTCAAGTGCACCCGCGATCCGGGCCTGCGCTTCGAGAACGGTCAGTTCGTGATGATCGGCCTGCAACAGCCCAACGGCCGCCCGCTCATGCGCGCTTACTCCATTGCCAGCCCGAACTGGGAAGAGCATCTGGAGTTCTTCAGCATCAAGGTGCCGGATGGCCCGCTGACTTCCCAATTGCAGCACTTGAAGGAAGGCGACGAGATCATCATCAGCAAAAAACCGACAGGCACCCTGGTGCTTGACGATTTGAAACCGGGCAAACACCTGTACCTGCTCAGCACCGGTACTGGCCTGGCGCCGTTCATGAGCGTGATCCAGGACCCGGAAACCTACGAGCGCTTTGAAAAGGTGATCCTGTGCCACGGCGTGCGTTACGTCAACGAAGTCGCCTACCGCGAATTCATCACCGAGCACCTGCCGCAGAACGAATTCTTCGGCGAGGCCCTGCGTGACAAGTTGATCTACTACCCGACCGTGACCCGCGAGCCGTTCGAAAACGAAGGCCGCCTGACCGACCTGATGCGCAGCGGCAAGCTGTTCAGCGACATCGGCCTGCCACCGATCAACCCCGAGGACGACCGCGCCATGCTGTGCGGTAGCCCAAGCATGCTGGACGAAACCAGCGAAGTGTTGAACAGCTTCGGCCTGAAAGTTTCGCCACGGATGCGTGAGCCGGGTGATTACTTGATCGAGCGTGCGTTCGTCGAGAAGTAATGCTGGGTCAGTAACAACACTGATCTAAAAAATGTGGGATCGGGCTTGCCCGCTCCCACATTTTGTTTCCGGTTTCTTCAGTGGGCGGGAAGCACTTCCAGCACACAAATCACCCCCGCCTCGGGATAGTGCCAGCGCACGTCCACATCCCAGAACTGCGCCCCGTATTCCCGCTCCGGCCCCGGCGTCTGATACGCCGGCCGTGGATCCTGTGCCAGGCACTGATCAATCAGTTCCACCAACGGCTCGCCCAGGCGCTGCGCATGGCCTTGTGCCTGTTGCAGGGCGGTCTTCAGCCACTGCACTGGAATCAGCTGCGGCGCGGCGCTGGCGATGTCGTTGATCGCCGTGTCGAGAATGTCGGCATACGGGACATAGGGCTTGATATCCAGCACCGGTGTGCCATCGAGCAGATCAATCCCGGAGATCCACAGCCGTCCCGGCTCCACTTTGTCCAGCTTCACCACTGATTGGCCAATGCCATTCGGGCGATGAGTCGCACGGGTAGCAAACACGCCCATGGAGGTGTTGCCGCCCAGGCGGGGTGGGCGCACTTTCAGGCGTGGCTTGTCTTCCAGCGCCTGATGGAACAGGAACAACAGCCACACATGGCTGACCTGCTCCAGGCCCTGTACAGCCTCGCCGCCGTCGAACGGCGCCACCAGTTCCAGCACACCACGGGCGGCAGGCGCCAGTTGCGGTTGGCGTGGGATGGCGAACTTCTCCTTGAAACAGGAGCGCACGAAGCCGACGGGCGAAACGTTGTAGCTCATGGCTTAAGCACGCACCCGCAGGGTCAGCCCCTTGAGGAAGTTGCGCAGCAACTGATCGCCACAGGTGCGGTAGTTGGTGTGGCCGAACTTGCGGAACAGCGCGCTCAGCTCAGGCTTGGACACCGGGAATTCGGCGGCCTTGAGGATGGCGTGCATGTCGTCTTCTTTCAGCTCGAAGGCCACGCGCAGCTTCTTGAGGATGATGTTGTTGGTCACCGGGGTCTCGATCGGCTGTGGCGGACGGCTTTCGTCCTTGCCGCGCTTGAAGATCACCAAACCGTCGAGGAAGTGAGCCATGACTTCATCCGGGCAGAACACGAAGCCTTCTTCCTCGTCTTTCTTGAGGTAGGTCAGCAGGTCGTCCTTGGTCACGTCCATGCCGCCGAGCTTTATGATCTCGACCATCTTGTTGTCGCTGATGTCGAGCATGTAGCGCACGCTGCGCAGTACGTCGTTGTGAATCATGGTGGGCAATCCTGGTATTCAACTGAGGACACCGCGCAATAGAGGCGGTGTCGGGAAATAGGGTAGCGGCTTAGAACTTCTCTTTGCCGGACAGGTAACGCCATTGGCCAACCGGTACCTTGCCGATGGACACGCCGCCGATGCGGATACGACGGATGGCGACGACTTTGAGGCCAACCGCTTCACAGAACAGCGCGATCACGCCTGGCTGCGGGTTTTTCATTGCAAAACGCAGGCGGTTTTCGTTCTGCCAGCTGGCTTTGACCGCCGGCAGCTCTTTGCCTTTGTAGGTCAGGCCGTGGTTCAGGCGATTGAGGCCGTGGGCAACCATGTCGCCTTCCACTTCCACCACGTACTCCTGCTCGATCTTGGCGGCATCGGCGGTCAACTTGCGCAGGATCTTCCAGTCCTGGGTAAACACCAGCAGGCCGCTGGCCTTGGCTTGCAGGTCGGCGCTGGCGGTGAGGCGCAGGAAGTGGCCCTTGAGCGGGCGCTTGCCGAAGCGGTGTTCTTCCGAGAGGGTATCGGCGCTGATCGACGCCATGGCCGTTTCGGCATCTACCCCAGCCGGGGCGTGCAGCAGGATGGTCACGGGCTCGGGCGCGGTGGCCTTGGCGTCCGGGTCGAGTTGGACCTTCTGGGTGGTGACCTTGAACTGCGGTTCGTCGATCACTTCACCGTCCACCGAGACCCAGCCGCCTTCGATGAACAACTCAGCCTCCCGACGGGAGCAACCGACCAGTTCGATAAGGCGTTTGGAGAGGCGTATGGGGTCAGTCATGACAAGGGCCGTAGCAAAAGGGGGCGGCTATTGTACCTGTGTGGGCGCGGTTAATCCCGGCCCCATTTCATTTAGCCTTGACTGGCTTGATGCTGCACCTGGCGCAAACGCATATGCAACAACGGATAGGGCTGCCCCAAGCCGTCATGCTCCGTGCGTCCGATCACTTCGAAACCCTGTTTGAAGTAAAAACCCAAGGCCTGGGGGTTTTGTTCGTTGACGTCCAGCTGATCGGCGTTCAGGTGCTCGATCGCATAGCGCAGCAGTTGCCGACCCAGGCCTTCTCCCCGGTGCTTGGGGGCGATGAACAGCATCTCCACCTTGCCCGACGCCACGCCGGCAAACCCGGTGATACGCTGACGCGGGTCTTTGGTGCAGATCAACATCACAGCGTCCAAGTAACGCGTCAGCACCAGGTTCTTCAGCAATACGATGTAACTGTCCGGTAGAAAATCATGGGTCGCACGGACCGAGTCTTCCCAGATTTGTGCCAATTGCGTGTAGTCGCTGGTTTTAGGTGTGTGGATAACCGAATGCTGACGCATGCCCGCTGCCCCTTGCCGATGATTGGCGCCGATGGGCAAAACGATAGACCTAAAAAAGCCCCGCATCTTGTCCAGAGGCGGGGCTTTTTCGGTTTATTTACGGCTTAGTCGCGCTTTTCAGCCCACAAGTCGTATTCGTCGGCATCGGTCACGGTGCACCAGACCTTGTCGCCCGGCTTCAACCCGCTGGCATCGTCGATAAATACGTTACCGTCGATTTCCGGCGCATCGAAGAAGCAACGGCCGACTGCACCTTGCTCGTCGACTTCGTCGATCAGCACTTCGATTTCCTTGCCGATGCGCAGTTGCAGGCGCGCCGAGCTGATGGCCTGCTGGTGCGCCATGAAACGCTCCCAACGGTCCTGCTTGACGTCGTCCGGCACTACGGCCAGGTCCAGCAGGTTGGCTGGGGCGCCTTCCACCGGCGAGTATTGGAAGCAGCCGACGCGGTCCAGTTGGGCTTCGGTCAGCCAGTCCAGCAGGTACTGGAAGTCTTCTTCGGTTTCGCCGGGGAAGCCGACGATGAAGGTCGAGCGGATGATCAGCTCGGGGCAGATCTCACGCCAGTTCTTGATGCGCGCCAGGGTCTTGTCTTCGAACGCCGGGCGCTTCATGGCCTTGAGCACTTTGGGGCTGGCGTGCTGGAACGGGATGTCCAGGTACGGCAGGATCTTGCCGGCGGCCATCAGCGGGATCAGCTCGTCCACGTGCGGGTACGGGTAGACGTAGTGCAGGCGCACCCACACGCCCAGGCTGCTGAGGGCTTCGCACAGTTCGGTCATGCGGGTTTTCACCGGCGCGCCGTTCCAGAAGCCGGTGCGGTATTTCACATCGACGCCATAAGCGCTGGTGTCCTGGGAGATCACCAGCAGCTCTTTGACGCCGGACTTGACCAGGCGCTGGGCCTCGTCGAGCACGTCGCCGACCGGACGGCTGACCAGCTTGCCGCGCATCGACGGGATGATGCAGAAGCTGCAGCTGTGGTTGCAGCCTTCGGAAATCTTCAGGTACGCGTAGTGGCGCGGGGTCAGCTTGATGCCTTGCGGCGGCACCAGGTCGATCAGCGGGTTGTGGTCCTGGCGCGGTGGCACCACTTCGTGCACGGCATTGACCACCTGCTCGTACTGCTGCGGACCGGTTACCGCCAGCACGCTCGGGTGCACGTTGCGGATATTGCCTTCTTCCACGCCCATGCAGCCGGTCACGATGACCTTGCCGTTTTCCTTGATCGCTTCGCCGATCACTTCCAGGGATTCCGCCTTGGCCGAATCGATGAAGCCGCAGGTGTTGACCACCACCACGTCAGCGTCCTGGTAAGTGGACACAACGTCGTAGCCTTCCATACGCAGTTGCGTAAGGATGCGCTCGGAGTCGACAAGCGCCTTCGGGCAACCCAGGGAAACAAAGCCAACCTTGGGGTTGGCTTTTGCGATGGTGGTGGACATGTCTAACCTCGGTATTGAATGACGCCGCCAGTCGGGCACGACAAGGCTGCGGACGGGCGCTTGGTGCGCCTCTGATCAAAAAGTGCGCAATTCTAGCGACGGGCAACGCACTTGACCAGCTTTATGCAGGGAAATGCGACGAGTGCTGCATGGACGCATTCCCACAACCGCTGCTCCGCTCTTAAGCCCGAACGTCTTGCTCCGTGCGGTGCGATACAACTTTAGACATGCCTACACCTAACGCCTGAAGCACTTTCAGAAGGGTGGAGAGCTTAGGGTCGCCGCCAACGGCGATGGATCTGTAGAGATTTGCTCGATTGAGCCCCGTATTCTGCGACAAGCTGAGCATCCCGCCGCGCGCTTCTGCCACACGACGGACAGCGACCAGGAATGCATCCTCCCCCCCTGCCTCATCGATTTCCTCAAGCGCGACAGAAAGGTATTCGAGGGCGAAGGCTTCGTCGTTTCGAAGCATTTCAAGCACGCTGTCTTCATGAGAACGAGTGCGAATAGTCATTTTTGCTGCACCTTGTAAGATTTCCAGAGGGCCTTGGCCTGATCGATGTCGTTCTGCTGTCTGGCCTTTGAGCCACCGCCCAATAGGAAAACAATTTTTCGATCCTGGATTGCGTAATACACGCGAAACCCGGGACCGAAGTCGAGCTTCATCTCAAACACCCCATCACCCACCGGCTCGGCAATGCCAAAGTGTCCAAGCGCCGCTCGGTCCACTCTCGTGGTGATTCTTGCTTTTGAACGCGTGTCTTGCACGGTATCTAGCCAAGCTTGGTAGATATCCACGCCATTGACGGAGAGTACGTGTTTCACTTCGTACATGAGGACTGTACCTTAAAAGAGACAAGTCGATGATTGAGTTTCTATATCGACTGGGCGGGCCATGCAGGAGCATGGTTTATTGATCGGATAAGCCAGCGGGGACTGCCTGCATGTGCCGCTAAGGCAGCAACATTGAGCCGGGAGAAAATATACGGCCAGCCGTGATGTGATCAATGCAGGCAAATAGGCGCCAAAATGCCCTGATCTCTTTTAATGGCATCAGAAAACCTAACCCGAATCACTTGAGCAGGGAAATACGACGAGTGCTGCGCTATGCTTCGCGCCGTTGCGCGTAGGTAAAGTCCTAAGGTCAACAAAACGTCTGTTACGAGAAGTAAAACAGCGCATGCTAGGGTCAGCTTAGACGCGTTGTTAATAAAAGACCGCAGGTCAAAGGGCAGGAGTGGTTGATGGGTCACGCGAGTAATCAGGCAGCAGGTGCCGAGCAGTCAAACGCCAAGCCGATTGGCATGCTGGTGGCGGCGGTCGGGGTGGTTTACGGCGATATCGGGACCAGCCCGCTCTACACCCTTAAAGAGGTGTTCAACGGCGGTTATGGGGTTCAAGTAAATCATGACGGCGTGCTGGGGATCCTGGCGCTGATCTTCTGGTCGCTGATCTGGGTGGTGTCGATCAAGTACATGCTGTTCGTGCTGCGCGCCGATAACCAGGGCGAGGGCGGCATCATGGCGCTCACGGCACTGGCACGACGGGCGGCGGGGGAGCGCAAGAAGTTGCGCAGTTTCCTGGTGGTGTGTGGCCTGTGCGGCGCGGCACTGTTCTACGGCGACAGCATGATCACCCCGGCGATTTCCGTGTTGTCTGCGGTTGAAGGCCTGGAACTGGCCTTCGACGGCCTGGAAAAATGGGTCGTGCCCATCGCCTTGGTGGTGCTGGTGGCGCTGTTCCTGATCCAGAAACATGGTACCGACCACATCGGCAAGCTCTTCGGGCCAGTGATGGTGACCTGGTTCCTGGTGCTGGGGGGCCTCGGTGTGTATGGCATCACCCTGCACCCTGAAGTACTCAGTGCGATGAACCCGATGTGGGCGGTGCGCTTCTTCGAGGCGCATCCTGGCATTGGCGTGGCCATCCTGGGCGCGGTGGTGCTGGCACTGACCGGCGCCGAAGCGCTGTATGCCGACATGGGCCACTTCGGCCGTAAACCCATCGCTCGCGCCTGGTTCATGCTAGTGCTGCCGGCGCTGGTGCTCAATTATTTCGGCCAGGGCGCCATGCTGCTCGGTGACCCGGAAGCCGCGCGCAACCCGTTTTACCTGTTGGCGCCGAGCTGGGCGCTGATCCCGCTGGTGGTGTTGTCCACACTGGCCACGGTGATTGCCTCCCAGGCGGTGATTTCCGGTGCGTTCTCGTTGACGCGCCAGGCGATCCAGTTGGGTTACATCCCGCGCATGCACATTCAGCACACTTCGAGCGCCGAGCAGGGCCAGATCTACATCGGCGCGGTGAACTGGTCGCTGATGGTGGGCGTAATCCTGCTGGTGCTGGGCTTCGAATCGTCCAACGCTTTGGCATCGGCCTACGGCGTGGCGGTGACTGGCACCATGTTGATGACCACTATTCTGGTGTCGGCAGTGATGCTGTTGCTGTGGAAATGGCCGCCGATCCTGGCCGTTCCGGTCCTGGTCTGCTGCCTGTTGGTGGACGGCCTGTACTTCGCCGCCAACGTGCCGAAGATCATCCAGGGCGGCGCCTTCCCGGTACTGGCGGGCATCGTGCTGTTCGTGTTGATGACTACCTGGAAGCGCGGCAAGCAGTTGCTGGTGGAACGCCTCGACGAAGGCGGCCTGCCGCTGCCGATCTTCATCAGCAGTATCCGCGTGCAGCCGCCTCATCGCGTGCAGGGCACCGCCGTGTTCCTCACCGCGCGCCCGGATGCCGTGCCCCACGCGCTGTTGCACAACCTGCTGCACAACCAGGTGTTGCATGAACAAGTGGTGCTGCTGACGGTGGTCTACGAGGATATTCCGCGCGTGCCGGCCGCTCGGCGTTTCGAGGTGGATGCCTACGGCGAAGGTTTCTTCCGCGTGATCCTGCACTTCGGTTTCACCGATGAGCCGGACGTGCCGGAGGCGCTGAAATTGTGCCACCTGGATGACCTGGACTTCAGCCCGATGCGCACCACCTACTTCCTCAGCCGCGAAACGGTCATCGCTTCGCGGATCAAGGGTATGGCCCGTTGGCGCGAAGCCTTGTTCGCCTTTATGTTGAAGAACGCCAACGGCAACCTGCGCTTCTTCAAACTCCCGGTAAACCGGGTGATCGAGCTGGGCACCCAGGTCGAAATGTAAGCTGTTGCAACACGGGGGCCGGCAATCGGCTCCCGCTTTTCGTTCTGAACCCTGTGCAATCCAGCGTTGTCGACTAGGCTCTAAGCACTGTTTGAATAGTGCCCACAGAACCCAGAAGAGGTGCGCCATGAGTCAGCTGCTCGAACCTTATACCCTCCGTCAATTGACCCTGCTCAACCGCATCGCCGTGTCGCCCATGTGCCAATACTCAAGCGTCGATGGCCTGGCTAATGACTGGCACCTGGTACACCTCGGCAGCCGTGCCGTCGGCGGCGCCGGGTTGATTTTCACTGAAGCCACCGCCGTGACTGCCGATGGCCGCATCACCGCCCAGGACCTGGGCTTGTGGAATGACGCACAAATCGAACCGCTGCAACGCATCACACGTTTCATTGCGGCCCAAGGCGCGGTGGCCGGCATTCAGCTGGCCCATGCCGGGCGCAAGGCCAGCACTCATCGGCCTTGGATCGGCAAGCACGGCAGCGTCAAACCGGAGGATGGCGGCTGGACGCCGGTAGGGCCATCGCCGATTGCCTTCGACCCTCAGCACACCCAGCCCAAGCCATTGGACGAGGGCCAGATTCAGCAAGTGATCGCCGATTTTGTCGCCGCCGCCAAGCGCGCGTTGACCGCAGGCTTCGAAGTGGTGGAAATCCACGCGGCCCATGGTTACCTGTTGCATCAATTTCTCTCTCCTATCAGCAACCAGCGTCAGGACCAGTACGGCGGCTCGTTCGAAAACCGCATCCGCCTGGTGCTGCAAGTGACCCAGGCCGTGCGTGAAGTCTGGCCCCAGGAGCTGCCGCTGTTTGTGCGGGTGTCGGCCACCGATTGGGTGGAAGACGGCTGGAACCCCGATGAAACCGTGGAGCTGGCGCGTCGCCTGAAGGACTTGGGGGTAGACCTGATCGACGTCTCCTCCGGTGGCACCGCCGCCAACGCCGAGATCCCCACCGGCCCCGGTTACCAGACCCGCTTCGCCGAGCGCGTGCGCAAAGAGTCGGGCATGGCCACCGGCACCGTTGGCATGATCACCGAGCCGGCCCAGGCCGAGCACATCCTGCGTACCTGCCAGGCCGATATCATCTTCCTGGCCCGAGAACTGTTGCGTGATCCGTACTGGCCGCTGCATGCCGACGATGACCTGGGCGGACGCAAGGCTATCTGGCCGGCGCAGTACCAGCGAGCTACGCACCGGGATCAGCCGATCCATGAGTCTGACTTGAGGGATTAGACCGTCGCACCAGAACCCACCCTGATCCGGTGGGTTTTTTTACGACTGCACAGTGGGAAATGACTGTAGGTATTTGTTACCGAAGAAAATATTTAAGTGATTACTCTAAAAAAGTCGCACGCTCGGCAAGAAGGTTTCTACGCTTAGGGTAAGTCTGATTTCTGGCCCAGGAAGTCAGTCGGTTTGCTCACTGAGGCATTGCGCTTCATGGGAGGCAGTTATGGGCAACGGGAGTATTTGATGGATATCAGGAGAAGCAGTCCATGGCCAGTTCCTATGGTGTAGCGGGTGTGGTGGCGTCATTTCTGGCCCGCAGGGTGTCTTTGCGTGGCCGAAGGCTGAGTTCGGATGAAGCTGAACTGCTGGCGCAATATCGCGCCCTGACCGAAAACGATCAGGTGGCGATGCGCTATTTGATTGGGGCGATGAAGAGTGTGTCGCGGTTCTGATCCGCAGGGGGAACGTTCCCACGCACGCGTGGGAACGCGGTCAATCAGGTGTACTTACGCTGGTCCGGAGCCGGCGGGAAGTACTGGTACAACCAGGTTTCACTCAAGGTGCGGTCCTGGGTGCGAATGAACAGGCGCAGTTCCACCGGCTCCACGCTGTCGCTGGTCGGGTACCAGTCAAACAGGATGCGGTAGCCCTTGATGTTATCCAGCACGAGTACGCTGAAATCTTTCACTTCGCCATGGGAGCAGGTCACCACCGGCTCGATTCCGGTGCCTGGTGGCAGGCGATCCAGGCCGCCGCCCTTGAAGTCCACGGCAAAACGGCGCGCCCACACGGGTGGGTAGTGCTCGCCCGGTGCCCAACCCTCGGTAAAGCCACCCATGCCTGAACGGGTCGCGTCGACTTGCGCCAGCGGCGTGCTCACCGGTGGCAGGGCGCTCCAATACAGCTTGTAGCCATAGTTGAGCGAGTCGCCGGCTGCCACGGGTTTTTTCGGGGTCCAGAAGGCCACGATGTTATCCAGGGTCTCGCCGGTGGTAGGAATTTCCAGCAGGTCGATGGAGCCTTCGCCCCACGCAGTGGTCGGTTCGACCCACAGGCTTGGGCGCTTGCTGTACCAGTCCACGGTGTCCTGATAGCTGGCGAACTCATGGTCGGTCTGCACCAGGCCGAAGCCTTTCGGGTCTTTGTCGGCAAAGGCGTTGAATTGCAGCTTGGCCGGGTTGTTCAGCGGGCGGCAGATCCACTCGCCGTTGCCACGCCACATGGCCAGGCGATCCGAATCGTGGATCTGCGGGTGGATGGTGTCGCACATGCGCCGTTCGTGGGTGCCGCAGCTGAACATGCTGGTCATCGGTGCGATGCCCAGTTGTTCGATGGTGGTACGTGCATTGATGTGTGCGTCGATTGCCATCACCACCTGGTTGGCCTGGCAGTCGATATCGAAACGGTAGGCACCCGTGGCGCTCGGGGAGTCGAGCAGGGCGTAGACCACAAAGCGGGTGGCGTTTTTGTCCGGGGTTTCAAACCAGAACTGCGTGAAGTCGGGGAATTCCTCGCGCTTTTTCGCGTAGGTGTCGATGGCCAGGCCACGGGCCGAAAGACCGTACTGCCCGGTGTTGTCCACCGCGCGGAAGTAGCTGGCGCCGAGAAACGACAGCACATCATGGCGGTCCAGTTCCGGCGCCTTGAACAGCTTGAAACCCGAGAAACCCAGGTCGCCGGTCAGTTGCTTGGTGTCGACCGTGGTCTTTTCATAGTTGAACAGCGACGGGCGGAAATGCACTTCGCGCGCTTCGCGGGTCTTGGGGTCGACACTGTGCATGCGCACTGGCGTCTTGAAGCCCATGCCGACGTGGAAGAACTGCACGTCCAATTGGCCGTTCAACTCCTTCCACAGTGAATGGTTGCCGTCGTAGCCGATGGCGTTGAAATTCTGCGGGGTCATGGTCGCCAGCGTCGGCGGCAGCACCTGTTTGGTGTCCTTGTAAGCGGTCCCGGCCAGTTGTTTGGCCTGGGCCTTGAGCGAGTCGAAATCGAACGCCACGGCCTTGCCATCGGCGGCACGGTTCCCGGCCCAGGCCTGGGCGGCGAGCAGGCCGCTGGCCGACAAACCGGTGTAAGCCGCAATGGCCATGGACGCTTTGAGCAAATTCCTGCGGTGCATAGAGACAACCTGTCGTGAGCAAATCCCGCGCCGTTCCTGGCACGTAGCGGATCAGAAATTACGGTTCGGACATGCCTTCGACCAAACGCAACGGACATTAAACAGACGCCGGATAGCTTAAGCGGTTCGATGACGTAGGAAAATTGATTGATGGCGGGGTGATGGCGTTGCAAGTGCGACAAGACATTTCCAATTGTCAGGCAGCCCGCTCACTACAAGTCCTCAGCTCACTTCGCCGACTGCCCGGTAAGCCTCATCAATCGCCGCATGGGCATACGCACTCCACGCCGCGTCCGAGTTGGCGATGCTCACATGCCCCACCGGCTTTTTCGCCAGGTTCATCCATGCTTCGCTCTGGTCCGCATCGTCGAACAAGCTGTTGGAGAAACTCGCATAACCGTGTGACCAGCGGTTGACAGTGATCGCCAGAATGTCGGTCTCATGGTTGAACCCACCCGGCCCGAGCATGCGTTGCAACTGGTCACGCAACTGCGCTTCCAGCTGCTCGAACGTCTGTCCATAGAGCTTGCCCCGTCCGGCGCGGGCCTGGTCGCGGGCGTTCATACCGCTGTTGGGGCTGGTGGGGACGTAGACCATGTGCAAGCCGATCGGCTGCGTCGGGTCGCGCGGGTGGTCGTAGCCGCCCGTGCTCACCGGGTAATCCAGCTTGATGCGGCTGTAGGGCTGGGTCGCCGCGTAGATTTCATGCACGCCCAACTTCTCGAACGACTGCCAATTGCGGATCACCACCTTGGTGTACACCAGCGGGTACTTCACGTTCTGGCTCAGGGCTTGGGCTTGGGTTGCGGGCAGGTCTTTCAGCAGATACGGAATCATCATGTTGTAGCAGGCCAGGATGCAGCGTTTGCCGCGCACCTGTGCAAGTTGTCCGCCACGGCTGTAGCCGATATGCACGCTGTTGCCGACGTTACGCACGCTGACCGCCGTACTGTTCAAGCGCAAGCGCACGGCCGCCTTGGGCTGGTCGAGCTTAGCGTAGTCAAACGCCGCCAGCACGATATCGTCCATGGTGTGCCCTGGCGCCACGCCCGGAATCAGGCTGCGCACCAGCAACCGCGCGACCGAGGCATTGCCATCTGGGAAGTGGTAGATGTAGGGCTCTTCCATTTCCGCTGCCGCTTCTTCGCTGATCGGCGCCAGGTTCATCCCGGCAAAGCCTGGGAAACCCACGCTATAAGCGTCAGCAGCAGCGACGGCATCGATGCTCAACGCCATGAAATCATTGGTGCGACTCTGGAAGTACTTCACTGCGCCTTCCGACAATCCTACGTTCTTGAGCAGGAAATCGCGGTAGCTGGTGGTGGCCAGGGTGTCGGCCTTTTCTTCGGCCGTCTTGCCCGGCAGGTAATCCTTGGGCGCGGTGTGCAGTTCGATCAAGGCCTGGCGGTCGGCCGCTGGCAAGGGGAAGTCATTGATGAAGTCGCGGATGGCGCGGGCATTCAACTGGTCCGGTGCAATATCGTCGGCCACCATCGGCGTCGGGTCGCCGGTCACCAGTTTGTCTTCGCCGAAGTTTTCCTTGTCGAAGAACACCCCGCGCGAAAGCCCAAGGCCTGGGTAGAACTGGCGGTCGAAGGCGGTTTCGAAGCGCTTGATATTCACCCCGAGCTTTTTCAACAACCCGTTCACTTCCTTGCTGTACAGGTGGTTGGGCGACTGGAACGCCTCGCTGCCGCCGTAGCCGATGATCATGCGGCCACCGGCCTGGAATTCATTGCGCTTGGCGTGGCCACCGAAGTCGTCGTGGTTTTCCAGGATCAGGATCTTCGCCTTGGGGTGCTTCTCGCGGTAAAACCACGCCGCCGACAAACCACTCAAGCCGCCGCCCACGACCACCAGGTCATAGTCCTCGGTGATCGGCAGTGCGTCGGTGTCGAACACCTTCTTTTCCCAGCCCATCTGGTGCGCCACTTCGAACGAGCCGGCATGGCTGCCGCGCAGGCCGGTAAGGGCAGGTGGGTAATAGCGACCGTCGGGAGCGGCTTGCAGGATTTGCAGCGGGGTCATGCCGGCGGCAATGGTGACAGCGACGCCGTTGAGGAAGTCGCGGCGGGTGATATCCATGGGGGATCCTGAAAATTATTGTTATAGGTTCCCGGCATCCAGGGAGGATGCCGGGTTAAATCGTCAGTGCTTGAACATCACATGGCGCACGGTGGTGTAGTCCTCCAGCCCGTACATGGACATGTCCTTGCCATACCCGGACAGTTTCTGGCCGCCGTGGGGCATTTCGCTGACGAGCATGAAGTGGGTGTTCACCCAGGTGCAGCCGTACTGCAGGCGTGCGGCCAAGCGGTGGGCGCGTCCTACATCGGCGGTCCACACGGATGACGCCAGGCCGTAGTCCGAATCATTGGCCCAGCCCAGTACCTGTGCTTCATCGGTGAACTTGGTTACCGAGACCACCGGCCCGAACACCTCTCGGCGCACGATTTCGTCGTCCTGCTGTGCGTCGGCCAATACCGTCGGTTCAAAGAAGAAACCATTGCCTTCCACGGCCTTGCCGCCGGTGACCAGGCGAATGTGCGACTGCGCCACGGCGCGTTCGACAAACCCGGCGACACGGTCGCGATGCTGCGCGGTAATCAATGGGCCCAGCTCGGTGGCCGGGTCATCCTGCAAGCCGTACTGGATACTGGCGACCGCCGCACCGAGCTTCTCGACAAACGCATCGTAGATATCCGCCTGCGCATAAATCCGGCAGGCCGCCGTGCAATCCTGGCCGGCGTTGTAGAAGCCAAAAGTACGAATACCTTCCACGGCGGCGTCGATGTCCGCGTCGTTGAAGATGATCACGGGCGCCTTGCCACCCAACTCCATGTGCATGCGCTTCACGCTGTCGGCGGTGCTGGAGATGATGTTTGCGCCGGTGGCGATGGAACCGGTCAACGACACCATGCGCACTTTCGGGTGGTTCACCAGCGGGCTACCGACGGTTGGCCCACGGCCGAACACCAGGTTGAGCACACCGGCCGGGAAGATTTCAGCGGCCAGTTCGACCATGCGCAGGGCGGTCAACGGGGTTTGCTCCGACGGCTTGAGCACCACGGTATTACCGGCGGCGAGGGCCGGGGCGATTTTCCAGGCGACCATCATCAGTGGGTAGTTCCACGGCGCGATGGACGCAATCACCCCCACCGGGTCGCGGCGGATCATCGAGGTATGGCCAGGCAGGTATTCGCCGCCGGCCGAGCCGCTCATGCAACGGCTGGCGCCGGCAAAGAAGCGGAATACGTCGGCAATCGCTGGAATTTCATCGTTCAGGGCGGCGCTGTAGGGCTTGCCGCAGTTGTCTGACTCCAGCTTGGCCAGCTCTTCGCCATGGGCTTCGATGACGTCCGCCAGTTTCAGCAGCAGCAGCGAACGGTCCTTGGGCGCGGTTTGCGACCAGCTTTCGAAAGCCGCATCGGCTGCGCGCACGGCGGCGTCGACCTGGGCTTCGCTGGCTTCGTTGATTTCCACCAGCACGCGGCCGAGCGCCGGGTTGAATACCGCCTGGGCCGGGCCTTCGCCCTCGACCAGTTGGCCATTGATCAGCAGTTTGGTTTGCATCGCCATGTCCTCTTCAAACAATTATTTACCGCCACTACCGGCCACGCTTTCACCGCCGCGCGTCAGGTAGTAGGCACCGAGAATCGGGAACATCGTTACCAGCATCACCAACATCGCGACCACGTTGGTCACCGGCACATCCCGTGGGCGGCTCAGTTGGTTGAGCAGCCACAACGGCAAGGTGCGTTCGTGGCCGGCGGTGAAGGTGGTGACGATGATTTCGTCGAACGACAGCGCAAAGGCGAGCATGCCGCCGGCCAGCAGCGCCGAGCCCAGGTTGGGCATGATGATGTAGCGGAAGGTCTGCCAGCCGTCCGCGCCCAGGTCCATCGAGGCTTCGATCAGGCTGTGGGAGGTGCGGCGCAAGCGGGCGATGACATTGTTGTAGACGATCACCACGCAGAAGGTCGCGTGGCCGACAATGATGGTGAACATCCCCGGCTCGATGCCCAGCGTCTTGAACGTCGCCAGCAACGCGATACCGGTGATGATCCCCGGCAGCGCAATCGGCAGGATCAGCATCAACGACACGCCTTGCTTGCCAAAGAACTCACGGCGATACAGCGCCGCCGAGGCCAGGGTGCCGAGCACCATGGCGATCAGGGTAGCGATGGCCGCAATCTGCAACGACAGCTTGATCGCTTCCAGCACGTCCGGCCGGGCGAAGGCCACGCTGAACCACTTCAACGTGAAGCCCTGTGGCGGGAAGCTGAACGCCGCTTCTTCTGTGTTGAAGGCGTAGAGGAAGATGATCAGGATCGGGAAATGGAGAAAAACCAGTCCACCCCAAGCTGCGATCTTCAGACCCATGGAAGATTTTTCAGAGTGCATCGAAGGCCCCCAGGCGTTTGACGATGGACAGGTAAACCGCGATCAGCACGATCGGCACCAGAGTGAACGCCGCCGCCATGGGCATGTTGCCGATGGCGCCTTGCTGGGCGTAGACCATGCCGCCGACGAAGTAACCCGGCGGGCCTACCAGCTGCGGCACGATGAAGTCGCCCAGGGTCAGCGAGAAGGTGAAGATGGAACCGGCGGCAATCCCCGGAATCGACAGCGGCAGGATCACCTGCATGAACGTCTGGCGCGGCTTGGCGCCCAAATCCGCCGACGCTTGCAGCAATGAGGGCGGCAAACGTTCCAGGGACGCCTGGATCGGCAGAATCATGAACGGCAGCCAGATGTAGACAAACACCATGAAGCGCCCCAGGTGCGAGGTGCTCAAGGTGCTGCCGCCCACGCCGGGAATGCCCAGCACGAACTGCAACACCGGCTCCAAACCCAAGTGCTGCACGAACCATTGCGCCACGCCGCCCTTGGCCAGCAGCAAGGTCCAGGCATACGCCTTGACGATGTAGCTGGCCCACATCGGCATCATCACCGCAATGTAGAAGAACGCCTTGGTCTTGCCCGTGGTGTAGCGCGCCATGTAGTAGGCGATCGGGAAGGCGACGACGGCACTTGCGATCGACACCACAATCGCCATGCTCAGGGTGCGCACGATGATGTCGAAGTTCGACGGCTGGAACAGCGCGGCGAAGTTGGCCAGGGTCAGGTCCGGGGTGACCGCCATGGTGAAGTCATCAAACGTATAGAAACCTTGCCAGAGCAGGGTCAGCAGCGAACCAAGGTAGATCGCGCCGAACCAGATCAGCGGCGGCACCAGCAGCATCGCCAGGTAGAGGTTGGGCTTGCGGTACAGCAGGTTGGAAAACCTGCGCATCGGCGGTTGGGAAAGGGCCAGGCTCATGTCACACCTCGCCTGCGATGTCGGTCAGCGGCACCATGGCTTCACGGGCCCAGCGAGCGGTGATGGACTGGCCGACCTGATGGCCGCTGCTGATGTCCAGCCATTGGTTGTTGGCCTGGCTGATGTTCAGCGCCTGGCCGTTTTCCAGTTTCAGTTCATAGCGAGTGGCGCTGCCCTGGTATTGGATATCGTGGAGCAGACCGCTGATTTCCACTTCGCCAGCGCCCAACGGGCCTTCGGCAAAGCGCACATGTTCCGGGCGGATCGAGAAGGGTTGTGCAGTGCCGCTGAGGCGCTGGGCCAGCTCGCCACGAATCACGTTGGAGGTGCCGACAAACTCAGCGACAAACGACGTGGCCGGTTTCATATAGAGGTTGCGCGGGGTGTCGACCTGCTCGATGCGGCCTTTATTGAACACGGCGACGCGATCGGACATCGACAGCGCTTCGGTCTGGTCGTGGGTCACGAAGATAAAGGTGATGCCCAACTGGCGTTGCAGCTTTTTCAGCTCGCTTTGCATCTGTTCGCGCAGCTTGAGGTCGAGGGCGCCCAGGGGTTCGTCCAGCAGCAGCACCCGTGGACGATTGACCAGGGCGCGGGCCAGGGCCACACGCTGGCGCTGGCCGCCGGAGAGTTGCACCGGCTTGCGGTCGCCGTAGCCGCCGAGGGCGACCATGGCCAGCGCCTCTTCGGCACGGTTCAGGCGTTCCGCCTTGCCCACGCCCTTGACCTTGAGGCCGTAGGCCACGTTGTCGCGCACATTCATATGGGGGAACAGCGCGTAATCCTGGAACACGGTGTTCACATCGCGCTGATAGGGCGGCAAGCCGGCGGCTTCCTCGCCATGGATACGGATCGAGCCTGCGCTCGGCTGCTCAAACCCGGCGATCAAGCGCAGGCAGGTGGTCTTGCCCGAGCCGGAAGGGCCGAGCATGGAAAAGAACTCGCCGTCCTGGATGTCGATGGAAACCCGGTCAACGGCTTTCACTTCGCCGAACTGACGGGAAACGTGGGTGAATTGGACTGCAAGCGTCATGGTGCGGTGCTCCAAAAAGGCGCGGGTCGTCGCAGCGGCCCGGCCTGGACTTCTGAAAAAACGAGGATGCATGGGTGCTGCGCTGAAACGGTGAAAATCGGGCCTTTGTGGTGAGCGGGCTTGCCCCGCGCAGGGCAAGCCTGCTCACCACAAGAAGCAGTCTCTGCAGGGACCCTTAGCGGCCGCCCATGATCGCGATGTAATCCTGGGTCCAGCGGCTGTACGGCACGAACTTGCCGCCTTCAGCCTGCGGGGTTTTCCAGAAGGCGATCTTGTCGAACTGGTCGAAACCGTTGGTCTTGCAGCCTTCGGCGCCGAGCAATTCGCTTTCCTTGCACGCCGCAGGCACCGCCGGCAGCGAACCGAACCAGGCGGCAACGTCGCCCTGGACCTTCGGCTGCAGCGACCAATCCATCCACTTGTAGGCGCAGTTCGGGTGCTTGGCCTCGGCGTGCAACATGGTGGTGTCGGCCCAGCCGGTGGCGCCTTCCTTTGGAATGGTCGAGGCAATCGGCTGTTTCTCGTTCTGCAGACCGTTGACCTGATACGGCCAGGCGCTGGAGGCCACTACGCCTTCATTCTTGAAGTCACTCATTTGCACGGTGGTGTCGTGCCAGTAGCGGTGGATCAGCGGCTGTTGCGCGCGCAGCAATTCGAGCACGGCCTTGTACTGGGTTTCAGTCAGTTCATAGGGGTTCTGGATGCCCAGTTCCGGCTGGGTCGACTTGAGGTACAGCGCCGCGTCGGCGATGTAGATCGGGCCGTCATACGCCTGCACGCGACCTTTGTTCGGCTTGCCGTCCGGCAGGTTTTGCGCCTCGAACAGCACATTCCAGCTGGTGGGCGCGGTCTTGAACACGTTGGTGTTGTACATCAACACGTTCGGGCCCCACTGGTACGGGGTGCCATAGGTTTGCTGGCCGACTACGTACCACGGCGCATCTTTCAGGCGCGGGTCAATGTTCTTCCAGTTGGGGATCAGCGAGGTGTTGATCGGCTGCACACGTTTGCCGACGATCAGCCGCAGCGACGCATCGCCCGACGCGGTGACCAGGTCATACCCGCCCTTGGCCATCAGGCTGACCATTTCGTCAGAGGTGGCGGCGGTTTTCACGTTGACCTTGCAGCCGGTTTCCTTCTCGAAACCGCTGACCCAGTCGTAGGCCTTGTCGCTTTCGCCACGTTCGATGTAACCGGGCCAGGCGACGATATCCAACTGGCCTTCACCGGCGCCTACGGCTTTGAGCGGTTCGGCGGCCTGGAGGCTGGCGCTGGCCAGCAGTGCAGTGGTCAGGGCACTGAGCAGTGCGGTCTTGTGCGCAGACATGGGGGTTCCCTCTTCTTTAATTATGGTCGGGGCAGTGTTTGAAGCCGGTAACGCAACAGCTTAGTTGTTGTTTTAAAGATGCTGGCCGTGGCGAGCCATGATGTGGCGCACCACGCTGTAGTCCTGCAGCGAATCGCTGGACAGATCCTTCCCATAACCCGAGCGCTTCAAGCCGCCGTGGGGCATTTCGCTGACCAGCATGAAATGGCTGTTGATCCAGGTGCAGCCGTATTGCAGGCGCGCCGCCACCTGCATGGCCTTGTCCAGGTTCTGGGTCCACACCGAGGAGGCCAGGCCGTATTCGGAGTCGTTGGCCCAGTCCACCGCCTGTTCCAGCTCGTCGAAGCGCGTCACGGTGACCACCGGGCCGAACACCTCGCGCTGCACGATTTCATCGTTCTGTTTACAGCCGGCGAGCAAGGTCGGCTGGTAATAGAAGCCCGCGCCGGAATGCACAGCGGCGCCGGTGATGCGTTCGATATGCGGCTGGCCGAGGGCGCGTTCGACAAAACTGGCGACGCGGTCGCGCTGACGCGTGCTGATCAGCGGGCCGAGCTCATTGTCGGCATCGCGCTTGCCGGCAAAACGCAGGCTGCTGACCGCCGCGCCCAGCTCAGCCACCAGTTTGTCGTGGATCCCGGCCTGGGCGTAGATGCGGCACGCGGCGGTGCAGTCCTGGCCGGCGTTGTAATAGCCGTAGGCGCGCACGCCCTCGACCACAGCTTGCAAGTCGGCGTCGTTGCACACGATCACCGGCGCCTTGCCGCCCAATTCCAGGTGTGTGCGTTTGAGGGTTTTGGAGGCGGCTTGCAGGATTTTCTGCCCGGTGACGATATCGCCGGTCAGCGAGACCATGCGCACCTTGGGGTGACTGACCAAGTGACTGCCGACGCCTTCGCCGCCGCCACACAGAATGTTGATCACGCCACGTGGCAGCAGCTCTTTAAGCACGGGCGCCAGGGCCAGGATCGACAGCGGCGTGTGTTCCGACGGTTTGAACACCAAAGTATTACCGGCAGCCAGGGCCGGGGCGATCTTCCACGCGGCCATCATCAACGGGTAGTTCCACGGGGCAATCGAGGCCACTACGCCAATCGGATCGCGACGCACCATGCTGGTGTAACCGGGCAGGTATTCACCGCTCAACTGCCCGGTCTGGCAACGCACGGCCCCGGCAAAGAAGCGGAATACATCGATGGTGGCACTCAAGTCATCCTGGCGGGCCAAGTGCAACGGCTTGCCGCAGTTCAGGGATTCGAGGCGGGCCAGGTAGTCAGCTTGTTTTTCGATGGCGTCGGCGATGCCGAGCAGGATGTTCGAACGCTGCTGCGGCGTGGTGCGCGACCAGCCGGCAAAGGCGCGGTGGGCGGCGAGGATCGCGGTTTCGACCTGCTCGGTGCTGGCTTCGGCGATCTGGGTGAGCACTTCACCGGTGGCCGGGTTGAGGATCGGCTCGGCAAACCCCTGGCCCTGGACCAGTTCGCCGTCGATCAGCAACGCAGTGAGCAGCGGGGTGGACGCGCCGGACATTTTTCGCGATCTCTTTTCTTGTGTGGCCATGGGCGTTCTCTTACAAGGCGCCTGACCTTCTCTTATGGGATGAACAGAGACTAGAGGTCAGGCGCGAGGTCAACAAATACTAAATACTGAATGCAGCATTCGATTAAATAGATGGCTTGCGTGGGTGCGGCTGTTCGCGGGCCACCGTCAGGAACGGGTCCACCAGCGCCGGACGTGCGGTGCCACGGCGCCAGGCCAGGCCGACGTCGAGGGTCTGGCTGAGGTCGGCAATCGGCCGGGCTTCAATGATGTCGCCTTCAAGCGACCAAGGCCGGTAGGTCATGTCCGGCTGGATCGACACGCCGAGGCCCGCGGCCACCAGGCTGCGCACGGCTTCGGTGGAGGCGGTGCGCAACGTCACGCGCGGTTGCAGGCCTGCGCCGGTCCACATGCGCTGGGCGTTGTGGCCCATTTCATCCACATTCAGCTGGATCAGCGGTTCACGCGCCACATCGGCCAGGTTGATGCTGTCGTGTTCCAGCAGTGGATGCTGTGCCGGTAGCCACAAGCGGTGCGGGGAGTGGGTGAGGACTTCGGTCTGCAGGGCGTGTCGGTCTTCGAGGTTGGAGAGGATCAGCACGCCCACATCGATTTCGCCACTGACCAGCAAATGCTCGATGTACGGACGCTCATCCTCCATCACGCGGATTTCCACATTGGGGTAGGCGCGCTGGAATCGCGTCAGCAGATCAGCGAGGTAATAACCGGCCACCAGGCTGGTCACACCGATGATCAGCTGCCCGGCTACTTGATCAGTGCTCTGTTGCAGGCTGCGTTTGGCGTTGTCGACGGTGGCAAGGATCAGGTGCGCCTGGCGCAGGAATTGATGGCCCTGGTGGGTCAGGGTCATGCCCTTTGCATGGCGGTTAAACAGGTTGACGCCGATTTCCTGCTCCAATTGCTGGATCGCCAGGGTCAACGTGGACTGGGAAATGAACGCGGTCTGCGCGGCGGCGGAGATCGAGCCGGTCTCCGCCACGGCGATAAAATGCCGGATTTGACGCAAGGTCATCATGCTGGAATTACCAGTGGGGTGTTTTTATAGATTTGTTCGAGTGTATATCGATTTAAGCGAAGGGCGACCGCGTTACATCTGGAAGCACTCTAGATCGTGGTTTTTTGGCACTTAGTTTTACGCTGGGGGCCTATTGGTCCTATGAACCCTAGTGTCTGGAGGCTACGAATGAATACCCGTGGATTGCTCGATCAGTTGCTCAAGTCTGGCCAGGACATGCTGCAAAACAAAGCGGGCGGCCAGCGTAAGCAGGACGATAAAGGTGCGCTGGGCGGTTTGCTCGGCGGTGGCGGCCTGGGCAGCCTGCTCGGCGGCGCGGGCGGCGGTGCTTTGGCTGCCGGCGCCATGGGCATGCTGCTCGGCAACAAGAAGGCACGCAAATTCGGCGGCAAGGCCCTGACCTACGGCGGTTTGGCGGCACTGGGCGTGATTGCCTACAAAGCCTACGGCAACTGGCAAGCCAACCAGGCCAATGCCCCTCAGGGCGAGCCGCAGACCATTGATCGCCTGCCGCCGGCCCAGGTCGAGCAACACAGCCAAGGCATCCTCAAGGCGTTGGTCGCGGCCGCCAAGGCCGACGGCCATGTGGACGAACGCGAGCGCGAATTGATCGAAGGCGAATTCACCAAGCTGGACAACGACCGCGAACTGCAAAACTGGCTGCACGCCGAACTCAACAAACCCCTCGACCCGGCCGACGTAGCACGGGCTGCCGGCACGCCGGAAATGGCCGCCGAGATGTACATCGCCAGCGTGATGCTGGTAGACGAGGAAAACTTCATGGAGAAGGCCTACCTCGACGAACTGGCGCGCCAGCTGAAACTGGAGCCGGGTTTGAAGCTGGAACTGGAAAAACAGGTGCGCCAAGCGACGCTCTGACCCCATCGCTTTATCGAAAACACCCCGGATGCCATAAAGGCCCGGGGTGTTTTTGCATTCTGTGAGTGCTACATCAAAACCCGTTGATAAATGAGGGCTTCTGCTCAGCTATACTCCCCGACATTTGATCGGCCCTTCGAGGAATTACTGTGAAGAACTGGACCTTGCGCCAACGGATCTTGGCAAGCTTTGCGGTCATTATCGCCATCATGCTGTTAATGGTTGTGGTCTCCTATTCACGGTTGCTGAAGATCGAAGCCAGCCAGGAAGCCGTCCGGGACGACGCGGTGCCGGGGGTCTATCTCAGTTCGATGATCCGTAGTGCATGGGTCGACAGCTATTTGGAGACCATCGATATCATTGGTCTGCGCGACGAAAAAAGCCTTACCAATTCGGACAAGTCCGACTACAAGTCCTTCGAGGCGCGTATTGCGCAGCAGATGGCCAACTACGAAAAAACCATTCATGGTCAGGCCGACCGTATGGAGTTCGACAACTTCAAGGCCGCGCATATCACCTACAACAAGGTGCTGGCGCAACTGCTGGAGCGCGTCGAGGCCGATGACCTGCCAGGTGCACGTACGTTGTTGGAAGAGCAATTGACGCCGATCTGGACCGAAGGGCGCATGAAGCTCAACGACATCATTACCGAAAACAAGAACGTCTCCGACCGCGCCACCGCGGCGATCGACGAATCGGTGTTGTCGGCCAAGATCAGTATGGCCGTGTCGCTCGCCGTCGCCATCCTCGCCGCCGGCCTGTGCGGTCTGTTGCTGATGCGCGCGATCATGGCGCCGATGCAGCGTATCGTCGACATCCTCGAAACCATGCGCGACGGCGATTTGAGCAAACGCTTGAACCTGGAGCGCAAGGATGAGTTCGGCGCCGTCGAAACCGGCTTCAACGACATGATGACCGAGCTGACGGCCCTGGTGTCCCAGGCCCAGCGTTCATCGGTGCAGGTCACCACCTCGGTGACCGAGATTGCTGCCACCTCCAAGCAGCAACAGGCCACCGCCACTGAAACCGCTGCGACTACCACCGAAATCGGCGCCACCTCCCGCGAAATCGCGGCCACGTCCAAGGACCTGGTGCGCACCATGACCGAAGTGTCCACCGCCGCCGACCAGGCTTCGGTGGCCGCCGGTTCCGGCCAGCAAGGCCTGGCGCGCATGGAAGAAACCATGCACTCGGTGATGGGCGCCGCCGACCTGGTCAACGCCAAGCTGGCGATCCTCAATGAGAAGGCCGGCAACATCAACCAAGTGGTGGTGACCATCGTCAAGGTTGCTGACCAGACCAACCTGCTGTCGCTCAACGCCGCGATCGAGGCCGAGAAGGCCGGTGAATATGGACGCGGTTTTGCCGTGGTGGCCACCGAAGTGCGTCGCTTGGCCGACCAGACGGCCGTGGCCACCTACGACATTGAGCAGATGGTGCGCGAGATCCAGTCGGCGGTGTCCGCTGGCGTGATGGGCATGGACAAGTTCTCCGAAGAAGTGCGTCGCGGCATGTTTGAAGTGCAGCAAGTGGGCGAGCAGTTGTCGCAGATCATTCATCAGGTACAGGCCCTGGCGCCGCGCGTGTTGATGGTCAACGAAGGCATGCAGGCCCAGGCCACCGGCGCCGAGCAGATCAACCACGCCCTTGTGCAACTGGGCGATGCCAGCAGCCAGACTGTCGAGTCCCTGCGCCAGGCCAGCTTTGCCATTGACGAGCTGAGCCAGGTGGCGGTCGGTCTGCGCAGCGGCGTGTCGCGTTTCAAAGTCTGATGAGCGACCTCGCGGCTAAACGCGGCGCCGTCTCGGCAGCGAAAAAGGCGTTGTTCCTGGTGTTCCACATCGGCAACGAACGTTACGCCCTCAAGGCCACCGAAGTGGCCGAGGTGCTGCCGCGCCTGCCTTTGAAACCCATCGCCCATGCGCCGCTGTGGGTGGCGGGCATTTTTGCCCACCGTGGCGCGCTGGTGCCTGTGATCGACCTCAGTGCCTTGACCTTTGGCACTGCCGCCCAGGCGCGCACCAGCACACGGCTGGTGCTGGTCAATTACCAGCCTGAGCCGTGGATTGAAGCGCGCTGGCTGGGACTGATCCTGGAGCAGGCCACCGACACGTTGCGTTGCGACCCGGCGGAGTTTCAGCCCTATGGCCTCGACAACCGCCAGGCGCCGTACTTGGGGCCGGTGCGTGAAGACGCGTTGGGCTTGATGCAATGGATCGGCGTGAATGACCTGCTCACCGATGAGGTGCGTGCCGTGCTGTTTTCTGCCGAGCTGAACCTATGAGCAGCGATCCGCGTTTCTTTGCCTTCCTTAAAGAGCGCATCGGCCTGGATGTCGCGTCGGTGGGCGAAGCTATCATCGAGCGCGCGTTGCGCCAGCGTAGCCAGGCCGTCAATGCGCAGACGGCCGGCGAGTACTGGCAGCACCTGCAAAGTTCCGAGGATGAGCAGCAGGCGCTGATCGAAGCGGTAATCGTCCCGGAAACCTGGTTTTTCCGGTACCCCGAATCATTTGCGACCCTGGCCCGCTTGGCCAAGGCGCGGCTGATCGAAATCAAGCAGATGCGCGCACTGCGTATCCTCAGCCTGCCGTGCTCCACCGGTGAAGAGCCTTATTCGATTGCCATGGCATTACTGGACGCTGGCCTCGCGCCACACCAGTTCAAGGTGCTGGGCCTGGATGTCAGCCCGCTGTCGGTGGAGCGTGCGCGGCGCGGGGTGTATGGCAAGAACTCGTTTCGCGGTGGCGATATTGCCTTTCGCGACCGCCATTTCACCGAGTATGGCGACGGTTACCACATTGCCGACCGTGTGCGCGAACAGGTGCGCCTGCAAGTGGGCAACTTGCTTGATCCGGGCTTGCTGGCGAATGAGGCGAGCTACGACTTCGTGTTCTGCCGCAACCTGCTGATCTATTTCGACCAGCCGACGCAGAAGCAGGTTTTCGATGTGCTCAAGGGCCTGACCCATTTGGACGGCGTGCTGTTTATCGGCCCGGCCGAGGGCAGCTTGCTGGGGCGCCATGGCATGCGCTCAATTGGGGTGCCGCAGTCGTTTGCATTCAGTCGGCATGCCGAGCCGGTAATACCTGCGCCCGTGTTTGTGCCGATTGCCGCGCCTATCCCGCAACGCAGTGCGGCGCCGATTCCGAGCAAGCCACGGCCGTTCAGCACGGCCAGCGCTCAAGTGGTGCCGATCAAGGCGCCGCACAGCGATGCGGGCGACCTGCTCAGCCGCATCGCCACCCTGGCCAATGAAGGCAAGAGTGCCGAAGCCCGCGCCGCGTGCGAACAGTATCTGAGCAACCACCCGCCGGCTGCCCAGGTGTTCTACTGGCTCGGGTTGTTGAGTGATGTGGCCGGCAGTGCCCTGGAGGCCCAGGGTTATTATCGAAAAGCCTTGTACCTGGAACCCCAGCACCCGCAGGCCTTGATGCACCTGGCCGCGTTGCTCGAATCCCAGGGCGACAGTGCGGGAGCGCGCCGCTTGCAGGCGCGGGCTGCCCGTAGCGAGCGAGCTGACAGTGAGTCCAAACGATGAGTAACACCGAGGCGCTCGACACCGCAGGCCTGGACCTGACCCTGGCCGACACCCAAGCCATCGACGACTGCTGGAACCGCATCGGCATCCATGGCGACAAATCCTGCCCGCTGTTGGCAGACCATATCCATTGCCGCAACTGCTCGGTGTACTCGGCGGCAGCCACGCGCTTGCTGGACCGCTACGCCTTGCAGCAGGACGCGCATCGCCCGCATGCCGCTGTCGAGCTGGGCGAAGATGTGGTCACCCGTTCGTTGCTGATGTTCCGCCTCGGCGAAGAATGGCTGGGCATTGCCACCCGTTGCCTGGTGGAAGTCGCGCCGTTGCAACCGATACATTCCCTGCCGCACCAACGCTCGCGCGCCTTGCTCGGCGTGGCCAATGTGCGGGGTGCGCTGGTGGCGTGCCTGTCGCTGGTGGAGCTGCTGGGCCTGGATGTCACCAGCAACGGCGCCAGCGGCGGCCGCATCATGCCGCGCATGCTGATCATTGCCGCACAGGATGGCCCGGTGGTGGTGCCGGTGGATGAAGTCGACGGGATCCACGCCATCGATGAGCGCACCTTGAAGGCGGCTTCGGCCTCCGGCACCCAGGCCAGCGCGCGCTACACCCAAGGCGTGTTGCAGTGGAAAGGTCGCAGCCTGCGTTGGCTGGACGAGGTGCAATTGTTGTCTGCCGTGACCCGGAGCCTCACATGACCCCCGACCAGATGCGCGATGCCTCGCTGCTGGAGCTGTTCAGCCTGGAAGCCGACGCGCAGACCCAGGTGCTGAGCGCGGGCCTGCTGGCCCTGGAACGCAACCCCACCCAGGCCGATCAGCTTGAAGCCTGCATGCGCGCCGCTCACTCGCTCAAGGGGGCGGCGCGTATCGTCGGGGTCGACGCCGGGGTCAGCGTGTCCCATGTGATGGAAGATTGCCTGGTCAGCGCCCAGGAAAGCCGCCTGTACCTGCAACCCGAACATATTGATGCGTTGCTGCAAGGCACCGACCTGCTGATGCGCATCGCCACGCCCGGCAATAACGTGGGGCCAACGGATATCGAAGCCTATGTGGCGTTGATGGAGCGCCTGTTGGGCCCGTCCCAGGCGCCGGTCAAGCCTGTGGCGCCGCCGCCAGATCCTGTACCTGTCGTTGAAGAACTGCCGCCGGAACCCGAGCCTGCGCCGCCGGTGGTTGCCGAGCCGCCGCGCCAGAACAAACGCATGACCGAAGGCGGCGAGCGCGTGCTGCGGGTAACCGCCGAGCGCTTGAACAGCCTCTTGGACCTGTCGAGCAAATCCTTGGTGGAAACCCAGCGGCTCAAGCCGTATCTGGCCAGCCTGCAGCGCCTCAAGCGCATTCAAAGCCAGAGCGTGCGGGCCCTGGATGCGCTGGACGGGCAACTCAAGACCCAAAATCTGAACCTGGAAGCTCAAGAGGCGCTGGCCGACACCCGCCGCCTGCTCAGCGAAGCCCAGGCCCTGCTGACGGAAAAAACCGCCGAGCTGGACGAGTTTGGCTGGCAGGCCGGGCAGCGCGCCCAGGTGCTCTACGACACCGCGCTGGCCTGCCGCATGCGCCCGTTTGCCGATGTGCTGGCCGGGCAAGTGCGCATGGTGCGCGACCTTGGCCGCAGCCTCGGCAAACAGGTACGCCTGGAGATCGAGGGCGAAAAGACCCAGGTCGACCGTGACGTGCTGGAAAAACTCGAAGCGCCGCTCACCCATTTGTTGCGCAATGCGGTCGACCACGGCATCGAAATGCCTGAGCAACGCCTGCTCGCAGGCAAGCCGGCTGAAGGCCTGATCCGCCTGCGCGCGTCCCACCAGGCCGGCTTGCTGGTGCTGGAATTGAGCGATGACGGTAATGGCGTCGACCTGGAACGCCTGCGCGGCACCATCGTCGACCGGCATCTGTCGCCGCTGGAAACCGCCCTGCGCCTGAGCGAAGAAGAGTTGCTGGCGTTCCTGTTCCTGCCGGGGTTCAGCCTGCGTGACAAGGTCACCGAAGTCTCCGGGCGCGGCGTCGGCCTGGACGCGGTGCAGCATATGGTCCGCCAGCTGCGCGGCGCGGTGGTGCTGGAGCAGAAGGCGGGGCAGGGCAGCCGCTTCCACCTGGAGGTGCCATTGACCCTGTCGGTGGTGCGCAGCCTGGTGGTGGAAGTCGGCGAAGAAGCCTACGCCTTTCCGCTGGCCCACATTGAGCGCATGTGCGACCTGGCGCCGGACGATATCGTGCAACTGGAAGGTCGCCAGCATTTCTGGCATGAGGGCCGGCATGTTGGCCTGGTCGCCGCCAGCCAGTTGTTGCAGCGCCCGACGGGGCAGAGTCAGTCGGACACCTTGAAGGTCGTGGTGATCCGCGAGCGTGATGCGGTGTATGGGATTGCCGTGGAGCGTTTTATCGGCGAGCGTACCCTGGTGGTGCTGCCGCTGGATGATCGCCTGGGCAAGGTCCAGGATATTTCCGCTGGCGCGTTGCTGGATGACGGCTCGGTGGTGCTGATCGTCGATGTCGAAGATATGCTGCGTTCGGTGGACAAACTGCTCAACACCGGCCGCCTGGAACGTATCGCGCGGCGTAGCCAACAAGCCACTGAGGCACCGCGTAAACGCGTGTTGGTGGTGGACGACTCGCTGACCGTGCGTGAACTGCAACGTAAATTGTTACTTAATCGTGGTTATGAAGTGGCCGTGGCGGTCGATGGCATGGACGGCTGGAACGCCTTGCGCTCCGAAGACTTTGACCTGTTGATCACTGATATTGATATGCCTCGTATGGACGGTATTGAATTGGTCACACTCTTGCGCCGAGACAGTCGCCTGCAATCGCTGCCGGTGATGGTGGTGTCCTACAAGGATCGCGAAGAAGACCGACGTCGTGGACTGGACGCCGGCGCCGACTATTATTTAGCCAAAGCCAGTTTCCATGATGATGCCCTGCTGGATGCCGTGGTGGAACTGATCGGAGGCGCGCGGGCATGAGGATTGCGATCGTCAATGACATGCCCCTGGCAGTGGAGGCCTTGCGCCGCGCCTTGAGCTTCGAGCCCGCGCATCAAGTGGTCTGGGTGGCCGCCAATGGCCTCGAAGCGGTGCAGCGCTGTGCCGAGCTGACGCCGGACCTGATCCTGATGGACCTGATCATGCCGGTGATGGACGGCGTGGAAGCCACCCGCCAAATCATGGCCGAGACCCCATGCGCCATTGTGATTGTGACCGTCGACCGCCAGGCCAACGTCAGCCGGGTATTTGAAGCCATGGGCCACGGCGCGTTGGACGTGGTGGACACACCGCCCCTCGGCGTGGGTAACCCCAAGGATGCAGCGGCGCCGCTGCTGCGCAAGATCCTCAATATCGGCTGGCTGATCGGCCAGCGCGGCAGCCGCGTACGTGCCGAAACCGTTGCGCCGCGAATGACCGGTAAACGCCAGAGCCTGGTGGCCATCGGTTCATCGGCCGGAGGTCCGGCTGCCCTGGAAATCCTGCTCAAGGGCTTGCCCCGGGACTTTCCCGCCGCCATTGTGCTGGTGCAGCATGTGGACCAAGTGTTTGCCGCCGGCATGGCCGAGTGGCTGGGCAGCGCCTCCGGCCTGCCGGTGCGCCTGGCCCGTGAAGGCGAACCCCCGCAAAGTGGCGTGGTGCTGCTGGCCGGCACCAACCACCACATTCGTTTGCTGAAAAATGGCACGCTGGCCTATACCGCAGAGCCGGTGAACGAGATTTACCGGCCTTCGATCGACGTGTTTTTCGAAAGCGTGGCCAGCCATTGGAATGGCGATGCCGTCGGCGTGCTGCTGACCGGCATGGGGCGTGACGGGGCCCAGGGCCTCAAGTTGCTGCGTGAACAAGGTTATTTGACCATCGCCCAGGATCAGCAAAGCTCGGCGGTGTATGGCATGCCCAAAGCGGCGGCGGCAATTGATGCTGCTGTTGAAATTCGCCCACTGGATAGAATTGCGCCCCGATTGCTGGAGGTCTTTGCAAAATGAACATGACCTCCCGCGGTGCTGGCTGGCAGGTAGTAATTCAGGTGACTGCACATGAATGATTTACAGATCGACGACATCAAGACCGACGAAAATGCCGCCATGGTTTTGCTGGTCGACGACCAGGCCATGATCGGCGAAGCCGTGCGACGCGGCCTGGCCCATGAAGAAAATATCGACTTCCACTTCTGCGCCGACCCACACCAGGCGATTGCCCAGGCGATCCGCATCAAGCCGACCGTGATCCTGCAGGATCTGGTGATGCCCGGCCTCGACGGCCTGACCTTGGTGCGCGAATACCGCAATCACCCGGCCACCGCGAATATCCCGATTATCGTGTTGTCCACCAAAGAAGATCCGCTGATCAAGAGCGCGGCTTTTTCTGCCGGGGCCAATGATTACCTGGTCAAGCTGCCGGACAACATCGAATTGGTGGCGCGCATTCGCTACCACTCGCGGTCCTACATGACCCTGTTGCAGCGGGATGCGGCTTATCGTGCGCTGCGGGTCAGCCAGCAACAGTTGCTGGACACCAATCTGGTACTGCAACGGCTGATGAACTCCGATGGCCTGACCGGGTTGTCCAACCGTCGTCACTTTGATGAATACCTGGAGCTGGAGTGGCGTCGGGCCATGCGTGATCAGACTCAGTTGTCGTTGTTGATGATTGATGTGGATTTCTTCAAGACCTATAACGACAGTTTTGGGCACGTTGAGGGTGACGAAGCCTTGCGCAAGGTGGCGGCGACCATTCGTGAGGCGAGCAGTCGGCCTTCGGATTTGCCGGCGCGCTATGGAGGGGAGGAGTTTGCCCTGGTGCTGCCTAATACCTCGCCGGGCGGTGCGCGGTTGGTGGCTGAGAAGCTGCGCATGGCGGTGGCTGCGTTGAAGATTCCGCATAACGCGCCGACTGAGGGGTCGAGCCTGACGATTAGCATTGGGTTGTCGACCATGACGCCGCAGCAGGGGACGGATTGCCGGCAGGTGATCTTGGCGGCGGATAAGGGGTTGTATACGGCTAAGCATAATGGGCGGAATCAGGTGGGGATTGAGTAGCGCGTTTTTGAGTACATATCCGTTGCTTCGGTAACGGCTGCTATTGGTTCCGCTCTTACAGCGGGTCACTTTTTGAAAAGCGCAAAAAGTAACCAAAAACGCTTCGCCGGTATGACTCACCCACATGGGTTACAAATCAGTTCACGCACATAGGTAACAGTTTTTAACTGGCAGATCCAATTCAGCTCTGGCTCTGGCTTTGCTTTAGATCTTGATTTTGATCTTAGGCGCCCCGTCAAACACGCTGGCCGGAATTCGGCAGGGATTTGGGGGGTAAACCGGCAGGGATGCCGGTTTAGCCGCCCCGCGCCATGGATGGCGCGTGGCGGCGGCCCCCCAAATCACTGTCGGATTACGGGCACACCGAGCTTAGGCGAGGTGCCGAGTGTTGGGGCAAGAGCCTTTTGCTTACTTTTGGGCTCTTTTCAAAAGTGAGCCGCTGTAAGAGCGGAACCAATAGCGGCCGTTACCGCAGCAATGGATATGTCCCCCGTATAACCCAACCCACCCCAACCCCACGCCTTTTCGCCCAGCGGACTGCCGCTCCCCCCCATTTCCCGTTATACTCGCCGGCTTTCAAAAGTTCGCCAACGAGTGCTGCCCGCCATGGAAATCAACCCGATCCTTAACACCATCAAGGACCTGTCCGAGCGCTCCGAAACTATTCGGGGGTATCTTTGACTACGATCAAAAGCATGAGCGTCTGACCGAAGTCAATCGCGAGCTTGAAGATCCTGCTGTCTGGAACAAACCTGAATACGCCCAGGAACTGGGCCGCGAGCGCGCTGCGCTGGCGCAGATCGTCGATACCCTCGACGAACTGAACACCGGTCTGGCCGATTGCCGTGACCTGCTGGACATGGCCGTCGAAGAAAACGACGAAGGCGCAGTGGGCGATGTTGTCGCCGAACTGGCCCGTCTAGAGGAAAACCTCGCCAAACTCGAATTCCGCCGCATGTTCAGCCACGAGATGGACCCGAACAACGCTTACCTGGACATCCAGGCCGGTTCCGGTGGCACCGAGGCCCAGGACTGGGCCAACATCCTGCTGCGCATGTACCTGCGCTGGGCAGACAAACGCGGTTTCGAAGCGACCATCATGGAACTGTCCGCCGGTGAAGTTGCCGGTATCAAGGGCGCGACCGTGCACATCAAGGGCGAATACGCCTTTGGCTGGTTGCGCACCGAGATCGGCGTACACCGCCTGGTACGCAAGAGCCCGTTCGACTCCGGCAACCGTCGCCACACTTCGTTCTCTGCGGTGTTCGTCTCGCCAGAGATCGACGACAAAGTCGAGATCGAGATCAACCCGGCCGACCTGCGCATCGACACCTACCGCTCCTCCGGTGCCGGTGGTCAGCACGTAAACACCACCGACTCGGCCGTCCGTATCACCCACGTACCGACCAACACCGTGGTCAGCTGCCAGAACGAACGTTCCCAGCACGCCAACAAAGACACCGCCATGAAAATGCTGCGGGCCAAGTTGTACGAGCAGGAAATGCAGAAACGCAACGCCGCGTCACAAGCGCTGGAAGACACCAAGTCGGATATCGGCTGGGGTCACCAGATCCGCTCTTATGTGCTCGATGCGTCGCGGATCAAGGATCTGCGCACTAACATCGAACGCAGTGACTGTGACAAGGTGCTCGATGGCGACATCGACGAGTATCTGGAAGCCAGCCTGAAATCAGGCCTGTAACACCCCAATTCTGTGATGGAAAATTTAAAGACATGAGCGACCAACAACTCGACCAGGCCCTGCAACAGGAAGAAAACTCCCTGATCGCCCTGCGCAAGGAAAAGCTTGCTGCCGAGCGCGCCAAGGGCAATGCCTTCCCCAACGACTTCCGCCGCGAAAACTACTGCGATGCCTTGCAGAAGCAGTACGCGGACAAGACCAAGGAAGAGCTGGCAGAGGCTGCGATCCCGGTCAAGGTGGCAGGTCGCATCATGCTCAACCGTGGCTCGTTCATGGTGATCCAGGACATGACCGGTCGCATCCAGGTCTACGTCAACCGCAAGACCTTGCCGGAAGAAACCCTGGCCTCGGTGAAAACCTGGGACATGGGCGACATCATCGCCGCCGAAGGCACCCTGGCCCGTTCCGGCAAGGGCGACCTGTATGTGGAAATGACCAACGTGCGCCTGCTGACCAAGTCGCTGCGCCCGCTGCCGGACAAGCACCACGGCCTGACCGACACCGAACAGCGCTACCGCCAGCGCTACGTTGACCTGATCGTCAACGAAGACGTGCGCCACACCTTCCGTGTGCGCTCGCAAGTGATCGCGCACATCCGTACCTTCCTGATGCAGCGCGACTTCCTGGAAGTGGAAACCCCGATGCTGCAAACCATCCCGGGTGGTGCCGCAGCCAAGCCGTTCGAAACCCACCACAACGCGCTGGACATGGAAATGTTCCTGCGTATCGCGCCGGAGCTGTACCTCAAGCGTCTTGTTGTGGGCGGCTTCGAAAAAGTGTTCGAGATCAACCGCAACTTCCGTAACGAAGGCGTTTCTACTCGTCACAACCCAGAATTCACCATGTTGGAGTTCTACCAGGCCTACGCCGATTACGAAGACAACATGGACCTGACCGAAGAACTGTTCCGCGAACTGGCGCAGCTGGTCCTGGGCAGCACCGACGTGCCGTACGGCGACAAGGTGTTCCACTTCGGCGAGCCGTTCGTGCGTCTGTCGGTGTTCGATTCGATCCTCAAGTACAACCCTGAGTTGACTGCTGACGACCTGAACGATATCGACAAGGCCCGTGCCATCGCCAAGAAAGCCGGTGCCAAGGTGCTGGGCTTCGAAGGCCTGGGCAAACTGCAGGTAATGATTTTCGAAGAGCTGGTCGAGCATAAGCTGGAGCAGCCGCACTTCATTACCCAGTACCCGTTCGAAGTGTCGCCGCTGGCCCGTCGCAACGATGACAACCCGAACGTCACCGACCGTTTCGAGCTGTTCATCGGCGGCCGCGAAATCGCCAACGCCTACTCCGAGTTGAACGACGCGGAAGACCAGGCCGAGCGCTTCATGGCCCAGGTGGCCGACAAGGACGCCGGTGACGACGAAGCCATGCACTACGATGCCGACTTCGTCCGCGCCCTGGAATACGGCATGCCGCCAACGGCCGGTGAAGGTATCGGCATCGACCGTCTGGTGATGCTGTTGACCAACTCGCCGTCGATCCGCGACGTGATCTTGTTCCCGCACATGCGGCCGCAAGCGTAACCGAAGCGAAATCCGAAGCCGCCTTTTATAAGGCGGCTTTTTTATGTGGCGTCAATAAGCGTCAAGCAAACAGCGCCAGGTTTTGATCTATTCAAGGATGTGAGTCGTGAACCGCGTAACCGCTCAAGAAGGCGCCGCCGGCATTGCCGCTGCCGTGGCTGAAAGCGTCCAGTACCAGGGCCGCAAGGCCAGCCGTCGGGGTAGCGAGCAGCGCAGGCAAGACATCCTCGATGCAGCCATGCGCATTGTAGTGCGCGATGGTGTACGGGCCGTTCGTCATCGAGCAGTGGCGGCGGAGGCGGGGGTGCCGTTGTCGGCCACTACCTACTATTTCAAGGATATCGATGACCTGCTCACCGATACCTTCGCCCAATACGTCGAACGCAGCGCCGCGTTCATGGGCAAGTTGTGGGTGCGCAACGAGGGCCTGCTGCGCGAGATGGTCGCCTATGGCGATGGCAGTCCACAATCACGCTCGCAACTGGCTGATGACATTGCGCGCCTGACCGCCGACTACGTCTTGCGCCAACTGACCAACCGTCGTGAGCACCTGATGGCCGAGCAGGCGTTCCGCCAGGAAGCCTTGCTCAACCCGCGTCTGGCCGAGTTGGTACGCTCACACCAGCAGATTCTGTTGCAGGGCACCGGGCAGTTTTTCCAGGTGCTGGGCTCCCGCGAGCCACAACAGGATGCCAAAGTGTTGACGGCGATAATCAGTCGGATGGAATATCAGGGCCTGCTGGGCGGCGCAGAGCCTCTGACCGGTGAAGAGATGCTTGAGATCCTCAAGCGTTACATGCATTTGGTGTTGGCCTCGGTCTGACACCGGGGGATGTCCAATGAAAACCTGGCGTGTGGTGGTAATCGCCTTGTCGTTCCTGCTGCTGAGCGGTTGCCTGGTGACCTTCAAGGACCCGCTACCGGCCCATGACGCCGCGCCGCAGGCCCTGCTAGGTCAGTGGTCGAGCAAAAATGCCTGGGGCGAGCCGCTCAACTTGCACATCACAGCCGTGGGTAAACACCGTTACAAAGCCGTGAGCTACCCTACAGCCAAGCCGGGCCAGCGTGATGAGTACCTGTTCAGCGTTTCGCGCCATGGCAGCCGCTGGTATTTGTCGGCGCCGCTGCCGGCCAAGCTCGGCGGGAACTTCATCCTGGCGGGCTTCGAAATCAACGAAAAGCATGAATTGGTGGTCTACAACCTCGATCTGGAGCAGATCCATCAAGCCATCGGCCAAAAGGCGTTGCACGGCAGTACCGTGGAGACCGTCGAAGGGGCTGGCGTATTGGTGGACAGCCCCTTGGACCAGGTGTTTGCCTACCTGGATGATCCGGCTAACGCCGATGTATTCGTGGAAGCCGTGCGCTACCAGCGCGCGGGCAAATAACGTTTAAAGAGGAAGCTCCGGGTGGACGATTACCAGCAGACGATACGCACCTTGTCTGATCGCATTGTGCTGGCGCAAACACCGATTCGCGTCCTCGATGCCGTGAAGTGGGACGACACCATTCGCCAGGGGTTCCTCAAAGCCAAGGGCAAGGAAATGCCGGCGGTGAGCCGCGACTACTACCTCAACCGGCCGCTGTCGTTCGACTCCAGCGCGGTGAAGCTGGAGTTCCAGAACATCGAGCGCGATATCACCCGTCGCCTCGGGCAGTTCAGCCCGGTCGGGCAGATCATGCGCCGCATGTGCAAGGAATACCGCATGGTGGTGCGCATGCTTGAAGCACGCGGTACCGAGGATTTCGGCCTGATTTCCCAAGAGCTTTACGGCGCGGCTTCCGATGCGTTCCACGCCGGCGACCCGACCCTGGCTGACCTGGGCTTGATGCTTTCGGACTACCTGAACAACATCGACGGTCGTGGCGACTTGAAGGACGAGGCCAAGACCCTCACTGCCAAGGACGCCGTCGCCCTGCTGCAAACTCGCTTGAACAAAGTGTTTGGCGAGGCCGAAGAGACCATCCGCGTATTCGAGTCCGACGGTATCGTCGCTGACGCGGCGGCGGGAGCCGACTATATCAAGATCCGCGCCGACGCGATGTTCAACGACCGCGACGTGCGCGCCCTGGAAGTGCACGAAGGCCTGGTGCATGTCGGCACCACCCTCAACGGCCAGAACCAGCCGATCTGCACCTTCCTGTCCAAAGGCCCGCCGTCATCCACCGTGACCCAGGAAGGCCTGGCGATCCTGATGGAAATCATCACCTTCGCTTCCTACCCAAGTCGACTGCGCAAGCTGACCAACCGCACCCGCGCCATCCATATGGTGGAGGAGGGCGCCGACTTCCTGCAGGTGTTCGAGTTCTTCCGCGAACAAGGCTTTGAGATGGCCGAAAGCTACGGCAACGCCAGTCGCGTATTCCGGGGCTCGGTGCCAAACGGTCTGCCGTTTACCAAGGACCTGTCCTACCTCAAGGGCTTCATCATGGTCTACAACTACATCCAGCTCGCCGTACGCAAAGGCAAGCTGGAACAAGTGCCGCTTCTGTTCTGCGGCAAGACCACCCTGGAAGACATGCGCACCCTGCGCCAACTGGTGGATGAAGGCCTGGTCGTGCCGCCCAAGTACCTGCCGGAGCAGTTCCGCGATATGAACGCACTGGCGGCTTGGATGTGCTTCTCCAACTTCCTCAACCATTTGAGCCTGGATCGGATCGAGGCGGATTACTCCAATATCCTTTAAACCGTGGTATTCGCGAGGCTTCAACGGATGAGAATCCTCGGCATTCTGTGCCTGCTACTCACATTGAACGGCTGCAGCTCGCTGCTGTTCTACCCCGAGCCCGGCCTGCCGTTCACGCCGGAAAAAGCCCACCTGCACTACCGCGACGTTAGCTTGACCACCGCCGACGGCGTGAAACTCCATGCCTGGTGGTTGCCGGCCAAGCCCGGTGTGCCGCTCAAGGGCACGGTGCTGCATTTGCATGGCAACGGCGGCAACCTGGCCTGGCACCTGGGCGGCAGTTGGTGGCTGCCCGAGCAAGGCTACCAAGTGCTGTTGCTGGACTATCGCGGCTATGGCTTGTCGGAAGGCAAACCCTCGCTGCCGGCGATCTATCAGGATGTGGACGCGGCGTTCAGTTGGATAGACCAGGCGCCGGAAACCCAGGGCCAGCCGCTGATCGTTCTAGGCCAAAGCCTGGGCGGGGCATTGGCGGTGCGTTACCTGGCTGCTCATCCGGAGCGCCAATCCCAGCTCAAGGCCCTGGTGTTGGACGGCGTCCCCGCCAGTTATCGTGACGTAGGACAATTCGCCCTGAGCACCTCCTGGTTAACATGGCCGTTCCAGGTGCCCCTGTCCTGGCTGGTGCCGGACGCAGACAGCGCAATATATGCCATGCCCCAACTGACGGGCGTGCCGAAGCTGTTGTTCCACAGCCTGGACGACCCGATCGTGCCCGTGGCCAATGGCATCCGCCTCTACCAGGCCGCGCCACCACCCCGGGTGCTGCAGTTGACCCGGGGCGGACATGTGCAGACCTTTGCCGACAAGACCTGGCAAACGGTGATGCTGCGCTACCTGGACGACCCGCAGCACTTCAACGGCTTGCGCCGCCTGGGCGAGATTCCGAACTTTCCTAAAGTTGATTCATCAGAGAGCCCGCAATGAGCGAAGAACGCAACATGATCCCGCTGATCCTTACCGGCATCGGCACCATCATCGGCACCGTCGGTTGCCTGTGGTTCTACGGTTACCTGCACTTTGCCAAGCCGGAAGATGCCCTGCTGCTCAGCGATTTCACCATGCTCAAGACGGTGCCGGGCGAGGACTACAAGATCTCCCTGACCCCGGCCGCGCAAGTGGCGCAGTGCGTGGATGGTGTGTTGGTGATGTTCGACACCGAGCAGAAAGGCCTCAGCGGCGTGTTGGTGAACAACAAGAAGCAGGCTGTGCGATGCATGGGGCAGGAAACCCCGCAATTGCAGCAGTGAATGCGGTTTTTGCCGGTGTGGGAAAGCTCCGTTTTGCGTGCCGACTAATGATTTAACACTGATAAGCCGCTCGGCACGCCGGAACCCGCCTGCCGTGCTCACCACAGATCATGGACTGATTGGATTTACCAATCGGTCCATTTTTTCATGACGCTGGAGTGAGCAAATATGGCGGGTATAAACGCAATGCCGGGTGTAGGCAGCATGGGCGGTGGTGGGCAGGTCGCCGGTGGCCCTCAACAGAACCAGGGGCTGGATCAGCAGATCAAGGACGTTCAAAGCAAAATCAAAGAGATGCAATCACAAGGTGCTAAAGGCGGCCAGGGCAGCGAGGGCGGAGGAGGCCTCGACGAACTGATGAAACTGTTGGAGAAACTGCTCGCCCAAAAAGCTCAAGGTGGGCAGGGTGCGCAAGGCGATCAAGGCGCGCAGGATGGCCAAGGTGGCGGCCAGGGTCAGGGCCAGATCCAAATGCCGGAGACCCAGGGCACAGGCAAGGTCGGCGGTTAAACGCCACCTCTCGAAAACCGCCCTTTCGGGGCGGTTTTTGCGTGCGCAATCCGCTATTCAGCCTGTAACGACGTGAGTGGCGTACTACAGGGTGTCGCACGTCATGCAGATGAAATGGAAATGTCTGGAACCGGTTCGACTTAAATGCCACATAAAAAGTGGCTACCTACATAGATTGGGTCGAGGATGAAAATACATATTCCTGTATTGGAAAACATGTTGGCCATGGCAAGGCAGCATGTGGCGCTGGAACAGGAAGCCGCTCGCAGGTACAAGCGCGATCAAGGCAGGGACGAGCAAGCGAGCGCGAAGATTGAAATGCCAGCCGAGGACACGAATCGCACTATCCAGTTTGACGAGCCGAAAAAAAACCCACCGTGAGGTGGGTTTTCTTATCCAACGCCAATCAATCAGTTGGCAACGGAAGACCGTGGCTTGACGGGCTGGTTGTCGTTGGAGATGGTCACTTCAACGCGGCGGTTCATGGCACGGCCCGAGACGCTGCCGTTGTCGGCAACCGGGTATTCCTTGCCGTAACCCTGGGTCACGATGCGCGAGATATCCACGCCTTGTTGAGCCAGTGCACGTTGTACCGAAGCGGCACGACGCTCGGACAGGCTTTGGTTGTACGAATCGGAACCGGTGCTGTCGGTGTAGCCTTCGACGATCACTTTACGGTCCGGGTTATCGCGCAGGAACTGAGCCAGCTTGGTGATGTTCACCAGGCCGCTGGATTTCAGGTCAGATTTGTTGGTGGCGAACAGCACGTCACCGAAGGTTACCAGCGTGCCGCGATCGGTCTGCTTGGCGTTCAGGCTGTCCTGAAGTTGCTTGATCTGCGCATCGCGGGCATCCAGCAACGCACGGGCACGTTCGTCGCCGGCGTTTTTCAGCTTGGCTTCGGATTCACGCAGCACGATGGTGTCTTTGGCCACTTCAACGCGCTGGTTGGTCAGGTAGGCCAGTTGGTCGACTTTCTTCTGGTCTTCCTTGTCGCGGTAGGCCTTGTCAGCCTTGTCCAGCCATTCGCTGGCGTCCTTGGTTTCCAGGGCCGCGAGCTTGGTGGCTTGCGGGTTGGTCTGCAGGGAGGAGAAGTTGGTCCGCGCGTTTTCCAGGTTCGCGTTTGGCGGGGTGGAGCAGGCCGCCAGTGCAACGCTCATCGCCAGCAGGGCAGGGATCATCAATTGTTTACGCATAGTCGTGTCGTCCTTTCAATTCTTTATCGGGTGCGATTGGGTCACAGGAAGCGTCTTACTTCTGCTGGATAGCAGCTGGACGCATGCCTTCCTTACGCAACTCATCAACAGCCTTTTGGGAATCCTTCACAGCCTGTTCAGCCTTGGCGGCCTGGGCCTTGCGCTCTGCGACGCGGGCGTCCCACTCGGCTTGTTCAGCCAGGCGGCGGGCTTCGTCGTAGTTCTTGTCGTGCATGGCAATCTCGGCTTGCTTGAGCTTGTCCTGGGCCGACTTCATTTCCACAGCCGCGTACTCAGTACCTCCAGCGCTGACAGCGCTGTTTACCGCGGACTGGGTGACGGCGTACTGCTCGGTCGGAGGATTGCCGGCGCAGCCCGCAAGAACGAAGCTGGTGCCGATTGCCAGCGCGGCCAATTTGAGCCCGCGCAGGTGGTTAAACGAGGATTTGGCAGTGCTGGTCTTCATCGTCTTCAACTCCATTGGATAACTCCTGAAAAACATCAAAATCCATGTCACTGGTCTGCGGCGGCGGGCTTGGCACTGATGCGCAAATTGCCCTTTAAAACGACCGTTCCAAGTGATGGCTTACTGGCTGTGACCGGAGGCTTTTTTCAAAAGTTCAGAGAAGATGGCGATTTGCCTAAAAAAATATCTGACTGGTTGGTCAGCGTAAAAAGTTGGAACTTCTGCGTTGCGCAGGGGTACGCCGGGCCCTTTAGGAGCCCGGAATACAGGGGGTTGGTGGGGTTGAGTCAGTGTTTCTGTTCGTCGCTGCTCGCTGACAGATCATGCAGATAACGGCGCGACAGCGTCAGAAAGCGTGGGGTAGGGCCGACGTCCTCGTAAAGGGGGTCGCCTTCTTCATCGGTGGCAATGACGTGCTGGCCCTTGATGTAGGGGAAGCTGGCTTCCAGCTCTTCAAGCGCTGCGCCGATCAACTCACCGAGCAATTCTTCGGGGTGGCGCTTGGGGTACATCTCGGTAATGGCCGCCAGCCGCGCGGCGGACTCCATATCCAGGTGGATGGCGTACTCGGTCTTGGTCAAGCGACCCTTGGCGTTCTCTTCCCAATGCTGGGCCAGTTCTCGAATTTTCATGGCAACCTCAATGAAGCCCGCTTTTAGCAGGCGGTGATGAGTGTCCAGTCGCCTGCGCGGATAAACGCGACGACTTATCCTTGAGACTAGCTGCAACTCACAAGGTTTAAAGTCTTGTCATAAATCGAGGCTGGCGGCACTCTGGCAAACCTGCGCGTCCCGGATTTCTGGCTGGAGATTGGCTGATGAGTGATATCGATGCACGCTTGCGTGAGGATGTTCACCTGCTGGGTGAACTGTTGGGCAACACCATTCGAGAGCAGTATGGCGATGATTTCCTCGACAAGATCGAGCAGATCCGCAAAGGCGCCAAGGCTGACCGGCGCGGTGCCGGCGATGAACTGAGCACCAGCCTCAACCAGTTGCAGGAAAACGAACTGTTGCCGGTGGCCCGTGCCTTCAACCAGTTCCTCAACCTGGCCAACATTGCCGAGCAGTACCAATTGATCCACCGGCGTGATGAGTCGCAGCCGGCACCGTTCGAGTCCCGCGTCTTACCCGAATTGCTGGCGCGCCTGCAAAGCGAAGGCCATAGCAACGAATCCCTGGCCCGTCAGTTGGGGCGCCTGGAGATCGAACTGGTCCTCACCGCCCACCCCACCGAAGTGGCGCGCCGCACCCTGATCCAGAAATACGATGCCATCGCCGCGCAACTGGCGGCCCAGGATCACCGCGACCTCACCACGGCTGAGCGCGAGCAGATCCGCCAGCGCCTGCAACGTTTGATCGCCGAAGCCTGGCACACCGAAGAAATCCGCCGCACCCGACCCACGCCCGTGGACGAAGCCAAGTGGGGCTTTGCAGTGATCGAGCACTCGCTGTGGCACGCGATCCCCAACTATCTGCGCAAGGCTGACCAAGCGCTGCACGCCGCCACCGGCTTGCGTTTGCCCCTGGAAGCGGCGCCGATCCGCTTTGCGTCGTGGATGGGCGGCGACCGTGACGGCAACCCGAATGTCACGGCGCCGGTCACCCGCGAAGTGCTGCTGCTGGCGCGCTGGATGGCCGCCGATCTGTACTTGCGCGATATCGATCATTTGGCCTCCGAGCTGTCGATGCAGCAAGCCAGTCCGGCGTTGCAGGCCAAGGTCGGTGATAGCGTCGAGCCTTATCGCGCCTTGCTCAAGCAACTGCGCGAACGCCTGCGCGCTACACGGCAGTGGGCACATACCGCGTTGAGCAGTAGCACCCCGGCGCCGGCCGAGGTATTGCAGAACAACCGCGACCTGCTGGAGCCGCTGGAGCTGTGCTACCAGTCGCTGCACGAATGCGGCATGGGCGTGATCGCCGATGGCCCGTTGCTCGACTGCCTGCGCCGTGCGGTGACGTTCGGTCTGTTCCTGGTGCGCTTGGATGTGCGTCAGGATTCCAGCCGTCATTCGGCCGCCATGACCGAAATCACCGACTACCTTGGCCTGGGTCGTTACGAGGACTGGAACGAAGAGATGCGCATCAGCTTCCTGATGAAGGAGCTGGCCAACCGTCGACCGCTGCTGCCGGGCTATTTCAAACCGTCAGCGGACACTGCCGAGGTGCTCAACACCTGTAAGGAAGTCGCCGCCGCACCGGCTGCATCCTTGGGTTCGTATGTCATTTCCATGGCCGGTGCTGCGTCGGACGTTTTGGCGGTGCAACTGCTGCTTAAAGAGTCGGGCGTGCAGCGGCCGATGCGCGTAGTGCCGCTGTTCGAAACCCTCGCCGACCTGGATAACGCCGGCCCGGTGATCGAGCAACTGTTGCTGTTGCCCGGCTATCGTGCGCGTTTGCAGGGCCCGCAGGAAGTGATGATCGGCTACTCGGACTCGGCCAAGGACGCCGGCACCACCGCCGCCGCGTGGGCGCAGTACCGGGCGCAGGAGCGTCTGGTGGATATCTGCCGCGAGCAACAGGTGGAGTTGCTGTTGTTCCATGGTCGCGGCGGCACCGTCGGCCGTGGCGGCGGCCCGGCTCACGCGGCAATCCTGTCGCAGCCACCGGGTTCGGTGGCGGGGCGGTTTCGCACCACCGAACAAGGCGAGATGATCCGCTTCAAGTTCGGCCTGCCGGATATCGCTGAGCAGAACCTCAACCTTTATCTGGCTGCTGTGTTGGAGGCGACGCTGCTGCCACCGCCGCCGCCGGAGCCGGCCTGGCGCCATTTGATGGATGAATTGGCGGCAGACGGTGTCAGCGCTTACCGCGCCGTGGTGAGGGAAAATCCGCAGTTCGTCGAGTATTTCCGCCAATCCACGCCGGAACAGGAGCTGGGTCGCTTGCCCTTGGGCAGTCGCCCGGCCAAGCGTCGTGCGGGCGGGATTGAAAGCCTGCGCGCGATCCCGTGGATCTTCGGCTGGACACAGACCCGCCTGATGCTGCCCGCCTGGCTTGGCTGGGAGGCAGCGCTGAGCAAGGCCCTGGAGCGCGGCGAAGGCGAGTTGCTGGGGCAGATGCGTGAACAGTGGCCATTCTTCCGTACCCGCATCGACATGCTGGAAATGGTGTTGGCCAAGGCGGATGCCGATATCGCCCGCCTGTATGACGAGCGGCTGGTGCAGCCGGACCTGCTGCCATTGGGTGCGCATCTGCGCGACCTATTGTCGCAGGCGTGCAGCGTGGTGCTTGGCCTGACCGGCCAGTCGCAACTACTGGCCCATAGCCCGGACACCCTGGAGTTCATCCGCCTGCGCAACACCTACCTCGACCCCCTGCACTTGCTGCAGGCCGAGTTGCTGGCGCGTTCACGCCAGCAGGAAGCGGCGCAGGACAGCCCTCTGGAACAGGCGCTGCTGGTCTCCGTGGCGGGTATTGCTGCGGGTTTGCGTAACACCGGTTAAGGTTTTTTGCGTGTTCTCAATGGCTTGCAGATAAACCGCAGCGGCTGCCCTGAAAAGGGCAGTCGGCATTTATGGGGCCGGGTTGCACTCAGGCACACCCTACCTATGACGCATGCCCTGCGCGGGTTCCTGCGACTTTTGGCGGCTTGTGTGGTTAAGGCCTGCTGTGTATCTTGATCAGCCTTTGGCCGTTTGGGCGGCCCGAATTCTATTTTTAGGCGATTGGCCCCACGCGGCGAATCCGAGCATCATCTCTATAAAAAATTGAGGAGCACATCAATGCGCGTCATTCTGCTGGGAGCTCCCGGGGCCGGTAAAGGTACTCAGGCAAAGTTCATCACTGAAAAATTCGGCATTCCACAAATCTCCACTGGCGACATGCTGCGTGCGGCGGTCAAGGCCGGCACCGAGCTGGGCCTGATCGCCAAGAGCGTGATGGACAGCGGTGGCCTGGTGTCCGATGACTTGATCATCAACCTGGTCAAGGAACGCATCAGCCAGGAAGACTGCAAGAACGGTTTCCTGTTCGACGGCTTCCCTCGCACCATTCCCCAGGCTGAAGCCCTGGTAAAGGCCGGCGTTGAGCTGGATGCCGTGGTTGAAATCGCGGTGGAAGATGAAGAGATCGTCCAGCGCATTGCCGGTCGTCGCGTTCACGAAGCCTCGGGCCGCGTGTACCACACCGTCTACAACCCACCAAAAGTGGAAGGCAAGGACGATGTGACCGGCGAAGACCTGGTACAGCGTAAAGACGATACCGAAGAAACCGTGCGTCATCGCCTGTCGGTCTATCATTCGCAGACCAAACCGCTGGTGGACTTCTACCAGAAGCTGTCCGCTGCCCAGGGCAAGCCGAAGTACAGCCACATTCCTGGCGTCGGCTCGGTTGAAGCGATCACGGCCAAAGTGCTGCAAGCACTGAGCTGATCGCTCCACCGGCTTCACGGATAACGGCCCGCTTGCGGGCCGTTGTTGTTTATACTGGCGCACTTTTTTTCGACTTGGACACCCACACCGATGAGCACCCTGCTGGCCCTGGACACCGCGACTGAAGCTTGCTCCGTTGCCCTGCTGCACGATGGCAAGGTCACGAGCCACTACGAGGTGATCCCGCGTCTGCACGCGCAGAAGCTGTTGCCAATGATCAAGCAACTGTTGGAAGACGCCGGCACTACGCTGGCCGCGGTGGATGCCATCGCCTTCGGCCGTGGTCCGGGTGCGTTTACCGGTGTGCGTATTGCCATCGGTGTGGTGCAGGGTCTGGCGTTTGCGCTGGAACGCCCGGTATTGCCGGTGTCCAACCTGGCCGTACTGGCCCAGCGTGCCTTGCGTGAACATGGCGTTCATCAGGTTGCGGCGGCTATCGATGCACGCATGGATGAGGTGTATTGGGGTTGCTACCGCGAAACGGCAGGCGAGATGCGCCTGGTGGGTGTAGAAGCCGTGCAGCCGCCTGAGTCGTCCGTATTGCCGGGTGATGCCAGTGGTGACTGGTTCGGTGCTGGCACCGGTTGGGGTTACGGCGAGCGCATCGCGGTGCCGTTGATTGGCCAGGACGCTGCGATGTTGCCGCATGCTGAAGATTTGCTGGCACTTGCGCGTTTTGCATTTGATCGGGGAGAGGCGATTCCTGCAGACGAGGCGGCCCCTGTTTACCTGCGCGATAAGGTCGCTCAGACGAAGGCCGAACGCGGAATTATTTGACGTCAAAAATGATGGCAATTTGGGGCTAAATTCACCAATCGTCAGAATTTGCCCCCCGTTTTAAACCTTTTTCAAATTATGTGTTCTAGTTATCACCAGAGCATTTGCGCACCACGGATGATGCTGCCAAAATGCCATTACTGATAGCGAGTTCGCGCCCATGCGTATTGATGGCTTTTCCTCACAGTCCTACCCAATCAAGCGCAAGCCGCGTAAGGCAAACGTCACGGTAGACGAGTCTGTCGAGGATTCGCCGGACTTCATCGAGGTCCAGTCCGACGCCCAAGCCAACGCTCAAGCCCGTATCAGCGGTCTTCCCGCCCGTCAGCAAGACATGGTCTTCCCGCGCTCCATGAGCAAAAGCGTCGCCACCGCCCTGGCCAGCTACCTGACCACCGCCGGTTTTGTCGAATGGGATATGGAAGTGCTGGGCCTCGACATCCACATCTGATGCGCCTGCCTTACTACCTCGGTTGCCCGTCCTGGAGTGAAAACGCCTGGCGCGAGTACCTGTACCCCGCCGATGCCCGTTCCAGCGACTACCTCGCGCTCTACTCCCAGGTCTTCAACGCCGTTGAAGGCAACACCACGTTCTATGCACGACCCTCGGCCGCCACGGTGCAACGCTGGGCTGAAATCATGCCCGACGATTTCCGTTTCACGGCCAAGTTTCCCGGTGATATCAGCCACAGCGGCAACCTGATTGAGCAGCTACCGGCTGCCGAAAGCTTTGTGGGTTTGATGAGCCCTCTGGGTGAACGGGTCTCGCCGCTGTGGTTGCAGTTGCCCGCGACGTTCACACCGCAGCGTCTGGGGGAGTTGGCAGGCTTCATTGATGGCCTTGAGCGGCCCGTGGCGGTGGAAGTGCGTCATTCGGAATTCTTCGCCAAAGGCGACGCCGAGCGCATGCTTAACCGCTTGTTACGGGACCGGGGCGTTGAGCGCATCTGCCTGGACCCGCGTGCGTTGTTCAGTTGCACGTCTACATCGGCCGCCGTGCTGCACGCCCAATCGAAAAAGCCCAAGGTGCCAACCCGGCCGGCGGCACTGACGCGGTTTCCCCAAGTGCGTTTTATCGGTCATCCAGAACTGGAAGCCAACGACCCATTCCTGGTGCCGTGGGTGGAAAAAGTCGCTGGGTGGATCGAAGAAGGCCGCACCCCCTACGTGTTCCTGCACACCTCGGATAATCGCCTGGCCGCCCAGTTGGCCCTGCGTTTCCATGATCAATTGATGGGGCGGCTGCCCGGCTTGCCAGCGCTGCCTGTATTGGATCGTACCCCCGCCGTGGAGCAACTGGGGTTACTCTAGGGCTCCTTTTTCCCCCAGGAGCCAGACATGGATGCCCAAACCCTTCGCGCCGAAACCTTCAAGGCCTTGCACGAGCGTGACCGCGCGTTCGTGATGCCCAACCCGTGGGATGCAGGCTCCGCCGTAATGCTGGCCAGCCTGGGGTTTGAAGCCCTCGCCACCACCAGTGCGGGCTACGCGTTCAGCCTGGCGCGCCCGGATGCGGAAGGTGCGCTGTCCCTGGACGACACCTTGATCAACGCCCGCATGATTGCCCAGGCCACGGCGTTGCCGGTAGCGGCTGACCTGGAGAACGGCTTCAGCGACACCCCCGAAGGCTGCGCCCAGACCATCCTGCGTGCCGCCGCCACCGGCATTGTCGGCGGCTCCATCGAAGACGCCACGGGCATTGCCGCCGACCCGATCTATCCTTTCGACCTGTCCGTCGAGCGCGTCGAAGCGGCGGTGGCCGCCGCGCGCAGCCTGCCATTCCCGTTCACCTTGACGGCCCGTGCGGAAAACCTCCTGCAGGGTCGCCTGGATTTGCCTGACACCATCCGCCGCCTGCAAGCCTACGCCGAAGCCGGTGCCGACGTGCTGTACGCGCCGGCCCTGCGCAGTGCCGAAGAAGTGCTGGCGGTGGTCAAGGCGGTGGCGCCCAAGCCGGTGAATGTGTTGATGTCCGGCGGCTTGAACCTCAGTGTTGCGCAGCTCAGCGCGATGGGCGTGCGGCGGATCAGCGTCGGCTCGGCCCTGGCGTTGGCGGCCTATGGCGAGTTCTATCGTGCCGCCCAGGAAGTGTACGAACTGGGCACGTTCACCTTTACCGAGCGCAAGATGCCCTTCAGCCAGGCCAACGAGTTCTTCAAGGGCTAAGGGATGCGCTTTTTCAAAGTGATGGGCGTGCTGCTGATCCTGGCGGGCGGCTTTGCCGTTGGCGTCTGGCGTGGCTGGGTGCCGCTGCCGGCCGATTGGAACCCGTGGGCGCCGCTGGATGTGCGCGCCAGCCCGAACCTGTTGACCCGCTACAAGCTGGGGCGCCTGCAGGATGACCCTGCGTTGTGCGACCAAGTGCTGGCAACCTCGGGCCTGCGCGTCAGTCATCAAGCCGATACACCCGCCGATGCCGCGTGTCCGCTGCGCAATACCTTGCGCGTTCAGGGAGCCGCGGTTGGGCTGAGCAGCAGTTTTCTCGCCAGTTGCCCGCTGGCGGTAGCGTTCGCCCTGTTCGAGCGCCATAGCCTGCAGCCGGCGGCCCAGGCGGTGTTTGGCCAGGCGGTGACGCGGGTCGATCATCTGGGCAGCTTTGCCTGCCGCAATATGTATAACCGCGCCGAAGGGCGACTCAGCCAGCATGCGTCGGCCAATGCCCTGGACATCGCCGGTTTTCGCCTGGCGGACGGGCGCAGTATCAGCGTGCTCAAGGATTGGCCGGGGGAGGGCGACAAGGCGCGGTTCCTGCGTCAGGTCCGCGACAGTGCCTGCGATGATTTCAACGTGGTGTTGAGCCCGGACTACAACGCCGCGCACCGCAACCATTTCCATCTGGACATGGGGCGTTGGTGGGTGTGTCGCTGAGTATCAGGCGGCCAGTCGCAGGTTCTGGGTGACCAGTGGGCGCGCCCAGTAGTAGTCGAAGTCGAGCGCTTTTTGCTGAGCGACCAGCTCTTCAGTCGGGTACGGCGTGGCGGCCGGCGGCAGCAGGTCCAGTTCGAATTCGGCGATGGGCAGGTGCAGTGGGCGTGGCTCCGGTGCCGGGCCTGGCTCCGGCAGCGGCTCGCCAGCGGTGAGCACAATCGGGCGCACCCAACCGCTTTCGAAGTTCTGCTGGCGCTGCTGGGCGACAATTTCCTCTTCCGGGAACGGCGTGGCAGCCGGTGGCAGCAGCTCGGTTTCGAACTCGGCGATTGGCAGGAACAGCGGTTCCGGCGGGGCGATTTCGGTGTCTTTCACGTCGCACTCACGCTGGGTGAGGATCTGCGACAACAGGTCGGCGCCGGCGCTGGGTTCTACCGCTGGGTCCGCCGGTGCCTGCGCCTGCACAGCCAGCGCGTCCGGCGTATCGCCGAGCTGCTCGGCCAACGCGCGGGCGAAGAAGTCCTGCCACACATGACTCACCCCGGCCAGCGCTTGGGTATTGCGCAGGCCGTAGTGGTTGTGGGTCGGCAGTACACCGATGGTTAGGGGAAGAATGTCTGACATTTTTCTCGATCGACGCTCAGCTCTGGCAAAATACCTGACTGTTGTTTTTATCGGCCGCTGTTTGCCGATCCTTAATATTTTTGAGCGTAGCGATTGATGAGCGAACAACCAGCGGCCAGCCGCATCCAGGTCGAGGCCTTGGGCGAAGCGTTCCAGGGCCGTGCCGAGCAGTGGGCAACACTGCTCGGGTTGCCGATGCGCCTGGCGGATGCGGACTTTTCCCTGCAAGTGGGCGAGCACGGCCTACAGCTGCAACAGCTCGGGCCTGACGCGCCGGGGCCGGTGCGGGTGGACTTTGTCGAAGGCGGCGCGGCGCATCGGCGCCTGTACGGTGGTGGCAGCGGGCAGATGATCGCCAAGGCCGTGGGCATCGCCCAAGGCGTGCGTCCACGGGTGTTGGACGCCACGGCTGGCCTGGGCAAGGACGCCTTCGTGCTGGCCAGCCTGGGCTGCGAGATGAGCCTGATCGAGCGCCAGCCGTTGATCGGCGCCTTGCTCGAGGATGGTCTGGCGCGAGGCGCGGATGATTTTGAGGTAGCGCCGATCGTGGCGCGCATGAAATTGCTCAAGGGCAACTCCATCGACGTGATGCGCGAATGGGAAGGCGAGCCGCCCCAGGTGATCTACCTCGACCCGATGTTTCCACACCGTGAGAAAACCGCCTTGGTGAAGAAGGAAATGCGCCTGTTCCGGCCACTGGTGGGGGATGATCCGGACGCGCCGGCGCTGTTGGCGGCCGCCCTGGCCCTGGCCAGCCATCGCGTGGTGGTCAAGCGTCCGCGCAAGGCGCCGTGCATCGAAGGGCCCAAGCCGAGCCATGCGTTGGACGGCAAGTCCAGCCGGTATGACATCTATCCGAAAAAAGCGCTCAAGGTTTAAGCGGCAAGCGGCAAGCGGCAAGCAAAAGCGCTTTCAACTTGCAGCTTGCAACTTGCAACTTGCAACTTGCAACTTGCAACTAACCGCTTGCCGCTGCCTCCCTCCTATACGCCCGCATAAACAACCCCACCACCTCCTGCACGTGGGCTTCGGCGGCTTCTTCACTCAGTTGCCCGCCGCAGCCATACAGCAAGCAGAAATTCGCCGTGCCCTTGAGCAGGCAAAAGAAATGTTCGGCGGCTGTAAAGGGCTTGTCGATGCTCAGTGCGCCGCTCTGGTCGATCTTGCCGAGCAGGCGTTCCATGCCTTGCAACATGCGCATGGGACCGGCCTCGAAGAAAATCTGCGAGAGTTTCACGTCCTGATTGCCGGTGGTCATCATCAGGCGATGCAGGTTGACCGATTCCTCGCTGTTGATCAGGCGATGGAACCCCCGCGCGATATTCAGCAACACAGTCTCCACGGGCATGCCCGCAGGCAACTCGAAGTACATCACCGGCAGTTGCTCTTCGCACTTGGCCACCACTGCGGCGGTGAACAAGGTCTCTTTGTCGTTGAAGTGGCTGTACACGGTCAGTTTCGACACGCCGGCCTCAAGGGCCACGGCATCCATGCTGGTACTGGCGTAGCCATTGCTCAAAAACAGGGTTTTCGCTGCTTCGAGGATTGCCTGGCGTTTTGCCATGTCCTTGGGGCGCCCGGGGCTATTGGTGTTTACGGGATTGTCGGACATTTTCACCTTTAATACTGGACTGGTGAGTTTGGTATTAATAACATACCCGCCAGTATAATTATTCTTAGCTTCATTTGCGAAAGGTCCTACAGCATGCGCAGTACTTTCCTGCCCTTTGCGTTGCCTGTCAGTCTGGTCTTCCTGTTGGCCGGATGCGGCCATGAAGAAGCGGCCCAGACCACCCTCCGTCCGGCCATGGTGGTGCAGCCACAGCCTTCTGCACAGTCGATGGACAGCTACCCCGGTGAAGTGCGCGCCCGTTATGAGCCAGACCTGGCCTTTCGCATCGGTGGCAAAGTCAGCAAGCGCTTGGTGGAAGAGGGCGAGCGGGTCAAGGCCAATCAGCCGCTGGCCGAACTCGACCCTCAGGACGTGCGCCTGCAACTGGAAGCGACCCGTGCCCAAGTCGCCGCCGCCGAGGCCAACCTTAGCCTGGTGCGCGCCGAGCGTGACCGCTACAAGACCCTGATGGACCGTCAGATGGTCAGCCGCTCCCAGTACGACAATTCCGAAAATCTCTATCGATCCGGTGAGGCCCGTCTCAAGCAGATCAAAGCCGAGTTCGACGTGGCCAGCAACCAGGCCGGCTATGCGGTGCTGCGTGCGCCGCAGGACGGGGTGGTGGCCAAGCGTGCGGTGGAAGTCGGCCAGGTGGTGTCCGCCGGCCAGACCGTGTTCACCCTGGCTACCGATGGCGAGCGCGAAGTATTGATCAGCCTGCCGGAGCAGGGTTTTGGTCGTTTCAAGATCGGCCAGCCGGTATCGGTCGAGCTGTGGAGCCAGCCCGACCAGCGCTTCAGCGGCCGCATTCGTGAGCTGTCGCCGGCTGCCGATCCAAGGTCGCGTACGTTCGCTGCCCGTGTGGCGTTCACCGGCGGCAAGGTCCCGGCCGAACTGGGCCAGAGCGCCCGGGTGTTCATACAGGTCGACGGCGATATTCCACTATCGGTCCCACTGTCGGCCCTCAGCGCGGAGAACGGTGCGTCCTACGTGTGGCGTGTACAGCCAGACAACACCCTCAAGCGCACACCGGTCCGCATCGGTGCCTTCGGAGAAAAAACCGTGCCGGTACTGGAGGGTTTGAGCGCCACGGATTGGGTCATTGCTGCGGGTGTACATGTGCTCCATGAGGGCCAGCAAGTGCGCCCGGTGGATCGCTCCAACCGTGTGGTGAATCTGGCGGCCAAGGAGTAGTCCCCGATGGGTTTCAATCTTTCCGAATGGGCGTTGCGTAATCGCCAGATCGTACTGTTCCTGATGATCCTGCTGGCAGTGGTCGGCACCTTGTCCTACTCCAAGCTGGGACAAAGCGAAGACCCGCCGTTCACCTTCAAGGCCATGGTGATCAAGACCAACTGGCCCGGCGCCACGGCCCAGGAAGTCTCGCGGCAAGTCACCGAGCGCATCGAAAAAAAACTCATGGAGACCGGTGAGTACGAGCGCATCGTCTCGTTCTCGCGCCCCGGCGAATCCCAGGTCACCTTCATAGCCCGTGACTCCATGCATTCGGCGCAGATTCCCGAGCTGTGGTACCAGGTGCGCAAGAAGATCAGCGATATCCGCCAGACCTTGCCGCCGGATATCCAGGGGCCGTTCTTCAACGATGAATTCGGCACCACCTTTGGCAATATCTACGCCCTGACCGGCGACGGCTTTGATTACGCCGTGCTCAAGGACTACGCCGACCGTATCCAGATTCAGCTGCAGCGCGTGGCGGATGTGGGCAAGGTCGAGCTGCTGGGCCTGCAAGACGAGAAGATCTGGATCGAGCTGTCCAACCTCAAGCTGGCCACCCTGGGTTTGCCGTTGGCGGCGGTACAGCAGGCGTTGCAGGAACAGAACGCCGTCTCCACCGCCGGGTTCTTCGAAACCCCGAGCGAGCGTGTGCAACTGCGGGTTTCGGGCAACTTCAAGACCGTGGAAGAGATCCGCAACTTCCCGATTCGCGTAGGCGATCGAACCTTCCGCATCGGCGACGTGGCCGACATCCACCGTGGCTTCAATGACCCACCGGCACCGCGCATGCGCTACATGGGCGAAGACGCGATCGGCCTGGCCGTGGCCATGCGCGACGGCGGCGATATCCTGGTATTGGGCAAAGCCTTGGAAGGCGAATTCGCACGCCTGCAGAAGAACCTTCCGGCCGGCATGGAGCTGCGCAAGGTGTCGGACCAACCGGCGGCGGTGAAAACCAGCGTCGGCGAATTCGTGCAGGTATTGGCCGAAGCGCTGGCCATCGTGTTGCTGGTGAGTTTTTTCTCCCTCGGCGTGCGTACCGGCATGGTGGTGGCCCTGGCGATTCCGCTGGTGTTGGCGATGACGTTTGCCACCATGTATTACCTCGGTATCGGCCTGCACAAGATTTCCCTCGGCGCGTTAGTGCTGGCGTTGGGTTTGCTGGTGGACGACGCGATCATTGCCGTGGAAATGATGGCGATCAAGATGGAACAGGGCTACGACCGGCTCAAGGCCGCCAGCTTTGCCTGGACCAGCACCGCGTTCCCGATGCTCACCGGTACGCTGATCACCGCAGCGGGCTTCCTGCCGATTGCCACCGCGCAATCGAGTACCGGCGAATACACCCGTTCGATCTTTCAGGTGGTGACCATTGCGTTGCTCGCCTCCTGGGTGGCTGCGGTGGTGTTTGTGCCGTGTCTGGGGGAAAAACTCCTGCCGGACCTGGCGAAAATTCATGCCGCCAAGCACGGCACCGATGGTCCGGATCCCTACGGCACACCTTTCTATCAGCGCGTAAGACGCTTGGTGGAGTGGTGCGTGCGTCGGCGTAAAACCGTGATTGTCCTGACCCTGTTGCTGTTTATCGGCTCGGTGGCGCTGTTCCGTTTTGTGCCGCAGCAGTTCTTCCCGGCTTCTGGCCGTCTGGAGCTGATGGTCGATCTGAAGCTGGCCGAAGGGGCTTCCCTGAGCAACACCGCCGACCAGGTCAAGCGCCTGGAAGCCTTGCTCAAGGAACACGCGGGCATCGACAATTACGTGGCTTACGTCGGCACCGGTTCGCCGCGTTTCTACTTGCCGCTGGATCAACAACTGCCAGCCGCCAGCTTTGCCCAGTTTGTTGTGCTGGCCAAAACCATCGAGGAGCGTGAAAGCCTGCGCACCTGGCTGATCGAAACCCTCAACGAACAATTCCCCGACCTGCGCTCACGGGTCACGCGCCTGGAGAACGGCCCGCCCGTGGGCTACCCAGTGCAGTTCCGTGTGACCGGCGAACATATTGAAGAAGTCCGCGCCCTGGCTCGGAAAGTTGCGGCGAAGGTTCGCGAAAATTCCCACGTGGTCAACGTGCACCTGGACTGGGAAGAACCGAGCAAGATCGTCTACCTCAATATCGATCAGGATCGCGCGCGCGCCCTTGGTGTGAGCACGGCCAACCTGTCGAAATTCCTGCAGAGTTCGTTGACCGGCTCCAGCGTCAGCCAATACCGCGAGGACAACGAATTGATCGAGATCCTCCTGCGCGGCACCGTGCATGAACGCACCGAGCTGTCGTTGCTGCCCAGCCTGGCGGTGCCGACCGACAATGGCAAAAGCGTCGCGCTGTCGCAGATTGCCACCCTCGAATACGGTTTCGAGGAAGGCATCATCTGGCACCGCAACCGCCTACCCACGGTGACCGTGCGCGCTGACATCTATGGCAAGGAACAGCCGGCGACGCTGGTCCAGCAGATTCTGCCGACCCTTGAAGGCGTACGTGCCGAACTGCCGGATGGCTACCTGCTGGACGTTGGCGGCACAGTCGAGGACTCGGCCCGTGGCCAGAACTCGGTCAAGGCCGGCGTGCCGCTGTTTATCGTGGTGGTGCTGACCTTGTTGATGCTGCAACTGCGCAGTTTCTCACGCACCGCCATGGTGTTCCTGACAGCGCCGCTGGGGCTGATCGGTGTGACGCTGTTCCTGCTGGTATTCCGCCAGCCGTTCGGCTTTGTGGCCATGCTGGGGACTATCGCGCTGTCCGGGATGATCATGCGTAACTCGGTGATCCTGGTGGATCAGATCGAACAGGACATCAAGGCGGGCCTGGCGCCCTGGCAGGCAATCATCGAGGCGACCGTCCGACGTTTCCGCCCGATTGTGCTGACAGCCCTGGCGGCGGTGCTGGCCATGATTCCGCTGTCACGCAGCGTGTTCTTTGGGCCCATGGCCGTGGCGATCATGGGCGGATTGATTGTGGCGACGGCGCTGACGTTATTGTTTTTACCGGCCTTGTACGCAGCCTGGTTCCGGGTCAAGCCACCGGCCGTGTAAAGAGTTGTCGTAGGGGATTTCACAAAGAAGCTACGGAGGCGGGAACGCTTCCAAGACGAGGGGCCACTCATTGATTACCTGATTGCCAGGTCTTTCGCCGGTAGGGCTTCACCCCTGCCGGTGGGAGCTTAAATCTGATGATTCAAGGAGTGCTCATGAAAATTGATATCAATGTCAGCTCTTCCCGGTCCGCGTGCAACAGCAACCCCTGCGGACCCAGCAAGCCTGAACCGGCCAAGCCTGACCCTTGCAGGGATCCTTGCAAGGACTCTTGCAAGCCTGGCAAGAGCCTGGCCATCGGCTTCGGTGTCATGCCTCTGGGCATGATCGCGTTTGGTGGTTTTGGCCTAGGAAAGTTCTTCTGATCGTAGAAGATCCGCTTGAAGCCAGGCAGGTGAGCCCCCCACACCTGCCTGGGTTTATTTTCGGTTTACAGCGCGCCGAAGACTTTCTTCGCCAGGCTGGTCGCGGCGGCCGCAGGGTTCTCGCGAATGGTTTCTTCCTGCTTGGCAATCATCTTGAACAACCCGTCCAGCGCCTGTTCGGTCACGTAGTTTTCGACGTTGGCGCTCTTGGCATCCACTGCACCAAAGGCCGCGGCTTTGCCGGCCAGGGCGTTGTATTGCTGGGCGACGCCGACCTTGTCGGTTGCGGCCTTGACGATCGGCAGGAACTTGGCGCGGATCTGTTCGCGGCTGCTTTTGTTGAGGTACTGGGTAGCTGAGTCCTGACCGCCACTGAGAATGCCCTTGGCGTCCGTCACGCTCATGTTTTTCACGGCGTTGACCAGGATCGGCTGGGCCTGGGTCACGGCGGTTTCGGCGGCCTTGTTCATGCTGGTTTCCAGCTGGGTCACCTGGTCGCCCATGCCGAACATTTTCAGTTTGTCAGCAACTTTGCCCAGCTTGCCAGGCAGGCCTATCTTCACTTCCGGGTTGTTGCTGAAACCACCGGGTACGCCCAGTTGCTTCACTGCGATCTGCGCGCCTTGGGTCAGGGCGTCCTTGAGGCCGCCGCTGGCGTCGCCCTGGGACAGGCTGCTCAAGTCCAGGGCCATGGCGTTGGCGCCGAACAGCAGGCTGGCACACAGGGCGGTAAGACGAAGGGAGTTACGGAGCATGGGCGCTTCCTTTTTGATCTGGCTTAAGTTCTAGAGACTGTCAGTGGGCGACAGCATCAACCCGCAGGCGCAGCGGTTGCACGTCCTGGCCGTTGAGCTGCACAGCGTGCCGTTCGGTGGTGATAAACAGTAGCTTGCCCTCCACTTCGATGCGAGCACTGACCGAATAAGTGTGGCCGGGTTTGACTTGCGCCGGGTCGTAGCTCAGGTGAAACGGCAGCGGCACCTGGCCTTTGACCGGGCCTTTCTGCTCGGCCAGGGTCACGGCCGGGGCGTCCATCAGCGACACGTCTTGCAGGCTGACGCTCAAGGTCGCGGTCGGTGGCAGGGCGATGCGTTGCAGGTAGAACACTTCGCCATCAAGGCTGGCTTTAGGGGCAGGGCTCATGGATTGGCAGGCTCCGAGCAGGGCAGTCAGGCCCAGGAGGATGATTTTTTTCATGGTGTTGCTCCTTTTCAACGGCGCCGGAATCCCTCCGGCGCCTCTTTAAATCTAGCGGGTTTCTTCAGGTGCAGTGGCGTCGGGTTCGACGGATGCTTCAGCGGCGCCATCCACGCGATGCAACGCCACCTGGCGGATCGACAGGCGAATCTCCGCCGGCAACACGCGCTTGGCCGCGCCTTCGGCCAGTTCGCCGAGCAGGTCGTGATAACTCAGCTTGCCGGCCTCGTCGCGGCGCAACACATCTTGCTCCAGCAAGGTCTGGATGAAATGTCGGAAAAGGCTCTTGTCGAAGAATTCCGGGGCGTTGAGGCCGTGCAGGATCGACAGGCGCTGGGCCATGATCGTGCACAGGTCTTCCAGCTCTTCGGCGCTGATGCTGTTCTGGCCACTGTTGAGCAGCAGCGAAATCGCCATGTAGAAACGTTGCAGGGTCTGGGCAATGCTCTTGGACAGCAAGGTCAACAGCACAAAGTGCCGCGAGCTTGGCGCCGGGCGCTGGTACACATTGTTTTCGAAACGCAGCAGGCCTTGTTCGACGAAGGCCTCCAGCCATTGGTCGATCACCGTGTCCAGTTCTTCCAGCGACCAACGAATGAACAGCTCCGATTGCAGGTACGGGTACAGCGCGTGGGTGTAGCGCAGGATCTGGTCGCGGCTCATCCGTGAGCTGCTCTGGAAGAAGCTCGCCAGCAGCGCCGGCAGGGCAAAGATGTGCAGCACGTTGTTGCGGTAATAAGTCATCAAGACGGCATTCTGCTCGTCCAGGTACAGGATCTTACCCAGTGCGTCGCTCTGTTCCGACAGCAGGTCCATGTCCTTGACGTGCTTGATCAGCGCCAGGCCATCGCCTTCCGGCAGAGTGGTATGGGGCGAGTAGGGTACGCGGCGCAGCAGCGCCAGGTACAGGTCCAGCTGGCGCGCCATGGCCTGTTCATCCAAGGCCAGGCGGGTGGTGGACAGCAGCGCCAGAGCCACCAGGTTCACCGGGTTCACTGCCGCTGCTTCATTTAAGTGGCGCGCCACCTGTTCGCCAAGGCGGTTGGTGGTTTCGTTGAGCCAGGCGGGTTTATAGTTCGGGCCCAGTTCCTGGGAACGCCAGTCCGGTTGTTCGTGGTCGAGGAATTCGGCCAGCTTGATCGGCTCGCCGAAGTTGACCGCGACCTGGCCAAAGCGCTGCTTGAGTGCGCCGACCACTTTGAAAATATCGAAAATCGACTCTTTCTTCTTGCTCGCGCCGCGCAGCTCGCCCAGGTAGGTGCGGCCTTCGAGTACGCGTTCATAACCGATGTACACCGGCACAAACACGATCGGCATGCGCGAGGAGCGCAAGAAGCTGCGCAGGGTGATCGCCAACATCCCGGTCTTCGGCTGCAACATGCGCCCGGTGCGTGAGCGACCGCCCTCGACGAAGTACTCCACCGGGAAACCCTTGGTAAACAGGGTGTGCAGGTATTCGTTGAACACTGAGGTGTACAGCGGGTTGCCCTTGAAGGTGCGGCGCATGAAAAACGCACCGCCACGGCGCAGCAGGCTGCCGATCACCGGCATGTTCAGGTTGATCCCGGCGGCGATGTGCGGCGGGGTCAGGCCGTTCTTGAACAGCAGGTAGGACAGCAACAGGTAGTCGATGTGGCTGCGGTGGCAAGGCACGTAGATCACCTCGTAACCCTGGGCAACCTTTTGCACACCTTCGATGTTATTGACCTTGATGCCGTCGTAGATCTTGTTCCAGAACCAGCTCAACACCACTTCGAGGAAGCGGATCGCTGTGTAGGTGTAGTCCGAGGCTATCTCGTTGCCGTAGCGCAGGGCCTGGGCCTTGGCTTTTTCCGGGCTGATCTTCTCCCGCTCGGCCTCATCGGCAATAGCCTGGCGCACCAGCGGCATGTTGACCAGGCCCTTCACCAGGTTGCGCCGGTGTGACAAATCCGGACCGATGACCGCCGTCTTCAGGTTACGAAAGTGCACGCGCAGGATGCGTTGGGCCATGCGCACGGTGCGTTCGTGGCCTTTATTGTGCTCGATCAATTCACGCAGGTTGATAGGCGCAGAGAATTGCACCCGGGTCTTGCGACCGAGGATCAAGATGCTCAACAGGCGGCGTAGACGCCCGGTGACGGCCCAGCTGTCGGCAAACAACAGCTTCCACGGGCTGGACTCGCTCTCGGGGGATTGGCCCCAGAACACGCTCACGGGAATGATTTGTGCATTCTCTTCCGCGTGTTCGGTGAGGGTGTTGACCAAGCGGGTCAGAGTGGGTGGCGCCCCGCGCTTGTCCTGGCGACCGAGCCAGTCCGGTTCCGGTGTGAGGTAGAAGAACGCCGCCGGTTCCATCAACGGGCCGACCGATACCGGCAGCACCGGGCGTGGCAGACCGGCCTTGGTGCACTCGGCGTCGACCACGGCCAATTCGGTGAGAGAGGGCGATTGCAGGACGTAGAACACCGGCCGGCTGCGGTCCAGGTTAAGGGTCAGGGACGACTGGTTGATCGTCTCCGAGCGAACCCAGAGGTACAACAGTCGGCGCAAGGTGCCGAACACTAGACGGCGGAACGGGGAACGGGTCATAGGCGTGCTGCTTCAAGTGGAAAAAACCGAGCAGGCGCTCGGGCGGGTAGTGTGCCGTATTCGCCGAAAATCGGCAAAAAAGCAGCGATGTAAACTTGAGTTGATCGTTTTTGAGCCTGTCTTATACTCGGCAGTTCAATGCGAGCGACTCAACAATAAAAATGCATGTGGGAGTAAGACAGATGGCAACGCGTGAAACCGGCAATGTGAAGTGGTTCAACGATGCAAAAGGTTACGGGTTTATCCAGCGTGAAGATGGCAAGGATGTGTTTGTGCACTACCGCGCCATTCGCGGTGACGGCCACCGCTCTCTGGCCGAGGGCCAGCAGGTGGAGTACGCCGTGGTGACTGGCGAGAAGGGGTTGCAGGCGGAGGATGTGGTGGGGCTTTGAGCTAGAGTCATGCAACGCCGCTCCCACATTTGATTGGGTTCACAACTCAGGTCTTATGCGGTTTTCCAGGTGATTTCTTCTTCGCCATCCGCGCTGATGCGCATCCAGCGATCAGCGCTTTCTTCACCTTCTTCCTCAACCCAAGTCCCCGGTGCACAACGCACTTCCACGTTCAGCGCAGCAAATGCAGCGCGGGCGCAGGCGATGTCGTCATCCCATGGCGTCTGGTCGCTTTCCAGGTACAGGCTGTTCCATTTACCGACGGCTTTGGGCAGCCAGGTAACCGGCACATTGCCGGCCTTGCATTTGTAGGTCTGGCCTCTCTGGACCCAGTCGGAGCACGGGCCCAGGGCGGCGCCCAGCCAGGCGGCGATGGCCTTGTGGTCGACGTCGGCGTCCTTCAGGTAAATCTCGATATCGGGTTGGCGCATGGATGTTCCTCGTTGCGGGATTCGAAAATCCATTCGCGGATGCTGGAAAGTCAGTTATTGAAGCACGAAATAGTCGTAGCGCATCGACACAGTGACCACCAGCGGCTCGGCCGCCTCGATCACCTGTGCGCGACGCTCGGCGCTGGCGCGCCAGCCGTGGGGTGTCATGGCCAGCAGGTTGGCGCGGTCCTGGGGCTCGGCCAGGCTCAGGGTGAATTCCAGCGTCTCGCTGTGCGCCAGGCTCATGCCGTCCGGCACCAGGGCCAGGTGCTTGTCGTCGGTGTACTCGCGCACTTCGTCGTACAGGCGTTCGCGCAGCTCCATCAGGTGGCCGCTGGTCGGGCCGACTTTCATCAAGCCGCCGCCGGGGCTGAGCAGGCGCTTGGCCTCTTCCCAATCCAATGGGCTGAACACGCTGGCGAGAAACTGGCAGCTGCCTGACGCCAGCGGCACACGGGCCATGCTGGCGATCAACCAGGTCAGCGACGGGGTGCGCTTGCACGCCCGCTTGACCGCTTCCTTGGAGATATCCAGCGCGTAGCCATCGGCGCGGGGCAGGGCGTCGGCGATCTGCGCGGTGTAGTAACCCTCGCCGCAACCGATGTCGACCCAGCGCGCCGGGGCACGCTCGGCGGCCAGTTCGGCCAGGCGCCTGGCCACCGGGGCGTAGTGCCCGGCGTTGAGGAAGTCGCGACGGGCTTCTACCATCGCCAGGTTATCGCCGGGGTCGCGGCTGTTCTTGTGCTGCACTGGCAACAGGTTCAGGTAACCCTGGCGTGCGCGGTCGAAACGGTGTCCGGCCGGGCACGCCACGCCATTGTCCACCGCGTTCAGCGGGGCGCTGCAAAGGGGGCACGCGAGCATCAGGCGAGCAACTTGATCAGGGTCTGGTAGTAGATCTCGGTCAGCACATCGAGGTCGCTGGCCAGAATGCGTTCGTTGACCTGGTGGATCGTCGCGTTGACCGGGCCCAGCTCAACCACCTGGGTGCCGAGGGTGGCGATGAAACGTCCGTCCGAGGTACCGCCACTGGTGGACGCCTGGGTCTCACGCCCGGTGATCGCCTTGATGCTGGCCGAGACCGCATCCAGCAACGCGCCCGGCTCGGTGAGGAACGGCAGGCCCGACAACGCCCACTCCACGTGCCAGTCCAGGCCGTGCTTGTCGAGGATCGCCGCAACGCGCTGCTGCAGGCCTTCAACGGTGGATTCAGTGGAGAAACGGAAGTTGAACACCGCCGTCAGGTCACCGGGAATCACATTGGTGGCGCCGGTGCCGGAGTTCAGGTTGGAGATCTGGAAGCTGGTCGGCGGGAAGAAGGTGTTGCCGTCATCCCAGTGCTCGGCGGCCAATTCGGCCAAGGCTGGCGCAGCCAGGTGGATCGGGTTCTTCGCCAGGTGCGGGTAGGCCACGTGGCCTTGCACGCCGCGCACGGTCAGGGTCGCGCCAAGGGAACCGCGACGGCCGTTCTTGACCACATCGCCCACCAGGGTGGTGCTCGACGGTTCGCCGACGATGCACCAGTCCAGGCGCTCCTTGCGCGCGGCCAGGCGTTCGATCACGGCTTTGGTGCCATGGTGCGCCGGGCCCTCTTCATCGCTGGTGATCAGGAAGGCTACCGAGCCCTTGTGGTCCGGGTAGTCGGCGACAAAACGCTCCGACGCCACCAGCATCGCCGCCAGGCTGCCTTTCATGTCCGCCGCGCCACGCCCGCAGAGCATGCCGTTTTCATCGATCAACGCGTCGAACGGGTCGTTCTGCCAGGCCTGCACCGGGCCGGTCGGCACCACGTCGGTGTGACCGGCAAAGCACAGCACCGGGCCTTCGTGCTTGCCGTGGGTGGCCCAGAAGTTGTCCACGTCTTCGCTGCGCATTGGCTCAAGCGCAAAACCAGCGTCGCCCAGGCGCTGCATCATCAGCTTCTGGCAATCGGCGTCGATCGGCGTGACCGACGGACGACGGATCAGGTCGATGGCAAGTTGAAGGGTCGGCGAAAGGTCGGCATGGGCCGTCATGGGGGGAACTCCGGAGCTTTTATAGATGAGCAGGCAAGGCACACAAAACGGCCGTTATCTTATAGCAAAACGGCGGCCAGAGGCCGCCGTTTAGTGCATTGCGCAAGTTTTTACGCCGCTGGCGCGGGTTCCGGCGCCGCCGCAGGTTTGGGCAGCGAAGACAGGAACGCCATGATCAGTGCCGCCACATACGGCAGCGACTGCACCAGCAACATCACCACCCAGAAGCGGATGTCATTGCTTGGCAGGCCCTGCACCAGGTAAATCCCCAGCGCCGCGCCCCACAACAACAGCATGATGAACATTTCTTCGCGCGCTTCGGAAATCGCTACCCAGAAACCATGGTTATCCGCGTTTTTCGGGGTACGGAAGAACGGAATGCTGGTGGTGAAGAAGCCATACAGCACCGCCTTGGCGATGGTGTGCGACAACGCCAGCCCGGCCAGGGCCGCACAGAATGCATCCTTCAAGTTCACGCCTACCGCACGACGGTAGAGGAAGATGATCTTGCCGACCTTGAACACAAACAACGCCAACGGCGGGATCGCGAAAATCAGCAGCGGCGGGTCAACCCGCGTCGGCACGATGATCATCGCCGCCGACCACAACAACGCGCCGACGGTGAAGAAGATGTTCATGCCATCCGCCACCCACGGCAACCAGCCCGCTAGGAAGTGGTAGCGCTGGCCACGGGTCAGCTCGGTGTCCTTGCCGCGCAAGAGGCTTGCGGTGTGACGCTTGATGATCTGGATCGCGCCGTAGGCCCAGCGGAAACGCTGTTTCTTGAAGTCGATAAAGGTATCCGGCATCAAGCCCTTGCCGTAGCTGTCGTGGTAATACGCCGCCGACAGGCCTTTCTCGAATACACGTAGGCCCAGTTCGGCATCTTCGCAGATACACCAGTCGGCCCAGCCCAGTTCTTCAAGCACCGAGCGACGGGTCATGGTCATGGTGCCGTGCTGGATGATCGCGTCACGGTCGTTGCGAGTGACCATGCCGATATGGAAGAAGCCCTTGTATTCCGCGTAGCAGAGCTTCTTGAAGGTGCTTTCGTTCTGGTCGCGATAATCCTGCGGCGACTGCACCACGGCGATTTTCGGGTCGGCGAAGTGCGGCACCATGTGCTTGAGCCAGTTCGGCGACACGCAGTAGTCCGAGTCGATCACCGCGATCACTTCGGCGTCCTTGGCGGTGTGCGGAATCAGATAGTTCAGCGCGCCACCCTTGAAACCGGCCAGGGGCGCGACGTGGAAGAACTTGAAGCGCGGGCCCAGGGTTTCGCAGTAGTCGCGCACCGGTTCCCATACCGCCGGGTCCTTGGTGTTGTTGTCGATGATCAGGACTTCGTAGTCCGGGTAATCCAGGGCGGCCAGGGCGTCGAGGGTCTGTTTGACCATCTCCGGCGGCTCGTTGTAGCACGGCACATGGATCGACACTTTCGGGCGGTAGTCCGAATCCCCCTCGACCGGCAGGAATTCACGCCGACGCTTGTGGGTCCACACCGCTTCCGCCAGTTCGTGGGCCTCGGTCAGCAACACGATAAACACGCCCAGGGCGCCGAGGGCGAGCAGGATGCCCACGGTGACGCTGAACCAGGTGCTGTATTGCTGGCTGTAGTCGTAGCCGATCCACACCAGCACCGAACCGCAGAGGAACGCGATAAAGGTCAGGAAGGTGCGGCCGCGCTGGCGCAAGGCCGAGCCGTCGATCATCAGCAGTGTCAGGGACAGCAGGGCCAGCACCACCGAACCAATGGCCAGCACGCGCCATTGCGGGATTGCGACCACGGGCCCTTCAAAGTTGAATTTCTGCTGGCGTGCGGCGTTGTACACGCCCCAGTAAGCGCCCGCCGAGCCTTCGTCGCTGACTTTCCACGGCTGATCGAAGGCCTCGATCACGAAGTAGTTGAAGCCTTGGCGGTTCAGTTTGTTCACCAGCGTGCGCAGGTAGATCGCCTGGTCGGCGGGGGAGGTTTCATTACCCCCGCGCATGCGGCCGTTGCTCGGCCAGCCGACTTCCGAAAGCAGCAGCGGTTTTTTCGGGAAGAGTTTCTTCAGGTCGCGGGCACGGTCGAGTACGTATTGGCCGGCCTTGTCCATCGGGATGTATTCCCAGAACGGCAGGATGTGCGCGGCGATCAGGTCGACGTGCTTGGCCAGTTGCGGGTTTTTCTCCCAGATGTGCCATTGCTCGGACGTGGTCACCGGCACTTTCACGGCGGCGCGCACCCGGTCCAGCAGCACGATCAGCGCTTCTGGGGTGATTTCTTCACGGAACAGCGCTTCGTTGCCGACCACCACTCGCACCACACTGCGCGAGCTGTTGGCGATTTCGATGGCGCGCTGGATTTCCCGCTCGTTGCGCTCAAGGTCCGGGCTGATCCAGATCCCCAGGGTCACACGCAGGCCGAATTCTTCCGCCAGCTTGGGGATATCCCCCAGAGTGCCGTCGACCGAGTAGGTACGGATGTTGTCCGTCAGCTTGCTCATGATCTCGAGGTCGCGACGCATCTGGTCGTCGGTCGGGAACTGGTTCTTCTGCGGGTACTGGCCTTGCTGGAACGGCGAGTAGGAAAAACCGGAGATTTGTTCAGGCCAGTTGGGAGTGGTGACCGGGCGGTTGATCAGCGCCCAGAAACCGGTGAACAGCGCGGCGATTGCCAGCACGATCACCAGGTTGAGTCCAAATTTACGCGATGCCATGGCTATTTCGGGTTCCAAAGGGTGTGGAACGAAAAGAGGTGTCGGCCTGCGCCGAACGGCGCGCATCCTACACCGGCCCTTCCCTGACCGTACAGCAAGCAGAGAAAAACCGGACGTTAGTCAGCGAAAGACCATCTAAGTTCTTTACTTGTAGCTTGTCGCTTCGAACTTGTCGCTCTGTAGTCCATAATGCGCGCCGGTTTTTGGGGTAATGGTCATGAGCACAGAAGATCCGCGGTTTGCAGGCGTCGCCCGCTTGTATGGCATTGAAGGCCTGGAACGCTTGAAAGCAGCCCATGTGGCGATCGTCGGCGTTGGCGGCGTGGGCTCCTGGGCGGCGGAAGCCATCGCGCGTTGCGGGGTGGGCGAGATTTCGCTGTTTGACCTGGATGACGTCTGCGTCAGCAACAGCAATCGGCAGTTGCACGCGCTGGACAGCACCGTGGGCAAGCCCAAGGTCGAGGTGATGGCTGAGCGCCTGCGCGGCATCAACCCGGATTGCACCGTGCATGCGGTGGCGGATTTCGTGACCCGCGACACCATGGCCGAATACATCACGCCGGACATCGATTGCGTGATCGACTGCATCGACGCGGTCAACGCCAAGGCCGCGCTCATCGCCTGGTGCAAGCGTCGCAAGATCCAGATCATCACCACCGGCGGCGCCGGCGGGCAGATCGACCCGACGCTGATCCAGGTCTGCGACCTGAACCGCACCTTCAATGACCCGTTGGCCTCGAAAGTGCGCTCGACCCTGCGCCGCGACTACAACTTCTCCCGCACCGTGACCCGCCATTACAGCGTGCCGTGTGTGTTTTCCACCGAACAGCTGCGTTATCCCAAGCCGGACGGCAGCATCTGTTTGCAGAAGAGTTTTGTCGGGGATGGCGTGAAGCTGGACTGCGCGGGTGGCTTTGGTGCGGTGATGATGGTGACGGCCACGTTCGGCATGGTGGCGGCCACCAAGGCGGTGGACAAGATTGTGGCCGGGGTGCGCCGGCCATCGGAGCGGGTCAAGGCGTCGTAACGGTGCTCAGTTGCCGCATACGCTGCAGCACAGCGTTCAGGCCATTGCTGCGCGATGGTGACAGTTGGCGGGACAGCCCCAACTGTGCAAACCAGTCAGGCAGATCCACCGCCTGCAATTCTGCGGCGGACAACCCATTGACCCGCGCCAGCAGCAACGCCACCAACCCACGAATCATCCGCGCATCGCTGCTGGCGGCGAACTGCCAGTGACCATCGCGCAAATCTGCGACCAGCCACACCAGGCTTTCGCAGCCCTGTACGAGATTGGCGTCGACTTTATCCTCATCGGCCAGGGCAGGCAGACGCTCGCCCCATTGCATCAGCATCCGCGCGCGCTGCTCCCAACTGCCGACGGCCTGAAAAGCCTCAAGTGCGGCTGCGGCATCCACTGGTAAGCTCATCGCAGCATATCCAACGCTTGATCCAGCGCTTCAAAGAAGCGTTCCAGGTCATCGGAATCGTTATACAGCGCCAGGGACACGCGAATCGCCCCCGACAGATGCATCGCCTTGAGCAACGGCATGGCGCAGTGATGCCCGGCGCGTACGGCAATGCCTTGCTCGGTCAGCAGGTGCGCGAGGTCGGCGTTATGCACGCCATCGACCACAAAGCTGACCAACGCCACCTGGGGCGAACCCAGCACGTGCACGCCATTGCGCGCCTTGAGCCCGCGCAACAGGTAGTCATGCAACGCCGCTTCATGGGCGATCACTGCCGGCTGATCCAGCGAACTCAGGTAATCCAGGCTGGCGCCCAGGCCGATCACGCTGGCAATCGGCGGGGTGCCGGCCTCAAAGCCAAGAGGCGCCGGGCGGAAGCTGGCGCTGTGGTAATCGGCCTGTTGCACCATCTCGCCGCCGAACTGCCAGTGGCGTACGTGGTGCAGCGCTTCATTGCGACCAAACAGCACACCGACGCCGTCCGGGCCATACAGTTTGTGGCTGGAAAACACATAGAAGTCGCAACCCAGCGCCTGCACGTCGTGACGACCATGGACGATGCCTTGGGCGCCGTCGATCACGGTCAGGGCGCCGTGGGGCTGGGCGAGTGCCAGCAGGGCTTCCAGTGGCTGCCAGGCGCCGAGCACGTTGGACAGCTGGCTCACTGCCAGTAATCGCGTGCGCGGGCCGATCAGCTCGGCAGCGGCAGCCAGGTCGATCACGCCGTCATCACCCAGTGGCAATACCACCAGGTTCAGTGCGCGACGCTTGGCCAGTTGCTGCCAGGGCAGCAGGTTGGCGTGGTGTTCCAGGGCGCTGATGACAATCTCATCGCCCGCATTGAATAAGTGCTCAAGGCCATAGGCCAAGAGGTTCAGCGCTGAAGTTGCGCCGTGCGTGAACACGATCTGCCCGCTGTCGCCTGCGTTCAACCACTGTGCGACCTTGCTGCGGCTGTCTTCGAACGCCTGGGTCGCATGGGCGCCTGGCAAATGCTGGGCGCGGTGCACATTGGCTGCGCCGTTGGCGTAGTAATGGCTGATGGCATCCAACAAAGCCTGGGGTTTTTGCGTGGTGGCGGCGTTGTCCAGGTAGGTCTGGTCTTGCCGTTGCAGGGTGGCGATGGCCGGAAAGTCGGCGCGCCAGGGGGAGGGCACTAGCATGGTGTTCAAGACTCGTATAAGCGAGCCCCAGGGTCGGGGCCCGCTAGGGGCATCGAGTGGCTGCTTAGTTGTGAGCGTGCAGCGCTTCGTTCAGTTCGATGGCCGATTTGTGGGTTTTGCACTCCACGGCACCGGTCTCGGAGTTGCGGCGGAACAGCAGGTCCGGTTGGCCGGCCAGCTCACGCGCCTTGACCACTTTGACCAGTTGGTTCTGCTCGTCCAGTAGCGCAACCTTGGTGCCGGCGGTGACGTACAGGCCCGATTCCACAGTGTTACGGTCGCCCAACGGGATACCGATACCGGCGTTGGCGCCGATCAGGCAGCCTTCGCCAACCTTGATCACGATGTTGCCGCCGCCCGACAGGGTGCCCATGGTGGAGCAACCGCCGCCCAGGTCCGAACCCTTGCCGACGAATACGCCTGCCGATACACGGCCTTCGATCATGCCTGGGCCTTCGGTGCCAGCGTTGAAGTTGACGAAACCTTCGTGCATCACGGTGGTGCCTTCGCCCACATAGGCACCCAGGCGGATGCGTGCTGCGTCAGCGATACGCACGCCGCTCGGCACCACGTAGTCGGTCATTTTCGGGAACTTGTCCACCGAGAACACTTCCAGCAGTTCGCCACGCAGGCGGGCTTCCAGCTGGCGTTCGGCCAGTTCGTTGATGTCGATCGCGCCCTGGCTGGTCCAGGCCACGTTCGGCAGCTGCGGGAACACACCGGCCAGGCTCAGGCCGTGGGGCTTGACCAGGCGGTGGGACAGCAGGTGCAGCTTGAGGTAGGCCTCAGGCGTGGAGGTCAGTGCGGCGTCTTCGGCCAGCAGAGTGGCGACCAGCGGCGTGTGGCTTTCGGCCAGGCGGTTGAGCAGCGCGGCTTGGGTAGCGTCGACATTCTTGAGCGCATCAGCCAGTTGCAGCGCTTGGCTGATGGTGAAGGTGATCGCCTGGTTGCCTTCGGTGTAGCCGAGGATCGGCGCGATGGCTGCGACGATTTCTGCCGACGGATTGAGCAGCGGTTGTGCGTAAAACACTTCCAGCCAAGCACCTTGGCGGTTCTGAGTGCCGACGCCGAAGCCCAGGCTGAACAGGGAATTGGACATGCTGTTACCTCTACAAAAATGGAAAGGGCTGGCCTACTTGAGGGCCGCCGAATAACTATCTGGCTTGAAGCCAATCAGGGTTCTGTCACCGAGATCAAGCACCGGGCGCTTGATCATCGAGGGTTGTGCGAGCATCAATTCAATGGCTTTCGACTGATCGAGATCGGCTTTGCGTTCGTCTTCGAGTTTGCGAAAGGTGGTGCCCGCACGGTTCAAAACCACCTGCCAACCGTGCTCGTCGCACCACTGGGTCAAGTGTTCGCGGTCGATACCGGCCGTTTTGTAGTCGTGGAACTCATAGTTGACGCCGTGCTCATCGAGCCAGGTGCGCGCCTTTTTCATGGTGTCGCAGGCTTTGATGCCGAAAAGGTGCAACGTTTTGCTTGAAGCGGTCAAGGAATTGCCCCCCTTTGGACCAAGTAGAAACGAAAGGTCACGGATTATGCCACGACCAGCGCGTTTGGGTGCCGCTCGTCAGCGCTGTGCGACTTTTGTGCAAAAGCCAGCGAGTAACATAGCCGGGTAATATGGCACTTCAACGGCCAGTTGTTGCCTGATGTGTGTCGTTGCAAGTCGATTGTCCGGGAAAACCGCGTTATGCAAACCGCCTACACCGTTCTTATCCTGCTGATGCTGGTCAGCGTTTCGCGTCTGGTCGGGCGTGTCATTCCTCTGCCGTTGCCCTTGGTACAGATTGCCGCCGGTGCCTTGCTGGCCTGGCCGACGCTGGGGCTGCATGTGGCGCTGGACCCGGAGTTGTTCCTGTTTCTGTTCTTGCCGCCGTTGCTGTTCTCCGATGGCTGGCGTATGCCCAAACGCGAGTTGTGGCGGCTGCGCGGGCCGATCCTGACGTTGGCGGTGGGCCTGGTGCTGTTTACCGTGGTCGGCGCCGGTTACTTCATCCATTGGATCTTGCCGACTATCCCGTTGCCGGTGGCCTTCGCCCTGGCGGCCGTGTTGTCGCCGACGGATGCCGTGGCGGTGTCGGCCATTTCCCAGAATCGCTTGCCCACGCCGCTGATGCACATGCTCCAGGGCGAGGCCTTGATGAATGATGCTTCGGGCCTGGTGACCTTCAAGTTCGCCCTGGCGGCGGCGTTGACCGGGGTGTTTTCCCTGGCGGATGCCAGCCTCACATTCGTGCTGGTGGCAGTCGGTGGCCTGGCGGTCGGCGTGGCCCTGAGTTGGCTGGTCGGCCGTTTGCGCGCGTGGATGATCGCCCGTGGCTGGGACGACCCGGCGACCCACGTGGTGTTCATGTTGCTGCTGCCGTTCGCGGCCTACGTGCTGGCCGAACGCTTGGGTGCATCGGGCATTTTGTCGGCGGTGGCGGCGGGCATGATGCAAAGCTGGCTCGACCTGTTGCCGCGCCAGACCAGCACGCGCCTGCTCAATCGCAGCGTGTGGTCGTTGCTGGAGTTCGCCTTCAACGGCTTGATCTTCCTGCTGCTGGGCCTGCAACTGCCAGACATCATCAAGGCAGTCGTCAGTCACGAGACGACGTTGTGGCCAACCCTGTTTTATCGCTGCCTGGATGTGATCGCGATCTTCCTGGTGCTGGTGGTGCTGCGCTTTATCTGGGTGCAGAGCATCTGGCGGCTGTCGGGCTTGCTGCGCAGGTTGCGTGGCAAAAGCGAACTGACGCTGGTGCCGACCGCGCGTTCCTGCTGGCTGTTGACGGTCGGCGGCGTGCGCGGTGCGGTGACGTTGGCGGGTGTGATGTCGGTGCCGTTGCTGCTGGCGCCTGGACAGGATTTTCCCGAGCGTGACCTGCTGATTTTCATCGCGGCAGGCGTGATTCTGTTGTCGCTGATCGCCGCCTGTATCGCCTTGCCGCTACTGTTGCGTGGCATCGAAAAAAGCCCGGACGAAAAACGCCACAAGGAAGTGCGCGAAGCCTGGAAGAGGACTGCCGTCGCGGCCATTCACGCGCTTGAAGCGCAAGAACCGGCAGACGCCGAAACCCAGGACGCCGCTCAAGCCGCGCTTGCCACTGAGCTCAAGGCGCGGCTGATGTCGGAATATCGCCACCAACTGGACGTGTTCAACGACTCCGCCGAAGCCCAGGCCTTGGCACAGCAGATGGACCTGCTGGAGCGCAAACTGCGGCTCAAGGCCCTGCGGGCGCAGCGGTTGGAGTTGTACAGTTTGAGTCGTCATCACCAGATTGGTGATGACGTTTTGAGGGAGGTGCTGGCGGAGTTGGATATGAGTGAGGCGAATCTGGGGCTCAAGAAGTAGCGGGTACGGCTTTTGGGTAAGCCTTCTTTGCCCAGGCGATGTCGCCATCGCTCAGTGACCAGGTTTCAGATTGGCCCCAGTCTCCGTGCGTCAGCTTGGGGCTGATTTCATAGTGCATGACTGAGTCGCCATCGTAGGGCGTGAAGTCGTACTGGTCGGAGCGTGCCAGCGGTAGCACGTTGTTTTGCACCGCCTGCCGGTCCATCCCGGCGATACGATTGTAGCCCTCATACACCTTGCCCATGTTCCACGGGATGTTGGCATCGGGGTGTTGATGGGCATGATGAGCGCCGAGCATATGACCGAACTCATGCATCACCACATACTCGAATCGTGGGTGTTTATGGTCCCTTGGCAGTGACATGGTCGGGCTTGCGGGGGACTTGTCGAGTGCCTCTGTTCCTATGGCTGAACTCCCCCCTCCCGCGTTGTTCATGTTCTGAGTAATGCGAACGTCACCTTCCTCCCCAGAGACGAACTCGAACTTGAGATTGATGTGTGGCAACCATTCGCTGGCGGCTTTTTTAACGGCCAATACGTATTCGTCGTCCATGTCGTAGTCATACATGGCGATTTTTATCGTGCTGTTTTGGGGCCAGTATCTGGCGGGTTCGCCAATATTGCGTCGGCTTCTGGAAAGGGGTGGTGCCGAGTCGGCAGCCATTTCGGTGGAGGAGGCGGCGGATGGGTAGTGGACAATAGTGGGTGATGTGGTGGTTATCATGGGTTCTTTCCTGCGACGTATGAGGACGAATGTATGGATTTATTCGTCCAAGTCGCAGGAAAGTTCCGGTCGAAGTGCCTGAGTGTTTAGCGGCGACGTTGGATAAAGTCGCGAATCCGCTCCGCCGCTTCCACGCACTCCGCCAACGGCGCGACCAGTGCCAGGCGTACACGACCGGCGCCTGGGTTAAAGCCGTCCACCTCGCGAGACAGGTACGAGCCCGGTACCACGGTCACGTGCTCTTCCACGAACAGGTCGCGACAGAACGCGGCGTCGTCGCCCTTCACATTCGGCCACAAATAGAAGCCGCCATCCGGGCTCTGCACATCCAGCACCGGCTTGAGAATCGCCAGTACTGCGTCGAACTTCTCGCGGTACAGGTCACGGTTGGCCAATACGTGGTCTTCGTCCCGCCAGGCCGCAATGCTGGCCAGTTGGGTTTGCACCGGCATCGCGCAGCCGTGATAGGTGCGGTACAGCAGGAACGCCTTGAGGATGTCGGCGTCGCCGGCCACAAAACCGGAGCGCAGGCCTGGCAGGTTGGAGCGCTTGGACAGGCTGTGGAACACCACGCAGCGCTTGAAGTCCTCACGGCCCAGTTCGACGCAGGCGCTCAACAGGCCGGGTGGCGGGGTTTGTTCGTCGAAGTACAACTCGCTGTAGCACTCGTCGGCGGCGATGACGAAGTCGTATTCGTCGGCCAGGGCGATGAGTTTTTTCAGGGTGTCGACCGGGATCAGCGCGCCGGTCGGGTTGCCGGGCGAGCACAGGAACAGGATCTGGCAGCGTTTCCAGATGTCCGGCGTCACGGCGTCGAAGTCCGGGTTGAAGCCATTGGCGTCCAGGCACGGCAGGTAGTGCGGCTTGGCCCCGGCGAGGAACGCGGCGCCTTCATAGATCTGATAGAACGGGTTCGGGCTGACTACCAGCGCGTCGTCGCCACGGTTGACCACGGTTTGGGTGAAGGCGAACAGCGCTTCACGGGTGCCGTTGACCGGCAGGATGTTGCGCGCCGGGTCGAGCCAGCCCTTGGGCACGTTGAAGCGGCGTTCGCACCAGGCACCGATGGCTTCGCGCAGGGCCGGGATGCCCAGCGTGGTCGGGTACACGGCCATCTGGTCGAGGTTGTTGCTCAATGCTTCGGCCACGAAAGTGGGCGATTTATGTTTCGGTTCGCCGATGGAGAGCGCGATCGGGCGCTTGTCCGGGTTCGGCGTGACGCTGCCCAGCAGGGCGCGCAGTTTCTCGAACGGGTAGGGCTGGAGCTGGTTCAGAGCGTTGTTCATCGGTGGATCTCGTGCAAGGCGTTAAAAACTGGGGCGGCGCTTTTCAAATAGTCAGGCGTGTCAGCTCGACGCCGGGTTCCTGGGTGACACTCAACTGCTGGACGATGGCGTCCTGCAGGCGCAGGCACAGTTCCGGATCGGACAGCGGCTGGTTGTCGGCATCGGTGATGAAGAACACGTCTTCCACGCGCTCGCCGAGGGTCGCGATTTTGGCGTTTTGCAGCGACAGGTCGAACTCCAGGAAAATCCCGCCGATGCGGGCCAGCAGGCCCGGACGATCCGGGGCGCTGAGTTCCAGTACCGTCACCGGACGCTGGGCGTCATTGGAAATGGTCACCTGTGGCGCAAACGCAAAGTGCTTGAGTTGGCGCGGTACCCGACGCTGGATGATGGTCGGGTAGTCGTCAGGGTTGCGCAGGGCCTCGGTCAGGCCTTCGCGGATCTTTTTCACGCGTGCCGGGTTGTCGCCAATCGAGTCGCCATCGGTGTCGAGCACGATATAGGTGTCGAGGGTGAATTGGCTGCTGGAGGTGATGACGCGGGCGTCATGGATGTTCAGGTTGAGCTGGTCCATGGCCGCCACGGTCACGGCGAAGAAGTCGTGCTGGTCCGGCGCGTAGATGAAGATCTGCGTGCCGCCTTCGAATTCGCGCTGGGTGGTTTCCTTGATCAGCACCAGCGGGCCGCCATCGGCGGGCTGTTGCAGGATCGCATCGGTGTGCCAGGCGACATCGCCGGCGGTGTGGCGCAGGAAGTAATCGTCACCCAACTGCGACCACAACTGTTCCACGTCGTCCGGGTCGTTACCGCCGCGCACCAGAATGTCCAAGGCCGCGCTTTGGGTGCGGCGGATCTGCTCTTCGCGGTCCACCGGGTTCTCCAGGCCACGGCGCAGGGCGCGCTTGGTCTCGGTGTACAGCTGGCGCAACAGGCTGGCACGCCAGGAGTTCCACAGCGTCGGGTTGGTGGCGTTGATGTCGGAGACAGTCAGCACGTACAGATAGTCGAGGCGGGTTTCATCGCCGACGATCTGCGCAAAGTCGTGGATCACCTGCGGGTCGGACAGGTCCTTGCGCTGGGCGGTGGTCGACATCACCAGATGGTTCTGCACCAGCCAGACGATCAGGCGGCTGTCCCACACGGGCAGTTGGTGGCGTTGGCAGAACGCCTCGGCGTCAACCGCGCCCACCTCAGAGTGGTCGCCATGCCGACCCTTGCCGATGTCGTGGTACAGGCCGGCCAGGTAGATCAGCTCGGGCTTGGGCAGCTTGGCCATGAGTTTGCTGGCCAGCGGGAATTTCTCTGACACTTGCGTGTACTGAAGCTTACGCAGGTGCTTGATCAGGTTCAGGGTGTGGGCGTCCACGGTATAGATGTGGAACAGGTCGTGCTGCATCTGCCCGACGATAAAACCGAACTCCGGCAGGTAGCGCCCGAGGATGCCGTAACGGTTCATGCGTCGCAGGTTGCGGTGGATACCGATCTTGCACTTGAACAGCTCGATGAACAGGCTGGTGTTGCGGATGTCGTTGCGGAAATCGTCGTCGATCAGGTGACGGTTCTCCCGCAGCAGGCGGATGGTGTCGGCGCGCACGCCTTTGATTTCCGGCTGCTGGGCCATCAGCACGAAGATTTCCAGCATGGCGAACGGCGTACGGCGGAACACGTTGTCGTTGCGTGCCTCGATATAGCCGTCGTGCAGTTGGAAGCGCGCGTTGATCGGCTGCGGCGGCGCTTCGTCTTCGGGGGCCAGGATCACCTCTTCGAAGTGCTGGATGATCAGGTCGCTGAGCTGGGCAATGCTCATGACCACCCGGTAATACTGCTGCATGAAGCTTTCGATGCTGGTCTTCGCGTCCTCGCCTTCAAAGCCCAGCAGGGTGGCGATGGAGCGCTGGTGGTCGAACAGCAGGCGGTCCTCGGAGCGGCCGGCGAGCATGTGCAGGGCGTAGCGCACTTTCCACAGGAACTCCTGGGACGAGGCCAGCAGGGCGTTTTCGCTCTCTACCAGGAAGCCCTCGCCAGCCAGGGCGCGCAGGTTCAGGGTGCCGTACTGGCGACGGGCAACCCACAAAATCGTCTGGATATCCCGCAGGCCGCCGGGCGAGCCTTTGACGTTGGGTTCCAGGTTGTATTCGGTGTCGTTGTACTTGTGGTGCCGGGCCTTCTGCTCGGCACGCTTGGCCAGGAAGAAGTCCTTGCTCGGCCACATGTGTGCGGTGCTGGTGACTTCGAGCATGCGCTGGCGCAGGCGCTCGGGGCCGGCGATGGTGCGGCTTTCCATGAGGTTGGTGATGACGGTGAGGTCGGCGCGGGCCTCTTCGGCGCATTCGTCGACCGAGCGCACGCTTTGGCCGACTTCCAGGCCGATGTCCCACAACAGCGTCAGAAAACGCTCGATGGAATCGCGAAAGATCTCATGATCAGCGCTGTCCAGCAGGATCAGCAGGTCGATGTCCGAGTAGGGATGCAGCTCGCCGCGCCCGTAGCCGCCGACCGCCACCAGGGCGATATCGGCGTCTTCGCTCCAACTGAACTGTTCCCAGGCCTTTTGCAGGATGTTATCGACGAACCAGGCGCGGTCCTCGATCAGTCGGCGGATGTCCCGGCCGCTGCGAAAGCGCTCGTCGAGCACCTCGCGGGCCTGGCGGATAGCCTTCTTGAATGCGGCGATTGGGCTCGCCTTCAGGGCCAGTTCGGCCTGGAACTGGCCACGGTCGAAGAGTTCGGGGTCCACCTGGGGCATCGATCGGCTTTCCTTTCTATCTATAAGTCAGTTACAGGGTTGCGGGAAAACCGAAGCAATCATCACGCCGAAACGCGTGGAATGGTGTCGTCAGCGCGCAGGGTGAAGATCTCGTAGCCGGTCTCGGTGACCAGCAGGGTGTGTTCCCACTGGGCCGAGAGCTTGCGGTCCTTGGTGATGGCGGTCCAGCCGTCGCCCAGCACCTTGGTGTCGGCCTTGCCCTGGTTGATCATCGGCTCGATGGTGAAGGTCATCCCCGCCTTGAGCTCCATGCCGGTGCCAGCGCGGCCGTAGTGCAGGATCTGCGGCTCTTCGTGGAACACGGTGCCGATACCGTGGCCGCAGAATTCGCGCACCACCGAGAAGCCGTTCTTTTCCGCGTGCTTCTGGATCACTTCACCGATGTCGCCCAGGCGGCAGCCAGGCTTGACGATTTCGATGGCCTTGTACATGCATTCCTGGGTGACCTGGGACAGGCGCTCGGCCCAGACCGGCACATTGCCGACGTGGAACATGCGGCTGGTGTCGCCGAAGTAGCGGTCCTTGATCACGGTGACGTCAATGTTCAGGGTGTCGCCGTCCTTCAATGGCTTGTCGCCTGGAATCCCGTGGCAGACCACGTGGTTGACCGAGGTGCAGATCGACTTGGGGAAGCCTTTGTAGTTCAGCGGCGCAGGGATGGCGCCCTGCACGTTGACTATATAGTCGTGGCAGATCTGGTTCAGGGTTTCGGTGGTGACGCCGGGCTTGACGTGTTCGGCGATCATTTCCAGCACGTCGGCAGCCAGTTTGCCGGCGATGCGCATGCCAGCGATGTCTTCGGCGGTTTTCAAGCTAACGGTCATACAGGCTCTCTCTAGCGCGACGCGCTGAAATCAATACGGTTTACGGGCGTGCGACAAAAGGTTGCAGAGTTCGCACAAGCCACAGAAAACGCGATTCTAACAGACGATGGCCTCAAATCATGAGCCTCTGATGATCGCTTCTCTCTATAAGGTAGGGCTATGTCGGCTCTATTCAAGGGGTTACACGAAAGCGCGCAGCGGCAAATGTGATTGCGTATTCCGTTTTTGCCGATGCTGTGGTATAAAATGCGCCGCTTTCCGGGGATACCTCGTAAAGCTTAAATCCACACACGTGTCGACACGATGACCTGGGTGCCGGAGGCCTTGATGCCGCTGGTTGGTCATTGGGATACGTGGAGGCCAAACCCGACTTATTAAGGAACTATCATGTCCCAAGTCAACATGCGCGATATGCTGAAGGCCGGTGTGCACTTCGGTCACCAGACCCGTTACTGGAACCCGAAAATGGGTAAATACATTTTCGGCGCGCGTAACAAGATCCACATCATCAACCTTGAAAAAACCCTGCCAATGTTCAACGAAGCTCTGACTTTCGTAGAGCGCCTGGCCCAGGGCAAAAACAAGATTCTGTTCGTCGGCACCAAGCGTTCCGCTGGCAAGATCGTTGCTGAAGAAGCAGCACGTTGCGGTTCGCCGTACGTCGATCACCGCTGGTTGGGCGGCATGCTGACCAACTTCAAAACCATCCGTGCTTCCATCAAGCGTCTGCGTGACCTTGAAGTGCAAGCTGAAGACGGTACTTTCGCCAAGCTGACCAAGAAAGAAGCGCTGATGCGCTCCCGTGACCTGGAAAAGCTCGATCGTTCCCTGGGTGGTATCAAGGACATGGGCGGTCTGCCTGACGCACTGTTCGTTATCGACGTTGATCACGAGCGCATCGCGATCACTGAAGCCAACAAGCTGGGCATCCCTGTTATCGGCGTAGTCGATACCAACAGCAGCCCGGAAGGCGTTGACTACATCATCCCAGGCAACGATGACGCAATCCGCGCTATCCAGCTGTACATGGGTTCGATGGCTGACGCTGTAATCCGTGGTCGCAACCACGTTGCTGGTGGTACCGAGCAGTTCGTTGAAGAAGCTCCGGTAGCTGCCGCTGAGTAATTAGCGCCCTGGCGTTGACTCAGTAAGCAAAAAGGGGGCTTGGCCCCCTTTTTGCCACCTCGAAAACCGTTTGTCGGTAACGCAGCTACATCATTTGTAACGTGCAGTGGCCTACAACGGAGATTCGGGAAGAATTGATCGCCCGTTTGATCGGGTGGAATGGTTGAAAACCTATCCAAGAGGATTTTGAAATGGCAGAGATTACTGCAGCGTTGGTTAAAGAACTGCGTGAGCGTACCGGCGAAGGCATGATGGATTGCAAAAAGGCCTTGACCAAGGCCGGCGGCGACATCGAAAAAGCCATCGACGACATGCGTGCCTCGGGCGCCATCAAGGCTGCCAAGAAAGCCGGCAACGTCGCTGCTGAAGGCGCTATCGCTCTGGTTGAAGACGGTAAAGCTGCCGTTCTGCTGGAAGTGAACTCGCAGACCGACTTCCTGGCCCTGCAAGATGACTTCAAGGCATTCGTTGCTGCCAGCGTCAAGAAAGCATTCGACGACAAGCTGACTACCGTTGAGCCGCTGATCGAAGCACAAGAAGCTGATCGCCTGGTACTGGTCGGCAAGGTTGGCGAAAACGTCAACATCCGTCGCCTGACTCGCGTTGAAGGTGATGTGGTTGGCGGTTACCTGCACGGCAACAAGATCGGTGTAGCCGTTGTTCTGAAAGGCGGCGACGTTGAGCTGGCCAAAGACATCGCTATGCACGTTGCTGCAAGCAACCCGGAATTCCTGCTGCCTTCGGAAGTTTCTGACGACGCGATCGAGCGTGAAAAAGCTGTGTTCCTGAGCCTGAACGCCGACAAGATCGCCGGCAAGCCAGAAAACATCGTTGAAAACATGATCAAAGGCCGTATCAGCAAGTTCCTGGCTGAAGCGAGCCTGGTTGAGCAGGCGTTCGTCAAGAACCCTGAAATCAAGGTTGGCGAACTGGCCAAGAAAGCCGGTGCTGAAATCGTTTCCTTCACTTACTACAAAGTAGGCGAAGGCATCGAGAAGCCGGTCGACAACTTCGCTGAAGAAGTTGCTGCCCAGCTGGCTGCCGCCAAGCAATAAGACAGTTTTCAACTGTCGCCCGAAAGAGGCTGCCCGCTCACGCGCGCAGCCTCTTTTCAAATGGGAAGGCCGATTTTAATTGGCTTCCCTTCGGAACTGGCTTACAAAGCCGTGTTCCGATGGCGCTGTAGCAGCGTCCAGCTAGAGTGAACGCAAGCCGTAAACGGCTCGCCAAGAATTTTTAAAAATACGCCGCAGGAGAGATTCGCAATGGCTCAGCAGGGCAGTGGTTATCAGGCTCGCTATAAACGCATTCTACTCAAGCTTAGCGGCGAGGCCCTGATGGGCTCGGAAGAGTTCGGGATCGATCCCAAGGTGCTCGACCGCATGGCGTTGGAAGTCGGCCAACTGGTCGGTATCGGCGTACAAGTCGGCCTGGTGATTGGCGGTGGCAACCTGTTCCGCGGTGCGGCACTGAGCGCCGCCGGCATGGATCGGGTCACTGGCGACCACATGGGCATGCTGGCCACTGTGATGAACGCCCTGGCCATGCGTGACGCCCTGGAGCGTGCCAACATCTCGGCTATCGTGATGTCGGCTATTTCCATGGTCGGCGTGACCGATCACTATGACCGTCGCAAAGCCATGCGCCACCTGAATTCCAAGGAAGTGGTGATCTTCGCTGCTGGTACGGGCAACCCGTTCTTCACCACCGACTCCGCAGCCTGCCTGCGCGCTATCGAAATCGACGCTGACGTGGTGCTGAAGGCGACCAAGGTGGATGGCGTGTACACTGCCGATCCATTCAAAGACCCGCATGCCGAGAAGTTCGATCATCTGACCTACGATGAAGTGCTGGATCGCAAGCTGGGCGTGATGGACCTGACGGCTATTTGCCTGTGCCGCGACCACAAGATGCCGCTGCGCGTATTTAACATGAACAAGCCCGGCGCCCTGCTGAATATCGTACACGGCGGCGCAGAAGGGACTCTGATCGAGGAAGGCCAACAATGATCAACGAAATCAAGAAAGACGCCCAGGCGCGTATGCAGAAATCCCTGGAATCCCTGAGCCATGCATTCGGCCAGATCCGTACCGGCAAGGCGCACCCAAGCATCCTGGGCAGCGTGATGGTGCCTTACTACGGTTCCGATACCCCGATCAGCAGCGTCGCCAACATTACCGTTAAAGACTCGCGCACCCTTCAAGTTGTCGCGTTCGAGCGCAACATGCTGGGTGCTGTCGACAAGGCCATCCAGAGCGCCGGTTTGAACCTCAACCCGACCAACCTGGGTGAGTTGCTGCTGATCTCCATGCCGGCCCTGACTGAAGAAACCCGCAAGGGCTTCACCAAGCAGGCACGCAGCGCAGCCGAAGACGCCCGTGTTGCCGTGCGCAACATTCGTCGCGATGCCCTGGGTGACCTGAAGAAACTGGTCAAGGACAAGGAAATCAGCGAAGACGAAGAGCGTCGTGCCACCGCTGATATCGACAAGCTGACCAAAGATGCCGAGGCCCAGATCACCAAGGCCACGGAAGAGAAAGAAAAGGACCTGATGGCCGTATAAGGGGTCAGGACGCCTTCATGGAAAAGACCAAGCAGACTGTACCCTCTGTGGTGCCGCGCCATGTCGCGATCATCATGGATGGGAATAATCGCTGGGCGAAGAAACGCTTTATGCCGGGTGTTGCCGGGCATAAAGCGGGTGTCGATGCGGTAAGGGCTGTGATTGAGGTATGCGCCGAAGCCAAGGTTGAGGTGCTGACCTTGTTCGCCTTCTCCAGTGAGAACTGGCAACGGCCCGCCGAAGAAGTCAGCGCCTTGATGGACTTGTTCTTCAAGGCCTTGCGTCGTGAAGCCAAACGGCTCAACGACAACAACATCAGCCTGCGCATCATCGGCGATCGCTCGCGCTTTCATCCCGAACTGCAAGCCGCCATGCGCGAAGCCGAGGCCATTACGGCCGGGGCCAATCGATTTGTGCTGCAGATCGCAGCCAACTACGGTGGCCAGTGGGATATCGCCCAGGCTGCACAGCGTCTGGCGCGTGAAGTGCAGGCCGGTCATCTACGGCCGGACGACATCACCCCCGAACTCTTGCAAACCTGTCTGGTGACTGGCGATCTGCCGTTGCCTGACTTGTGCATTCGTACCGGTGGCGAGCACCGCATCAGCAATTTCCTGCTGTGGCAGCTGGCCTACACCGAGCTGTACTTCTCCGACCTGTTCTGGCCGGACTTCAAACACGATGCCATGCGCAATGCGCTGGCCGATTTCGCTTCCCGTCAGCGTCGCTTCGGTAAAACGAGCGAGCAGATCGAAGCTGGAGCCCGGGTTTAAATGCTTAAACAACGAATCATCACAGCACTGATCCTGTTGCCGATCGCCTTGTGTGGGTTTTTCCTGCTCGACGGTTCCGCCTTTGCGCTGTTTATCGGCCTGGTCGTTACCCTGGGTGCCTGGGAATGGGCGCGTCTGGCGGGTTTCAGCGCGCAATTGCCGCGTGTCGTGTATGCCGCTGTCGTAGCTGCCTTGGCGTTCCTCTTGTACATCCTGCCGGACCTAGCGCCTTGGGTATTGGGGGCGGCCGTGTTGTGGTGGGCGCTGGCGACATTCCTGGTGCTGACCTTTCCGCGCACCAGCGGCAAGTGGTCAAGTGTGGCCTGCAAGTTGGTGATTGGCTTGTTGATTTTGTTGCCGGCCTGGCAAGGGTTGGTGGAGATCAAGCGTTACCCAATGGGTAACTGGTTGATCCTGGCGGTCATGGTGCTGGTCTGGGGCGCTGATATCGGCGCCTACTTCTCCGGCCGGGCCTTCGGCAAGCGCAAGCTGGCGCCAGCGGTCAGTCCAGGCAAGAGCTGGGAGGGCGTGTATGGCGGCCTGGCGCTGACCCTGGTGATCGCACTCGTTGTCGGTGTTGTGCGCGGCTGGTCGGTGAAGGAAATCTTTTTGGCGCTGCTGGCCACCGCCATTGTCGTGTTCATCTCGGTCGTAGGTGATCTCACCGAAAGCATGTTCAAGCGTCAGGCCGGGATCAAGGACAGCAGCAACCTGTTGCCGGGTCACGGCGGCGTGTTGGACCGCATCGACAGCCTGACCGCTGCCATCCCGATCTTCGCCGTACTCTTGTGGATGACCGCTTCGTGAGCCGCCTGCAGCAAGTCACCGTGCTGGGTGCAACCGGTTCGGTGGGGCTGAGCACCCTCGATGTTATTGCTCGTCATCCTGATCGCTACCAGGTCTTTGCCCTGACCGGTTTTACCCGTTTGAGCGAATTGCTGGCCTTGTGCGTGCGTCATGCGCCGCGTTTCGCCGTGGTGCCTGAGGCGGCGGCGGCTCGTGGGCTGCAGGACGATCTTCGGGCTGCCGGGTTGTCCACTCAAGTGTTGGTGGGCGAGGAGGGGCTGTGCCAGGTCTCGGCCGATGCTGAAGTCGATACTGTCGTCGCCGCCATTGTGGGTGCTGCGGGCCTGCGTCCGACCTTGGCTGCAGTGGATGCTGGCAAGAAGATCCTGCTGGCCAATAAAGAAGCGCTGGTTATGTCCGGTGCGCTCTTTATGCAGGCGGTGCGCAAGAGCGGTGCCGTGTTGTTGCCGCTGGACAGCGAACACAATGCAATCTTCCAGTGCATGCCCGGCGATTATGCCCGTGGCCTGAGCCAGGTGGGTGTGCGTCGGATCCTGCTGACGGCTTCCGGTGGTCCGTTCCGACAAACCCCGCTGGCTGAACTGGAGCACGTATCGCCCGACCAAGCATGCGCTCATCCGAACTGGTCCATGGGGCGCAAGATCTCCGTGGATTCGGCGAGCATGATGAACAAAGGACTGGAGCTGATCGAGGCGTGCTGGTTGTTCGATGCGCGTCCGGATCAGGTTGAGGTGGTGATCCACCCACAAAGTGTGATTCATTCCCTGGTCGACTATGTGGACGGTTCGGTCCTGGCGCAGTTGGGCAACCCTGATATGCGCACGCCGATTGCCAACGCCCTGGCCTGGCCGGAGCGGATCGACTCGGGCGTAGCGCCTTTGGATCTGTTTGCCGTGGCCCGTCTGGACTTCGAGGCGCCGGACGAGCAGCGCTTCCCTTGCCTACGCCTGGCGCAGCAGGCGGCTGAAGCGGGTAACAGCGCACCGGCGATGCTGAACGCGGCCAACGAAGTGGCTGTGGCAGCGTTTCTCGAACGGCGCATCCGCTTTCCGCAGATCGCGAGTATCATCGAGGACGTCCTGGCGCTTGAGCCTGTCGTCGCGGTGAATGAGCTTGGGGCTGTCTTCGAGGCCGATACCAAGGCTCGGACCCTGGCAGAACAATGGTTGAGCCGCAACGCGCGTTAGTCTGCAGGCAGGTTTGAGTCTTCAGGCACTGGATTGGAATGCGGAGAAATTAGATGAGTGCGCTTTACATGATTGTCGGCACCCTGGTTGCTCTGGGTGTGCTGGTTACCTTCCACGAATTCGGCCACTTCTGGGTGGCGCGTCGTTGCGGCGTCAAGGTACTGCGCTTTTCCGTCGGTTTCGGTATGCCGCTGGTGCGTTGGCACGACCGTCGTGGCACCGAGTTTGTGATTGCGGCCATCCCGCTGGGTGGCTACGTCAAGATGCTCGATGAGCGCGAAGGCGAAGTGCCGGCAGATCAGTTGGATCAGTCTTTCAATCGCAAGACCGTTCGTCAGCGTATCGCCATTGTCGCCGCCGGCCCGATCGCCAACTTCCTGTTGGCGATGGTGTTCTTCTGGGTGTTGGCCATGCTGGGCAGCCAGCAGGTGCGTCCGGTCATTGGCGCGGTCGAGTCGGACAGTATTGCCGCCAAGGCTGGATTGGTTGCCGGGCAGGAAATTGTTTCCATTGATGGCGAACCCACCACGGGCTGGGGCGCGGTCAATTTGCAGTTGGTGCGTCGCCTCGGTGAAAGCGGCATCGTCAATGTGGTGGTGCGCGAGCAGGATTCCACCAGCGAAACCCCGCGTGAGCTGGCCCTCGATCATTGGCTCAAGGGCGCCGATGAGCCTGATCCGATCAAGTCTCTGGGCATACGCCCATGGCGTCCGGCCTTGCCGCCGGTCCTCGCTGAGCTGGACCCGAAAGGTCCGGCCCAGGCTGCCGGCCTGAAAACCGGTGATCGCCTGTTGGCCCTTGACGGGCAGGTGCTGGGTGACTGGCAGCAGGTGGTCGATCTGGTTCGTGTACGTCCTGATACTAAAATTGTGCTGAAAGTTGAGCGCGACGGTGCTCAAATCGACGTCCCGGTGACCTTGTCGGTCCGTGGGGAAGCCAAGGCTGCCGGGGGTTACCTGGGTGCCGGGGTCAAGGCTGTCGACTGGCCGCCATCGATGGTGCGCGAGGTGAGCTACGGGCCGTTGGCAGCGATTGGTGAAGGTGCAAAACGCACTTGGACCATGAGTGTGCTGACCCTGGAATCCCTCAAGAAAATGTTGTTCGGCGAGCTCTCGGTAAAAAACTTGAGTGGACCGATAACCATTGCTAAAGTGGCGGGCGCTTCTGCCCAGTCGGGTGTCGCGGATTTCCTGAATTTCCTGGCTTATCTGAGTATTAGCCTGGGTGTTCTGAATTTGTTGCCCATTCCTGTACTGGATGGGGGGCATCTGTTGTTTTATCTGGTCGAGTGGGTGCGTGGTCGCCCCTTGTCGGATCGGGTGCAGGGTTGGGGGATACAGATCGGTATCAGTTTGGTGGTCGGGGTGATGTTATTAGCCTTGGTCAACGATCTGGGTCGACTGTAACGCTTCGCTGAATTGCGAATCTGCCGCATTTTGCGGCAGTTTGTTTATTGCCAGTTGGAATAAGAAAGGACTTCATGAAACGTCTGCTGCTAACTGCGGTTCTCACCGTATTGATGATCGCCGAAGTTCACGCCGAGTCCTTCACCATCTCCGATATTCGCGTCAACGGCCTCCAGCGGGTTTCCGCGGGTAGCGTCTTTGGTGCATTACCGTTGAACGTCGGTGAACAGGCTGATGACCGTCGCCTGGTGGAATCCACTCGTGCGCTGTTCAAAACCGGTTTCTTTCAAGACATCCAACTGGGTCGCGAAGGCAACGTCCTGGTCATCACCGTGGTCGAGCGACCTTCCGTCGCCAGTATCGAGATCGAAGGCAACAAGGCGATCTCTACTGAAGACCTGATGAAAGGTCTCAAGCAATCCGGCCTGGCCGAAGGCGAGATCTTCCAGCGCGCCACCCTCGAAGGTGTGCGTAACGAGCTGCAACGTCAGTACGTTGCCCAGGGTCGCTACTCCGCAACCGTGGAAACGGAAGTGGTGCCACAGCCTCGTAACCGTGTTGGCCTCAAGGTCAATATCAACGAAGGCACCGTGGCGGCGATCCAGCACATCAACGTGGTGGGTAACACCAAGTTCGCTGATGATGACCTGATCGACCTGTTCGAACTCAAGACCACCAACTGGTTGTCGTTCTTCAAGAACGATGACAAGTACGCCCGCGAAAAGCTGTCCGGTGACCTGGAGCGCCTGCGTTCCTACTACCTGGACCGTGGCTATATCAACATGGATATCGCTTCGACCCAGGTGTCCATCACCCCGGACAAGAAGCACGTCTACATCACCGTCAACGTCAACGAAGGCGAGAAGTACAAGGTTCGTGACGTGAAGCTGAGCGGCGACCTGAAAGTGCCTGAAGACCAGGTCAAGGCGCTGTTGCTGGTGCAGAAGGACCAAGTGTTCTCGCGCAAGCTGATGACCACCACTTCCGAGCTGATCACCCGTCGCCTGGGTAACGAAGGCTATACCTTCGCCAACGTCAACGGCGTGCCGACGCCCCATGATGATGACCACACCGTGGACATCACCTTTGTGGTCGATCCAGGCAAGCGTGCCTACGTGAACCGTATCAACTTCCGTGGCAACACCAAGTCTGCGGACGAAGTGCTGCGTCGTGAAATGCGTCAGATGGAAGGTGGCTGGGCGTCGACTTACCTGATCGACCAGTCCAAGACCCGTCTTGAGCGCCTGGGCTTCTTCAAGGAAGTCAACGTCGAAACCCCGGCCGTTCCGGGTGTAGATGACCAGGTTGACGTGAACTACGCCGTGGAAGAGCAAGCATCGGGTTCCATCACCGCCAGCGTCGGCTTCGCACAGAGTGCCGGCCTGATCCTCGGTGGTTCGATCACCCAGAACAACTTCCTGGGTACCGGTAACCGTGTGTCCATCGGCCTGACCCGAAGCGAATACCAGAGCCGATACAACTTCGGTTATACCGACCCCTACTGGACTGCTGACGGTGTGAGCCTGGGCTACAACGCCTTCTACCGCACCACCGACTACAAAGACCTCGACGTTGACGTTGCAAGCTATGCGATCGACAGCCTCGGCGCCGGTGTGAACATCGGTTACCCGATCAGCGAGACTTCGCGTCTGACGTTCGGTTTGACCGCGCAACAGGATGAGATCAAGACCGGTGTGTACACCGTGGACGAGATTTTCGACTTTACCCGTCGTGAAGGCGACAAGTTCCTGAACTTCAAGGCGTCTGCCGGCTGGTCCGAGTCGACGCTGAACAAAGGTGTACTGGCAACCCGTGGTCACTCCCAGAGCCTGACCCTGGAAACCACCACGCCGGGCAGCGACCTGTCGTTCTTCAAACTCGACTACCGTGGTCAATTGTTCACGCCGTTGAGCGACAACTACACCATGCGCCTGCACACTGAGCTGGGCTACGGCGATGGTTATGGCTCCACCAATGGTCTACCGTTCTACGAGAACTACTACGCGGGTGGCTTCAACTCCGTACGTGGTTTCAAAGACAGCACCTTGGGCCCACGTGGTACGCCAAGCCGTGGTGTTGGCGTAACCGGTAACCAGGGCACTGTAGTGGACTCCGACGACGATCCGCTGCCGTTCGGTGGTAACGTGTTGATCCAGGGTGGTGCAGAGATCCTGTTCCCGCTGCCGTTCGTCAAAGATCAGCGTTCCCTGCGGACTTCGGTCTTCTGGGACGTGGGTAACGTGTTCGACTCCAAGTGCGAGCAGATCCGTAACCCGAGCGGCGTGAAGTCCAACACCCAGTGCAACGATGTGAGCCTGAGCAACCTGGCAAGCTCCGTGGGTGTAGGTGTGACCTGGGTGACCGCGCTGGGCCCATTGAGCTTTGCTCTGGCCATGCCGATCAAGAAGCCGGATAACGCTGAGACCCAGATTTTCCAATTCTCCCTCGGCCAGACGTTCTAAGCGTCTGACCCAAGATAACGACAACGGATTCTGTAGGAGTGCATCGTGCGTAAGTTGACTCAATTGGTTCTGCTGGCAACCGTGCTGGTAGCGACCCCGGCCTTCGCCGAAATGAAAATCGCCGTCCTGAACTATCAGATGGCCCTGCTGGAATCCGATGCGGCCAAGCGTTATGCCGTGGATGCCGAGAAAAAATTCGGCCCACAACTGACCAAGCTCAAGACCCTTGAAAGCAGCGCCAAAGGTATCCAGGATCGTCTGGTTGCCGGTGGCGACAAGATGCAGCAAGGCGAGCGCGAGCGTCTGGAGCTTGAATTCAAGCAAAAGGCCCGTGACTATCAGTTCCAGTCAAAAGAACTGAACGAAGCCAAGGCCGTTGCTGACCGTGAAATGCTGAAACAACTGAAGCCGAAACTCGACAGCGCTGTGGAAGAAGTCATCAAGAAAGGTGCCTTTGACCTAGTGTTCGAGCGTGGCGCTGTGATCGACGTCAAGCCTCAATACGACATCACCCGTCAGGTGATCGAGCGCATGAACCAGCTGAAGTAAGCCATGACCGCGACTATCAAGCTCGGCGAGTTGGCCGAGTTCCTGGGGGCCACCTTGCGTGGTTCCCCGGAGAAAGAAATCACTGGGCTAGCCACCTTGCAGGAGGCTGGCCCAGCTCAGTTGAGCTTCCTCGCAAACCCCCAATACCGTAAATACCTGGTCGACAGCCAAGCTGCAGCCGTGTTGCTGAAAGCCGCTGACGCCGAAGGGTTTACCGGGGATGCGCTGGTGGTGCCTGACCCGTACCTGGCTTATGCGCGGGTGTCGCATCTGTTCGATCCGAAGCCCAAGGCTGCCGCCGGTATTCATCCGTCTGCAGTCATTGCCGAGGATGCCCAGGTTGATCCTGCGGCCAGCATCGGTGCCTTTGCGGTGATCGAGAGTGGGGCACGCATCGCATCCGATGTCACAGTCGGTGCCCACTGCTTTATCGGCGCGCGCTGCGAAATCGGCGCTGGCGGTTGGCTGGCGCCGCGCGTGACCCTGTACCACGACGTGCGTATCGGTGAGCGTGTAGTCATCCAGTCGGGTGCCGTGATTGGCGGTGAAGGCTTCGGCTTTGCCAACGCCAAGGGCATTTGGAACAAGATCGCCCAGGTCGGCGGTGTATTGATCGGCGACGACGTGGAAATCGGCGTGAACACGGCTGTCGATCGCGGGGCCCTGGCCGATACCGTGATTGGCAACGGCGTGAAGCTCGACAACCAGATCCAGATCGCCCATAACGTGCAGATTGGCGATCACACCGCCATGGCGGCCTGCGTGGGTATCTCCGGCAGCACCAAGATCGGCAAGCATTGCATGCTCGCCGGTGGCGTCGGGCTGGTAGGGCATATCGATATTTGCGACAACGTCTTCATCACCGGCATGACCATGGTCACCCACTCGATCACCGAGCCAGGGGCCTATTCTTCCGGTACCGCCATGCAGCCTGCGGCTGAATGGCGCAAGAGTGCAGCGCGGTTGAGGCAGCTCGACGACATGGCTCGACGTCTCAAACAGCTGGAAAAGCGTGTTGGGGACGTGACCCCTGGCGGTAATGCTTCATCAGAAGGCTGATACCATTTCCATATCAAGTGTGCACAGCCGCTAGACTGCCTCCTTGATTTGCTAGCGGGGCGTGCGTTTAGTTCGCCCGCCCCCAATCTTTATTACAGGCTTCCCCCCGAAATGATGGACATCAACGAGATTCGCGAATACCTGCCTCACCGTTACCCGTTCCTGCTGGTGGATCGCGTAGTGGACCTCAACATCGAGGAAAAGCGCATTCGTGCCTACAAGAATGTCAGCATCAACGAACCGTTCTTCAACGGTCACTTTCCTGCGCATCCCATCATGCCGGGCGTGTTGATCATCGAAGCGATGGCCCAGGCTGCCGGTATCCTTGGTTTCAAAATGCTCGACCTCAAGCCTGCCGACGGCACGCTTTACTATTTCGTGGGCTCCGACAAGTTGCGTTTCCGCAACCCGGTGACCCCGGGTGACCAGTTGATCCTGGAAGCCAAGTTCATCAGCTGCAAGCGCCAGATCTGGAAGTTCGAATGCCAGGCCTCGGTGGACGGCAAGCCGGTGTGCTCCGCCGAGATCATCTGTGCGGAACGCAAACTATGAGTTTGATTGACCCTCGCGCAATCATCGATCCGTCGGCCGTTCTGGCCGCCGACGTTGAGGTCGGCCCCTGGTCGATCATCGGCGCAGGTGTGGAAATCGGCGAGGGGACTGTCATCGGGCCGCACGTGATCCTCAAAGGTCCGACCCGCATTGGCAAACACAATCGCATCTACCAGTTCTCGTCGATAGGCGAGGACACCCCGGACATGAAGTACAAGGGGGAAGAAACACGCCTGGTAATCGGTGACCACAACATCATCCGTGAAGGCGTGACCATTCACCGTGGTACCGTTCAGGATCGGGCCGAGACCACCCTGGGTGATCACAACCTGGTGATGGCCTACGCGCACATCGGTCACGACAGCGTCATCGGCAACCACTGCATCCTGGTCAACAACACCGCGTTGGCCGGGCATGTGCACGTTGACGATTGGGCGATCCTGTCCGGGTTCACCCTGGTCCATCAGTACTGCCATATTGGCGCCCACAGCTTTTCCGGCATGGGCACCGCCATTGGCAAGGACGTTCCGGCATTTGTCACGGTATTCGGCAACCCGGCCGAAGCGCGCAGCATGAACTTCGAAGGCATGCGCCGTCGTGGTTTCAGCGAAGACGCCATCCACGCCCTGCGCCGAGCCTACAAGGTGGTTTACCGCCAGGGGCTCACGGTTGACCAGGCGTTGACCCAACTGGTCGAGCCGGCAGCGTTGTTCCCGGAAGTCGCGGTGTTCCGTGACTCGATCCAGGCGTCGACCCGCGGCATCACCCGCTGATCATGGCCAATCTGCGTATCGCGCTGGTGGCCGGGGAAGCTTCCGGCGACATTTTGGGCGCAGGTCTTATGCGGGCCCTCAAGGCCCAGCATCCGGCGGTTGAATTCATTGGCGTCGGCGGTCCACTGATGCAGGCTGAAGGGCTCACGTCCTACTTCCCTATGGAGCGTTTGTCGGTCATGGGGCTGGTCGAAGTGCTGGGTCGCCTGCGTGAGCTGTTGGCCCGTCGCAAGCTGCTGATCCAGACCCTGATCGAAGAAAAGCCCGACGTGTTCATCGGCATCGATGCGCCGGATTTCACGCTCAATATCGAACTCAAATTACGTCAGGCCGGCATCAAGACCGTGCACTACGTCAGCCCGTCCGTGTGGGCGTGGCGGCAGAAGCGCGTGCTCAAGATCCGTGAAGGCTGTGACCTGATGCTGACGTTGCTGCCGTTCGAGGCGCGGTTCTACGAAGAGAAGGGCGTACCGGTAAGGTTTGTCGGACATACCCTGGCCGACACGATTCCGTTGCAGGCTGACCGCGCCGCCGCGCGTGCCGAACTGGGCTTGCCCGACGGCCCGTTGGTCGCGCTGATGCCTGGCAGTCGTGGTGGCGAAGTTGGCCGCCTGGCCTCGGTTTTTTTTGATGCTGCCGAGCGTCTGCAAGCCTTGAAGCCAGGCGTGCGTTTCGTACTGCCCTGCGCGAGCCCGCAACGTCGCGCGCAGATCGAGACGCTGCTGGAAGGCCGCAACCTGTCGTTGACCCTGCTCGACGGCCAGTCGCACCTGGCCCTGGCAGCCTGTGATGCGGTGCTGATTGCCTCCGGCACTGCCACTCTGGAGGCCTTGCTCTACAAGCGTCCGATGGTGGTGGCCTACCGCTTGGCGCCGCTGACCTTCTGGATTCTCAAGCGCATGGTCAAAAGCCCTTATATCTCCCTGCCCAATCTGCTGGCGCAGCGCCTGTTGGTACCGGAGTTGTTGCAGGACGATGCGACGCCTGAGGCCCTTGCGCAAACGCTGCTACCGTTGATCGACGGCGGCGAAGAACAGACCCGTGGTTTTGACGACATCCATCGCATATTGCGCCGCGATGCCTCGAACCAGGCAGCCGACGCCGTGCTGACCTTGATCGGCCAGAAAAAGGAAAGCGTATGAACACGCAAATAGGCCTGGATTTCAGCCTGGTTGCCGAAGCCCACGAGCTGGTCGCCGGTGTCGACGAAGTCGGGCGTGGGCCTTTGTGCGGTGCCGTGGTCACGGCGGCGGTAATCCTCGATCCGAACCGCCCGATCCTCGGCCTCAACGACTCGAAGAAACTCACCGAGGCACGCCGTGAAAAGCTCTACGATGAGATCATCGAAAAAGCCTTGAGCTGGCACATCGCCCGGGCCGAAGTCGAAGAAATCGACGAGCTGAACATTCTCCACGCCACCATGCTCGCGATGCAGCGTGCGGTTGAAGGCCTGCACATCACGCCAAAAATGGCGATGATCGACGGTAACCGTTGCCCCAAGCTGGCCATGCCTTCTGAGGCGGTGGTGAAGGGCGACAGCAAGGTGCCTGCCATCGCAGCCGCTTCGATCCTGGCCAAAGTCAGCCGTGATCGTGAAATGGCCGCGTTCGAATTGATCTACCCCGGCTACGGCATTGGCGGGCATAAAGGCTATCCGACGCCCGTTCATCTGGAAGCCCTGGCTCGCCTGGGTCCGACGCCGATCCATCGCCGCTCGTTCGCCCCGGTTCGCCAGGCCTACGAGCTGCGCGAGAGCCTCAACGAGGTCTAGTCGCAAGGCTGATGTTTTGCTCAAGGCCCGGTACAATCCGGGCCTTGTTGTTTTCCACGTATAAGAGATCACTATGCCGGCTTCATTCGTTCACCTACGCCTGCACACTGAATACTCCCTGGTCGACGGCCTGGTACGGATCAAACCGCTGGTCAAAACCCTGGTGGGCATGAACATGCCTGCGGTCGCGGTGACCGATCAGAACAACATGTGTTCCCTGGTCAAGTTCTACAAGAACGCCATGGGCGCCGGCATCAAGCCGATCTGCGGCGCCGATCTATGGCTGTCCAACAAAGATCCGGATAACCCGCTGAGCCGCATCAGCCTGTTGGCGATGAACGGCGTGGGTTACCGCAACCTCACCGAACTGATTTCCCGTGGTTTTATCGACGGCCAGCGCAATGGCTCGATCATCATCGAGCGCGAATGGGTCGCCGAGGCCAGCGAAGGCTTGATCATGCTGTCGGCCGCCAAAGAGGGCGAGATCGGTATCGCGCTGTTGGGCGGCAATCCGCAGGAAGCCGAAGTCTTGGCCAAGGAGTGGATGCAGGTCTTTCCTGACCGTTTCTACCTGGAAGTCCAGCGCACCAATCGCCCCAACGACGAAGAGCACCTGCACGCCGCCGTGGCCCTGGCTGACAAGCTGGGCGCGCCGCTGGTTGCCACCAACGATGTGCGCTTCATCAAGAAGGAAGATTTCGAGGCCCACGAAACCCGCGTGTGCATCGGTGAAGGTCGGGCTTTGGACGACCCGCGTCGCTCGAAGAACTACAGCGAAGAGCAGTACCTCAAAAGCGCCGACGAGATGGCCGAGTTGTTCAGCGACCTGCCCGAGGCCCTGGAAAACTCCGTCGAAATTGCCAAGCGTTGCAACATCGAAGTCAAGCTGGGCAAGCACTTCCTGCCCAACTTCCCGATTCCGGATGGCATGACCATCGACGAGTACTTCCGCAAAGTCTCGTTCGACGGCCTCGAGGAGCGGCTCAGCGTCCTGCTGCCCAAGGACACTACCGAAGATTACGACGCCAAGCGCCAGGTCTACGTCGACCGGCTGAATTTCGAGCTGGATATCATCATCCAGATGGGGTTCCCCGGTTACTTCCTGATCGTAATGGACTTTATCCAGTGGGCCAAAAGCAACGGCGTGCCGGTAGGTCCGGGCCGGGGGTCGGGTGCCGGTTCGCTGGTGGCTTACGTACAGAAGATTACCGACCTCGACCCGCTGGAATATGACCTGCTGTTCGAACGCTTCCTGAACCCGGAACGGGTTTCCATGCCCGACTTCGACGTCGACTTCTGCATGGACGGCCGTGACCGCGTGATCGAATACGTGGCCGAGAAATACGGTCGCAATGCGGTGAGCCAGATCATCACCTTCGGTTCCATGGCGGCGAAGGCTGTAATCCGTGACGTGGCGCGGGTGCAGGGCAAGTCTTACGGCTTGGCGGACCGTCTGTCGAAGATGATCCCGTTCGAAGTCGGCATGACCCTGGAAAAAGCCTACGAGCAGGAAGAAATCCTGCGCGACTTCATCAAGGTCGACGAAGAAGCCGCCGAAATCTGGGACATGGCGCGCAAGCTCGAAGGCGTGGTACGTAACGTCGGTAAACACGCCGGCGGTGTAGTGATTGCGCCTACAAAACTCACCGACTTTTCGCCGATCTATTGCGACGAAGAAGGCGACGGCCTGGTAACCCAGTTCGACAAGGACGATGTGGAGGCGGCCGGCCTGGTGAAGTTCGACTTCCTTGGCCTGCGAACCCTGACGATCATCGACTGGGCGCTCAAGACCATCAACCGTGACCGCGCCAAGGTCAACGAAGCGCCGCTGGATATCGCGTTTATCCCGCTGGACGACAAACCGACCTACACCTTGCTGCAAAAAGCCGAGACCACGGCGGTGTTCCAGCTTGAGTCGCGGGGCATGAAAGAGCTGATCAAAAAGCTCAAGCCCGACTGCCTGGAAGACTTGATCGCACTGGTGGCCCTGTTCCGTCCGGGCCCGCTGCAATCGGGCATGGTGGACGACTTCATCAACCGTAAGCACGGCCGCGCCGAGCTGGCGTATCCGCACTCTGACTACCAGTACGAAGGCCTCAAGCCGGTATTGGCGCCGACCTACGGCATCATCCTGTATCAGGAACAGGTGATGCAGATCGCCCAGGTCATGGCCGGTTACACCCTCGGCGGCGCGGACATGCTGCGTCGCGCCATGGGTAAGAAAAAACCCGAGGAAATGGCCAAGCAGCGTGGCGGTTTCATTGAGGGTTGTGCAACCAACAATATCGACGCGGACCTCGCGGGTAACATTTTCGACCTGGTGGAAAAATTCGCCGGTTATGGCTTCAACAAATCCCACTCCGCCGCCTACGGCCTGGTGTCGTACCAGACTGCCTGGCTGAAGGCCCACTACCCGGCGCCGTTCATGGCCGCGGTACTCTCGGCGGATATGCACAACACCGACAAGGTCGTGACCTTGATCGAAGAAGTGCGCACCATGAAGCTGCGCCTCGATGCGCCGGACGTGAACGCCTCGGAGTTCAAGTTCACGGTGAACGACGAAGGCCGCATCATTTATGGCCTGGGCGCGATCAAAGGCGTGGGCGAAAGCCCGGTGGAAGCTATCGTTGAAGCGCGTCAGAGTGGGCCGTTCGCCGACCTGTTCGACTTCTGCGCGCGGGTTGACCTCAAGCGCATTAACAAGCGTACTCTCGATGGCCTGATCCGCAGCGGCGCACTCGACCGTCTCGGCCCGTATTTCCATGATGAGCCCAAGGCTTACCAGGCGAATATCGACCGCAACCGTGCGGTGCTGCTCACCGCCATGGAAGAAGCGATCAAGGCTGCCGAACAGACCGCCCGCACCCATGACAGCGGCCATGCCGACCTGTTTGGCGGGTTGTTCGTCGAAGAAGACGCGGATGTGTACGCTAACCACCGCAAGGCCAAGGAGCTGACTCTCAAGGAGCGCCTCAAGGGTGAGAAAGACACCTTGGGCCTGTACCTTACCGGTCACCCGATTGATGAATACGAGGGTGAGATCCGCCGTTTCGCCCGTCAGCGCATCATCGACCTGAAACCTGCGCGGGATACCCAGACCGTCGCAGGCATGATCATCGCCTTGCGGGTGATGAAGAATAAAAAGGGCGACAAGATGGGCTTCATCACCCTCGATGACCGTTCGGGGCGCATCGAAGCCTCGCTGTTTGCCGATGCCTTCCACTCCGCACAGTCGCTGTTGCAGACCGATGCCATGGTGGTGGTGGAGGGGGAGGTCAGCAACGATGACTTCTCCGGTGGCCTGCGCCTGCGGATCAAGCGGGTGATGAGCATGGAAGATGCGCGCACCAACTTGGCCGAAAGCCTGCGCTTGAAGGTGAAAACCGAAGCGCTCAAGGGCGATCAGCTACGCTGGTTGGGTGATTTGCTCAAGCGCCACCGTGGCGCGTGCCCGGTGACCATGGAGTACACCGGCAGTGACGCCAAGGCCATGCTGCAGTTTGGCGAGACCTGGCGAATTGATCCGGCTGATGGCTTGATTCAAGCATTGCGTGACCAGTTCGGCCGTGACAACGTCTTCCTCCAATACCGTTGACGGTCAGGCAGTCCTGCATAGCCTGATCTCGACTGAACATTTAATCTCGACCTAAACGCGCCTCTCCCTTAAGGTAGGGCGCGAATAGACAACCGGCTGGCCAGGCACGCCCTGGCCGTCGACCCAAGACGGACGCTTATGAACCCGAATTTTCTTGATTTCGAACAGCCGATCGCTGACCTGCAAGCCAAGATCGAAGAGCTGCGCCTGGTCGGCAATGACAATTCGCTGAATATCGGCGATGAAATCGCTCGCCTGCAAGACAAGAGCAGCACGCTCACCGAAGACATCTTCGGCAAGCTGACCAGCTGGCAGATCGCGCGCCTGGCTCGCCACCCGCGCCGTCCGTACACCCTGGACTACATTCAGCACATTTTCACCGAGTTCGACGAATTGCACGGCGACCGCCACTTCTCCGACGACGCGGCCATCGTAGGCGGTATCGCTCGCCTGGACGACCAGCCGGTGATGGTGATCGGTCACCAGAAAGGCCGTGAAGTGCGTGAGAAGGTTCGCCGCAACTTCGGCATGCCGCGTCCTGAAGGCTACCGCAAGGCGTGCCGCCTGATGGAAATGGCCGAACGCTTCAAGATGCCGATCCTGACCTTCATCGACACCCCGGGTGCCTACCCAGGTATCGACGCTGAAGAGCGCAACCAGAGCGAAGCGATCGCCTGGAACCTGCGCGTCATGGCCCGCCTGAAAACCCCGATCATCGCCACCGTGATTGGTGAAGGTGGTTCCGGCGGCGCACTGGCTATTGGTGTCTGCGACCAGTTGAACATGCTGCAGTATTCGACCTACGCGGTGATTTCGCCGGAAGGTTGCGCCTCGATCCTGTGGAAAACCGCCGAAAAAGCGCCGGACGCTGCCGAAGCCATGGGTATCACCGCTGATCGCCTCAAAGGTTTGGGTATCGTGGATAAAGTCATCGCCGAGCCTTTGGGCGGCGCCCACCGCGACCCGGCTGCTGCCGCCGCGACGATCCGTGCTGAACTGGGTTCGCAGCTGGCGATGCTCAAGAAGCTGGATAACGAAGCGCTGCTGGCCCGTCGTTATGAGCGTTTGATGAGCTACGGTCTGTAAGACTACGCAGGACCCAGTGTGGGAGCGGGCTTGCTCGCGAATGCGGTGGATCAGTCGACCTTTCAGTGACTGACACTCTGCATTCGCGAGCAAGCCCGCTCCCACATTTGCTTTGTGTATGCTGAGTCATTGCATTCCAGATAGATGGCGGTATTTTTCATGAAGCCTTCCTTAGCCGCCAAACTCTTGCAAGTTCTGTCACCCTGGCGCAATGCCCCGGCCTGGCACATCGCATTCTCGGGTGGCCTTGATTCCACCGTCCTGCTGCACCTCCTCGCCAATTTGGCCAACACCGAATCGCTCCCGCCCCTCAGTGCGGTGCATGTTCATCATGGTCTACAAGCTGCAGCTGATGCATGGCCCGCTCACTGTCAGTCGACATGCGACAGCCTGGGCGTGCCGTTGCGCGTGATGCGTGTGCAGGTGCAACCCGGCGCCAGTCTTGAGCGTGCTGCCCGTGACGCGCGTTACCAGGTGTTTACCGAGGTGACCGGAGCAGGGGAGGTGCTACTGACGGGCCAGCATCGCGACGATCAGGCAGAAACCTTGTTGTTCCGTCTGCTGCGTGGGGCAGGTGTGCGCGGGCTGGCGGCAATGCCGGTACAGCGCCCGCTGGCGGCAGGCTACCTTGTACGGCCCTTGTTGGATGTCCCGCGTGCAGAGCTGGAAGCCTATGCCGAGGCGCACCAGCTCACATGGATTGAAGATCCTTCGAACGCGGACTCGCGGTTCTCCCGTAATTACCTGCGCCACCGCGTGCTTCCAGTACTGGTGGAGCGCTGGCCGCAGGCTAACTCAAACCTGGCGCGGACTGCCGAGCACCTCAATGAGGCCCAGGCCCTGTTGGATGAGTTGGCACAGATGGACCTGCAAGCGGCCAATCAGCCTTCGCCGTTTCCCTGGTTGCACTTGCCGTCCCTGTCGCTTACGCCGTTGCGCGAGCTTTCCAATGCCCGCCAACGCAACGCCCTACGTCACTGGCTAACTCCTCTGACCCGTCTACCCGACAGCGACCACTGGGCCAGTTGGCATTCCTTGCGTGATGCCAAGGGCGACGCACAGCCCCTGTGGCGGCTGGCGGACGGTGATATGCAGCGCAGCGGTGAACGTATCTGGTGGCTGCCCTCCACTTGGTCGGAATTTTCCGACGCAACGGTGAGCTGGCCCGATCCGCAAAACCCACTAGAGTTACCCGGCAATGGTCAGGTGAAACTGACGGGCAGGGTGCCCGGAGGCCTATTGACGATCCGCTACCGCCAGGGCGGCGAAATCTTTGCTGTGCCCGGCCGAGGTCGGCGCGACTTGAAGCGCCTGCTTAACGAAAGTGGCCTGCCGGGCTGCGTCCGTGGCAGATTGCCGCTGCTGTACCAAGGCGAGCAATTGCTGGGTGCGCCCAGCCTTGCGGGACTCTGGTCGGCACCGAGCGATGAGTGGCAATTACATTGGATGCCACAGACCTGCGATCAAGGTTTGAGCTGATAGAGCCTTTCCGGTAGACTACGCTCCCTTCTTGATACAACTTCTGTGGATTCGTTTGAATCGCAGGAGTTGCCGATTACCAAGCAGTCTTTGCTGGGCGATTCCAAAAAATGTGTAGCGATCAACGTACCGGTGTTTCATTGCTGGTCTGTCACCACGCGGCGGTTTTTTTGAAAGGTGCACTGTGATTAATGCAGGTGATCGGGGGCTTCGGCCTTCCTTCGCTTTCCCCGGCGGCTCGGACCGCTTTAACGCAGACTTCTAGGGTTTTTCATGACGCGCTACATATTCGTCACGGGCGGTGTTGTTTCTTCATTGGGGAAAGGCATCGCATCGGCTTCATTGGCGGCCATCCTGGAGGCGCGGGGACTTAAGGTCACCATGCTCAAGCTGGACCCGTACATCAACGTTGACCCGGGCACCATGAGCCCGTTCCAGCACGGTGAAGTGTTCGTCACCCACGACGGCGCCGAGACCGACCTGGACTTGGGCCACTACGAGCGGTTCATCCGCACGACCATGACCCAGAACAACAACTTCACCACCGGCCGTGTCTACGAGCACGTGCTGCGCAAGGAGCGCCGTGGTGACTACCTGGGTGCAACCATCCAGGTGATCCCGCACATCACCGACGAAATCAAGCGCCGCATCATCAAGGGTGCAGGCGATGCCGACGTGGCCATGGTCGAGATCGGTGGCACCGTCGGTGACATCGAGTCGCAACCATTCCTCGAAGCCATCCGCCAGCTGCGTTTCGAAGTCGGCGCCAAGCGCGCGATGCTGATGCACCTGACGTTGGTGCCGTATATCGCCACCGCCGGCGAAACCAAAACCAAGCCTACCCAGCATTCGGTCAAGGAACTGCGTTCCATCGGCCTGCAGCCGGACGTGCTGGTGTGCCGCTCCGATCACCCGATCGACATTTCCTCGCGTCGCAAGATCGCGCAATTCACCAACGTTGAAGAGCGTGCGGTGATCGCGCTGGAAGACGCCGACACCATCTACAAGATCCCGGGCATCCTGCATTCGCAAGGCCTGGACGATTTTGTGGTCGAGCGTTTCGGCCTGCAATGCAACGGTGCGGACCTGTCCGAGTGGGAAGCCGTGGTCGACGCCAAGCTCAACCCTGAGCACGAAGTCACCATCGCGATGGTCGGCAAGTACATGGAACTGCTGGACGCGTACAAGTCGCTGATCGAAGCGATGAGCCACGCCGGTATCAGCAACCGTACCAAGGTCAACCTGCGCTACATCGACTCTGAAGACATCGAGAACCAAGGCACTGCCTTGCTCGAAGGTGTGGACGCGATCCTCGTTCCCGGCGGTTTCGGCCTGCGTGGCGTGGAAGGCAAGATCACCGCTGTTCAATATGCTCGCGAGAACAAGGTGCCGTACCTGGGTATCTGCCTGGGCATGCAAGTGGCCGTCATCGAGTTCGCCCGTAACGTGCTGGGCTGGAAAGACGCCAACTCCACCGAGTTCGACAGCAAGAGCGGTCACCCGGTCGTGGGCCTGATCACCGAGTGGGAAGATGCCACCGGCGCGGTCGAGACCCGTACCGAAGCGTCCGACTTGGGCGGCACCATGCGCCTCGGCGCGCAGGACTGCTTGCTGGAGCCGGGCTCGCTGGTTCACGATTGCTACGGTAAGGACGTGATCGTCGAGCGTCACCGTCACCGCTACGAAGTGAACAACAACCTGCTGCCGCAAATCAAAGAAGCCGGCCTGAAAATCTCCGGTCGCTCCGGTGATGGCGCGCTGGTTGAAGTGGTCGAAGCACCGGATCATCCATGGTTCGTCGCGTGCCAGTTCCACCCTGAGTTCACCTCGACGCCGCGCGACGGTCACCCGTTGTTCAGCGGTTTCGTCAAGGCCGCACTGACGCAACACCAGAAGAAGGCGTAACCCTGATGGCCCAGAAGATCATTCGCGTCGGCGACATCGAGATTGCCAACGACAAGCCCATGGTGCTGTTCGGCGGCATGAACGTGCTGGAAAGCCGCGACATGGCGATGCAGGTCTGTGAAGAGTACGTGAAGGTTACCGAGAAACTCGGTATCCCTTACGTGTTCAAGGCCAGCTTCGACAAGGCCAACCGTTCGTCCGTGACCTCCTATCGCGGCCCAGGCCTTGAAGAAGGCATGCGGATCTTCCAGGACATCAAGCAAGCCTTCGGCGTGCCGATCATCACCGACGTCCACGAGCCTGAACAGGCTGCCGTGGTCGCCGAGGTGTGCGACATCATCCAGTTGCCGGCCTTCCTGTCGCGCCAGACCGACCTGGTCGTGGCGATGGCCAAGACCGGCGCTGTGATCAATATCAAGAAAGCCCAGTTCCTCGCACCCCAGGAGATGAAACACATCCTGAACAAGTGCGTGGAAGCGGGTAACGACCAGTTGATCCTCTGCGAGCGCGGTTCGAGCTTCGGCTACAACAACCTCGTGGTGGACATGCTCGGTTTCGGCATCATGAAACAGTTCGAATACCCGGTGTTCTTCGACGTGACCCACGCGCTGCAAATGCCCGGTGGTCGCGCCGATTCCGCGGGTGGGCGCCGTGCCCAGGTGCTGGACCTGGCCAAGGCTGGCATCAGCCAGTCCCTGGCGGGCCTGTTCCTTGAAGCCCACCCGGACCCGGATAACGCCAAGTGCGACGGCCCATGCGCCCTGCGCCTGGACAAGCTGGAGCCATTCCTGGCCCAGCTCAAGCAGTTGGACGAACTGGTCAAGAGTTTTCCGACGGTAGAGACCGCGTAAGCCGCGTTTCTCCGGTAGAATTTCCCACGCTTTACGCTCAGGTCTGCGGGCCTGAGCCTTGTCGTCTGCAAGCCTGCCTCGTTGTTCCACCCTTGCGGTCGGTCAAAAGATTTCCTTCAGCTGCGTCGTTTTCGTCAACTTTGGAGTGTTTACAACAATGGCAAAAATCGTCGACATCAAAGGTCGTGAAGTTCTCGACTCCCGTGGCAACCCCACCGTCGAAGCCGACGTGCTTCTCGATAACGGCATCATCGGCAGCGCCTGCGCGCCGTCCGGTGCTTCTACCGGTTCGCGCGAAGCGCTGGAACTGCGTGATGGCGACAAGAGCCGTTACCTGGGCAAGGGTGTACTCAAGGCTGTAGCCAACATCAACGGCCCGATCCGTGACCTGTTGCTGGGCAAGGACCCGCTGGACCAGAAAGCCCTGGACCACGCGATGATCAAGCTCGACGGCACCGAAAACAAAGGCAGCCTGGGCGCCAACGCCATCCTCGCCGTGTCCCTGGCCGCCGCCAAGGCCGCTGCCCAGGATCAGGACCTGCCGCTGTACGCACACATCGCCAACCTGAACGGCACGCCGGGTGTTTACTCCATGCCGGTGCCGATGATGAACATCATCAACGGTGGCGAGCATGCTGATAACAACGTCGACATCCAGGAATTCATGGTGCAGCCGGTGGGCGCCAAGTCCTTCTCCGAAGGCCTGCGCATGGGCACCGAGATTTTTCATCACCTCAAAGCTGTGCTGAAGGCCCGTGGCCTGAGCACTGCGGTAGGTGACGAAGGGGGGTTCGCACCGAACCTGGCGTCCAACGAAGATGCACTGAAAGTGATCTCCGAAGCCGTGGCCAACGCTGGCTACAAGCTCGGCACCGACGTGACCCTGGCCCTGGACTGCGCGGCCAGCGAGTTCTTTGAGGATGGCAAGTACAACCTCTCCGGCGAAGGCCAGGTGTTCAACTCCGAAGGTTTCGCTGACTACCTGAAAGGCCTGACCGAGCGCTACCCGATCATCTCGATCGAAGATGGCCTGGACGAGTCCGACTGGGACGGCTGGAAAATCCTCACCGACAAGATCGGCGAGAAAATCCAACTGGTGGGCGACGACCTGTTCGTGACCAACACCAAGATCCTGAAAGAAGGCATCGATAAAAAGATCGCCAACTCGATCCTGATCAAGTTCAACCAGATCGGCACCCTGACCGAAACCCTGGAAGCCATCCAGATGGCCAAGGCTGCGGGCTACACCGCCGTGATTTCCCACCGCTCCGGCGAAACCGAAGATTCGACCATTGCCGACCTGGCTGTGGGCACCTCGGCGGGCCAGATCAAGACCGGTTCCCTGTGCCGTTCCGACCGCGTTTCCAAGTACAACCAATTGCTGCGTATCGAAGAGCAACTGGCAGGCAAGGCCAAGTACAACGGTCGCGGCGAGTTTCGCGGCTGATCAGTAAGTGGTAAAAAGTCAGCGGATTGCGTCGGAAAACTCACGACAGTGTGTATTTCGACGCTAATCTGATGGCTATCAAGCACAAGCCTGGTTCTTCCAGGCTTCGTGCTATCAGTTGCTTCAAAAGTTTTGCATGGCTGTCTTTTTTCACTGGATACCCGATATTCGATGCGCAGTCCCAATTGGTTGTTCCTCGTCTTGCTCTTGTTGCTGGCTGGCCTGCAGTACCGCCTATGGGTGGGTAATGGCAGCTTTGCGCAGGTAAAAGACCTGACTGAGCAAATTGCTGCACAGCACGCCGAAAACGAGATCTTGCTGGAGCGTAACCGCGTCCTCGATGCTGAAGTGCTTGAGCTGAAAAAAGGCACGGAGACCGTTGAAGAGCGGGCTCGTCATGAATTGGGCATGGTCAAGGAGGGTGAAACCCTCTACCAGTTGGCCCAATGAACCCTGTTTTGCCGGCCTTCTGGGCCGTGATTCCTGCCGCGGGCGTCGGTGCCCGTATGGCTGCGGACCGTCCCAAGCAATACTTGCAGTTGGGCGGGCGCACTATTCTCGAACACAGCCTTGGCTGTTTTCTCGACCATCCATCGCTCAAAGGCCTGGTGGTCAGCCTTGCTCCTGAAGATCCTTATTGGCCGACGCTGGCGTGTGCGGCTGACCCGCGTATCCAGCGTGCGGACGGTGGCTCGGAGCGTTCGGGCTCGGTACTCAATGCGCTGTTGCACCTGAATGCCCTGGGTGCCAGTGATGACGATTGGGTGCTGGTGCATGATGCGGCACGACCGAACCTGAGTCGCGATGACCTCGACAAACTGCTGGCTGAGCTGGCGCACGACCCGGTCGGCGGCCTGCTGGCCGTGCCGGCCCGCGATACGCTCAAGCGCGTCGACAAGCACGGACGTGTGGTTGAGACCGTCGACCGCAGCCTGATCTGGCAAGCCTACACGCCGCAGATGTTCCGCCTCGGTGCCTTGCACCGCGCATTGGCCGACAGCCTGGTGGCGGATGCCGTCATCACTGACGAAGCGTCGGCGATGGAGTGGTCCGGCCAGGCGCCGCGCCTGATCGAAGGGCGCTCGGACAATATCAAGGTGACCCGGCCGGAAGACCTGGAGTGGTTGCGGTTGCGGTGGGCGAACCGACGTTAAGCCACGCCATACTCGGGCCTTTCAGCCAGCCCGGCTTTCAAGAAATCCACCAACTTCCTGACCTTCGGCGACAAATGCCGCTGCTGCGGATACAACGCCCACACCGCCGTATTCGGTGGCTGATGCGCTTCCAGCAACGACACCAGCGCGCCACTGTTTAGGTGCTCCAGCACGTAATAGTCCGGCAACTGGCATAACCCCACGCCCTGCAGCGCCGCGTCCAGCACCGCTTGCCCACTGTTGCAGCGCCAGTTTCCCTGCACCCGCTGGGAAAACTCCCGCCCGTCTTGGGCCAGTTGCCAGATATCCGAGCTGCCGATCAAGCAGTTATGCCGACTCAATTCCGACAAACTATGTGGCCGACCATACCGCGCCAGGTAGGACGGCGACGCGCACAAGTACATACGCCTCGGTGCCAGTCGGCTGGCGACCATGCGCGAATCCTGCAAACGCCCCAGGCGGATCGCCAGGTCGAGGCCTTCGTGCACCAGGTCCAGCTGGCGGTTGCTCAGCTCGATATCCACACGCAACTGCGGATAGAGCGCCATGAACCGTGTGACCAGCGGCACGATAAAACGCTCGCCGTACGCCACCGCGCAGGTCATGCGCAACATGCCCTTGGGTTCGCTGGTGAGGTCGCCCACCGCGCGCAAGGCTTCTTCGCGACCGTCCTGCAGGCGCTGACAATGTTGCAGAAAGGTCTGGCCGGCTTCGGTCAGGGTCACCTTGCGCGTGCTGCGATACAGCAGCCGCGTTTGCAGGCGTTCTTCCAGGCGCGCCACTTGGCGGCTGATGTGGGACGACGACACGCCCAGGCGTTCCGCCGCCGCGGTGAACTGGCTGCATTCGGCGACCGCAACGAACTCATCGATGCCTTCCCAGCGGTTTTCCAACATCACGATTATCCCTGTACAGCAATAAAGTTTTGCTTTTGTCCGGATTATTCATCAGTCAGCCATGTTTTACACTCACCGTCTCAATTTTCAACCGCCTGGAGAAACCCGGATGATCAAGTCCCGTGCTGCCGTAGCCTTCGAAGCCAAGAAGCCCCTTGAGATCGTTGAAGTAGATGTCGCCATGCCCAAAGCTGGCGAAGTGTTGCTGCGCGTAGTCGCTTCGGGCGTGTGCCATACCGACGCCTACACGCTGTCGGGTGCTGATCCGGAAGGCATCTTCCCGTCGATTCTCGGTCACGAGGGCGGTGCGGTGGTCGAAGCGATCGGCGAGGGCGTGACGTCCGTTGCAGTGGGTGATCACGTGATCCCGCTGTACACCCCGGAGTGCGGCAAGTGCAAATTCTGCCTGTCGGGTAAGACCAACCTGTGCCAGGCCATTCGCTCCACCCAGGGCAAAGGCCTGATGCCGGACGGCACCACACGTTTCTCCTACAAAGGCCAGCCGATTTTCCACTACATGGGCACCTCGACTTTCTCCGAGTACACCGTGCTGCCGGAAATTTCCGTGGCTAAGATTCCTAAAGAAGCCCCGTTGGAAAAAGTCTGCCTGCTGGGCTGTGGCGTCACCACCGGTATCGGTGCAGTGATCAACACGGCCAAGGTCAAGCCGGGCGACACCGTGGCCATCTTCGGCCTCGGCGGTATCGGCCTGTCAGCGGTGATCGGTGCGGTCAAGGCCAAGGCCGGCCGCATCATCGCCATCGATATCAACCCGGCCAAGTTCGAGATCGCCAAGCAATTGGGCGCCACCGACTGCATCAACCCGAAAGACTACGATCGCCCGATCCAGGACGTGATCGTCGACCTCACCGACGGCGGCGTGGACTTCTCCTTCGAATGCATCGGCAACGTACAACTGATGCGCGCCGCGCTTGAGTGCTGCCACAAAGGTTGGGGGGAGTCGGTGATCATCGGTGTGGCCGGTGCCGGCCAGGAAATCGCCACCCGTCCGTTCCAACTGGTGACCGGTCGCGTCTGGCGCGGTTCGGCCTTCGGCGGCGTGCGCGGCCGCAGCGAATTGCCAAGCTACGTGGAAATGGCCCAGACCGGCGAGATCCCGCTGGACACCTTCATCACCCACACCATGGGCCTGGAAGACATCAACAAAGCGTTTGACCTGATGCATGAAGGTAAGAGCATTCGTACAGTCATCCACTTCTGAGGTCGGCCATGAGTCTGGAAAACCTGTCGTGCCAGAAAAGCTTCGGCGGCTGGCATAAACGCTACAAGCATCATTCCGATGTGCTCGGTTGCGACATGACTTTCGCCGTCTACCTGCCGCCGCAAGCGGAGGAGGGCGGCAAGTTGCCGGTGCTGTACTGGCTCTCCGGTCTCACGTGCACCGACGAGAACTTCATGCAGAAGGCCGGCGCCCAGCGCATGGCTGCCGAGTTGGGGTTGATCATCGTTGCGCCGGACACCAGCCCACGTGGGCCGGGTGTTCCGGGTGATCCGGATAACGCCTGGGATTTCGGCCTCGGTGCCGGCTTCTACCTGAATGCCACCCAGGAACCTTGGGCCAAGCACTATCGGATGCATGACTACGTGGTGCAGGAATTGCCGGCCTTGGTTGAAGCGCATTTCCCGGCCTCGGGCAAGCGCGGCATCAGTGGCCACTCCATGGGAGGCCATGGGGCGCTGGTGTGTGCGTTGCGCAACCCTGGGCGTTACCTGTCGGTGTCGGCGTTTTCGCCGATCAACAACCCGATGGATTGCCCGTGGGGCCAGAAAGCCTTCTCGCGTTATTTGGGCGAAGAGCGCTCTAAATGGCGCGAGTGGGATGCCTGCGTGCTGATCAGCGAAGCCTCGGAAAAGCTGCCGCTGCTGGTGGACCAGGGCGACCGCGACGATTTCCTCGCCGTGCAACTCAAGCCTGAAGCCCTGCAGCAAGCGGCCAAGGCGGCCAACCATCCGCTGGAACTGCGCCTGCAACCTGGCTACGACCACAGCTACTTCTTTATCGCCAGCTTCATCGAAGACCATTTGCGACACCATGGCCGTGCTTTGCTCGGTTAATGTGAGGCAAAAGTAGGTAGAATCACGCCCTGAATTAAATCGGGGCGTTTTTTTATGCGTATTGGCCACGGCTACGATGTGCACCGTTTCGCTGAAGGCGATTTCATCACCCTGGGCGGCGTGCGCATTGCGCACCACCATGGGTTGCTGGCTCATTCCGACGGCGACGTTGTGTTGCATGCCTTGAGCGATGCCTTGCTCGGCGCAGCGGCGTTGGGCGATATCGGCAAGCACTTTCCGGACACCGACCCGACCTTCAAGGGCGCGGACAGCCGTGTACTGCTGCGTCATGTGGTCGGCTTGATCCATGCCAAAGGCTGGAAGGTCGGCAACGTCGACAACACCATCGTGGCCCAGGCGCCGAAGATGGCCCCCCATATCGAGTCGATGCGTGCGCTGATTGCCGCGGATCTGCACATTGAACTGGATCAAGTGAACGTGAAAGCCACCACCACCGAAAAGCTCGGCTTCACCGGTCGGGAAGAGGGCATTGCGGTGCACTCTGTTGCCTTGTTGCTGCGCGCATGAATGACCTGCAACTGTTGGGTCCACGGGCCTATGGCGAGGCCTTGGGCAGCGCGGTACTGAAGGCGACGGCCGAAGACTTCCAGGTCGACGAAGTGCTGGATATCCCGCTAACCGGAGAAGGTGAGCACCTGTGGTTGTGGGTGGAAAAACGCGGGCTCAATACCGAGGAAGCCGCGCGGCGGATCGCCAAGGCAGCGGGCGTGCCGTTGCGCACGGTCAGCTATGCCGGGCTCAAGGATCGCCAGGCGTTGACTCGCCAGTGGTTCAGCGTGCAGCTGCCCGGCAAGGCCGACCCGGACATGAGCGCGGCGGAAAACGACACGCTCAAGATCCTCAAGACCGCCCGCCACAAGCGCAAGCTGCAACGCGGTGCGCACTCGGCCAATGGTTTCACCTTGCGCCTGACCCAGTTGGCCGGTGATACCGCCGCTATCGATGCGCGGTTGCAACTGATTGCACAACACGGCGTTCCCAACTATTTCGGCGCCCAGCGTTTTGGCCACAACGGCGGCAACGTGGTCGACGCCCGTGAGTGGGCCGCGCGCAAGGCCTTACCGGAACAGCGCAACGTGCGATCGCGGTTGCTGTCCACGGCGCGCAGCTTCTTGTTCAACAAAGTGTTGGCGGCGCGTGTGGCCGATGGTTCGTGGCAGCGCGCCCAGGTCGGCGACTTGCTGGCGTTTACCGACAGCCGCAGTTTTTTCCCGGCAGGGGAGGCTGAATGCAGCGACCCACGCCTGGCGATCCTGGACCTGCACCCGACTGGCCCGCAGTGGGGCGAAGGCGATTCGCCTGCCACGGGTGCAACCTTTGAACTCGAACAGGCTGTTGCTGCCGATGAAGCCGACCTGCGTGATTGGCTGGTGAATGCCGGCATGAGCCAGGAACGTCGCATTCTGCGACTGCCCATTGGCGGTTTGACGTGGCATTATCCCTCGCTGGACATTCTGCAATTGGAATTCGTCCTGCCGGCCGGATGCTTCGCCACTGTCTTGGTGCGCGAGCTAGTTGATCTGGTGCCGGTGGGGCAGACGGACAACCCATGCGTATTCTGATATCAAACGATGACGGTGCCACCGCACCCGGTCTTGCCGCGCTCTATGCTGCGCTGGAAGATTACGCCGAGTGCGTGGTGGTCGCCCCCGACCAGGACAAGAGCGGCGCCAGCAGTTCGCTGACGCTCGACCGTCCGCTGCACCCGCACGTCCTGGCCAATGGCTTTATCAGTGTAAACGGCACCCCTACCGACTGCGTCCATTTGGCGATCAACAGCCTGCTGGATCAGGAGCCGGACCTGGTGGTATCGGGTATCAACCTCGGCGCCAACCTGGGCGATGACGTGCTGTATTCCGGCACGGTGGCGGCGGCACTCGAAGGTCGCTTCCTGGGGCGTACGGCGTTCGCTTTTTCGTTTGCTTCGCGCCAATTGGATAACCTGCCGACCGCTGCGTATTTTGCGCGAAAGCTGGTGGAGGCTCATGGCTCCCTGAACCTGCCACCGCGCACGGTGCTCAACGTCAATATTCCCAACTTGCCCCTCGACCATATTCGCGGCATCCAGCTGACGCGCCTGGGCCATCGCGCCCGCGCGGCGGCGCCGTTGAAGGTGGTTGACCCGCGTGGCAAGGAAGGCTATTGGATTGCCGCGGCGGGTGATGCGGAAGATGGCGGTGAGGGCACCGACTTCCATGCCGTGATGCAAGGTTACGTATCGATTACCCCGTTGCAATTCGATCGCACCTTCAGTGATGCCTTCAGTGGTCTCGATGGCTGGCTGGAGGGGCTGCGCTAATGGGCCGTGAACAAGACGACTTGCTGCGCCGGGGCATCGGCATGACGTCCCAGCGTACCCGCGAACGCTTGATCCAGCGCTTGTACGAAGAGGGGTTGTCCAACGCTCAGGTGCTGGAAGTGATCCGGCGTACGCCTCGGCATCTGTTTGTCGATGAAGCCCTGGCCCACCGTGCCTATGAAGACACGGCGCTGCCCATCGGCCACAACCAGACCATCTCCCAGCCATACATGGTGGCGCGCATGAGCGAGCTGCTGTTGGCGGCGGGGCCTTTGGACAAGGTGCTGGAAATCGGCACCGGCTCCGGCTACCAGACCGCCGTACTGGCGCAACTGGTGGAGCGGGTGTTTTCGGTCGAGCGCATCAAGGTGCTGCAAGACCGTGCCAAGGAGCGCCTGGTGGAGTTGAACCTGCGCAACGTGGTGTTTCGCTGGGGCGATGGCTGGGAAGGCTGGCCGGCGCTGGCGCCGTACAACGGCATCATCGTCACTGCCGTAGCCACCGACGTGCCCCAGGCGTTGCTTGATCAACTCGCTCCAGGCGGACGTCTGGTCATCCCGGTTGGCTCCGGCGAAGTGCAACAATTGATGCTCATTATCCGTGAGGAAGAGGGCTTTTCCCGGCATGTACTCGGCGCCGTGCGCTTCGTGCCATTGCTCAATGGCCCGCTGGCCTGATCATTTGTTCGCCGGCAGTGAATTCTGTTGGTGGGGATGTGTCTTACGGCGGGGTCTATCGAGTCAACATGATCGGGCGTCGGCATTAAACACGATGAATTTTTCGTTTCAGTCGTGTGCCGGTAAAAAGCCAATGCCCAGTTATACTTGCGTCATATTTCAAGCCTGATACAGGCATTCATGTTCAGCCACCACAAAGGGAGCGGCGGGTGAGTCTCACAGGTCTTGCGCAGCGTATGAGTAAAACAAGCTTTCATCGACTGGTGCTTGGCCTCGTCTTCAGTTCCGTGTTGGTCGGGTGTTCCAGCTCGCCAAGCAGTGGCGCACGGGTGGTTGACCGTAATAATGCCGTCCCGCAGAAACCGACGGTGACCACCGGACAATATGTGGTGCGCAAGGGCGATACGATGTTCTCGATCGCCTTCCGTTATGGCTGGGATTACAAGGCACTTGCAGCACGTAACAATATTCCTGTGCCATACACGATACATCCGGGTCAGACGATTCGCTTCGACGGGCGCACCGGTTCAACGCCTACGGCAGTTGTGACAAACACCGGATCTTCGCCGTCGTCTTCGAGCAAAACCACCATCATCACCCGGCCTGCAGGCACCGCCACACCGGCCCCTGCGACCAAGCCGGCACCCGCGCCGTTGCCACCTGCCGGGCCTGCGCCGACCGGTTGGGGATGGCCCTCAAACGGAGTGCTGATTGGAAAATTCTCTTCAAACGGTAGTTTGAATAAAGGCATTGATATCGCCGGAGATTTGGGACAGCCTGTTTTAGCTGCGTCTGATGGGACAGTGGTGTACGCCGGGAGTGGTTTACGGGGCTACGGCGAGCTGGTCATCATCAAACACAGCGATACCTACGTCAGTGCTTACGGTCACAACCGTAGGCTGTTGGTTCGGGAGGGGCAGCAGGTCAAAGTCGGACAGACAATTGCCGAAATGGGGTCAACTGGTACAGACCGGGTGAAACTGCACTTTGAGATTCGCCGCCAAGGGAAACCTGTAGATCCGCTGCAATTCCTACCCCGTCGTTGATGTGTTGCACAGCCTGTTCCCTCACGTAGAAGGAACAGGCTCCAGCGTTGCCAAGGATAAAGGCGCCGCTTGAGCTTGAGGTCGAACTCACCAAAGGACTATAACAATGGCTCTCAGTAAAGAAGCGCCGGAGTTTGACATCGACGATGAGGTTCTCCTTATGGAGACCGGTATCGATACGGAATCGATGTCGAATGAGGGACCTGCTGTACCTTCAGTTCGCACCAAGTCCAAGAACTCCACCGCGTTAAAGCAACACAAATACATTGACTACACGCGGGCGCTCGATGCGACCCAGCTGTACCTCAATGAAATCGGCTTTTCCCCTCTGCTGACCCCCGAAGAAGAAGTCCATTTTGCGCGCTTGTCGCAAAAGGGCGATCCGGCTGGGCGCAAGCGCATGATTGAAAGCAACCTGCGTCTGGTGGTGAAAATCGCCCGACGCTATGTCAATCGTGGGCTGTCCCTGTTGGACCTGATCGAGGAGGGCAACCTGGGCTTGATCCGGGCTGTGGAGAAGTTCGACCCTGAGCGGGGATTCCGCTTTTCGACCTACGCCACCTGGTGGATTCGTCAGACCATCGAACGGGCGATCATGAATCAGACCCGCACGATCCGGTTGCCGATCCATGTGGTCAAGGAGCTCAATGTCTACCTGCGGGCAGCGCGTGAGCTTACCCAAAAACTCGATCATGAACCTTCGCCTGAAGAAATCGCCAACCTGCTGGAAAAACCGGTGGGAGAGGTCAAGCGCATGCTGGGTCTCAATGAGCGCGTGTCTTCGGTCGATGTCTCGCTGGGTCCGGATTCGGATAAAACCCTGCTGGACACCCTGACGGATGATCGTCCTACCGATCCTTGCGAGCTGTTGCAGGACGATGATCTTTCCCAAAGCATTGACCAGTGGCTGTCGGAGCTCACGGACAAGCAGCGTGAGGTGGTGATTCGCCGCTTCGGCCTGCGTGGCCATGAGAGCAGCACCCTGGAGGACGTAGGCCTGGAGATCGGCCTGACCCGTGAGCGGGTGCGGCAGATCCAGGTCGAAGGGCTCAAGCGCTTGCGTGAGATCCTGGAGAAGAATGGCTTGTCGAGTGAGTCGTTGTTTCAGTAGCTACGCAGGACGAAATGTGGGAGCGGGCTTGCTCGCGAAAGCGGAGTGTCAGTCAACGAAAGTACCGACTGATTCACCGCTTTCGCGAGCAAGCCCGCTCCCACATTTTTTGTGCTCGGTATTACATGGGTGCTAGAGCCAAATCCCAGGCATAAAAAAACCCCGCTTTTAAGGGCGGGGTCTTTTCGACTAAGTCAGTACAAGTTAGATAACTTGAACTTCTTCAGCTTGCATGCCTTTCTGACCGCGGGTAGCGATGAAAGAAACCTGTTGGCCTTCTTTCAGGCTTTTGAAGCCGTCGGATTGGATAGCTTTGAAGTGAACGAACAGGTCGTCACCGGATTGTGGAGTGATGAAGCCGAAGCCTTTTTCATCGTTGAACCACTTAACGGTACCAGTTTGGCGATTAGACATGGTGTATCTCCTTGGACAAAGTTAACTGCGACTCAGGAAAAGCCCTGGCCGAGACTGAGTGCAAAGAGCAGGAAAAATTCTTGGAGATGGTTGGATCGAAATTCAACATATCGTGTAGAGATTCTCAGTGACACAAGCAGCACAGTGGCGCCACCTTAACCCTTTTTCCGGGACGTGCCAATGATATTTCCGAAGGTTTCTCCATTTTCGTGACTGGCGGTGATGTTTCCGCTCACCGGGCACGCCAATACAGGTCCCGGCCCCGCTGGCTACGGCTTATAGCAGCAGGCGCATTCGTCAAGAAAAGCCTTGTGACCTTTGAACCCCAACGCCGGCCCCGGTAAGATGCCCCACAGAATTTTTCCACCTCGCTATTCAGGACACCCGCCATGAGCATCAAATCGGACAAGTGGATTCGCCGCATGGCGCAGGAACACGGCATGATCGAACCGTTCGTGGAGCGCCAGATCCGTGGCCAAGGCGATGCGCCGGTGATTTCCTACGGCGTTTCCAGCTACGGCTACGATGTGCGCTGCGCCGATGAATTCAAGGTGTTCACCAACATCAATTCGGCGATCGTCGACCCAAAGAACTTCGACGAAAAGAGCTTCGTCGACGTCAAGAGCGACGTGTGCATCATTCCGCCGAACTCCTTCGCCCTGGCGCGCACCGTGGAATTCTTCCGTATTCCCCGTGACGTGCTGACCATCTGCCTGGGTAAAAGCACCTACGCGCGTTGCGGCATCATCGTCAACGTGACACCGCTTGAGCCTGAGTGGGAAGGCCACGTGACCCTTGAGTTCTCCAACACCACCACGCTGCCCGCGAAAATCTACGCCAACGAAGGCGTGGCACAGATGCTGTTCCTGCAGTCCGACGAGGCCTGTGAAGTGTCCTACAAAGACCGCGCAGGCAAGTACCAAGGTCAGCGAGGCGTCACCCTCCCACGCGCTTGATCGAAAGCTCCTACGCGTAAAGGGAATTAGTCTGCAGAAAGTGACTCTATCTAGGTGTACTGCCCCGGCGTGTGTAAAACGCGCCGGGCCACGCTTGAGGAGTACCTTATGAAGCTCGACCCGCGAATAAGCGCAGAACTTGCCCGGCTTGAACCCAATCAGATTGGCGTTCTGGCCTGGTCCCTGATGGCCGATCCTGCTTATGCCGGCGGCATCCCCGGCCAGCCTGAGCCGGACTATCCACAGCCCACCGAACCAGGCGAGCCGACCTTGCCGGACGAGCCACCGCCCGCGCCTGTCGCCTGATTACTAGCCCACCGGCCAGACTTCATGACCGCCAATCACATAGATTCGGTGGTCATTGTCCTGCTCCACCCCATGCCCGCCGGTAAATGCACCGAACGCCGGCAGCAGGCTGACTCGGGCGCCGATCACAAAGCACGGCAGCCGCAAACTCTGCCGACCCTTGCCGCGCAACCGATACACCGGATGTACATGCCCCGCCAGCACGTGGTGGCTGGGATGGGCGTCAGGTTCGTGCTGCAAGGCAAAAGGGCCCACCAGCAGCGGCTCCGTTACCACGTCTATCCTCAAGTCCTCGGGCGGGTCCCCCGCGCGTTTATCGTGATTGCCCCGAATCAAGGTCAGGGGCAGGTCAGGATTAAGGGCCCGCCAGCGTCTCAATGCGCCCAGCGTGCCACTGGCGTGTGATCCCGGACCGTGCAGGAAGTCGCCGAGAAAGATCACCTGAGTGCAGGCTAGCGCAGAGAGCAACCGGTCCAGGCGCTGCAGGTTCTCGGTGGTGGTGCCTTGTGGCACCGGCTGCCCGAGGCTGCGATACGCCGAGGCCTTGCCGAAATGTGCGTCGGCGATCATCAGGCATTGGCGCGCAGGCCAGTAGACCGCCTTGTCTGCCAGCAACCACAATTCCTCACCCTCCAGCATCACCGTGCACACCATCAGCGTTTCCCGTTATCCGCGACTTTTTCCAGGTCCTTGACCATCCGTGCGATGCGCTCTGAGAGTTTTTCCGAACTCATGCTTTCGCGCATCCGTTCAACCAGCAGCGGGAATGCCAGGGGCGTAGGGCGTTCGATCCGATGCAAGTCCAGTTTCAGCGCGCAAAGATGACGTAATGTCTCTTCGAGGCGACGAATGTCCAGCTCATCGCGTAGGACTTCTTCGCCTGCCTGGGTCAGCAACAGGTTCTGTGGGTCGTATTGCTTGAACACCTCAAAGAACAACCCGCTGGAAGCCTGCACCTGCCGGGTACTTTTCGGCGCGCCGGGGTAGCCGGCAAATACCAACCCGGCAATGCGCGCGATTTCACGAAAACGGCGCAGGGCCAGTTCCCCGGCATTCAGGCTGGCCGCTACATCTTCCAGGAGGTTCTGCGGACTCAGCAGCGCTCCGTTCAATACCGTCGGCCAATCCACTTCGGTGGCACTCAGCAGTTCCAGCCCATAATCGTTGACCGCGATCGAGAAGGTAACGGCCTGCCCTTGGCTCACGCGCCATGCAAACAGACTCGCCAGCCCCAGGTGCACCTGGCGCCCGGCAAAGGGATAGAGAAACAGGTGCCAGCCTTCCCGTGACTTAAGCGCCTCAGCCAACAAATGCTTGCGCGTCGGCAAGCCCGACCAGCGCAACTGTGTCTGCAACAAGGGTTGCACCGCTTGCATCTCCGGCCCTTCAAAGTGCCCATGGGCCGCAGCATCAAAGCGCTCCACCACCGCTTGCGCCAGTTCATTGGAAAGCGGCATGCGCCCGCCATTCCAGCGCGGCACAGCGGCTTTCTTGGCGCTGCTGCGACGTACATAAGCGGTCATGTTTTCCACACGGACCAATTCCAGCAGGCGCCCGGCAAACAGGAACCCATCTCCCGGTTTGAGCCGTGCAATAAACCCTTCCTCGACACTGCCCAGGTTCTTGCCGCCACCGCCCTTGCTCCAGAATTTCAGATGGATGCTGGCGTCACTGACGATAGTGCCCACGCTCATCCGATGGCGCCGCGCCAGTCGTGCATCCGGGACGCGCCAGATGCCGTGCTCGTCGGGCTCCACGCGGCGGTAATCCGGGTAGGCCGTCAGCGACAGCCCACCGTGCCGCACAAAACCCAGGGCCCAGGCCCAGTCTTCAGCCGTCAGGTCATGGTAGGCCCAGGCACTGCGCACTTCCGCCAGCAACGCATCCGGCGTAAAGCCGCCGCCCAGTGCCATGCTCACCAAGTGTTGTACGAGTACATCCAATGGTTTGTACGGCGATTCCCGCGCTTCGATGCGCCGTTGCGCAATCGCATCCTGGGCCGCGGCGGCTTCCACCAACTCCAGGCTGTGGGTCGGCACCAACGTCACCCGCGACGGCCGCCCCGGCGCATGCCCCGAGCGCCCGGCGCGTTGCATCAGCCGCGCCACACCTTTGGCCGAGCCGATCTGCAACACACGCTCCACTGGCAGGAAATCCACTCCCAGGTCCAGGCTTGAGGTACACACCACCGCCTTGAGCTGGCCGTCTTTCAAGGCCCGTTCCACCCAGTCACGGGTTTCTCTGGATAAAGAGCCATGGTGCAGCGCAATCACCCCGGCCCAATCGGGGCGGGCGTCCAGCAATGCCTGGAACCAGATCTCCGATTGCGCCCGCGTGTTGGTAAACACCAGGCAACTATTACTGGCGTCTACCTCGGCCACCACCTGGGGCAACATTTTCAAACCGATATGACCGGCCCACGGAAAGCGCTCGGTCACGGGGGGCAATAAGGTGTCGATCACCAACTGTTTAGCCGTTTGCCCCTGCACATTGATCCCGTCGCCCTGTGGGACCAAGACTTCCAGCGCGTGAGCCTGATTACCCAAGGTCGCCGAAATACCCCACACCATCAAATCTGGGTGCCAGCGTCGCAACCGTGCCAGCGCCAGTTGCAGTTGCACGCCGCGTTTATTGCCGATCAGTTCGTGCCACTCATCCACCACTACCATGCGCAGGTGCCCCAGGCTAGCCTCGCTGTCGGCACGGGCGAGCATCAGCGTCAGACTTTCCGGTGTGGTGACCAGCGCGGTGGGCTGGCGACGGGTCTGCCGCGCGCGTTCGCTGTTGCTGGTGTCGCCCGTGCGCAGGCCGACGCTCCACGGAATCTGTAGCGCTTCAAGTGGCGCTTCGAGGGCGCGCGCGGTGTCGGCGGCGAGGGCGCGCATGGGGGTGATCCACAGCACCGTCAATGGTTCGGCGGGCGGTTTGCGTTTGCTGGTAGTGGGGGCACGGGCGATGGCGAAACGATTGAGAGCAGCAAACCATAGCGCGTAGGTTTTCCCGGCACCGGTGCTGGCATGCAGCAATCCCGAGTGGCCTGCTTTAACCGCCGCCCATACGTCTTTTTGAAAGGTGAACGGCTTCCAGCCCTTGGTGGCAAACCATGTCTTGGCGAAGTTGCGGGAAGTTGCCATACAACGGCTGATGCTCTGGAGGGCCTATTTCACAGACCCTCGCGGCATGGCAAAGGTTTAACCGGTTATTGCGACTTGACGGCGCAATAATGCAACCCGGAAGCGTTGGCCTGGCCCACCCTTGCGCAAGTGACGGACGCCGGCATGTCCAGCGGTATGCTGGCCTGGCGTCGAACCAGATAAAAGCCCTGGGACAGTGGCAGCTTTTGCGGCTGTTGGGTGTGGCGGGCCCAGCCAGCACTGTAGAACTCCGCCGAATAGGAGCGCGTCCCCAGATAGATCAGGTCGCCGGGGGCGGCGGGTTGTTGCACCTTCCACAAGGCAACCATGTCTTTCTGGTTTTGTGGGCGATCGGACAGCTGGCCGCTGATGATGATGAGGCAACCGGTGATCGGCAGTGCCAGTGCTACGGCGGCGATGACGATTGCGCGTATTTTCTGGCAGATGACATCGGCCAGCAGTAGCGCCCAGGCCGGCAGTGCAGGCAGTACGTAGGTCCAGAGAATGTTGGTGGACAGGGTGAAGAACAGCGGTGTTGAAAGCGCCCACGCCAGTATGAAGATGAAGTATTCGCGCTGCCCTTGCAGGGTGGAACGCTCCTTCACCAGCAACGGCAGGAACAATGCCCAGGGTAAAAGCCCGCCCAGCAGATGCAGCCAGATCATCGCCAAGGGTTGGGCATGTGCGCTGCCGTAGAGGTCGCCCTGCCAGTTACTGATGACGTAGCGACTGAAGTGTTCGCCGACGATGAAGTATTTCAGGAACCCCGGTGTCTTTTGTTCCGCCAGCCAATACCAAGGCAGCGCCACGGCAAGCATCAACGCGATGCCTGGCAACCACGGCAGGCTGAGCAGCCGGCGCCAGTGGCCAGTGAGGGCCAGCCACAGGGCTGCTGGCAGCGTAATCAGGACCAGCGCCAATGGGCCCTTCGCGAGCAGGCCGAGGCCCAACCCAAAAAAACCGACCAGCGCCCAGCCTCGGTCCGCGTGTACCAGCCCGCGCCACAACCCCAGATGGGCGAGCAGAAGGGCGAATGCCAGTGCGCTGTCAGTCAAGACCGCGCCGCTGGCAAAGAACCCGAGGGCGCATGTCGAATAGATAATCGCCGCGGTCAACCCGACCTGAAGGCTGCGTTCCCGGCTGGCGAAATGCACGATGAGCAGGCAACTGGCGACATGCATCAACCAGCTGGAGAAACGGCTGGCGAACTCGTTGATGCCGAACACCTGCATGCTCAACGCCTGTAGCCAGAATGACAGCGGTGGTTTGCCCCAGAATGGCACGCCGTGATCGAACATCGGAGTGATCCAGTCATTGGAGACCAGCATCTTGCGGGCAATTTCCGCATAGCGGGCTTCCGACGTGTCCATGAGCGGATACAGCCCCAGTGTGACCAGGCGCACCAGCAGCACGGTCATCAGGATGCCCCAGAGCAGACGGATGGAGGCGGAACGGTTCATGACGACAACCTTTTCGAAGGGATTCAAGGGTGCTTGCGTTTATGCAGAGCGTTGGGCCTGGGGCTCACCACCTTCAGCACCCGGCCGACGTACTCGCCGATCACGGCGGTGCCCAGGCACAGCAACAGGATCGATTGCACCAGCAGATGTTCGTGGGTGAGTTCACCGAAGGTCGCCGCCGCAACGACCCACAGCGAGCCGATCAGAAAGCTGGTGACACTCAAGTAGCTGTACATCCGCAGTGGACGTGTGGAGAAGGCCAGAATCGAGTCGGCACACAGGTCCAGCAATGACAGCGTGTTCCATTTGGTCCTGCCGGCCTGGCGCGCGGTGCGGTCGTAGTTCACTTCGGTACTCGGATAGCCGAGCCAACTGACCAGCAGTTTCAACACGCCGGCGTTGTCGTCCATGGCGCGTATGGCTGCCCGTGCATGGGGCCCGATCAACCTGAAGTCGCTGACTTGCTGGGGTATCTCGAAGTCGTCGATCAGTTGATCCATGGTCGCGTAGTAAAGTCGCGCAGCGGTGCGTTTCGCCCAGGAGTCACACCGCCGCGAACGGCGTTGCATGTTCACGATCTCGTAGCCTTTGAGCCATTCCTGCACCATTAGCGGGATCAACTCGGGCGGGTCCTGCAGGTCGCTGTCCATGATGATCACCGCGCCGCTTTCCACGGCATTGATGCCCGCGCGCATGGCGGCTTCCTTGCCGAAGTTACGACTCAAGTGCAGGCTCTTGACCCGTGGGTCCTGGGAAAACTGATCGATGATCGCCGCTGTCCGGTCTTGGCTGCCGTCATTGATGTAAAGCACTTCAGTGGGGACTCTCAATCCGTCGACGATTGTCATCAGTCGTGAGTGAAGTTCGGCTATTACGCATTGTTCGTTAAAGCAAGGGACCAGTATTGTAAGTTTTTCATCCGGTATGGGGTCACTGGAAAGGCTTGCGATTGAGGTCATGTTTGAATACCCAGAAGTGGTTGATCGTAAAGCCCTGAAAGGTAACGGCGGCGGTTGCCAGTACTTGTGCAAGCAGTGGAGGAGCCCCCCAGAAGGTCAGTAAGTTGACCATTAAGGTGTTGGTTAAAACCTGGCTGGTGGCCGTAATAAAAAAACGCAATCTGTTACAGGATCGTTGTGCAAATACCCAATGCCTGGACAGGCAATAGGCGATCAAAGCCCCTGTAGACGCAGCAAGAAACGTCGATGGCGTGGGGGCGAACCACCTTAATAAACAAACAAATACCCCGTAATGAACCAACGTCGCGATGGCGCCTGCGCTCAAGTAGCGGATGAACAAACTCAGTATTCTTTGCATTGCCAGAATGTATAAGATGAAACGTGAATCAAATGTCACGTTGTGAAATGGTATTTGTTGTGGGTTTTTAATTGTTTGCTGAAGGAAATGTCTTAACTGTTTGTGCGAATTTGGAGTTTGTCTTTATGGAAATATTACTGGTGGAAGATGATCACGCATTGGCAGGTTCGTTGGGAGATTATCTCGGCGAGTTTGGTTACGAAGTGGACTTCGCGCGTGATGGGCGAAGTTGCCTGGAACGGGTCCGCCAGCATGAATACGACCTGATTGTGATGGACGTCGCCATGCCCCGTATGAGCGGTTTTGACACCTGTCGCCAATTGCGCCGGGAGCAGAATGAAACGCCGGTCCTGTTCCTGACCGCCCGCGATGCGCTCCCTGATAAGGAGGAGGGTTATGAAGCCGGCGGTGACGATTACTTGATCAAGCCGTTCGAGCCCCAGGAGTTGATCTGGCGCATCCGTGCGCTGATGCGCCGTGGGGCGCCGCGCAAACCGCGAAGTCCTCGGCAATTGGGCGACCTGATCATTGACCCGGCCTCTCAATCGTTGCGCCACAACGGTGTCGTCAAGGTGTTGCCTGCCCTTCAGTTCAGCCTGTTGAACCTGTTGGCTGATGTGGCGCCGGAGCCGGTCAGCCGACACAAGCTTGAAGCCGCACTGTGGCCCGACGGCGATCCGCCGGACAGTGATGCGCTACGCACCTACATTTACCGGCTGAGGCAAACCCTGGGCAAACCCTACGGCAATGATCTGATCCGGACTGTCCACGGGAAAGGGTACCGCCTTGCTATTCCCCACTGACTCATTCTTCACGCGAATCCTCTACACCCTGCTGCCGTTCATGGCATTGATCACCGGGTTCTATAGCCTGCTGATCTGGCTCGCAGTCGCCGTCACCGAGGATTACATCGTCGAGAGCTATTTGAAGCTGGAGGCCGAGGCGTTTCAGGGTAAACACGCCCAAGTGGGACGTACCGCGCCAATGCCCAACGCGATCTACCTGAAAGGCTATTGGTCGACGGACCCCACATTGCCTTTGGTTGCCCTGAACCTGCCGCCGGGGCACCACGAACTTGCGAAAGGGGATGTGCACGTATTGGTGAGTGCCGTTGGCGGCGAGTCTGCGTTGCTGGTCTTGTTACTGGATGAATCCAAGCTCAGCCAGACTGAAGGCTACCGCACGCAGATTTTCGGACTGTTGTGTGCAGTCGCAGGCTTGATCCTGATCCTTGGCGCCATCCTGGCCATCGCCATTGCCCGGGCCATTGCCCAGCCAGTGAGCCAGTTGGCGGCGGAAGTCGCGGATGCCGTGCCTGGGCCGGTCCGGTTCAGCGGCTTTGATCGCCAGGATGAGATCGGCACCTTGAGCCGCACGCTGTCTTCACTTGTAACCCAGCAACACAGCACGTTGCAGCGGGAAAAGGCATTCACCCGGCACGTCAGCCATGAGTTGCGCACGCCCCTGAGTATCTTGAACAACTGCCTGGCGATCCTGCGCCTGCCAGGCTGCAACGCGGAAAAATCAGCGCGTAGCCTGTTGCGCATGGAAGCTGCCCTGGCCGGGATGAAAATGACGATCGAGCTGTTTTTGTCCCTGGCCCGTGAACCGCGGCAATTGCCCCATGAGGCGATTGACCTGGCCGCCGTCGTTGCCGAGCAGATCGAGAAATATCAGCTGCTTTACCCCCATGCCGCGGGTGCGCGGGTGTTTGCCGGTGCGCCGACGATCACCCAGGCCAACGAGGCGATCGCCCGCAGCGTGGTGCAGAACCTGCTGGGTAACGCTGTTCAGCACGGTGCCGGGAAAATCCGCGTGGTCCTCACGGAGCAGCATCTAGTCATCCTGAATAACCGGATGGACCAGCTCGCGTCACCGGGCTTCGGCTTTGGCCTGGAAATCGTCTCGCGCGCCTGCACCCATGCCGGCTGGCGCCTTGAAACCCGGCGCACGCTGCATACCTTCCGAGCTCACGTCAGGTTTACTTGAGATTGCCGCTGAGAAACTGCTGCAAACGTTCGCTCTTCGGATTGCCCAGCACCTCTTCCGGCACGCCTTGTTCCTCCACCAGGCCCTGGTGCAGGAACAACACCTGGCTCGACACCTTGCGTGCAAAGCTCATTTCGTGCGTCACCATGATCATGGTGCGGCCTTCCTCGGCCAACCCCTGGATCACCTTCAACACTTCGCCCACCAGCTCCGGGTCGAGGGCCGAGGTGGGTTCGTCGAACAGCATCACCTCCGGCTCCATGGCCAAGGCGCGCGCGATGGCGACGCGTTGCTGCTGGCCGCCGGAGAGGAACGCCGGGTATTGATCGGCCACGCGTGCCGGTAAGCCCACCTTGTCCAAGTAACGACGGGCACGGTCCTCGGCGTCCTTCTTGCTGCAGCCCAGCACCCGGCGCGGGGCCATGGTGATGTTCTCCAGCACGCTCATGTGGCTCCACAGGTTGAAGTGCTGGAACACCATGGCCAGGCGCGTGCGCAGGCGCTGCAGTTCGGCATCATCGGCCACGCGCATGCCGTGGCGGTCGCTGACCATGCGGATCGGCTGGCCGTCGAGGGTCATGGCGCCGTCGTTGGGCGTTTCCAGGAAGTTGATGCAGCGCAAAAAGGTGCTCTTGCCCGAGCCGCTGGCGCCGATCAGGCTGATCACGTCACCAGTCTTGGCCTTGAGCGAAACACCTTTGAGCACCTCATTGTCGCCATAGCTTTTATGCAGGCCTTCAACGGTCAATTTGTACATGGGGCGTGCATCCTCAAGGCGAAAGTAGATAGCCGCTGCGGTAGGCATCAAGGCCTGCGACATGGGCGATGACCATCCCGGCAGTGGCCATGCGGCGCAGCGAACGGGCGTAAAGCAGGCCGGCATTGCGGCAATGCACGGGCGTTACGCGGTCGGAAATGGGGTCGATGATTTCAGCGATCAGTTGTCCGGCTTCCAGGTACTCACCGGGAAGGGCGCTGAACACCAACAGGCCGCCCATGGGGGTAGCCACCGGTTCAACGCCCGCCAGTGGCGTGGCCGCATAGGGCAGCTCGGGCAGCGGTGCGACGTCACCGGCGATGGCGCCGAAGTGAATCAAATAATCGATGATCGCCTGGCAGTCGAGGGCGGCCAGACCGTGGTTGACGTCGCCCTGGCCACGCAGTTCGACGGTCACCGAAAAGCTGCCCATGGGGATCGGGAAACGCTCGCCGAAGCGTTGCTGCAACTGCCACCACACCAGGGTGAAACACTCGTCGAAGGATTGCCCGCCGGAGTCGGTCGCCAGCAGGTTCGCCTCCGAGCCGATATAACGCGCCAACGGCTCAACCTGCGGCCAGGCCTCGGGCGTGGTGTACAGGTGCGCCACGGCTTCGAAGTCGCAATGCAGGTCCAGCACCATGTCGGCGTCACATGCCAGGCGTTGCAGCACCAAGCGCTGGGATTGCAGTTGGGTCTCAGCGCTTTGCGCAGCGAGGGCGGTGGACAGCGCGGCGCGGATCAACTCGACGTTGTGCTGGGGATCGACCCCAAGCAGCTCCTCGACTTGATTGCCCACGGTTTCACTGAGGTCGACAAACAGGCGATTGAAATTCTGCCCGCTTTCCAGCTCATAGCGGCCCAGCGGGATATCCATCAGCACCTGTTCCAGGCCCACCGGGTTGGCGATGGGCACCAGCACAATTTCACTGCGCAGGCGGCCGGCCGCCGCCAGTTCAGCCAGCCGCACCTTCAGGTGCCAAGCCACCAGCATGCCCGGCAGCTCATCGGCATGCAGCGACGACTGGATGTAGATCTTGCCTTCAGCCTGCTCCGGGCCGAAGTGAAAACTGTGAATCTGCCGGGCCGTGCCTGGCACCGGCGCGATCAGTTCATGGACCTGATGACGCATGAAAGCTCCTTAATGGCTCGGCCCGAGGAAGGCCAGCCAACGACGCTCCGCCAACCGGAACAGACCGACCAGGGCGAAGGTCACGGTCAGGTAGATCAGCGCAGCGATTCCGAATGATTGAAAAGTCATGAAGGTCGCCGAGTTGGCATCCCGCGCCACTTTGAGGATGTCGGGGATCGTCGCGGTGAAGGCCACCGTGGTCGAATGCAACATCAGGATCACTTCATTGCTGTAGTACGGCAACGAGCGGCGCAATGCCGACGGCATGATCACGTAGGCGTACAGCTTCCAGCCACTCAAGCCGTAGGCCTTGGCTGCTTCGACTTCGCCGTGGGCCATGCTGCGGATCGCCCCGGCGAAAATCTCCGTGGTGTAGGCGCAGGTGTTGAGGGCGAAGGCCAGGATGGTGCAGTTCATCGCATCGCGAAAGAACGCATCCAGCAACGGTTGTTCGCGCACGGCGGCGAGGCTGTAGATGCCGGTGTAGCAGATCAGCAACTGGATATAGAGCGGCGTGCCCCGGAACAGGTAGGTGTAGAACTGCACCGGCCAACGCACCAGGCGCTTGCGCGACACACGGGCGATGGACAACGGGATCGACACCAGAAAGCCGATGACCAGCGCGGCCGTGAGCAACCACATCGTCATCGCCAGGCCGGTGATGTGCTGGCCGTCGCTATAAAGGAAGGGGCGCCAGTATTCCTGCAAGAGTTCGATCATCGCACGGCCTCCCGGGCGCCAGCGGAGTAGCGACGTTCAAGGCGGCGCAGGACGAAGTTGGACGCGCTGGTGATCAACAGGTAGATCAACGCCGCGAGTACCAAAAAGTAAAACAACTGGTAGGTGCTCTTGCCGGCATCCTGGGCGGCCTTGACCAGGTCGGCCAGGCCGATGATCGACACCAGGGCCGTGGCCTTGAGCATCACCATCCAGTTATTGCCGATCCCCGGCAGGGCAAAGCGCATCATCTGCGGGAAGGTCACGTAGCGAAACCGCTGGCCACGCTTGAGGCCGTAGGCCGTGGCGGCTTCCAGTTGGCCACGGGGCACCGCGAGGATCGCGCCGCGAAACGTCTCGGTGAAGTACGCACCGTAGATAAAACCGAGGGTGATCACCCCGGCGCTGAAGGGGTCGATCTCGATGTATTCCCATTCCATGAAATCGGTCAAACCGGTCAGCCAGGTTTGCAGGCTGTAGAAAATCAGCAACATCAGCACCAGGTCGGGCACGCCGCGAATCAAGGTGGTGTAGAGCTGGGCGGGAATGCGCAGGAAGGGCAGGCTGGAGAGTTTGGCGCTGGCGCCGAGCAGGCCCAGCAACACGCTGACGGCCAGGGACAGCACGGACAACTTGATGGTCATCCAGGTGCCTTGCAGCAACAGCGGGCCGAAACCCTTCAGGCTGAGCGCGCTCAACCCGAGGGTTTGCAACAGTTCTTCGAACATAAATCAGGACCTATGGCGATAAAAAAGCGCCCCTCCAGGGAAGGGCGCTCCAGGCATTATTTGCCGCTGTACAGGTTCAGATCGCCAAAGTGTTTCTTCTGGATGGTGGCGTAGGTGCCATCATCGTGTAACGCTTTGATACCTTTATCCAAAAGCGCCTTCAGTTCAGTGTTACCTTTTTTGATACCGATGGCGGTTTTCGACGGCAACAGTGGGTCGTCGATGGCTGCGCTGACTTCATAACCGGCGCCGGCCGGCGACTTCAGGAAGCCCAGTTCGGCTTGCAGCATGTCCTGCACGGAAGCGTCGAGACGGCCGGATGTCAGGTCGGCGTACACCTGGTCCTGGTTGGCGTAGGCCTTGGTGGTCACACCGGCTTTATCCAGTACGGCCTTGGCGTAGGCTTCCTGGATGGTGCCTTGCTCGTAGCCCACGGACTTGCCCTTGAGGGACTCTGGCGTCGAGTAGCCCGCGCCTTTTTTGAACACCAGCGAAGTCGGGCCGGAGAACAGTTCGCTGGAGAAGTCGATGGCCTTTTCGCGCACCGGGGTCACGGTCATGGATGAAATCACGCCGTCGAACTTGTTGGCTTTGAGGCCTGGAATCATGCCGTCGAAGTCACTTTCAACCCACTTGCACTTCACTTTCAGCTCGGCGCAGATCGCATTGCCCAGGTCGATATCGAAGCCCACCAGGCTGCCGTCGGCGGCCTTGGATTCGAACGGCGCGTAGGACGGATCGACACCAAAACGCAATTCCTTGTATTCCTTGGCCGTGGCTACACCTGCGGCCATGCACAGGGCCAGTGCAGAAAGGGTCAGCAATGCTTTTTTCATTATGTAATCCCTGGAAACCAAGATAAGCGCTTGTGGCGCGTTTAGGACTGTTACTGAACGGTGTCAGACGGATCACAAGTAGCAATTTCTGCACCATAGTTCCGAATGAGCGTTTTAAAAGGTGCGGGAAGGGCGATCTGAGTGTAGGAGATGCCCGAAAATGGGCATCGAAAAATGAGCGCACTGTTTCAGGTCAGAAGGTCTTGCAGGGTGGCGAGGTTGTCGGCGTCCTCGACTTTTTTGTCCTGCCGCCAGCGCAACATCCGTGGAAACCGCACCGCAATCCCACTCTTGTGCCGCTTGGACAGGGCAATGCCCTCGAACCCCAGTTCAAACACCATGCTTGGCGTCACACTGCTGACCGGGCCGAACTTTTCCACGGTGGTCTTGCGCACAATCGCGTCGACCTTGCGCATTTCTTCGTCGGTCAGGCCGGAGTAGGCCTTGGCAAACGGCACCAGCGTGCGTTCGCTGCCAGTCGGGCCGTCCCACACGGCGAAGGTGTAGTCGCTATACAGGCTGGCGCGTCGGCCATGGCCGCGCTGGGCGTAGATCAACACAGCATCGACGCTGAACGGGTCGACCTTCCACTTCCACCACACGCCCATGTCCTTGGTGCGACCGACGCCGTACAGGCCATCGCGTGCCTTGAGCATCATGCCTTCCACGCCGAGGCTGCGAGAGGCGTCGCGTTGTTCGGCCAGGTCTTCCCAGGTCGCCCCGGTCAACAGCGGCGACGCCCGTAATAGCGGCTGGTTGCACTGGGCAATCACCTGCTCAAGTTGCGTGCGACGCTCAGCCTGGGTGTGGTTGCGCCAATCGTCGCCCTGATGTTCCAGCAGGTCGTAGGCCAGCACCGCAACCGGGGCGTCCTCCAGCACTTTTTTGCTCAGGGTCTTGCGCCCAATCCGCTGTTGCAGCAGGGCGAAGGGTTGCACCGCGTCTTTCCACACCACGATTTCGCCGTCGATCACCGTGCCATCGGGCAATCCGCTTACCAGGCTGTACAGTTCGGGGAAACGCTCGGTCACCAGTTCTTCGCCACGGGACCAGATCCACAGGCGGCCGTCGCGTTTTACCAGCTGGGCGCGGATGCCATCCCACTTCCATTCCACTTGCCAGTCGGCGGGGGAGCCCAGCAAATCGTTGAATTGTTCCACCGGTTGCGCCAAGCCATGGGCCAGGAAAAACGGATAAGGCTGCCCGCCACGTTGCGCATGTTCGTCGGGTGATTCGGCGGCGATGAGCTTGAGATAACCCTCCGGTGTAGGACGGTTAGACAGATCGGTGTAGCCCACCAGCCTTTGCGCCACGCGCTTGCTGTCAAGATCGGCCATTGCGGCGAGGGCGCGGGTGACCAATAGCTTGGACACGCCCACACGGAAGCTGCCGGTGATCAACTTGATGCACACCATCAGGCTGGGTTGATCCAGTTGTGCCCATAACGCCGGCAGACGCTCGGCCAATTCCAATGGCGGCAAGCCACGCAGGGGCAGGAGTTTTTCCTCCAGCCACACCGCCAGGCCGTCCTGCGAGGTGTAGGTGGATTCCGGCAGCAGCAGGGAAATGGTTTCCGCCAAGTCGCCCACCGATTGATAGCTTTCTTCAAACAACCACGGCTCGATGCCGGATGCTTCGGTGGCCATGTCGCGCAACAGGCGCGTCGGCACCAGTTGCCGAGGGCGTCCGCCGGACAGGAAATACACGGCCCAGGCCGCATCTTCCGGCGCAGCATCGCGAAAGTAGGCTTGCAACGCCGCCAGTTTGGCGTTGCTGGAGGTGGTGGCGTCGAGGTTGGCGTACAACTCGGCAAAGGCCTTCATGCTCTGGCCTCTTCTTCGTCATCACCGTATTCAGTGGTGAAGCCCTGGGCATCCAGGCCTTTTTCCCGCAGATGGCGCACCAATACGCCGACAGACCCATGGGTGACCATCACCCGCTCGGCGCCGGTTTGCTCGATGGCCCACAACAGGCCGGGCCAATCGGCGTGATCCGAGAGTACAAAACCCCGGTCCACGCCGCGCCTGCGTCGGGTGCCGCGCAGGCGCATCCAGCCGCTGGCGAAGGCGTCGCTGTAGTCGCCGAAGCGCTTGATCCAACTGCTGCCGCCGGCCGAAGGTGGGGCGATGATCAAGGCCTGGCGCAGCAGCGGGTCGGTTTTCTTGAAGTCACCGGCGTAAAGGGTTTCGGGGATGTAGATGCCGGCCTCGCGGTACACCCGGTTCAACGGTTCGACCGCGCCATGGCTGAGGATCGGGCCGATGCTGGCGTCGATGCCATGCAGGATGCGCTGGGCCTTGCCGAAGGAATAACAGAACAACACGCTGGCTTTGCCAGCGGCGATATTCGTCTGCCACCAATCGTTGATCCCGGCGAAGATCTGCGCCTGGGGCTGCCAGCGGTAGATCGGCAGGCCGAAGGTGGATTCGGTGATAAAGGTGTGGCAGCGCACCGGCTCGAAGGGCGCGCAGGTGCCGTCGGGTTCGACTTTATAGTCTCCGGATGCGACCCAGACTTCGCCCTTGTATTCCAGGCGCACCTGGGCCGACCCCAAGACATGCCCGGCCGGGTGAAAACTCAGGGCGACGCCGTGGTGCACCAGTTGCTCGCCGTAAGCCAGGGTTTGCAGGTTGATGTCCTGGCCCAGGCGTGAACGCAGAATGCCTTCGCCAGGGGCGGCGGCCAAATAGTGCTGGTTGCCGGTGCGGGCGTGGTCGCCATGGGCATGGGTGATGACCGAGCGTTCCACCGGGCGCCAGGGGTCGATGTAGAAATCTCCGGCGGGGCAGTAGAGGCCTTCGGGGCGAGCGATGACAAGGTCCATGGACGTGCCGGGGGCGATGGGCTTATCAGGTAGGAGGCGGGCGGGCGAGCAGAAGTTCGATTAACTATTGTAGTGAGCGGGCTTGCCCCGCGCTGGGGCGCGAAGCGGCCCCAATCCAGTCAACGCATGCTTCCAGTCAGAAACAGGTCGCCTGGTTTTAGGGCGGCTTCGCCACCCAGCGCGGGGCAAGCCCGCTCACCACAAAAAGCCCGCTCACCACAGTAAAAGCCAGCCCACGCTTTTCCGGTTATTTGCCCGGCGTCAGGGTCAACCGGGTTTTCCCATACACCTTCTCGAAGTTCTGCGGCTGCATCGGGAAGCTCAGGTATTGCGCCTTGAGCGACGGGTCGATGCCATTGGCATAGTTCGGGCTGGCGGGGTTGCCTGACTGGCCGATGCCACCCTGGCCCATCATCGGTTCCACCTGGCCGAAGTCGACGATCATGCGCAGCGCCGGCACCTGGGTGGTGCGGAAGTCCTGGCCCCAGCTGTACGGCGCCGGATTCAAGGTGTTGTGGTCACCACCGGAGGCCAGCGGGCCACGGATTACCTGGCCGTTGGTGTTTTTCCAGGTGGTGGTGTGCAACTTGCCCCACTGCCAGGCCTTGTGATCGGCGCCCAGCTGGCTGTCACCGGCAGTGATCGCGGCGGCCAGGCTGCGGGCGAGGATTGCCGGTTTGTCTTCTTTCTGCGGGGTGCGCACGTCGTCCCAGAACGGGCTGTCTTCGCGACCCAGCAAGTGGTCGGCCTGGGCGGCGTAGGACAGGTTGGCATTGCTGACAAACGCCTTCCAGCTGGCACTGTTTTCCGGGCCGAGTTCGTCGAGGAAGATCTGTTTGGTGCTTTCCTGCAGGAACAGTTCATAGATCGCCGCGTCGGCGGAGGTGGTTACCAAGCGGCCGTCAAAAGCCATCAGGCGGCCCAGTGCTTCACGTGCCTTGGCCTGCTCAGCGGCTGGCAGCGCGTCAATCGCCTGTTTCAGCGGCTGGGCCATGCCTGGCGCCTGGAACAGGGTCTTGAGCTTGGCGGCGAAGGTGGTGGTCTGGTCGTACTGCATGGCGGTCATGCTGCGGCTGTCATGCTTGCCGGCATTGGCCAGTTGCGCCAGACGCTCGCTACGTTCCGGCGCATCCCAGGAGTTGGACAGCTGCATGCCATAACCGCGGGGCGCGGTGCGTTGGTTGGCGGTGCCGATCCAGCCTTGGGCCGGGTCCTGGTCATACGGGTGCAGCATTGCGTCGGCGTAGCCGTCCCAGTCAAACCGCGTGTCCCAGCCCGGCGACGGCAGCAGGCCTTCGCCTTCGCGACGGTTGGGGAAGCGTCCGGTGACTTGCCAGCCAATGTTGCTGGCGTCGGCGAAGACCATGTTCAGCGCAATGGCGCGAATTTCGCGGGTGGCATCCGAGGCCTTGCCGGCGTTTTTCGCACGGGACAGGTCGAAGAACGCATCCAGGCTCTTGTCGTCCTTGAAGTCGGCGGTTTGCAGCGCCAGGCCCAGGCCTGTGGTCAGCGCCTGGCTGCTGTTGAGCAGGGCGCCGTGGCGGGTTTCGTACACCACTTCGCGAATCGAGCGTTGGCCTTTGACGAAGAAGGTTTCGTTACGCACCCCGGCGGGTAGCCATTTGCCGTTGTTCTCGTAGTACAACGCGCTGCCCTGGCGTTTGACCTTTTCCAGGAACAGGTCCTGCGTGTCGCCCTTGACCGTGCTCATGCTCCACGCGACGTTACCGTTGAAGCCGGACAGCAGCGTCGGCAGGCCGGCAATCGAGGCGCCCACGGCCTGGTATTTCGGTGCGCGGATCTGCACGTAGCTCCACGGCGACGGCGCTTGCGGCTGGGCGGCAAGGTCGCCGGCCAGCAGGCTTTTACCGCTGCGGCTGCGTTGCGGGCCGATGGCCCAGTTGCTTGAAGTGGTCACTGCCAGCGAATTGAGGCTGCTCAGTTGTTGGCTGACCGCGTCCAGCCCGGCCAGACCGGTGATCTGGCCCAGGTTCACGCCCTTGAGCTTCTCGGCCTCGACCAACGGGATCGCTTCGTCCGGCGCACTAGGCGTGAGCCACGCGAGTTTGTCGACGCCGACTTTCTGCGCCAGCACCAGCGAGGCAATTTCTTCCTGCAGGTTGGCCGACTCGCTGAAATTCAGCAGGCAGAACAACAGGGCCGAATCCTCCGGCTTCCAGTACTCGGGCTTGTAGCCAGTCTGGGCCAGGTCTGGCGGCAGCTTGTCGCGGTAGCGGAACAGGTAGGCGTTGACGCCACGCGCATACACTTCGAAGAAGCGCTTGAGGCGCGGGCTTGACGCGTTATACAGCTCGCCGGCGCTTTTTTTCAGGTTGACCGCGCGCATGAACCGGTCGACATCCAGCACCTCGGGCCCGGACATTTCTGCCAGGCGGCCCTGGGCCAGCAGGCGCAGGGTGACCATCTGCGTGATGCGGTCACTGGCGTGCACATAACCGAGGCTGAACAGCGCGTCATGGAAGGTGTTGCTTTCGATCAGCGGCATGCCTTGGGCATTGCGGCGCACGGAAACATTCTGTGCGAGGCCTTTGATCGGCTGCACGCCGGCGACCGGTGGCAGGGTGTCCTGGGTGCTCTGGAGCTGGCAACCGGCCAGGCTTAACGCACTGGCCACTGCCGCGGCAACGCCGAACCGGGGAAGAAAATGTGAGAGGGCTGGCGAGGCCATGGCAAAGCTCCTGCGGGGGGTAGCGTCAGTAAAGGCGCTACGTTAGTGAGCGCGGCGAAACGACGCAAGCAGGAGCTATGCCTTATTTTCAGGAATTGCGTATCAAGACTTGGGCGGGTTCACTTTCTGCACCAGCTCATAGGCACGCACTGTTGCCGGCCGTTCCTTGATGCTGTTGAACCAGCGATGCAGATGTGGGAAATCTTCCAGCCGTTGGCTCTGCCACTTGTGGGAAACAATCCATGGGTAGATCGCCATGTCGGCAATGCTGTAGGCCTCACCCGCCACGAATGCACGGTCCGCCAAACGTCGGTCCAGCACGCCGTACAGGCGGGCGGTTTCGTCCACATAACGTTTGATCGCGTAAGGGATTTTTTCCGGTGCGAACTGGCTGAAGTGGTGATTCTGACCCGCCATCGGCCCCAGGCCGCCCATTTGCCAGAACAGCCATTGCAGCGCTTCCTGACGACCGCGCAAGTCTGTTGGAAGGAACTCGCCGGTTTTTTCCGCGAGGTACAGCAGGATCGCGCCGGATTCAAACAGCGAAATCGGTGCGCCGCCGTCGGTCGGGTTTTGATCGACGATGGCCGGAATGCGGTTGTTGGGAGCGATCTTCAGGAAGTCAGGCTTGAACTGGTCGCCCTGGCCGATGTTGATCGGATGCACCTTGTAGGGCAGGCCGGCTTCTTCCAGGAACAGCGATACTTTGTGACCGTTAGGGGTAGTCCAGTAATACAGGTCGATCATGAAGCTCTCCAAAAGTGGTGATGCTTGAGCGGATGCCTGTAGGTATAGGTAATGTTGGGTGTGCGAAAATTCAATGAAACATTTGCGCATACCCTTAGAAGCAAATCAAAAAGCGCCATCCACCAGCACCTGCAACGATTGCTGCGAACAGCGCTCGATGCGCGCCCGCACGCGATACACCTCGGCAAACAGCAGTGGATTGAGCACTTCGTCCGCCGCGCCGCTGGCGTACAAGCGGCCCTGGCGCAGCACGGCGATATGGTCGGCGAAGCGCGCAGCCAGGTTGATGTCGTGCAGCACCACCACGGCGATCAGGTTGTGTTCGCGCACCAGCCCGCGCACGCAGTCCATCACCTTCAGCTGGTAATTGAGGTCGAGGGCGCTGGTGGGTTCGTCCAGCAGCATCACCTGGGGGCGACGGGCGATGAGCTGCGCGAGGCTGACCAGTTGGCGTTGGCCTCCGGAGAGTGTGCTTAACAGTTGATCGGCCAGATGCGCGATGCCAATGCGCTGCAAGGCGTCGAAGGCTTCACGCAGGCAGGCGTCGCTGGACAGGGGAATGCCCTCGACATGCGCCACGCGCAGGGCGGCTATCACACTTTCCATCACGCTGAGGCTCAAGCTTGGCGGCAGGTTCTGCGGCATGTAGGTCACGCGTCGTGCACGCTCGGCGACGGACATGGCCGACAGGTCGAGGTCACCCAATCGTACAACGCCTTGCATCTTTTCCAGCCCGGCCACGGCACGCAACAGGGTGGACTTGCCGGCGCCATTTGGGCCGATCAGGGCGGTCAGACTGCCGTGGGGCAGGGTGGGTAGGCTCAGGTCGTGCACGATCTGCCGGCGCCCGTAACTCACCTGGGCGTTGTGTACGTTCAACCCTTCACTCATAACTGCCTCCCGCGCTTGAACACCAGCACCACAAAAATCGGCACGCCCACCAACGCGGTGACGATGCCCACCGGCACGATCACACCGGGCATGATCAACTTGCTGGCAATCGACGACAGCGCCAGCAGCAACGCGCCGGTCAAGGCGCTGGCCGGCAACAGGAAACGTTGATCTTCGCCCACCAGGATCCGCGCGATATGCGGACCGACCAGGCCGATAAATCCGATGGTGCCTACAAAGGCCACGGCGGTGGCCGACAGCAGGCTGATGCGCAGCAGTGAGAAAAACCGCAACCGCTTTACATCCACGCCAAAGCTTTGCGCGCGGTCCTCACCCATGCGCAACAGGGTCAGGCGCGGTGCGGCGGCAAAGGAAAACGGCATGACGACCGCAACCACCAGGGCCAGGATGCCGAGCTTGTCCCAGTTGGCCCGGGTCACGCTGCCCAGTGTCCAGAACACCAGTTGTTGCAGCACATCTTCGGTGGCAACCAGTTGCAGCAAGGCCACCACCGCGTTGCAACTGAACACCAGGGCGATGCCGAACAGCACCAGGCTTTCCACCCCGGCGCCGCGCAGGCGCGACATGGCTTGCAGCAAAAACACCGAGGCAGCGGCGAAGATGAAGGCCGAGATGGAAATCGCCGTGTTGGCTGACACCCACAGCGTTGTCACCGGAAACACAATCACCAGCGACGCGCCCAACGCTGCCGCCGACGACACGCCCAGGGTGAACGGGCTGGCCAGCGGGTTGTTCAGGATCGCCTGCATCTCGGCCCCGGCCAGCGACAACGCGCAGCCCACCAGCACCGCCATCAGTGCGTAGGGCAGGCGCACGTTCCAGATGATCACCTGGTCAGTGGCGCTCAGATGCGACGGGTGCACAATCCCGTCAAGCAGCGCCAGCAGGCCCATGCCCGACGGGCCGCTGGACAGGTCTACCAAGATGGCGCAGACCAGTGCGGTGCCGAGTAGGCCCAGCAGCCAGGTACGCCGCGCCAGCAGGCGGCGGTAGCCGTGGGTGGCGCTGGCGAGGTCGAGGGTCTGGGTGGTCATTTAGGGGTGTCGATCCAATAGGCACCCTGCAACGGCATCCCCAGGAACTGCGCGTTGATCTGCGCCATGGTCGCCTGCGGATCCAGCTTGGCGAACAGTTCTGGGTGCACCCATTTGGCCAACGACTCAATCGCGAGCAGGTTGTACGGCGAGTTGTAGAAGTCATGCCACAGGCCGTGGGCATTGCCTTCGCGGATGGCGCGAAGGTTGGCGAATTCCGGGCGTGCCAGCACTCGGTCGAAGGCTTCACGCGCCTCGTCGTTGCTGACGCCAGCCCCCAGGATCAGCCCAGGCTTGTGGTTGCCGGTGGCGACATAAATATCCGGATCCGCTTTCAGCGCGTACTCCACACTGATATCCCCCAGCGCGCCCGACACCACGTCGGCGGCGATGTTGCGCCCGCCCACCAGCTTGATCACTTCACCCATGCCGCTTTTGCCGGTGGTGTGCCCCGGCGCTTGCCAGGCCCCGGCCAGCAGTTCGAGGAACACACTCGGGCGCGGCCCCGCCGGCAAAGTGGCGACCGCATCGGTGATCACCTTGATGTGCTGGTCATAGAAATCCAGGAACCCCTTGGCCTGGGCTTCACGCCCCAACGCCTGGCCCAGCGCGGTCATGCTGGTGTGAGTGCCCTGCACCGGATTGATACGGAAGTCGACGAACAGCACCGGAATGCCCGCTTTGGCCAGCACATCGGCGACCGTACTGTGTTCGGTCGGGCCGTGGCCGGAAATGCTGAACACCGCCAGGTCAGGTTTCAGCGAGAGGATTTCCTCGGCGCTGACGCTTTGCTCCGACGCTTGGCCGATCAATGGGATGTCTTTCACCGTGGGAAATTTCGCCACGTAGGCGTTATAGGTGTGCTGGTCCAGCAGCTTCAAATCGTTCTGCCAGCCGACGATGCGTTGGAACGGCGCGTCGCGGTCCAGCAGGGCAAACGCCGAAATCAACCGGCCTTCACCGAGGACCACGCGTTTTACGTTGTCAGCCACTTCGACCTTGCGGCCCAGCACGTCGGTGACTTCATGGGCGGCAGCGGTTTCGGCATAGCCGAGGACCAGGGCGCCGAACAGCACGCCCAACTTGAGCAGGTGACGGGGTTTCAACATGGCAGGGACTCCAGGTGAAGGCGGCGCATCAGACATCGCTCCAGCGCCGCAACAGGTTGTGATAGGCGCCGCTCAGTTGCAGCAGCGCGTGGTGGTCGGCGTCTTGGGCGGTGAGGGTCTGGATGGCCACATCCATGTCCAAGAGCAACTGGCGCTGGCTGTCTTCGCGCACCAGGCTTTCGATCCAGAAGAAACTCGCGATACGTTCACCGCGGGTCACCGGGTTGATCTTGTGCAAGCTGCTGCCGGGGTAGATCAGCAGGTGGCCGGCGGGCAGCTTCACCGCGTGCTCGCCGAAGGTGTCGCGGATCACCAGCTCACCGCCGTCGTAATGGGCCGGTTCGGCCAGGAACAGCGTGGCGGAGATGTCGGTGCGCACCCGCTCGCGCACGCCCTTGATGCCGCGAATGGCGTTGTCGATATGCCAGTCGAACGCTTCACCGCCGCTGTAGCGGTTGAACAGCGGCGGGTAGATGCGCTTGGGCAGGGCGGCCGACATGAACAGCGCGTTATCCGACAGCCGCGCCAGAATCTGCTCGCCGATGCGCAGGGCCACTGGCGAATCTTCCGATAACTGTCGGTTGTTTTTCGCCATGGCCGAGCGCTGTCCGGCGGTCACCTTGCCGTCAACCCAGGGCTGATCGAGCAAGGTGGCCACGGTGGTTTCGACTTCGCTGGCGCTGAGCAGCGCCGGGATTTCGATCAACACGGTTCAGAACTCATAGTCGACGCTGGCGGTGAGGGTGCGCCCGGCACCTGGGATGCCGTAGAGCTGGAAGCCGTCGAGGGACGCGCCGACCTGGCTGTAATAAAACTTGTTGAACACGTTGTTGAGGTTGAGGTTGACCGTGGTGTCCTTGTTCACCTTGTATTGCGCGGCCAGGTTGCTCAGCCAGTAGCCGGGGGCTTTTTCGTGGTCGCGGGTGTAGATCGCGTACACACCGGACGGGCCATTGGCGTAGCTGCTGTTGTTGTTCAAGCCACCGACGTATTTGTTGTCGGTGTAGCGGCGTCGCCCCACGTATTGCTCGCCGTAGCTGAGGCTCAGGGCGTCGGTGACGGCGTAGGTGGTCCACAGGTTGGCGGTCAGGTCGGGGACGTTCTTGGCTTCGGCGCCTTTGTTGATGCCTTTGGTCTGGGTGCTCTTGAGTGCCGAGAACCCGCTGTAGGCGGTCCAGCGCGGGGTGATATTGCCTTGCAGGCCCAGCTCGATCCCGTCTACACGCTTGGCGGGCAAGGCACGTACCGGGGCGGATTCGCCGTCCTGGTATTCCCAGGCATTGTCCAGTTCGGTACGGAAGATCGCCGCCGTGACGTTGAGCCTGTCGTGGGCAATGTCCCACTTGGTGCCCAGTTCATAGGTCTTGGACTTGGCCGGGCTGTAGTTGCTGGTGCTGGCTGCGCCGTAGATCTGGTTGTTGGTCGATGCGCCCAGTGCCGACGGCTGCGCCGCTTCGCTGTAGGACACATAGATACTGCCGTTGGGCAGCGGTTTGAACACCGCGCCAACCCGACCGCTGACGGCACCGTCAGTGCTGCTGATGCTGGCCTGGCCACGCTGGCTGGTTTGTGCGCGCCAGTTGTCATAGCGCAACGAGCCCAGCACTTGCCACTGATCGTTGAGGGTGATGGTGTCGCCCAGATAGATCCCGGCGTTGTCGATCGCCGAACGCGGGTCGCCTTCGCCTTTGGTCACGTAAGTGCTGGCGAAGCTGTGGCTGGGGTCGTTCATGTCGAACAGCAGGTCGCCGGCCGGCACCTTGGCGTTGCGTTTCAGGCCGCCGTAGGTCTCGTGATAGAACTCCAGGCCGCTGACCACGGCGTGTTGCAGGCTGCCGGTGGTGAGGTTGAAATTGAAGTCGGTCTGGTTGTCGAGGATGGTGTAGCGCTTGGACAACCCGAAGTCACTGCCGCGCAGGATGCCGTAGGCGGTATTACTGTTATTTACATAATCGGTGTAGGCATTCACCGTGCTGCCCGGCACTTGGCTGATCGGTCCTACACCGGTGTAGCCCAAGGTCGCACAGCGGGTGCCGGTGCAGGTCTTCTGGCCGTTAGCATTGGCGGCGAAGAAGCGTGCCGGGGAGAGCACGGCAAAATTGTCGCTGCGTTCCCAACGGGTCTGGTTGCGCAGGTTGGCGTCATTCCAGTCGAAGTCATGCTCGAAGCGCGCGGTGAGCGAGGTGGTTTTGTTCTCTTGGGTGTAGAGGCTGGAGTCGCCGTACCAGTTGGAGCGCTTCACGCCGGGCATGCGATCGCCATTCGTCCCACGCTGGATCGGCACGCCGCCGTCCGGGGTGTTGGTGTCTTTCTGATAGAAAGTGTCGATGAAGAAGCGCGTGTCAGTACCCAGGCCGAAGCCGAACGAGGTGGCAATGCCCCAGCGGTCGTAGTCCACGTCGTCACGTTCGGCCACCTGGTTGTAGTGCTTCATCAGGTTGATACGTACGGCGGTGGTGTCGTTAATCTGTTTATTCAGGTCGGCGGTGAGACGGCGGTAGGCATCGGTGCCGATACCGGCGGAGACGCGGTTGGCGTCGCCCAAGTGCGCTTCTTTACTCACCAGGTTGACGCTGCCACCCACGGCGGACACGCCGGATTCGATGGAGCCGGTGCCCTTGAACACTTCCGCCTGTTGCAGGTTGAAGGTGTCGGTACGGGTGGACATGCCCGCATCGCGCACGCCGTCGACGGTCAGGCTCTGCTCGGAAGAAAACCCGCGAATCGAAAACAGGTCGCCCCAGCCCAGGTTGCCCTCGCCGGACATGAAGGTAATGCCCGGCACGTTGCGCAACACTTCCTGCAGGGTCTGCGCGTTCTGCTCCTTGAGCACCTGCTGTGGCACGATGGTCACGCTTTGCGGGGCGTCCAGCAGCGGTTGGCTGATTTTTGCCGAGGTCACCCGGTCCACCTTGAAGGTGGAGGTGGCTTCGCCATCGACCTTGATTTCCGGCAGGCTCAGCACCGAGTTATTGGACGTGGCCGTTGGCGCGTCAGCCAAGGCAACCGGTACGACGCTGCCGGCAGCCAGCAGGCCGAACATCGGCGCCAGAGTAGTGTGCAGCGTGTGGCTGCGAGGTGTGGGCAATGACATGAGTGGCTTCCGAGTCTAAATTACAATTACTCTCATTTAGGTTCGGTAGTCTAAAGAGCGATTCCGGCTGTCATCCCTCGGGTTTGTATCGCGGATGCTTGATTATGGTTTCCTACAACATTCCATTACATTTGCCTGCACGGCTGGCTGAACTTTCGGCTATTTGCTGCGTTTCATTGTTTTTCGGATTGACTGCCCATGGCCAAGCAAGACCACCTGCTGATCGTTGATGACGACCCGCAAATCCGCCAGTTGCTCTGCGACTACTTGAGCGACGCTGGCTTCCAGGTGTCCACCGCCGCCGACGGCAAGGAAATGCGCCGCCGCCTGGCGCTGAATGTTATCGACCTGATCGTCCTCGACCTGATGCTGCCCGGCGAAGACGGCCTGAGCCTGTGCCGCGAACTGCGGGTGAACTCCAACATCCCGGTGGTGATGCTCACGGCCAAAGGCTCGTTGATCGACCGCATCGTCGGCCTGGAAATCGGCGCCGATGATTACCTGCCCAAACCGTTCGACCCACGCGAACTGCTGGTGCGGATCAAGGTGGTGCTGCGCCGGGTGCAGAGCTTTCCCGACCGCGCGCGCCTGGATGAAGCGCCGAGCATCCGTTTTGCCGGCTGGCAGCTCGACACGCGGGCGCGACAGTTGCTCTCGCCGGAGGGCGTGGTGGTCAGCCTGGGCAACTCGGATTACCGTGTGTTGCGCCTTTTATTGCAGCATCCCAATCGCCCGTTGAGCCGCGACTTTTTGCTCAACCACGTGTTCGACAAGGACAGCACGCCGTTCGACCGTTCCATCGACGTGTGCGTCAGCCGTCTGCGCTCGCAACTGCCAGCCAACCTGATCAAAACCGTGCGCAACGAAGGCTACATGCTCACCGCCGACGACGTGGTGCTGGAGTCGTGAGACTGCTGCCGCGCTCGTTGTTCGGGCGGCTGGTGCTGATTTTGGTCAGCGGCATGCTCGCGGCGCAGGCGCTGACCAGCAGCATCTGGTACGACCGACGTCATGGGCAGGTACTGGAAATCCCTGCGCGCTTGATCGCCACGCGCCTGGCGGACGTGGTGCGCCTGGTGCACAGCGACCCGCAACAGGCGGACCTGCTGATCAAGATGCTCGACACGCCGACCTTCCGCCTGACCCTCAGCGACCAGGCCAGTAATACGCCCAGCACGCTTCACGACAGCGACCGGCCCACCGAGCGGTTGATCAAGAAGGTGTTGTCGGAAAAAACCGGCTACGCCCAGACCCTGATCCTGTTGCGCCTGTCGCTGGTGGATGGCGAAGGGCAAACCGCCGGGCTGTCCACGCTGCTCGGTTCCAAACCGGTGGTGGGGCAGTTTCTGATCGACCTGCGCTTGCCCGACGGCCGCTGGTTGCAGGTGGATGCCAGCGAAGAACAGGGCTGGACCAGCACGTCACCGCTGGACCTGCTGTTCGATTACGTCATGCGCATTTATTTGCTGCGGGTGCTGGTGCTGGTGTTGATCGCGTTGGTGGCGGTGCGCCTGGCGATCCGCCCGCTCAACGCGTTGGCCAAGGCGGCCGAAGCCCTGGGGCGGGATATCCAGCGTCCGCCGTTATCGGTGGACGGCCCCACCGAAGTACGCCGTGCTGCCCAGGCGTTCAATGCCATGCAACAGCGGCTGATCGCCAACATTGCCGAGCGCACGCGCTTTCTTGCGGCTATTTCCCACGACCTGCGTTCACCGATCACACGCCTGCGCCTGCGCACCGAGATGCTGGAAGACAACCGCACAAAGGAGCGTTTTCGCAGTGACTTGGAAGAAATGGAGCACATGGTCTCCAGCACCCTGGATTTTGTCAGCAGTGGCGAAATCAACGAGGCACGGCAGAGCATCGATATCAACGCCTTGCTGCAAAGCTTGCAGGCCGATCTGCAAGATGTGGGCGAAAACGTGGTGATCGAAGGCCGGGCCAAACAGCCCCTGCCGGGTTACGCCCGCAGCCTCAAGCGTTGTGTGCAGAACCTGCTGGAAAACGCGGTGCGTTATGGCAGTGAGGTGGTGGTGCGGGTCGAGGACCAGGTGGAGAGCTTGAAGATCGTCATCAGCGACCGGGGGCCGGGGATTCCCCAAGAACAGCTGGAGCAAGTGATGGAGCCGTTTTATCGGGTGGAAGGTTCACGCAATGCCGAGACCGGCGGGTATGGCTTGGGGTTGAGCATCGCTCACACCATCGCCAAGGCGCATGACGGGCGGTTGAGTTTGCGTAATCGCGAAGGTGGGGGGCTTGAGGTGGCGTTGCTTTTGTGGAGAGCCCGCTCACCACAGTAAGTGGGCTCCTCCGGGGTCAGGGCCTTACGCCCCGTGGCACTTCTTGAATTTCTTTTCGCTGCCGCACGGGCAAGGATCATTGCGACCCACGTCCTTCAAGGCGTTGCGCACTGGCTCCTGGTGAGCGTGGCCGCAGTTCGGGCCGTGGACATGGCCGTGGTCGTGATCATGGTGATCGTGATCGTGGTTGCAGTCAGGACCATGGACATGGGGTTGCTGAGTCATCGATGTCGCTCCGGAATAAAATCGCCGGGGATTATCTCGCCATTGTGGTTCACCTGCACGTCATAACCGATGAATAATCCGGTTTTCAGCTCACCCTCCAGGCGATATGGCACTGGCCGGTCGGGATTTTTCAGCATCTGCACCACGTCGCGGATCTGCGGCCAGAGGTTGGTGCGCACCGACACCCGGAAAAACTTATGACTGCGCGGCGGTACGGTGAGCCATTCATTGGACTCGCCTTCGGTCAGCACAAAATCATCCAGGGTCACCTTGTAGATCAGGCCGCGTACGGTCAGGTCGGCGTCGTCGCGGTTGTCCACGCGAAAGTACAGCTTGAATTTCTGCTCCAGCAACTTGGCGCGCACCACTTCGACTTTCACCAGGGACACGTGGGGCGGCGGGGAATCATCTTCGAACCATGATGCGCAGCCGGTCAGGCCAAGGGTCAACGCCAGCAGCAAGCTGTACATCCGGAGCATGGCGTTAATCCTTTGAGGGTTTAGAGGTAGCTGGAGCAGCACTTCTTGAATTTCTGCCCGCTGCCGCACAGGCAGGCATCGTTGCGTCCGGCCTTCACTTCCACCGTCGGGTCGATGAAGTACCAACGCCCGTCATTCTGTACGAAAGAAGACTGCTCGCGGTGGCTATGTTCGCCAGTGCTGTCATGCCAGCGCGCGGTGAAGGTCACGAAAGCGTGTTCCGGCTGGCCGCCGAACACCTCGGAGCTTTCCACCTCAAGGCCAAGCCAGGTGCTTTGGGCACTCCAGGCGGCGATGGCATTTCGGTCCAGACCGGCCTGTTGCGCGGGCAGGGTGGTGGCGACCAGGTAGTCCACCAGGCCTAGCACATAGGCGCTGTAGCGCGAGCGCATCAACGCGGTGGCGCAGGGCGCCGGGTGCCCGGCGTGATAATGGCCGCAGCAGGCATCCAGCAGGTTGCCACTGCCGCAGGGGCAAATGGATGTACTCATCGGGTTACCACCAATACTTTCCGAAGTTTTCCGGGTTGGCCCAGAAGCGGGCGTTGAGCCAGTCCGGCACCTGTTTATAGTCAAGCAGATCATAGGTAAACAGCGTCAGAACCTGCTCGTCGCGCTGGAAGCGCTCGCCAGCCTGCAGGGCCAGGGAGAAGAAGTCGGTGTCCTTCCAGTCGCAGGCGGCCAGGTCCACCAGCACCGCAATGCGGCTGGCATTCAGGTTGCGGATGCCGCCGAGCAGGGTCAGGCCTTGCGGTTTTGACAGGTGCTCCAGGCAGTCCACCACCAGTGCCAGGTCAAACCGCTGTGCGGCAAGCTCCGTGGGCAACGCGCCGGGCTGCGCGACGGACACTTGGGTATCCGGGTGGGCTTGTTGAAAAGCCTCCAGCGCCGGGAACTGGCTGGCGCCCAACAGCAACAGGCGTTTGGGCTGGTGCAGGTCGAGCAAGGCAGCCAAGGCTTGCTGGGGCGTACGGGCAGAAATACCGGCGGTCATCAGAGATCCTCACATCAGGACCCTAGAGACTAGCGCGGCTGAGCGTGCGGGCCTAGAGCGGGCGGCCGAGAAAAGTCCTACAAATGCGGCGATCCTCAATGAATACAGGGGCGCGGCGTAGTGGCGCAGATGAAAAGAGCGGTCTCTACTCCACCCATCGGCCCCCGCCGATCCCCTCAGGAGAAATCAGATGAGCATCATGCGGACAGCTCTACCCTTGGTTCTGCTAACCGGAGTATTGACAGGTTGCGCAGGTTTGCAAAAAACCGATTGGCCCACCTGCGCCGCCCTTGGCGGTGTAACTGGTGCGGCGATCGGTGCCACTGAAAGCTCGGCCTACGCGGGCGCTGGTGCGCTGCTGATCGGCGGCATGGCGGGCGCCTATTGCTGGGTGCACGGCGATGGCGACGAAGACGGCGATGGTGTGCCGGACAGCCGCGACAAGTGCCCAGGCACGCCAAAAGGCGTGCAGGTGGATGCCAATGGTTGCCCACCGGCACCGCCAGCGGCCGTGGTTGAGGAGGTGGTCGTGGTCAAGGAAGAAACCATCGTGATCCGCGATGTGCACTTCCAGTTCGACTCGGCCAAGCTGACGGCGGCGGACAAAACCAAGCTCGATACCGTCGCCACGCGCTTGAAACAGGAAGCCCCGAGCGCCCAGCTGCGGGTCAGTGGCCACACCGACAGCGTCGGTAAAGACGCCTACAACCAGAAACTTTCGGAAAAACGCGCCCACTCGGTTACGGACTACCTGATCGGTGCAGGCGTACCGCGCAGCAACTTTGTCTCGGTAACCGGTGCAGGCGAAAGCCATCCGGTAGCCGACAACAAAACCGCTGAAGGCCGCGCCTTGAACCGCCGCACGGAAATCCAGATCAACCGCTGACGGCCCTTGCCCCTGTGGGATCCACAGGGGCATTGCTGCCAATCCTCCCCCTTTATTAACTTTTTTGATCCTTCACTGGCAAAGCGCCTGTGGAAGTCGTTACTGTGCGTCCAAAGAAAAACTAGAAATAATTTTTAAAAGAATTCTGGGGAGCTCCACGATGCGTAAGGTTTTACTGCTGGCCCTGTTGGTCAGCCCTGTTGCCCTGGCTCAAAGCGTCAGTGTGGAAACCAACTCGTTGATGCGCCTGCCCAGCAGCACCAGCGTGTTGCAACTGGAGCGCTTGGATGTGGCGGATTACGGCACCTTGCTGATCCCTGCCACTATCAGCCAGGTTTCGGTGGATGAACTGCACCTGGGCCGCGATGCGCGCATCGCCATCGTGCCCGGCAACACCGCGCTGCAATTGCAGGTGCGCCATGCGCAGTTGGACCACGGCAGCCAGATCACCTCGCGCGGCGCGCCCGGCACCCACGAAAAGCCGGCCAAGGCCGGGCGTGACCTGACCTTGCGCATCAACTCCCTGGCAGCAGAAGAACTTTCAGTCGACGCCCGTGGCGGCGCCGGTGCCCAAGGCTATGCCGGGCTGGACGGTGCCAATGGCGTGGACCCAGGCTGCACCTGGGGTTCGGCCGGTCGCGGTGCCAATGGTGACAACGGCGGTGATGGCTTGCCTGGCGCGTCCGGCGCGCAGGTGCGGGTCGAGTTGCCGCAGGACTTCCCGGCGCAGCAGATCAAGGTCTGGGTGGACGGTGGTCCCGGCGGTTTGGCCGGCACGGCGGGTAAGCCGGGCAAGGGTGGCCAGTCCAAAGGCTGCCTGGTGTATCGCGCTGATGGCGGCGAAAAGGGCCGCCCAGGGTTGGAAGGGCAGCCGGGGCCGGCTGGGCCTGCGGGTACTGTGACTATTCAGCGGCTCTAAAGAGCCGCAGTTGTGAGGCACAAGCTACAAGCCACAAGATAAAGGCTTGCAGCTTGCTGCTGCATTCAAAACATGGGTCGAGCCGAAGCAATCGCCACTACCACCAACCCCACGATCAAATTGATCCCCACCAACCGGCGGATCTGCCCCAGCACCGCAGCCCCACTCGGCCAATCCTCCGCCGCCACCGCCGTGCGCAATTCCGGGAATTTCAACGCCTGGATACGGATAAACAGCGCCGTCATCACCAGATACAACCCCATCATCACCTGCACATAACGCGGCGCGGTCTCAAACCCGTTGAAGCGCAACTGCAGCAGGCCTATGCCGCTGATCGGCAAAATCGCCACCGCGACCCACACCCACACGAAAAAACGTTGAAATACATTCGCCCACAACTTGAGCCGGGCAGGGCCCTCAAGTGCCGCCATAGCGGCGGGGCGCAGGATCATCCAGGCGAAAAACATACCGCCGACCCATACCAGGGCGGCCAATACATGCAGGGTGTAAGCGAGGCTAAACGCGGTCATTGTGGTACTCCGTTCTGCGCGGGATTCATTAGCGGGGTATGATAGCCGCCGATCCGAACCACTGAAAATTTATCCAGCGTTTTTTGCGCCCGACTATCCATGATCAGTACTGAACTCAAAACCACGATCCAGGGCGCCTATTCGCGTTTTCTCGAAGCCAAGAGCTTGAAACCGCGCTACGGCCAACGCCTGATGATCGCCGAAGTGGCCAAGGTCCTCGGGGATATCGACACCGACGACGAAGGCCGCCGCGAGGGTGAGCCCGCGGTCGTGGCCGTCGAAGCCGGCACCGGCACAGGCAAGACCGTGGCCTACAGCCTGGCCGCGATCCCCACCGCCAAGGCCGCCGGCAAGCGCCTGGTGATCGCCACCGCCACCGTCGCCCTGCAAGAGCAGATCGTCTACAAAGACCTGCCTGACCTGATGCGCAACAGCGGCCTGAATTTTACCTTCGCCCTGGCCAAGGGCCGTGGGCGCTACATGTGCCTGTCCAAGCTTGACGTGCTATTGCAGGAAGGCCACGCGCAAACCGCTACGGCGTCGCTGTTTGAAGAAGAAGGCTTCAAGATCGAGGTGGATGAAGTCAGCCAGAAGCTGTTCACCAGCATGATCGAGAAACTCGCCGGTAATAAATGGGACGGTGACCGCGACAGCTGGCCCACCGCCCTGGAGGATGCCGACTGGGCGCGCTTGACCACCGACCACAGCCAGTGCACCAACCGTCATTGCCCCAACTTCGGCCAGTGCGCCTTCTACAAGGCCCGCGAAGGCATGGGCAAGGTTGACGTGATCGTCACCAACCACGACATGGTCCTGGCCGACCTGGCCCTGGGCGGCGGCGCCGTGCTGCCCGACCCGCGTGACACCCTCTACGTTTTCGACGAAGGCCATCACCTTCCCGACAAGGCCATCGGCCATTTCGCCCACTACACGCGCCTGCGTTCCACTGCCGACTGGCTGGAAACCACCGCGAAGAACCTCACCAAGTTGCTCGCCCAGCACCCGCTGCCCGGCGACCTGGGCAAGCTGATCGAACAGGTGCCGGAGCTGGCGCGGGAGATCAAGACCCAGCAGCAATTCATGTTCAGCGCCTGCGAGCAGGTGGCGGATTTCAAACCCGGCGAAGACGTCGAGGGCCGTGAGCGGCCGCGCCATCGGTTCGTTGGCGGTTTGATTCCCGAACACATGCGCGAAATGGGCATTGAGCTGAAGAAGGGTTTCTCACGCCTGACCGATCTGTTCACCCGCCTCACCGACCTGCTTAAAGAGGGCATGGACGGCGAGGTCAACATCGGCATCGCCAGCAACCAGGCCGAGGAGTGGTACCCGCTGTTCGGCAGCCTGTTGTCGCGTTCCCAGGGCAACTGGGAATTGTGGACGGCCTTCACCGTTGAAGACCCGGAAGACAACCCGCCCATGGCGCGCTGGCTGACCCTGTCGGAAAGCGGTGCGTTGTTTGATATCGAGGTCAACGCAAGCCCCATCCTTGCCGCCGAAATGCTGCGCCGTAACCTGTGGAACGTGGCCTATGGCTGCCTGGTCACCTCCGCCACACTGACCGCCCTGGGCACCTTCGACCGCTTCCGCATGCGTGCTGGCTTGCCGAAAAAGGCTGTCACTGCGGTGGTGCCGAGTCCGTTCCATCACGCCGACGCCGGTGTGTTGCGAGTGCCGGACCTCAAGGCAGACCCGCGCGACGCGCCAGCGCACACCGCTGCGATCATCCGTGACCTGCCGGAGCTGGTAGAAGGTTCACGCGGTACGCTGGTGCTGTTTTCGTCGCGCAAACAGATGCAGGACGTGTTCGACGGCCTCGACCGTGACTGGCGCAAGCAGGTGTTTATCCAGGGCAACCTGTCCAAGCAGGAAACCCTGAACAAACACAAGGCGCGGGTGGATGGCGGGGATTCCAGCGTGCTGTTCGGCCTGGCGAGTTTCGCCGAAGGGGTGGATTTGCCCGGTGCCTACTGTGAGCATGTGGTGATCGCCAAGATCCCGTTCTCGGTGCCGGATGATCCGGTCGAGGCGGCCTTGGCCGAATGGATCGAGGCACGGGGTGGTAACCCGTTCATGGAAATCTCGGTGCCGGATGCTTCCTTGAAGCTGGTCCAGGCCTGCGGTCGCTTGCTGCGTACCGAAGAAGACCGGGGCACCATCACCTTGCTCGACCGCCGTTTGGTCACCCAGCGCTATGGCAAGGCTATCCTTAATGCGTTGCCGCCGTTCAGGCGCGAAATTTCTTAAGCCACCGTGGGCGAATTCGCCCACTTCGTGGTCTATCTCACTGTATTTCATCAGGCCATCCATCGGCCGTCTGGGAGAACCTTGCTCGTATGATTCGCACGCTGCCCGCTCTTTTTGCCCTGCTGTTCGCCGCGCCCTTGCTGGCCGCGCCCGCCGGGCAACAGACCCTGTTCAATTTCGTCCGGCCTGCCGATGTGGTCAAGGTGGCGACCCAGGACGCCAGCCTGCCGCAGTACAACGCTGAACAGACACCCGAAGGCGAAGTGCTACGCCGCATCACCTTCAACCCGGCTGCCGAACCCAGCCTGGTGCTCAGCCCGCAGTCGGGCGCCTGGGACTGGTCTCAGTCGGGGGCCATGAGCCTGCGCATCCAGAGTGCGATGGATTGGGCGCTGACGCTCTACGTGAAAGTGCAGAGCAGTGATGGCCGCACTCTGGTCAGTCGCATCGACCTGCCGGCGGGCCCGGCCCAGACCCTGCTGGTCCCGTTGCAGGCCAACTCGCCACTGAGCCAGGGCATGAAGGCCGGCCCGCCGATGCCGATCACCGTAGACGGCCAGCGTGTGTTGCTGGCCAGCAGCGCGGGTGAAATCGACCGCAGCCAGGTGGTTTCGGTGACGCTGTCGATGATCAAGCCCAACGCCGCCCAAAGCATCCTGCTGGAGCGCTTTGGCGTGCAGGACAGCGAGCCGGTGTTGAAGGCCGCCTACAGCGAATTGGTGGATGCCTATGGTCAATCCACCCGTGCCCGCTGGCCGGAAAAGGTCAGCAGCGACGAACAGCTCAAGGCTGCCGCCGCCAAGGAGCAACAGCAGCTCCAGGGCTGGCTGGCCACGCGAGAGAAATCGTCACTGGATAAGTTCGGCGGTTGGAACAAAGGCCCGGCCTTCGACGCCAGCGGCTTTTTCCGCACCGAGAAGCGCGATGGGCGTTGGTACCTGGTGACGCCGGAGGGGCATCCGTTCTATTCGCTGGGCGTTAATACCGTGGCCCCGGACAACAACCAGACCTACGTGTCCGGCCGTGAATGGATGTTCGCAGCACTGCCCAAGGCTGGCGAACCGTTCGACAAGTATTACGGCAGCGGCGACAACCGCACCGGCAACGGTGCGGGTGAAGGCCGCAGCTTTGGTGCCGGGCGCTGGTACGATTTCTACGGCGCCAACCTGCAACGCACCTACGGCGGTGACGGGTTTGACCAGAAGCGCTGGACCACTCACACCCTCGACCGCCTGCAAGCCTGGGGTTTCAACACCGTGGGCAACTGGAGCGACGACGATCTCGCCCGTGCCGATCGCGTACCCTACACCTTGCCGCTGTCGATCGTCGGCGACTACACCAGCATCAGCACCGGCACCGACTGGTGGGGCGGCATGCCCGACCCGTTCGACCCGCGTTTCGCCATGGCCACCGAGCGCGCCGTCGCTATCGCCGCTCGCGATCACCGTGATGACCCATGGTTGATCGGTTTCTTTGCCGACAACGAGTTGGCCTGGGCCGGCCCTGGTGATGATCCGAAATCCCGCTATGCCTTGGCCTACGGCACGTTGCGCATGACCACTGACGTTCCGGCCAAGCGCGCGTTCCTCAAGCAACTGCGCGACAAGTACCGCAACGAAGAAGGCCTGTCGAAAGCCTGGGGCATCGAATTGAAAGGCTGGGAGCTGATGGAAGACCCAGGCTTCGAACCGCCGATGCCCAACCCTGAGCACCCGGAAATCGAAGCGGACTTCAAATACTTCCAGAAGACCTTCGCCGATGCTTACTTCAAGACCATTTCCGACTCGCTGAAATGGCATGCGCCCAACCAACTGCTGCTGGGTGGTCGTTTCGCGGTGAGTACGCCGGAAGCCGTGGCGTCCTGCGCCCAGTATTGCGATGTGCTGAGCTTCAACATGTACACCCTCAAGCCGCAGGACGGTTATGACTTCGCTACCCTGCGTGCGCTGGACAAGCCAGTGCTGATCACCGAATTCAACTTCGGCTCGGCTGACCGTGGGCCGTTCTGGGGGGGCGTGACACAGTTGGCCAGGGAAGAGGATCGCGGTGTGGCGTACGGCAACTTCCTCAAGCAGGCCATGGCTGAACCGTCGATTGTCGGCGTGCATTGGTTCCAATACCTGGATCAGCCGGCAACCGGGCGTCTGCTGGACGGCGAAAATGGCCACTTTGGCCTGGTGGGCATCACCGATGTGCCGTTCCAGGGTTTTGTCGACAGCGTGCGCAAAAGCAATCTGGCGGCGGTCGATCAACTGGGCAAGGAAGCGGAAAAGGCCAAGGCGGCGGGCGCCGTGCGTGAAAGCGAAGGCGGCAGGGCCGGGCACGAAGGCAAAGGCCCGGGGCAGGGCGCTGGGCATGCGGGCGGGCACTCAGGGAATGGTCATTGATTGAGGGCTGACGGGTTCACAAAACCCACCAGTACTGGAACAATGTCGGCCACTTTTTGCTGTGTTGTCCGAGGGTGTTCAGGTGCAGATCCAGGGTCATTACGAACTCCAGTTCGAAGCGGTACGGGAAGCCTTTGCCGCGTTGTTCGATGACCCGCAGGAGCGTGGTGCCGGGCTGTGTATCCAGATAGGCGGCGAAACCGTCGTCGACCTGTGGGCCGGCACCTCCGACAAGGACGGTGCCGAGGCCTGGCACAGTGATACCATCGTCAACCTGTTCTCCTGCACCAAGACCTTCACCGCCGTGACGGCCCTGCAATTGGTGGCCGAAGGCAAGTTGCAACTGGACGCACCGGTCGCCAACTATTGGCCTGAATTTGCGGCAGCGGGCAAAGAATCCATCACCCTGCGCCAGTTGCTCTGCCACCAGGCCGGGTTGCCGGCAATCCGCGAAATGCTGCCGACCGAGGCTTTGTACGACTGGCAACTGATGGTCGATACCCTGGCGGCCGAAGCCCCGTGGTGGACACCTGGCCAAGGCCACGGCTACGAGGCGATCACCTACGGTTGGTTGGTGGGTGAGTTGCTGCGTCGTGCCGATGGGCGTGGGCCGGGAGAATCCATCGTGGCGCGGGTTGCGCGGCCACTGGGGCTGGACTTCCATGTGGGCCTGGCGGATGAAGAGTTTTATCGCGTGGCACATATAGCGCGTAGCAAAGGCAATATGGGCGATGAAGCCGCACAACGTTTACTGCAAGTAATGATGCGTGAACCCACGGCCATGACGACCCGTGCATTTGCTAATCCACCGTCTATTCTGACCAGCACTAACAAACCTGAATGGCGCCGTATGCAGCAGCCGGCGGCAAATGGTCACGGTAATGCACGCAGCCTGGCGGGCTTTTATAGCGGCTTATTGGACGGTAGTTTGCTCGAAGCCGACATGCTCGAACAATTGACCCGCGAACACAGTATCGGGCCGGATAAAACATTATTGACACAAACCCGTTTTGGCCTGGGCTGCATGTTGGACCAGCCGCAACTGCCCAATGCCACCTTCGGCCTTGGCCCGCGTGCATTCGGGCATCCTGGGGCGGGCGGCTCGGTCGGGTTTGCCGACCCAGAGCATGATGTAGCGTTTGGTTTTGTGACTAATACATTGGGGCCTTATGTACTTATGGACCCACGGGCACAGAAGTTGGTCGGAATATTGGCCGGTTGTCTGTAAACCCCTTGCTGTTTCACGTTTTTTTGTTACAAAGGCAACTATAAGAAGGCGCTGAACGAAACGATGTAACTTTAATGTTCTGTAAGCGTCTGTTTAACGGGTCATCCAGACCCCCGTTTCTTTTCTCATTTTGTGGATATCTCATGTTATCGAACAAGTCCTTGGCACTGGCGCTATGCCTCACTATTACCGGCTGCGCACAAACTCCACAAAATGATGCCGAGGGCGGGCATTGGTGGTCATTTGGATCTGATAAGGCCGCCACCAAGGATGCAGTGACCCAAACCGATGCCAAGCCGGACGCTAAACCGGACGCCAAGCCCGCTGCCGGCGCCAAGCCTGCCGCCCCGGTAGCCGCTGCTGCCGCTCCCGCTCCAGCTGCCAAGGCTGACACCGGTTCCAGCTGGTGGCCGTTCTCGTCCAAGAGCGCCGACGAAAAGGCCGCCGATGCCAAGGCCGACCTGAAAGCCGACCTCAAGGCCGCCGAGCCGGCACCTGCCGTCGCCCCAGCTGTCGCCAAGAACGACACCGAAACCAAATGGTGGTGGCCGTTCGAAAGCAAGCCCAAGCCACTGGCCAAGGTCGACGTGACCAACGTGCCGATGCCGGATCCAAAAATCACCCAGGCCTGGTTGGACGACTATGAGCCGCGCCTGCGCGCCGCCATCAAGGACAGCAACCTGCAACTGGAGCGTCGCGACAACGTACTCGTCGTGATTGCCCCGGTAGACGGCTCCTACAACCCGAAACGCCCGGCCATGCTTCTGCCGGTCACTCTCGGTCCGTTCACCCGTGTTGCCAAGGCTGTAGAAGCCGATCCCAAGACCGCCGTGCTGGTACTGGGCCACGTCGACGCAACGGGCACTGCCCCAGCCAGCCAGGCGCTGACCAAGGAACGTGCACAATCCATCGCGTCGATCTTCAGCCTCAGCGGCCTGAAGCAGGATCGTCTGATGCTGCGTGGCATGGGCGACCTGATGCCACGTGCCGCCAACGACAGCAACCAGGGCCGTGCCCTGAACCGTCGTATGGAAATCATGTTCACTCAGCGCACCACCATGCTGGCGCTGTTGAGCAAATACCAGTCGGGCAAAACCCCGCCTGTCGCCGAGATGGTTGCAGTGCAGGACGTTCCAGCACCTGCCCCAGCGGCCAAGGCTGCAGCTAAAAAGGCGCCAGCCGCCAAGAAAGCCGCCGCCAAGCCAGCCGCCAAAAAAGCTCCGGCCAAGCCAGCTGCCAAAAAGCCAGCGCCGGCCAAAGCCAAGGCCGCTGCACCGGCCAACGACCAGGCGAAAAACTGATCCGCTGAACCAGAAGGATAAAGCCGCATGACCCAGGCACTGGCCGATATGCGCCGTGACTACACACGGGATGGTTTGAGCGAGGCCCAGGCCCCGAGCGAGCCGTTTGCCTTGTTCCACCAGTGGTTTGCCGACGCGGTGAAAACCGAGCAGCCACCGGTGGAAGCTAATGCCATGACCTTGGCCACGGTCGACCAGGACGGTCGACCGCACTGCCGCATCCTGTTGCTCAAGGGCCTGGACGCGCAGGGCTTTACCTTCTTCACCAACTATCAGAGTGCCAAGGGCCAACAGCTCGCGGCGCGGCCGTTCGCGGCCATGACCTTCTTCTGGCCGACCCTGGAGCGCCAAGTGCGCATCGAGGGGCGGGTGGTCAAGGTCACGGCTCAAGAGTCGGACGCTTATTATCAGGTCCGCCCGTTGGGCAGCCGCCTGGGCGCCTGGGCGTCTCCGCAGAGCCAGGTCATTCGTGACCGCGAGGAACTGCACGACCTGCTCAAGGCCACCGAGCAGCGTTTCAGCGACACCCAGCCCGACTGCCCCGAGCACTGGGGTGGCTATCGCTTGCTGCCGGAACGCATCGAGTTCTGGCAAGGTCGTGCCAGCCGCTTGCACGACCGTCTGAACTATCGCCTGCAAGGGGCCGATTGGACCCGCGAGCGCTTGGCGCCCTGAGCTACACCTTTCGTCACTTCATCTGAATGTTGCCTATCACGCTGAAGTCTCTATACCAGAGGCTTCGGGCGTGTAGTGCTGTGTGGTGTTCCTGGCGACTGTCGCGACTACAATCAAAGTAATCCTTGAAGGGTACGCTACCGTTCGTCGATTTTTCTGGTGCGGTCAGTCTGTACTCAGGCTGAATGAAAGCAATTTTCTGTGGTGCTTGCCGTGACAGGCGGCAAGCTGCAGCGTTTAATGACCACCTGTCCTTTGGAGTTGATGCTATGCGTAAGTCCGTTTTACTGGTTGCCTGCTTTACCACCCTGTCGTTGCTGCTGGGTGGCTGCGCCTCGAGTCTGACCGGCGACTCGTACTCCCGTGACGAAGCGCGTCGTGTACAGACCGTGCGCATGGGCACCATCGAATCCCTGCGTCCTGTGAAGATCGAAGGCACCAAGACCCCAATCGGCGGTGCTGCCGGCGCAGTCATCGGCGGTGTTGGCGGCAGCGCCATCGGCGGTGGCCGTGGCAGCATCGTGACTGCCGTGATCGGCGCTGTTGCTGGCGGTCTGTTGGGTTCGGCCACCGAAGAAGGCCTGACCCGCACTCAAGGCGTGGAAATCACCGTTCGCGAAGACGACGGCAGCATGCGCGCCTACGTGCAGGCTGTGCAGGAGAATGAAATCTTCCGCATTGGTGACCGCGTGCGCATCATGACCGTTGATGGCACCAGCCGCGTTACTCGCTAAGCGCGGGTTGTAGGAACACAAAACCCCAACCGGGTGACTGGTTGGGGTTTTTGGTTTTCTGGGCGGGCATTTTTAGGTGGCGGCCAGGTTAAGTGCAAAAACGCAGGCAATAAAAAACCGCCTTAGTAGGGCGGTTTTTTATTGCATACCCAACTATGGCTGGGGATGCGACTCAAAGATGCATTGACCTGCAGTCCGATATTACCCCTGGTCATACTGTCATGCAAGGTTGGGAGATAGACCACGAGGGCAGCAAAAATTTGCAATAGATCTCACAAGAGTACCGGATATTTGATCACTGTTCGTCACACCTTCATTTGGGATATCCGTTAGGCTCTTCCCTGTTCTACGTTTGTTGCTTTTAGGTGAGCCGGGCACGCGCGCGAATTCTTGGACTGACCGCCACGGGCTAGTAATCCGTGCCGGATTCACGCGGAAGGCCCATCAACCCGGCCGCCTCAAAGATGCATTGACCTGCATCCAAAGGCCACGTGTTCCGGTAAGTGTGCTGGAGGTAGGCCAACGTAAGGGGGCCGAGTATGTCGAAGTTTGCACGACGTATGTGGAACCTCGTAGTGAACTGTCTGCGTGCTTATCACGTATGGAAGTTCCTGCGAGACAGCTTCGATGACCTGTAAGGTCTGAGAAGTGGAGCCGCCTCGGTCAATCCGAGGCGGCTTTTTGGTTTTCGGTCTGTCAGTTCAACCCTGAAGCGTGGCCTTCTTACGACTCGCCATCGCCGTCACCGCATAACCAATACACGCCGCCAGAATCGATCCGGTCAAAATCCCCATCCGGTCCTCACCTGCAAACTCACTGGCACCCGGCACAAACGCGAGCGAACCGACAAACAGACTCATGGTAAAGCCGATCCCACAGAGGATCGCCACACCAAACACCTGCCCCCAGTTCGCGCCGCTGGGCAGGGCGGCGAGGCCGGTCTTGATGGCCAGCCAAGTAAGGCCAAACACTCCGACGGTCTTGCCGATCAGCAGGCCAGCGGCGATGCCCATGGGCACGTGGTGGGTGAAGCTTTCCAGGCTGACGCCGGTCAGGGATACGCCGGCGTTGGCGAAGGCAAACAGCGGCAAGATGCCGTAGGCCACCCACGGGTGCAGGGCGTGTTCCAGCGTGAGCAGCGGCGAGGGCTCGGCGTTCTTGGTACGCATGGGGATGCAGAAGGCCAATGTCACGCCGGCCAGCGTTGCATGCACGCCGCTCTTGAGTACGCACACCCACAGGATCAGCCCAATGATCAGGTACGGCCCAAGCTTGATGACGCCCAGCCTGTTCATCGCAATCAAGGCAACCAAGCACGCACCCGCGCCTGCAAGGGCAGCGCCGGACAGGTCGGCGGAGTAGAACACCGCAATCACAATGATCGCGCCCAGGTCGTCAATGATCGCCAGGGTCATCAGGAACAGCTTCAGCGACACCGGCACGCGCTTGCCGAGCAAGGCCAGCACGCCGAGGGCGAAGGCGATGTCAGTGGCCATGGGGATCGCCCAGCCGGAGAGTGCGGCGGGGTAATCCTTGTTGATCGCCCAGTAGATCAGCGCCGGCACGACCATGCCGCCGATAGCCGCCGCGCCGGGCAGCACCACTTGCGAGGGCTTGGACAGGTGGCCGTCGAGCAGTTCACGCTTGACCTCCAGGCCGATCAGCAGGAAGAACAGGGCCATCAGGCCGTCGTTGATCCACAGCAAGGCCGGCTTGGCGATTTTCAACGCGCCGACCTGTGCCACCACCGGTACGTCGAGAAACGCCTCGTACAGGTGCGACAGAGGTGAATTGTTGATGATCAACGCCAAGGCGGCAGCCGCGATCAACAACAGACCGCTGGCGGCTTCCAGCTGGAAGAAACGGGTAAAAGTGCTACGCAGAGGCAAGGGATGCTCTCCAATCCAGATTCAATAGGTGGGTACCCTAACCCGTACCGTTAGTTGTTAAAACAAAATTTATATTCTTATTTGTTATAAGCAGCTGCTTGGCATGACGTTGCTTCTAAGCCTAGCAATTGTGTGTCCGATTGAGTCGGTACTGTATCTGTGTGACATGTAGGAAACCCCCTAAAATCAGGGCTTACACCTTCAGAGAAACCCTCCATGAGCGACCACCGTCCCTGGGCCCGCGAAGCCATTCGCATTATTGAAGCCGACTTCCAGCGCAGTGCCGACACGCACCTGATCCCGTTGCCGCTGCCGGGGTTGCCGGGTATCGAGTTGTACTTCAAGGACGAGTCCAGCCACCCCACCGGCAGTCTCAAACTCCGACTTGCCCGTTCGCTGTTCCTGTACGCGCTGTGCAATGGCTGGCTCAAGCCGGGCGCGCCGGTGATCGAAGCGTCCAGTGGGTCGACGGCGATTTCCGAAGCCTACTTTGCGCGCCTGCTCGGTTTGCCGTTTATTGCGGTGATGCCGGCCACCACTTCCCAGGAAAAAATCGCGCAGATTGCCTTCTATGGCGGCAAGAGCCACCTGGTACAGGATCCCACGCAGATCTACGCCGAATCCGAACGTCTGGCGCGGGAAAGTGGCGGTCACTTCATGGACCAATTCACCTACGCCGAACGCGCCACCGACTGGCGGGCGAACAACAATATCGCCGAGTCGATCTTCCAGCAGATGCGCTTCGAGCAGCATCCGGAACCGAGCTGGTTGATCTCCAGCCCCGGCACTGGCGGCACCACCGCGACCCTTGGTCGTTATGTGCGTTATCGCCAGCACTGCACACGCGTGTTGTGCGCCGATGCCGAGCGTTCAGTGTTCTTTGATTTCTATCAGAGTGGCGACGCCAGCTTGCGCCTGGACTGTGGTTCACGCATCGAAGGCATTGGCCGGCCACGGGTCGAGGCGTCGTTTCTGCCCAAGGTGATTGATGCGATGGTCAAGGTGCCGGATGCGCTGTCGCTGGCGGCCATGCATTACCTGGCTGAGCGGTTGGGGCGGCGGGTCGGTGGTTCCAGCGGGACTAACCTGGTCGGCGCTCTGGTGGCGGCGCAGCAAATGAAAGCGGCGGGGGAGTCGGGTTCGATCGTGGCGATCTTGTGTGATGGCGGGGAGCGGTATGCCACGACTTACTACGATCAGGCCTGGCTCAACGCCCAGGGCTATGAATTGGCCGGGTTGATTGCGGCTGTTGCAGCCAGTGTCGAGCGCGGCGAGCCGTTGCCGGACAGCATCCTGCGCGCCAACATTTAATCGTGTAGGAGCCCGGCGAACCGGGCTCCTACCAGGGCATGTGTCAGGCTTCGATACCCAGCATGTCCCGCGCCAACGCCTCGGCAATCCGAATCCCATCCACGCCTGCCGACAAAATCCCACCGGCATAACCGGCGCCTTCACCGGCCGGGAACAGGCCTTTCACGTTCAGACTCTGCATCGATTCGTTACGGGTGATCCGCAGCGGCGACGAAGTGCGAGTCTCAATACCCGTCAACACCGCGTCGTGCAGCGAGTAACCCTTGATCTGCTTTTCGAACGCCGGCAAGGCTTCACGGATCGCTTCGATGGCGAAGTCCGGCAAGGCCAGCGCCAAATCGCCCAGGGATACGCCCGGTTTGTAGGACGGTTCCACACTGCCAATCGCAGTCGACGGCTTGCCGGCGATGAAGTCACCTACCAGTTGTGCTGGCGCCTCGTAGTTGCTGCCGCCGAGGACGTAGGCGTGGGATTCCAGGCGTTCCTGCAACTCGATACCCGCCAACGGGCCACCCGGATAATCCACCTCAGGCGTGATGCCGACCACGATGCCGGAGTTGGCATTGCGCTCATTACGCGAGTATTGGCTCATGCCGTTGGTGACCACACGGCCCGGCTCGGAAGTCGCTGCGACCACGGTGCCGCCTGGGCACATGCAGAAGCTGTAGACCGAACGGCCGTTCTTGGCGTGGTGCACCAGCTTGTAGTCGGCCGCGCCGAGTTTCGGGTGGCCAGCGTATTTGCCCAGTCGCGCGGCGTCGATCAAGGATTGCGGGTGTTCGATACGGAAGCCCACCGAGAACGGCTTGGCTTCCATGTACACACCACGGCCATGAAGCATGCGGAAGGTGTCGCGGGCGCTGTGGCCCAGCGCCAGGATCACGTGCTTGGACAGGATCTGTTCGCCGCCATCGACGACGACGCCGTTCAACTGGCCGTCTTCGATCAGCACGTCGGTCACGCGCTGTTCGAAGCGCACTTCACCGCCGAGGGCGATGATCTGCTCGCGCATGTTCTCTACCACGCCGGTCAGGCGAAACGTACCGATGTGCGGCTTGCTGACGTAGAGGATCTCTTCCGGCGCACCGGCCTTGACGAACTCGTGCAGGACTTTGCGGCCGTGGAACTTCGGGTCCTTGATCTGGCTGTACAGCTTGCCGTCGGAAAAGGTCCCGGCGCCCCCTTCACCGAACTGCACGTTGGACTCTGGGTTCAGCACGCTTTTGCGCCACAGGCCCCAGGTGTCCTTGGTGCGCTGACGCACTTCCTTGCCGCGCTCAAGGATGATCGGCTTGAAGCCCATCTGCGCCAATAACAAGCCGGCGAAGATACCGCACGGGCCGAAACCGACCACGATTGGACGCTCCGTGAGGCCTTCCGGCGCCTGGCCCACGACGTTGTAGCTGACATCCGGCGCCGGGTTGACGTTGCGGTCATCGGCGAACTTGAGCAGCAGGGCGGCTTCACCCTTCACGTTCAAGTCGATGGTGTAGATGAAGCACAGCTCCGAGGATTTCTTGCGGGCGTCGTAGCTACGCTTGAACAGGGTGAAATCGAGCAAGTCATCACTGGCGATGCCCAGGCGCTGCACGATGGCGGGCCGCAGGTCTTCTTCGGGATGGTCGATGGGCAGCTTGAGTTCGGTGATTCGTAACATGACAGGATCCGGTAGGCGGCGGGCTCGGAGGCCGGCTGTTTTGCAAACCGGCGATTATAAGCCCCAATGGCGGTTTCCCGTCATGTTAAAACAGCACGGCGTGGCGTCAGTCGTCGCGCGAACCGCCGAACGACGCACAACCGCGCTGCACCTGGCCGTTGACGCGCAGTTCGGCGCTCATGTGTTGCAGGCTGCCGCTGACCGGGTCGACGCAACGCTGCGGGGCCACCCACAATTCCACGTGTTGATTATTGGCCTCGGTCATCAGGTTGAATCGGCCGTCACCGATTTGTTCTTCCACATAAGGCACCGCCAGTGGCGGCTGGCCTTCGCGTTCCAGCACCAGGCCCTTGGCGGTGACGTTCATCACCCAGGTCGGTTTGTGGCCGTTGGCGCGCAGGATCATGCGTTTGAAGTCGGGGTCGTTGCAGGCCGAGGTCGAGCGCTCGACGCGGTAGAGTTGTTGCAGGTCGACGCTGCCCTGGGTGCCACTGGCAACCCCGGAGAATTTACCGCGCAGGTCGGCAAACAACGCACCTTGCTCGCCGGCCAGCGAAGCCGCTTCCTGCAGGATGCTGGTGCCGCCGGTGTCGTTGACCACATAGTTGCGTTTGTCGCCACACGGCTGGAACAGCAGTTTGCCGCCGACCGCCGTGAGTTCGCCCTGCATGCGGGTCAGCCCGGCGATAGAGGGCTTGGCCGGATCGTTATCGAACATCTGGCAGGCGCCAAACAGGGGAAACAAGGCAAGTAGAGCAAGGGTATGGGCGGCACGCATGATCGGGTCTCCAGGCAAGTGCCGCCACGTTACGCAGGCCTGCGCTGCATCACAAGTCCGGGACATGGTTTGAGCCGCCTGCCTCACAATGATGGGAAACGGCGCGTTGCTGTTTGAAACTTTTCCTACACTCAGGTTTGGAGAGTCGTGAGAGTGTCGACCTCTTTTGACCGGAGGTCGCCATGAATATCAAATGGAGCATCTGCATGCTGCTGCTGTGGGCAAATACTGGCTTTTCAGACGAGCCCGCCCGGCTTTCTTACGCGTCAGCCACTGACTTCACGGATATTTCGATGACGCTCAAGCGTGCTGGAAAGTCTGATTCGGCTTATGTCGACGTGGAGGTCTCGCTGAGCCCAGAGGCGAAGGCAAGGACACAATCCATTACGCTGCTGGCCTATCAAAAATACGTAACACTCTACGTAGACGGTTACCCGTTAACCACGTCCAAGGTTCAAAGCCAGTTGGGCGGGGCGTTCAGGTTTTCCGCCCCGCGTGCGCTGGTGGTTGAATGGATGTCTCGGTTCTCCCGTGAGGCGGTGGCCGCTCAACCCACGATGTAGGTCTGACCGGTCTGCAAGCCCTCGACGCTTTTTGCGTAGGCCAGTGCCACGTCGGCACCTGTCGCCGGTTTGAACCCGCGGAAGTACGGGGCGTAGCTGCCCATCGCCTCCAGCAGGACAGTCGGACTCACCGAGTTGACGCGCAGCCCGCGCGGCAACTCGATCGCCGCGGCTTTGACGAAGGCATCGAGTGCGCCGTTGACCAGTGCCGCCGAGGCGCCGGTGCGGATCGGATCGCGGTTCAGAATGCCACTGGTGAAGGTGAATGAGGCGCCATCATTGGCGTACTCGCGGCCGATCAACAGCAGGTTGACTTGGCCCATCAGCTTGTCGCGCAGGCCCAGTTCGAAATCGCTTTCGCTCATCTCACCCAGCGCCACAAAGTTCACGCTGCCTGCCGCACAGACCAGGGCATCGAACTTGCCGGTCTGTTCGAACAGCTTGCGGATCGAGGCGCTGTCGCTGATATCCACTTGGAAGTCACCGCTGTTGCGGCCGATGCTGATCACGTCGTGACGCTGAGCCAGTTCCGCCTTGACTGCCGAGCCGACAGTGCCGCTGGCGCCAATCAATAGGATTTTCATCGTGCTGTTCCTCCAGGGGGTAAGTGAGGGTTCAGTCTAGTGTGGCTTTTTGGGTGGATAAACGCGCTAATAGGCAACCTTTGGTTTTCAAATGGAAACAATCCATGAGCGAGATGGATGACCTGGCCGCGTTTGCGGTGCTGATCGAAGCCGGCAGTTTTACCGTGGCCGCCGAGCAACTGGGCTGCAGTAAAGGGCAGTTGTCCAAGCGGATCAGCCAGTTGGAAGCGCGGTTTTGCGTGGTGCTGCTGCACCGCACCACGCGCAAGCTCAGCCTGACGGCCGCCGGCGCAGCGTTGCTGCCCCAGGCCCAGGCTTTGGTGGTGCAGGTGGATCGGGCCCGGCAGGCATTGGCGCGGCTTAAGGACGACCTGGCCGGACCGGTGCGCATGACAGTGCCGGTGTCGTTGGGGGAAACATTCTTCGACGGGTTGTTGCTGGAGTTTCTAAGCAGTACCCGCAAGTGCAGATCGAACTGGAGCTCAACAATAGTTACCGTGACCTGGCGCGGGACGGCTTTGACCTCGGCGTGCGTTCAGGTGCCATCGAGAACGAGCGCCTGGTGGCCAAACCGCTGCTGGCCTGGCATGAAATGACCTGCGCCAGCCCGGCCTACCTTGAGCAGCATGGCGAGCCACAGACCCCGGCTGACCTGGCAACCCACACCTGCCTGCTCAACAGCCATTACAGCGGGCGGGAAGAGTGGCTTTACCACCAGCAGCACGAATTGCTGCGGGTGCGGGTCAGCGGCACCTTTGCCTCCAACCACTACAACCTGTTGAAAAAGGCCGCGCTGGTGGGCGCCGGTATCGCGCGGCTGCCGTCCTATGTGCTGCCTGCAGAATTGGCTGACGGCCGTTTGCGCTGGCTCCTGCGTGATTATCAGACGCGGAGCATGCCGATGTACCTGGTGCATCCTTATCAAGGCGGCTTGCCGCGTCGCACCCAGGTGTTGGCCGATTACCTGGTGGATTGGTTCAAGCGCAGCGGCGAGGCGCTGGATCGGCTTTAAGCGTAGCGACGAGCGATCAGGTGATCGATGGACAGACGCCCCGGCCCTTTGGCCACGAGCAGCAACAGCAGCGCGATCCAGGTGCCATGGGTTGGGTAGGCGTCCGGGTAGACGAACAGCTGAATCACCAGAGTCATACCGATCAGGGCCAAGGCCGAGAAGCGCGTGGCGAAGCCCATCAGGATCAACACCGGGAAAAAATGCTCGGCAAATGCAGCCATAGGCGCTGCGATTTCCGGCGATAACAGCGGCACGTGGTATTCGCTGCGAAACAGCGGCAATGTCGAAGCCGCCAGTTTCGGTGCACCTAGTTGGAAGGTGCCGCTGATCAAATCAATTGCGAAGCCTTCGACTTTGGTTTGCCCGGATTTCCAGAACACGGCTGCAATGGAGAAGCGTGCGAGAAAGGCGATCAGGCTGTAGGGAATCTGTTCGAAAAGCGCGATAACCCGATTGATCAGGCACGATGGACGAGTATTCATGGCGATACCTTTTGTTCTGGTTGCAAATGGGTGATGGCGTTGTAGCTGATCAGCAACGTCAGGCATTGGTGCAAATCGAACTCGGTGGATGTTTCAAGCGCCTGCTCCACGGCTTTTTCCAAGGGCGTGCCGTGGGCCAGGCTGTCGATAAACGCGACTGAGCCGTGGTCGATAGCAAAGACCTCGACCTCCAGGCCCTGACGCATGACCAGCGCACCCTGGGCGTGCCAGGGATTCAAAGTGGCCAAGCCACCTTCGGTCTGGTGCGCGGCCCACACGGCCACCACCGCATAGGCTGAATTCAAGGTGGCCAGGGAGGGATGCAGTTGCAGGCGAAATTTCCCCAGGTCTGCCTGGCCTTGCAGTGCCAGGAGAACCGTCTTCTGGTCCAGCGGCTGGGTATCCGCGGCGTGATAGGCACGCACACGCAAGCGTTCAAGGCGCGCGACATCCGCCAGGTAGGGCACGCTGGCGGCAGGCTCGAAATCCTGGATAAACGCCGCGAACGCACTGCCGTACTCGCTGATCAACGGGCTGGTGGGTGGGCAAGCCTGTACAAACAGGCCGGCCATCGCTCGGAAGAACTCATTGCCCACCAGTTGCAATGTCACGGGATATGCCGTCGCCAGTGCGTTGATCAATGAGCTGTGCACATTGTTGCGATACACCACGAAGCGGCTGGCGGGATCGGCGCCATTGGTGCTGAACAGGCCCGCGGGGCAGGCCAGGTCCGGCGCCAATAATGCCTCGGCGAAATTGTCGTGCAGGCTCATGCTTTCACCTTCGACAGATGCCATTCGGCTTGTTGAGCCTCGGCCAGCAGTACGCTGAATGCTGGCACCCGATTATCCCGCTCGATCAAAGTCGCCACTGAGCCGACGTGTGTCAGTACCTTTTCGTACAGCTGCCACACGGCGTTGTCGATAGGCGCGCCGTGATCATCGATCAGCAAGCGATCACCGAGGCTGTCAGTGTCTTCGGCAAAACCGGCCAGATGAATCTCGCCCACCGCGTGCAATGGCAACGCGTCGAGGTAGGCAAGTGGATCGCGCCGATGGTTGATGCACGACACATAGACGTTGTTTACATCCAGCAGCAAACCACAGCCGGTGCGGCGGATGACTTCGCTGATGAAGTCGGTCTCGTCCAGGGTTGAGCGTTGGAATTGCAGATAAGTCGACGGATTTTCCAGCAGCATCGCGCGCTTGAGGGTGCTCTGCACCTGATCAACGTGTTCGCACACCCGTTGCAGGGTCGCGCTGTCGTAGGCCAGGGGCAGCAGGTCATTGAGGAACACCGTGCCGTGACTTGACCAGGCCAGGTGTTCGGAAAAAGAGTGGGGTTGATAGCGTTCAATCAGTGTGGCCAACCTTGCCAGGTGCGCACGGTCCAGCGGACCTTCGCCGCCGATGGACAGGCCCACGCCGTGCAAGGACAGCGGGTACTGCTCGCGAATCAACCCCAGGTAATGATGAAACGGGCCGCCGGCCACCATGTAGTTTTCGGCGTGCACTTCAAAAAAACCGATGTCGGGCGAGGTCTCCAGCACTTCCATGAAATGCTCATGCTTGAGCCCCAGCCCGGCCCGGCGGGGAAGGCCGGGCGCCTGAGCCTGGGAGACGGCTTGCAGGGATGAAAGGGTCATCATCAGTACTCAGGTTTTACGAGGTTTCAGGACTTGGCGGTGAAGGCTGCTTCCTGACCGAAACCGGTCGGCGAGGTGGAGCTTGGGGTTTTGAGGCAGGTGCCGGCCGGGACCAGTTTCCAGGCGTTGGCTTGATCCTTGGTTTTCGAAGTGCCGGCGCAGGAAGTGCCAGCACCTGCGGCGCAATCGTTCTTGCCGGCTTCGGCGACGCCGAAGCATTTCTGCATGTCGTCGGCGGCGTGGGCGGTGTTGGTCAGGGCGGACAGGCTCAGGGCGGAACCGAGGGCCAGAACGAGGGTAGCGGCGGACAGTTTGGTCGTCATGGTGTATCTCCAGCAGTGGGTTGAGGTGGCAGGCTTGAATGCTTGCTTGTAGCTCTAGAGCGGGTGAGTGGGATTTCGTTACAGGTCATCTGAAAAACATTTAAATAAAAAAAGGGGAGCCGGTTTCCCGGCTCCCCTTGTGTCCAGTATCCATGGGCTTTCTCAGCCGCCCAGGTAGGCCTCGCGCACCTTCGGATCCGTCAGCAACTGCTCGCCAGTGCCCTGCATCACCACCCGACCGTTTTCCAGCACATAGGCACGGTCAGCGATTTTCAGCGCCTGGTTGGCATTCTGCTCCACCAGGAACACCGTCACACCGTCCTTGCGCAGCTGTTCGATGATGTCGAAGATCTGCTGGATGATGATCGGTGCCAGGCCCAGTGAAGGTTCGTCCAACAGCAACAGCTTGGGTTTGCTCATCAGCGCCCGGCCGATGGCGAGCATTTGCTGCTCGCCGCCGGACATGGTGCCGCCACGCTGGCTGAAGCGCTCCTTGAGCCGAGGGAACAGGTGCAGCACCTTGTCCATCTGCTCCTGGTAGTCGCCCTTGTCGGTGAAGAACCCGCCCATGGCCAGGTTCTCTTCCACGGTCAGGCGCGAGAACACGCGACGCCCTTCCGGCACCACCGCAATGCTCTTGCGCATGATCTGCGACGACTGCTGACCCACCAGTTCTTCACCCATGTAGCGGATGCTGCCGCTGTGGGCCTGGGGCGAACCGCACAGGGTCATCAACAGGGTCGATTTGCCGGCACCGTTGGCACCGATCAGCGTGACGATCTCACCCTGGCGCACTTCCACGTTGACGCTGTGCAGGGCCTGGATCTTGCCGTAGAAAGTGGAAACGTTTTCGAATTGCAGCATTTTACGCTTCCCCCAAATAGGCTTTGATCACTTCAGGATTGTCGCGGATCTGCTCCGGCGTCCCGTTGGCCAAAGGCGTGCCCTGGTTGATCACCACGATGTGGTCGGAAATGCTCATGACCAGTTTCATGTCGTGTTCGATCAACAACACCGTGGCGTTGTTTTCTTCACGCAACACACTGATCAGCGCCTTGAGGTCTTCGGTTTCCTTGGGGTTCAGGCCAGCCGCGGGTTCGTCGAGCATGAGGATCCGCGGGCGGGTCATCATGCAGCGGGCGATTTCCAGGCGACGTTGCTGACCGTAGGCCAGGGTGCCGGCCGGGCGGTTGGCAAACTCGGTCAGGTTGACCTTGTCCAGCCAGTACTCGGCGTACTCCATGGCCTCGCGCTCGCTCTTGCGGAACGCCGGAGTTTTGAACAGGCCCGCGAAGAAGTTGGTGTTCAAGTGACGGTGCTGGGCAATCAACAGGTTCTCGACCGCCGTCATGTCCTTGAACAACCGCACGTTCTGGAAGGTCCGCACCACGCCCTTGCGGGCGATTTCGTGACCGGCCAGGCCCTGGATCGGCTGGCCGTCCAGCAGGATGCTGCCACCGCTTGGCTTGTAGAAACCGGTGAGGCAGTTGAACACCGTGGTCTTGCCGGCGCCGTTGGGGCCGATCAACGCTACCACTTGTTTCTCTTTCACGGTCAGGGCCACGCCGTTGACCGCCAGCAAGCCGCCGAAGCGCATGCTCAGATTTTCGACTTTCAGGATCTCGCGGCTCATTTGCGCAGCTCCATGTGTGGACGTTGCATGGGCAGCAGGCCTTGAGGACGCCAGATCATCATCAGCACCATCATGGCGCCGAACATCAACATGCGGTATTCGCTGAACTCACGCATCATTTCCGGCAGCAGGATCATCACGATCGCCGCCAGGATCACGCCCAGTTGCGAGCCCATGCCACCCAGTACCACGATGGCGAGGATGATCGCCGACTCGATGAAGGTGAACGACTCCGGCGTCACCAGGCCTTGGCGAGCGGCGAAGAAGCTGCCGGCGAAACCGGCAAACGTTGCCCCGAGGGTGAAGGCCGAAAGCTTGATGACTGTCGGGTTCATGCCCAGTGCACGGCAGGCGATTTCATCTTCGCGCAGCGCTTCCCACGCACGGCCGATCGGCATGCGCAGCAGGCGGTTGATCACGAACAATGCAGCCAGTGCCAGCAGCAGCGCCACCAGGTACAGGAACACCACTTTGCTCACCGGGTTGTAGTCGATCCCGAAGTACTCGTGGAAGGTCTGCATGCCTTCTGCAGCGCTACGGTCAAACGTCAGCCCGAAGAAGGTAGGCTTGGGGATGCTGCTGATGCCGTTGGGGCCGCCGGTGATGTCGGTGAGGTTACGCAGGAACAGCCGGATGATTTCACCGAAGCCCAGGGTCACGATCGCCAGGTAGTCACCGCGCAGGCGCAACACCGGGAAGCCCAGCAGGAAGCCGAATGTAGCCGCCGCCATGCCCGCCAAGGGCAGACAGATCCAGAAGCCCCAGCCCAGGTAGTGCGAGAGCAGCGCGTAGGTGTAGGCACCCACGGCGTAGAAGCCCACGTAACCCAGGTCGAGCAAGCCGGCCAGGCCCACCACGATGTTCAGGCCAAGGCCCAGCAACACGTAGATCAGGATCAGGGTGGCGATGTCGACCGCGCCGCGCGAGCCGAAGAACGGCCAGATCAACGCGGCCACGATCAGGCCGATGATGATGTAGCGCTGGGTACGCGGCAGGGTCAGGAACTGGCTGACCTTGGGTGATACCAACGGGCCACGGTTGCCCTTGAACAGGGCGCCGACCTGCTGGGTGAACAGCACGCGCAGGAACATCAGCACCGAACACAGGGCGATGATGGTCAGGGTCACGGGACCGGTGCCATGCACTTCCAGGTTGATGCCGACAATGCTCAGCTTGAGGCCGAGTACCGGAAAGGCCACGGCCCATACCAGCAAGGCGCTGAAAAACGCCGATTTAAGATATCTGCTCATACTTTCTCAACCTCCGGACGGCCCAGGATGCCGGTCGGACGGAACAACAGCACCAGAACCAACAGGCCGAACGCCACGACGTCCTTGTACTGGTCACCGAAGATATCGGCGCCAAAGGCTTCGGCCACACCCAGCACCAGGCCACCGAGCATCGCGCCCGGGATACTGCCGATGCCGCCCAATACCGCCGCAGTAAAGGCCTTGAGGCCTACCAGGAAACCGGCGTTGGGGTTGATCACGCCGTACTGCATGCTTAGCAGCACCGCCGCAACGGCAGCCAGTGCGGCACCGATCACGAAGGTCAGGGCGATGATGTTGTTGGTGTTGATGCCCAGCAGGTTGGCCATCTTGATGTCTTCGGCGCAAGCCCGGCAGGCGCGCCCCAGACGGGAGCGAGAGATGAACAGGGTCAGGCCCAGCATCGCCACCAGGGTGACGACAAAGACCAGGATCTGCATGTACGAAATCAGCACTTCTTGTGCGCCACCTGGGCCGAAGGAGATGCTCCCCGGGATCAGGTTGGGAATGGACTTGTCCTTGGAGTCCTGGGACAGCAATACGGTGTTCTGTAGGAAAATCGACATGCCGATGGCGGAAATCAGCGGGATCAGACGGTTGCTGCCACGCAAGGGACGATAGGCAACGCGCTCGATACTGTAGCCATAGGCACTGGTCACGACGATCGACGCCAGGAACGCGGCGGTCATCAACAGCGGCAGGGAGTGGATACCCATCATGGCCAACCCGGCAAGGGCGATAAAGGCCACGTAGGAACCAATCATGTACACCTCGCCATGGGCGAAGTTGATCATTCCAATGATGCCGTAAACCATTGTGTAGCCAATGGCTATCAAGGCATAGGTGCTGCCAATGGTCAGGCCATTAACCAGCTGTTGGAAAAAATGATAGATCTCAGGCATTACAGCGCTCCTAAAAACCCGATACGCATTTCACTGGTGGAGTCATTTCCGGCCTGTGCCCTGTTCTGTGACCAGGTTGCACAAAGCGTTTGCCAGCGAACCGCTGGTGACGGTTTTAAGATTTTCAGGTGAGCCAGCGCCCGGATCGCGGGTGACAGGCCCATAAACCTCGTAAAACAAAGCCCACTGCTCTCACAGTGGGCTTGTTGGACCAGTAACGCCTGGCTTACTGAGGGGAAACTTCGGTTTTTGGTTTACCGAAGTGCCATTCGTAGACCACGAATTTGAAGTCCTTCAGGTCGCCCTTGGCGTCGAAGCTCAGGTCGCCGGTAGGGGTCTTGAAGGTGCCCGCGTGGATGGCGGCTGCCACTTTGGCGGTGTCTTCGCTCTTCGCAGCGGCAATACCGCCGGCGATCACTTCGATGGCCGAGTAGGCTGGGAACACGAACGGACCTGTTGGGTCCTGCTTGTTCTTGGCGAACTCTTCAACGATGGCTTTGTTGGCCGGGTCGGTGTCGAAGGATTTAGGCAGGGTCACCAGCAGGCCTTCGGAAGCGCCCTGGGCGATTTGCGAGATGGAGTCGTTGCCGACGCCTTCCGGGCCCATGAACTTGGCGTTCAGGCCTTTTTCCTTGGCTTGACGCAGGATCAGGCCCAACTCAGGGTGGTAGCCGCCGTAGTAGACGAAGTCGACGTTGGCTTGCTTGAGTTTCTGGATGATCGAGGAGAAGTCTTTGTCGCCGGCGTTCAGGCCTTCGAAGACAGCAACCTTGGTGCCTTTTTTCTCGAGGGTCTGTTTAACGGCGGTGGCGATGCCTTCACCGTATTGCTGCTTGTCGTGCAGGACGGCAACGATCTTCGGCTTCACGTGGTCGGCAATGTAGTTGCCGGCGGCCGGGCCTTGGGCGCTGTCCAGGCCGATGGTGCGGAAGATCAGCTTGTAGCCACGGGCGGTGATTTCCGGGCTGGTGGCAGCCGGGGTAATCATGATCACGCCTTCGTCTTCATAGATGTCGGAAGCGGGTTGAGTGGAGCTGGAGCAGAGGTGACCGACCACGAACTTGACGCCGTCGTTGACCACTTTGTTGGCGACGGCAACGGCTTGTTTAGGATCGCAAGCGTCGTCGTATTCCTTGGCCTCAAGCATTTTGCCGTCGACGCCGCCCTTGGCGTTGATATCGGCGATGGCTTGTTTGGCACCCATGAATTGCATGTCGCCGTATTGCGTCACTGGACCGGTCTTAGGCCCTGCGATACCGATCTTGATGGTGTCGGCTGCGAACGAATGGCCGGCAACCCCAGCCAGGACCATAGCGGCAAACAGTTTGGAAATCTGCTTAGTAGCCTTATTCATAGTGCTCCACTCTTACTGTTGTATTTTTTATAGTTCTAGCGGCCTTGTGAGCTGCAGAACCGGATCAGATATCTCGGATATCCCCCCGGCAGTGCCCTGGCAACTGTACCGGTACAGTGTAGAGCGCCGGTTGATCGCTTGAAAAGCTGGCTGCTGGGGGCAAAACCCGGGTATGTCGCTTAAATGAAAGAAAAAGACAGAATTGCGGCGGTGTGATGCCAGAGTTTCGGGCAATCCTTGGCTTTCCTGACACTTTCTCTCGGTGACTCATTTGCAACTGGGTTTTTCTACCAGGGCCACGACGTTATGATTGCGCCGTTTTTTACTCAGGTGAATTCCCATGACGCAAGAACCTAGCACCCTCTATGCCAAGCTGCTTGGTGAAACCGCCGAAATATCCTGGAAGGAGCTTGAGCCATTCTTCGCAAAGGGTGCCCTATTGTGGGTCGACGCAGGCCTGGATTTGATCGAAGCCGCGGAGGGAATGGCCGAGGACAACCGCGACAAAGTCGCTGCCTGGCTGGCCTCTGGCAGCCTGGGCGAGGTGTCTGCGACGCGGGCGCTGGACCTGGTGGAGCGCGATCCGAGCCTGTGGGCAGTGGTGGTTTCGCCGTGGATCCTGATCCAGGAAAGGGCAGCGTCTTCCAAGTAGGCACTGAAACGGTGCGTGAATTTCAGGTTTGAAAGTGTGTAGCGGGGTAACCGCTGACGCCGTGATGGCATCTTGCCGTGGAGAAAGGTCACAGCCCAAGGTGACGCGCACGTCATGGGAACAGTTTTTCCACGGCTGACAGCGGGGAAGAATTGTTTCTCGGTGTTTAAAAAGCCTGGCGATTGTCGGATCTTGGCAGTAGGAAGACATGGAATTCCGGTAAAGTGCGCAGCCTGTCACCCGGAGCCCATCATGCCGTCTACGCTGCCCCCTTCAGCGAAACCCTCGCACCAGCTGCTCTACCTTATCTACGGTAAACAGGACGTTTACCGGCGTGAAGCCAAATTCAGCATGCTCACTGCCTTGGCACGGCTCAAGCCGGGTGAGTCGCTGTGTATCCGGGTCATGACCGATCGTCCGCAGGATTTTATCGGCTGGCCGGTGGAAACCATCGAGCTGGACGAGCAGACTCTGACCCAATGGCAGGGCGACAACGGTTACCTGCACCGGCGCAAGGCCTGTGCGATCGCTCGAGGCTTGACGCTGGCGGACACCACGCTGTTCGTCGATACCGACACGCTGTTCCTCAAGTCCCCTCATCGCGTGTTCGAACTGATCGAGCCCGGCCAGTATGTGATGGACGAATTCGAGTACGACTGGAGCTATGTCTGCAAACGCCCGGACTACCTCAAGCTGGGCCAGCACCTGCACGCCCACGGCATTTCTGCCAGCAACAGTTTCAAGCTCTACAACAGCGGCCTGTGCGGCGTGCGCGCCAGCGATTCAGCGCTGCTCAAAACCGCGATTGGCCTGATCGACGAGTGGACCCAGGGTTCATTCGACATCCACACCATCGAGCAAGTCGCGATTTCCTTCGCGATGCGTGGCAAGAAGGTGCGCGAGGCCAGGAAGTTCGTTCATCACTATTACGCCGAGAAGCGCTTCTTCCACGCCATGCAGGCGCATTTCTTCAGCCTGCATGGCGAAACCTTCAGTCCTGAGTTGGTGACGCGTTGCCTGGAGGTGCCGCAGGTCAAGCCCGTGCCAACGGCCTGGCAACGGTTGCTCATCAAATGGAAGCTGCGCAATCAGCGCAAACACCTGAAAAGGGTCGGGCGCGACCTGCTCTACGGCAGCGCGGCGCCTGAGAATCCCTATTACGCCGTGTGCCGCCAGGGCTGGTGGGAGTCGGCTTCGCGTGAAATCCGCGGTTGGGATGAGGCAGAGCAGAACAAGTTCTTCGGCCCGAACCAAGCCGGCTGGCCCCAACAACTGCCCCGGCCGGTGAAGTCCGCAGACGAACAAGCCATCGTCGACTACCTGCATCAACGAAGAGCCTGAAGACAGCGACGGCGCCAATCAGCGCCGTCGCCAGGCGCCAGGCGTCAGGCGGTCTTGCCGGTGTGGTTATTCAACGAAATAACCTTGGTCTTACCGATGCGGTGGCGGTAGATCTCGCGCAGGTACTTGATCGCCTTCTTCACGCAATCCCGCGACAGGCGAATGTCATTGATCGACACGAATTTCTCTTTGTCGTTGATCAGCTCGCGGTACTTCTTCTCATACATCGGCTTGATCGCGTACCAGTTGGTATCGAGGATCTTCGCCGGGTTTTCGAACTCGTTGAGCAGCTCGTCGATACGGGCTTCGTCGAAGTCCTCGTGGATGATGAAATCCAGGATCGAGTTGTCCAGCGTGTCATCGAACCGGTACGGGTTGCGCGCAAAGCAGCGCTTGATGAAGGCTACGATCAGCGTGAGGAAATCATCCGACAGGCACGGGCTTTTCGCGATCAAGGTGGTCAGCGACAAGTTGGCCGAAGCACCGATCACCAGGGCATAGCGCTTGAGGGTGGTGTTGGGGAACAGGCTGTTGAGGTGGGTCTTGAGCCGGTTCAGGTCCATGTAGGACAGTTTGTAGTCCTTGGGTAACGAAACAATCGACACCACCGACGAGCAGTTCTTGAAGAAGTGCAGGTCATGCAACGCGGCCGCGTCGTAGCCCGAATTCTTGTACTGCTCCAGCGACGCCTTGTAGCGCTTGGATTCGATCGGCAGCAGGCTGATGCCTTCGATGGCCTGGGTGACTTTGTTGAAGTGCGGCAGGTCGATGGAGCGGAAGAACAGGTCATCGATGTTCAGACGTTGCGGCTCTTTCTCGAACACCTTGAACTTGTCGCTCGACGGCGCCGGGGTTTCCGGCACGACGGATTCGGCGTAGGCAATCGCCACCGGGCCGGCCAGGCTCATGAACAGGTCGTTGGCATCCAGGCGGATGGTTTCGCCGATGTCGATCCCGGCACGCCGGAAGTAGTTCTGGTCGTAGTCGGTGGTCACCGCCTGGGCCGTGAGGATGTTGAAAATCTGCTGGGAAATGTACTGGTTGGCGTGTTTTTCCATGGCATTGACGTCAATGTTCTGGATGTTGCCGTCATCGCTTTCTTCGGCATAACGCATGATGTCGTTGGAGATCAGCATCATCGCGTTCCACGGCCGGATGCGCCCCTTCACGCTGGCTTCGCTGCTGTCTTCGTTGGCGAAGTTGTACGAGAAATCCCATTCTTCCGACAGATACTTGCAGAGCAAACGCCCGGCGTTGATGTGCAGCGCCTCGGACATTTCGCTACGGTGGTCGGAAATGTTCGGCAGCACGCAAATGCCGCTGGTGAAGATCGGCTCGAACACAAAGGCATGGCCGCTTTTGCTGTCGTGCTCGTCGGCGGGCTTGGTGTCGAACGTCTTGTTCATGTACGAGTGTTGCTGGGCCAGGCCGAATTCCGAGGCCATGCCCGAGCCGGTGCCGCCGCCGGCGCTGAAGATCGAGAAGTACAGGCGCGACTGGTTGGCCTTGATGCCGCACGAGTCGATCAGGTACGAGTGGATCATCTTCCAGTCAGGGCTGGAAAAACGCTGGGTGTCTTTATTGAGGATGATCTTGGCCAGGTACTGGCCGAGGATCGGCGCGTTACCGGCACCACCGGCATGGACTTCAGACAGGTCCATGATTTTCATCTTGCTGTAGTCGCGCAAAAAGCCGCTTTTTTCGCCCTTGCGCGAGAAACGGATACGCCCGGCGATGTCCTTGTCCAGGTCGCCAAGCATTACCAGCGGCTCCACCAGGAACACCGGTTTGCTGGCCTTGCCGCTGCCCAGGCGCAGGTTGTTGCGGATCCACTGGGCGGGGCTGTAGCCCTTGTCCTGCGACTTGTCTTCGTTGCTGAATTCGTTGAGGTAGAACTTGCGCGCGTTGTACACCAGTTCCGCCACATCGAGCGCGATGTTCGAACCGCAACGGCCGAGGCCGATCAGGCACACCGAGGGGAATTCCTGCTCGTTGCGCGGATCGTTGTCGCCTTCCAGATGGAGTGGGCGCGGGAACACCATGTCGCGCAGGCCGTCGAGGTTGTCGAGGATGCGGTCGGTATTGGTTTCGGTGAAGTACAGGTATTGCTGGGTGGCCAGCGGGCGGGCGGTGCTCAATGACTGTGAACCTGAGGGTGTGTCCGCAGGAGCTGGGAGCAACACGTCGGATACCACGGTGGCAGAGTTATTTTTAGAAGTCATTGTGCGCCATGTGCCTGGGCGGATGGCTGAAACTATCAAAGGGCCATCACGGAATGGGAGTTCGCGACTTTACAGTGCGTCCTTGTCCTGGGCGAGTGGGCTAAACCCTAGTATTTTCGGGAAAACCTGGCCGGACTCTGATGAATCGGCCGTTCGTCGGCGTTCTTTAGGCAAATGATGGCGAAATGCCAAAGAATCGGCGTCAGCGAATTGGCCTGACGATGGACGTGGAGCCGCCACGGCTTGGGGAGGGCTCTTTTGGCGAACTGCTGTCCTTGGTGCTCACCCCGCTCTGGGAGTGAAGCGGATTGCGCATGTTGATGCCTTGCATCACGCCGATGATGTCACTGGCTGGCACCGCCGGACTCAGCAGGTAACCCTGGACGAAATCACAGCCATGCTGGTGCAGCAGCTCGAACTGGGCCTGGGTTTCCACGCCTTCCGTTACCACTTGCAAGTGCAGGGTGTGGGCCATGCCGATCACCGCCTGGACGATCTCGATATCGGCGGTGGATTTGGGAATATCCTGGATAAACGAGCGGTCGATCTTCAGGGTGTTGAGGGGCAAGCGCTTGAGGTAAGCGAGGGATGAGTAGCCGGTGCCAAAGTCATCGATGGCCAGTGACACACCCAGCGCGCGGATTTGCCGCAGCAACGCCAAAGTACTGCTGATGTTACCCATCAGGGCGTTTTCGGTGACTTCCAGTTCCAGGCGGTTGGCGCCGATCCCGCTGAAGCGCAACGCGTCTTCGATTTCATCCGCCAGCTCATCGCGGGCCAGGTTCAGGGCCGAGCAGTTCACCGCCATGGTCAGGTCGGTATAACCCCTGTCAGACAGCAGGCTCAGGTCATGACAGGCTTGGCGCAGTACCCAGTGGTCCAGTTCGGCAATCAGGCCGTTGCTTTCGGCGATGCCGATAAAGCGGTCTGGGGCGAGTAAACCGTGCTGTGGATGTTGCCAGCGCACCAGCGCTTCCAGCCGGGTGACCTTGCCCAGTTTCATGTCGAAGATCGGTTGATAGAACAGCACCAGCTGGTTACGGGCGCGCAGGGCGCCGCGCAGTTCCTCTTCCAGTTGCAGTTCAAGGAACGCGCGGGTTTTCAGGTTGGAGCTGAAGAAGTTCAGGCTGTTGCGCCCGGCATCCTTGGATTGATACAGCGCCAGGTCGGCGGTTTTCAGCAGTTCTTCGCAGGTCAGGCCGTCATCGGGAAACAGGCTGATACCGATGCTGGTGGTCATCACCATGCGCCGGCCGGCCAGTTCGATGGGTTCTTTCATCTGTTGCATGATGCGCTGGGCCAGGTGCCGGGCTTCGTCGCGGTGGTGGATGCTGATCAGGATGCAGAACTCATCGCCGCCAAACCGCGCAACCACATCGGCGTGGCTGCGTACCGAGCCCTTGATGTGCCCGGCCAGCACGGTGAGCAACTGGTCGCCGGCGTCATGCCCGAGGCTGTCGTTGATGCGTTTGAAGTGATCGATATCAAGAAAGATCACCGCCATCATGCCGTGGGAGGCGGTTTTTTCGGCGAGCTTTTCCGCGAAAATCTGGTTGAAGCCTCTTCGGTTGAGCAGGCTGGTCAAGGCGTCGTAGTGGGCCACCTGTTGCAGCGAGGCGCGGGCCTGGTCCAGTTCGCTGAGCAGGGCATTGACCCGACGCAGATCGCGTTCCTTATGTTGCAGTTTCTTGTCGGCCAGGGCCGCGCTGATGCTGCTGCCGATCACCAGCAGGGTGATGACGGCGACCGACAAGCCCAGTTGAATCGGATTGTTGTCCAGCGGCAGCGACAAGTCCGCCCCCGTCGGCACCATCAGGCGCATAGCGGCCATGCCGGTGAAATGCATGCTCAGGATGCCCGCGCCGAGTACCAGGCTGGCGGCATATTTAAGCAACTGGTGGAACACTCCGGCACCGTTGCGCAGGTAACTCGACAGCAGCAAGGCAGCCAGGCTGGCGCCGATGGCAATGCCGATCGAGGCCATGAACAGTTTTGTTTCGAAATACACCTGTGCCTGGGAACGCATGGCCGACATGCCGACGTAATGCATCAAGGCGATGCCGATGCCCATCCACACCGACGCCAGCAAATACTGGTGGAAGCGCAGGTGGGAGTGACTCAGGGTTTGCATGGCGATCAGCGACGCGATCAACGCGATCAGCAAGGACGCGAACGTCATAAGCAGTTCGTAATGGATGGCAATCGGGGCCTGGAAGGCCAGCATGCTGATGAAATGGGTCGACCAGATCCCGCCCGCCAGGCACCCGGCACCGAGCCAGCGCCAGTGGCGGCGCGCGGTGGGGTCTTCGACATGGCCGACGCGTTCGGCCATGTCCAGCGTGCCGAAACCCGCCGCACAGGCGACCAGATAGGCCAGAAGCACCAAAAAGGGGTTATGACTGCAATTGAGTAATAAGTGCCCGCTCTCTGGAAGCTCGGTAAAAAAATGCAGACCCAGCCATTCCATAGCATGTCCCGTCATAGCGTCACGTCACTGCCTACGGCGATGACCTATGAGGACCAGTGTAGACGCGTAGGAAAATTCGCAAGTTGTAATGGCACTTTGCTTCTCTATGATTTTGGCATGCCACCCATAGCGTTTGATGCTAAGCGCTGATGGGCAGCTCCAGTTCGAAGGGCGCTTCCAGCGGCGCCAGGCCAAACGCGGCGCGGGCTGCATCGCAATCGGCGTTGTGCACGCCCTCATACCAGGAGGACTCGAATTCGCGGCACACACTGGAGCGCTGATCATAGATCGTGCAGCGGGTGCCTTGGCCCACTTCCCCTTCAAGGCTGCAGCAGCGTGCCGGTTTCTGGTCGGTGCCGATCATCGCCACGCGGGTGTGATTGATCTGCACCACCAGATCATCGGGCACCGTGCCCCCCGATGAGGCGCACTCGCCCCAGAAGAAAGACACGCGAAAGTGTGAACAGCAGGCACCGCAATTCAGACACGGACTGGCTTCGGACATGGGCGTCATCGATAAGAAAAACAGGAGTGGGGTGTTACGGAAGGCTCGCCATTCTATCCGGGCCATGGCCGTTGGGAAGGGGGGCAAGAACTTATATTTTTGTAGGTAAAGTCCCGTGCTGCCGGGCGAAATCATGCCCTATCAGCTTTACGAATCATTACAGACAACCGGGTGCCGTCTGACTATGTTGCAGGTACCGGGCAGGATGCATCGGGCATCGCAGCTCTCATAACAATAAAAGAGACGGACCCATGCAGAACTCGACCCAAGCGGCGAATGCCTGGCGCATTCTGTTCCTGCTGTTCCTCGCTAATCTGTTCAATTTTTTTGATCGCACGATTCCGGCGATCATCATCGAGCCAATCCGCATGGAATGGCACTTGAGCGACTTCCAGCTCGGCATCATCGGCACCGCCTTCACCATCGTCTACGCCATTGCCGGCCTACCCCTCGGGCGCCTGGCCGACACCGGCTCGCGCAGCAAATTGATGGGCTGGGGCCTGTTCGCCTGGAGCGGGCTCACGGCAGTCAACGGCATGGTCGGCAGTTTCTGGACGTTTCTGCTGGTGCGCATGGGCATTGGCATTGGCGAAGCCAGTTATGCGCCGGCGGCCAACTCGCTGATTGGCGACCTGTTCCCGGCGCACCGTCGCGCGCGGGCCATGGGCATTTTCATGCTGGGCCTGCCGTTGGGGCTGTTGCTGGCGTTCTTCACCATCGGCTGGATGGTCAAGGCGTTCGACAGCTGGCGCGCACCGTTCTTTATCGCGGCGGTACCGGGGATGATCCTGGCGGTGTTCATGTTCTATATCAAGGAGCCCAAGCGCGGCGCCGCCGAAACCGTGCAGGTTTCCCAGGAGCGCGTCGACCGCCCGATCCGCCGCGTACTGGCGGTGCCGACTTTCCTGTGGCTGGTGCTGGCTGGGCTGTGCTTCAACTTTGCGACCTACGCCTGCAACTCGTTCCTGGTGCCGATGCTGCAGCGTTATTTCCTGATGCCGTTGCAGGAAGCGGCCGTCGCCACGGGCGTCATCGTCGGGTTGACCGGCCTGGTAGGCCTGACTTTAGGCGGCTGGGTCGCTGACAAGATCCACCAGCGTGTTGCCAATGGTCGCCTGTTGTTCGCCGCGTTCAGCCTGATCATCTCCACCGTGACCACCGCCTGGGCGTTGCACGCCGGGCGTATCGAGATTGGTGTGTTTGTGGCGCTGTTCAGCGTGGGTTGGTTGTTCGCCTATAACTTCTACACCTGCGTGTACACGGCGATCCAGGATGTGGTCGAACCGCGCCTGCGCGCCACGGCCATGGCGCTGTTTTTTGCCGGGCTTTACTTACTGGGCGGTGGGATGGGGCCGATCGTGGTGGGTGGGCTCTCCGATCATTTCGCCCATTCGGCGATGTATGCGGCCGGGGCGGAGCAGATGACTGAAGCGTATAAAGCGGTGGGGTTGCATGACGCCATGTACCTGATCCCGGTGGCGCTGTTCTTGACCATGCTGTTTTTGTTCCAGGCGTCGCGCAGTTTTGTGCGCGATGCCAAGAAGATGAAGGAGGGGTTGAGCGGGGTGGAGGTGCCGGCTACGGCGGCGACAGCTTGAGATTACCCGTGGCGAGCGGGCTTGCCCCGCGTTGGGCTGCGAAGCGGCCCTAAATCCGGCACCACGTTTTGTCTGAATAAAACGCGGTGATCCTATTGGGGCTGCTTCGCAGCCCAACGCGGGGCAAGCCCGCTCGCCACAGTTCTTCTTTCCAGCAGGGCAGGGCGGTGATCAGCCCGCCACCAACACCCGAATCGCTTCCAGTCGCAACGCAGCCTTATCCAGCATCGCCAAACCTTGCTCACGTTGGGCACGCAAGGCCACCAGCTCACTGTCACGCACGGTCGGGTTGACCGCTTGCAACGCGGTCAAGCGCGCCAGTTCTTCGTCGGTGTCCGCCGCCAGGCGACGCTTGGCCTCGGCCACGCGCTCGGCATGTTGCGGGGTGATCTTCTCTTCACCCGCGTTGATCCGTGGCGTCAGTTGGTCGCGCTGGGCCTGGATGAACTTGTTGGCGCTGGCCCGTGGCACGCTTTCCAACTGGTCGTTGAGGGTCACGAATGACACACGGCTCGACAGGTCGTTGCCATTGGCATCCAGCAAGCAGCGCAGGGCGGCCGGCGGCAGGTAGCGGCCCAGTTGCAGCGAGCGTGGGGCAACCACTTCGCTGACATAGAGCAGTTCCAGCAACACGGTGCCCGGCTTCAGCGCCTTGTTCTTGATCAGCGCCACGGCGGTGTTGCCCATGGAGCCGGACAGCACCAGGTCCATGCCGCCTTGCACCATCGGGTGTTCCCAGGTGATGAACTGCATGTCTTCGCGGGACAGCGCCTGGTTGCGGTCGTAGGTGATGGTCACGCCTTCGTCGTCGCCCAGAGGGAAGCTGGCGTCGAGCATCTTTTCGCTCGGTTTGAGGATCAGCGCGTTTTCCGAATGGTCTTCGCTGTCGATGCCGAACGCGTCGAACAGGGTTTCCATGTAGATCGGCAGGGCGAACTGGTCGTCTTGCTCCAGAATGTCCTCGACCAGCGCATCACCTTCACCCGCGCCGCCGGAGTTGAGTTCCAGCAGGCGGTCGCGACCAGTGTGCAGCTCTTCTTCAAGACGCTCGCGCTCGGCACGGGCCTCGTCGATCAGGGCTTGCCACTCGCCGTCGTCGGCGTTTTCCAGCAGCGGCAGCAGGCGTGGGCCGAACTGATGCTGCAAGGCGTTGCCGGTCGGGCAGGTGTTGAGGAAGGCGTTGAGCGCTTCGTGGTACCACTGGAACAAGCGCTCTTGCGGGCTGGTTTCCAGGTACGGCACGTGCAGTTCGATCACGTGTTTCTGGCCGATCCGGTCCAGACGGCCGATGCGCTGTTCCAGCAAATCGGGGTGGGACGGCAGGTCGAACAGCACCAAGTGATGGGAGAACTGGAAGTTGCGGCCTTCACTGCCGATTTCCGAGCAGATCAGCACCTGGGCGCCAAACTCCTCATCAGCGAAGTAGGCGGCGGCGCGGTCACGTTCGAGGATGTTCATGCCTTCGTGGAACACCGTGGCCGGAATACCGGAGCGCACGCGCAGCGCGTCTTCCAGGTCCATGGCGGTTTCGGCGTGGGCGCAGATCACCAGGACCTTGGTGCGCTTGAGCATTTTCAGCTGGTCGATCAGCCACTCGACCCGTGGGTCGAAGCGCCACCAGCGGTTTTCTTCTTCGATGTCCGGTTGCGACTGGAAGCTGACCTCCGGGTACAGCTCGGCGTGTTCGCCCAGCGGCAACTCCAGGTATTCGTCCGGGTTTGGCAGCGGGTAGGCGTGCAGCTTGCGCTCCGGGAAACCTTGCACCGCGGCGCGGGTGTTGCGAAACAGCACGCGGCCGGTGCCGTGACGGTCGAGCAGCTCGCGCACCAGGCGTGCGCTGGCTTCGGTGTCGCCATCATTGACGGCGGTTAGCAGGGCTTCGCCTTCGTTGCCGAGGAAACCCTGGATGGTCTTGTGCGCGGCAGGGGAGAGGCGCCCCTTGTCCAGCAGCTCCTGCACGGCTTCGGCGACCGGGCGATAGTTCTCGCTTTCGGCGCGGAAAGCCGCGAGGTCGTGGAAACGGTTCGGGTCGAGCAGGCGCAGGCGTGCGAAGTGGCTGTCCTGGCCCAGTTGCTCCGGGGTGGCGGTCAGCAGCAGCACGCCTGGAATCACTTCGGCCAGTTGCTCGACCAGTGCGTATTCCGGGCTGGCCTTTTCTTCGTGCCACACCAAGTGGTGGGCTTCGTCGACGACCAGCAGGTCCCAGCCGGCGGCGAACAGTGCGTCCTGGGCCTTCTCGTCGTCCACCAGCCATTCCAGCGCGACCAGGGCGAGTTGGGTGTCTTCGAACGGGTTGGTGGCATCGCTTTCGATAAAGCGTTCTTCGTCGAACAGCGCAACCTGCAGGTTGAAGCGGCGGCGCATTTCCACCAGCCATTGGTGCTGCAGGTTTTCCGGGACCAGGATCAGCACACGGTTGGCGCGGCCCGACAGCAGCTGGCGATGGATCACCAGGCCGGCTTCGATGGTCTTGCCCAGGCCCACTTCGTCGGCCAGCAATACCCTCGGCGCGATACGGTCAGCGACTTCACGGGCGATGTGCAACTGGTGAGCAATAGGTTGTGCACGCACGCCACCCAGGCCCCACAGCGAGGACTGCAATTGGCGGCTGGTGTGTTCCAGGGTGTGGTAGCGCAGCGAGAACCAGGCCAGCGGGTCGATCTGCCCGGCGAACAGGCGGTCGCTGGCCAGGCGGAACTGGATGAAGTTGGACAGTTGGGTTTCCGGCAGGGTGACCTGCTCGTTCTGCCCATTGAGGCCGTGGTACACCAGCAGGCCGTCGACGTCGTCGACTTCCTGTACGGTCATTTTCCAGCCTTCGAAGTGGGTGATGCTGTCACCCGGCGAAAACCTCACACGCGTGAGGGGCGCATTCCGTAGCGCATACTGGCGAGTGTCGCCAGTGGCCGGATAGAGCACGGTCAACAAGCGGCCGTCCTGTGCCAGAACGGTGCCTAACCCCAGCTCTGCTTCGCTGTCACTAATCCAGCGTTGCCCCGGTTGATACTGCTGCGCCATGCTGCCTGACTCCCGCCGTGAAAAAGCCGACTATCTTAACGGAACAAGCCCCCACGCCCAAGGACTCTGACAAAAACTACTCCGTTTGCGTGGGGGGCCGGAAGCCGAATCGACGGGTGGCGGGCACTTGGGAGTGTCGACTGGGTCACAGCTTGGCGAGCCTGCGCTCAAGTCGCCCTGCCACCCGCCGACAGCCTGTTGATCAGGAGAATAATCACTATGCTGCCACCCATGCTGCCCGTCAGCGTTGTGCCGGTGACGTCACAACTCGATCCGGTGCGCCAGAAGCCGGATATCCCGCCCGTGGTGCCAGTTCAACCGGGCTCCAACGAGAGCACCATCGACCTGAAAAAGGGCGACGCCGAGACGTCGGCTTTTTTGCTGCGCGAAGAACAACGCCGTCAGCAGGAACAACAGAAACGTCGGCGTGAAGCCGATGAAGACCCGGAGCAGCACCTGGCCATTCCGGGCGACATACTCAACGCCGATAACACCGTGCCGGTGGTGCCACTGATCGAAGATGCCCCGCGCCAGGGCTTGTGGGTGGACGTCGAGGTTTAGTCGCGCAATTCGCGCAGGGCGGCTAACAACACCTCGATATCCTGCTCGGTATTCAGCGGGCTGACCGAGATCCGCGCCACGCTCTCCAGGCCCCGCGCCTGCATATCCAGCGGTGTGTAGGCTACGCCATTGGCGCCGATATTGATGCGCTTCAGGCCCAGCCGCCGCTTCAGTTCGAATGCATCCCAGCCCGCAAGGTTGAAGGCGATCAAGCCTGACTGCTGCGTGCCCAGGTCATGCAGGGTAATGCCTGATATCCCACGCAACGCCTCGCGGATTCGCCCGGCGGTTTGCGACACCCTTTCCCAGACGCGATCGATGCCCAGGCGATTCATCTCTTGCAACGCATTGCCCAGGCCTGCCAGCAAGGCGAAAGAAGTTTCGCTGGTTTCGAAGCGCCGTGCGTCGTTGCGCAGGTCAAAACCCTGGGCGGTCCATGGTGCTGAAAACACGTCGCGCTGGGCCGGGTTCAACCGTTCAAGAAAGTCCGGTCGCACATACAGCAGCGCGGTGCCCCGTGGGCCGCGCAGGTGTTTGCGGCCGGCCGACTTGAGCACGTCGCACTGCAACGCCTGTACATCCACCGGCACCTGGCCGACGGCTTGGCCGGCGTCGATGAAGTAGGGGATTGCATGCCGCCGTGCTACTTCACCGATGGCCTGGGCGGGGTTGATCAGGCCGCCATTGGCTGGGAGCCAGGTGAGGTCGATCAGCTTGACGTGTGCATCGACCATCGATTCCAACGCCAGCGGGCAGACCGCGCCGGTTTCATCGCAAGGGATGACTTCCACTCGGGCGCTGGCCTGCACTGCCAGGTCCATGCTGGCCAGGTTGCCGCCCCATTCGTGACGGCCTACCAGAATACGGTCGCCTGGTTGCCAGGGCCCCAAGGCTTGGAACGCCAGGCTCCAGGCGGTCGAACCGCTGCTGGCAAAGGCAATCGAAGCGACGGGGGCATTGAGCAGTAGCGCGGCGGCGCGGCGGGCTTTTTCCACCAGCACCGCGCCCTGTTCGCCGGCTTCCATCGGGCCGTCGCGGGCCTCGCGTTGCAGTTGTTCGATGATCGCATCAAGGGTCGCCTGGCTGGGCAGGGACGCACCGGCGGGGTTGAAGTGCACGATGCCGGACTGACAGCCCGGCGTGGCGTCCCGCAGGCGCTGGACTTCAAGCGGGCTCACGGGCGTAGCTCGAAAATGGCATCAACCTCCACGGTCACACCGGCCGGCAGGCTGGACACACCTACGGCGGTGCGCACGTGCCGGCCTTTTTCACCAAGGGCGTTCACCAGCAGGTTGGACGCACCATTGGCGACCACGCTTTGCTGTTTGAAATCACCGCTGCTGACGATGAATACACCCAGGCGCACGGTGCGCACCAGTCGCGACAAGTCGTCGCCAAGGGCGTTACTCAGTTGCCCCAGCAGGCCCAAAGCCGCCAATTCGGCCGCCTGTGCACCTTCTTCATCACTGAGGGATTCGCCCAAGCGACCGATGTAGGCGGGCTTGCCGTCTACCAGGGGAATTTGTCCGGAAACGAATAACTGGTTTTGGCTGATGACATGGTTGATGTAGTTGGCATTTGGCTGGCTTGGGGTGGGCAGCGTGAGGCCAAGGGCTTGCACGCGTTGGCGGATGGAGTCGCTCATGATGAATCCTCTGGGTTTTGGAGGTTTCAGCATGTTGGCTGCATCGAGGGGCGACAAACGGATAGATCTCACGCGACGTATCGAAATAACTCACGCGTCGGCGCAGGCTTCCTTCAGCCATTGGCTGAAACAGGCGGCGGCTTCAGTGGCGGGGCCTTCGGGCGCGATGAGCCAGTAGCCGATGTCGCTGTGATAGGGCGGCCAGTCGAACGCTTCCACCAGGCTGCCGTCCTGTAGTCGACGTTCTATCAGGCGATGGCGGCCCATGGCGATACCTTGGCCGGCCACGGCGGCTTCGACCACGATGTTGTAGTCGTGCAGCATTACGCGGGGATGGTGGGTGAGGTCGACCTGGTAGTGCGCGGACCAGTCGGTCCATTCAAAGGGGCGGTGCGAAGTGGCCATCAGCAGTGGGCTGTCCTGGCGTGCCTTGAACGACGGGCTGCACACCGGGGAGATGATCTCGGGCATGAGCCGCGTGGCCTGGACATCGGGCCAGTCACCCTTGCCGTAACGGATGGCCAGGTCTACCTCGGCGGCAGCGACGTTGGCTAACTGAATCGCCGGCAGCAACTCCACCTGGATATGCGGGTAGCGGTTGAGAAAGCCCGCCAAACGCGGCGCCAGCCACAACGTGGCGAACGATGCCAGTAAACCGATGCGCAACACGGTGGCGCTCGGGGCAACCCGCTGGGCATGCGTGGCGGCGGCGATCGCATCGAGGGCAGGGCGGATTTCGTCGTAGTACTGTTGGCCGTCGGCGGTCAGATCGATCGCGCGGGTGCGTCGGATGAACAGTGGTTTGCCCAAGTGTTGCTCAAGTTTCTGCACCTGATGACTGAGGGCGCTCTGGGTCACCGATAACTCGCTGGCGGCTTTGATGAAACTCAAATGCCGCGCCACGGCTTCGAAAGCGCGCAAGGCCAGCAACGGCGGAAGATCCTTGTGCAGTGCCACCTGAGGGCGTCTCCGGGTTCGGGAAAGGCCTCGATTTTGTGCGAAGCCTTGCCTTTTGTCGCCCGCTGATTTGCCGTTGGCCGCTTGAGCCCGCATTATTGGGCCATTCTCTCCACGACGTAAGCCAAGCCATGAGTGAAGATGACAAGCTGATCGACCTGAATGCCGAACGTGCCAAGCGCGTGCATGACCTTAATGACAAGCGCCTGAATGAAGTGCGCCAGGCATTTGAACAAGCGATGCCGCTCGGCAAAGTGAAGAAAAAGCCGAAGAATAAACCGAAAAAGCGTTGAAACAGCCTGCATCCCTTGATGCAGGTCAGTTATTGCCCTTCTTTACGCCCCGTAGCGGGCGACATTGATCCTCGTCAATTTTCCAATTCGCCTTCTCCATTAACTTAGCCCTATCGCAACAGGGCAAGCACAGGAGGCCGGTCATGTTTATCGATAATGTGGTGTTTGCCGGAGTGCTGACTGTAAGCCTCATGGTGCTGTTTTTTGTAGGGTTTGGAATTTTTATCTGGAAAGACGCGAACAAGCGTAAAAAACCTTAGTTTTTCCAGGTTACATGAGCACGCAAGGCATTTTGGGCGACTTCGGTCGCCCTTTTTTTTGCCTGTTATTTGAGTCGGCTTCTACAGAAAAACGAACATAAAAAAAGGTGCGACCCTCGCGGATCGCACCTTTTTTATTGCGGCGGGGTTATCAACTACCCAGCGCCTTCGACGCCAACCAGAACAACCCGGCCGATAAACCTACCGTCGCCGGCAAGGTCAGCACCCAGGCCATCAGGATGGTCTTCACGGTACCGCCTTGCAGGCCGCTTTTGTTCGCGACCATGGTGCCGGCCACGCCGGAAGACAGCACGTGGGTGGTGGACACCGGCAGCGCGAAGATGTTGGCAAAGCCAATCATGGTCGCGGTGGTGATCTGCGCCGACATGCCCTGGGCATAGGTCATGCCTTGCTTGCCGATCTTTTCGCCGATGGTCAGTACCACACGCTTCCAGCCCACCATGGTGCCCAGGCCCAAGGCCAGTGCAACGGCGAGGATCACCCAGAACGGGGCGTACTCGGTGGTGGCGGTCAGGTCTTTGCGCAGCTTGTCGAGGTCGGACTTCTCACGCGCATCCAGGCCCGGCAGCTTGCCGACTTTCTTTGCGGTGTCATCCAGGCAGAGCAAATAGCGACGCACTTCAATACGCTGGTCAGATGTCAGCGAGTGATAGTCGGACACGCCTTTCAAGGTGTCGACCAGCGCGTTGATGGTCGGCTCGGTCTGTTGCGGGTTGCACTGGAACTTGCCCGGCAGATCGTTCTTCACGCTTTTGCCCAGGGCCAGGAACTCACCGAGCGTAGCGTTGTTACGCTGGTAGAACTGGCTCAAATGCACGGTCGCATCGCGGGTACGTTCGATCTGGTAAGTGGTGCTGCCCAGGTCGAGCACGAACTGCGCGGGCACGATACCGATCAGCACCAGCATGATCAGGCCGATGCCTTTCTGGCCGTCGTTGGAACCGTGCACGAAACTCACGGCCATGGCGGAAATCACCAGCACCAGGCGGTTCCAGAACGGCGGGTGTTTCTTGTCGTCGAGCTTGCGGCGCTGGTCCGGGGTCTTGTGCATCTTCGACAGTGGACGCCACCACTTCAGGCCAATCAGCACCAGGGCTGCGACCAGGAAGCCGGCCATGGGCGAGAACACCAGGGAGGCGCCGATATCGATCGCCTTCTGCCAGTTCACACCGTCAGCCAGGGGAATGTCGTTGATCAGGGCATTGGCCAGGCCGACACCGAGGATCGAGCCGATCAAGGTGTGGGAACTGGAAGCCGGGATACCGAAGTACCAGGTGCCCAGGTTCCAGGTGATCGCCGCTGCCAATAAAGAGAAGACCATTGCCAAGCCATGGCCGGTGTTCACATTGATCAGCAACTCCACCGGCAGCAAGTGCACGATGGCGTAGGCGACACCGACACCACCGAGCAACACGCCGAGGAAGTTGAACACCCCGGAGAAGAACACGGCCAGGTGCGGCGGCATGGCTTTGGTATAGATGACTGTGGCCACCGCGTTAGCGGTGTCATGAAAGCCATTGATGAACTCGAAGGCGAGGACAAAGGCCAGGGCGAGCAACAGGCTCACGAGAACCCAAGCATCCAGTCCGCTGAATAAATCGATCATGAAGGTTTTCTGACCCGGTCGTAAGGGGGCGCGATTATGCCAGAAAACCTCAGTAATCGATGCACTAGCTGCTCATCGGTAACAATCTTCACCGAAAAAAACACCCGGAAAGGCACGCATCCCAGGGTTTTCGGGGCTTTGGCAAGTCTTTGATTTATAAAGCAGAGGGCCGCCTTGGCGGGGTTTTGTCACAAAAACGTCACGCCTGAAACATTTGTATGAAATTTTACCGGGGGTGGTGGGATTCAAGGTTGCCGGCTGCTAGCTATGTGCCAGCAGCCGAGGCAAAAACCTTGGGGCTCAGACCGGATCGCTTATGGCTCTTCGGTTTTCAGCTCTTGTTCAATCTTTTGGATTTCCTGGGCAAATGCCTGGTCGAGCAGGCTGGCTCGCTTGCGCCATGGTTTGCGTTCAGGTTCAGGCTGGGCGGCGTAAGTGGTGACTTCTCCGCCGTAAACGTCCTTGTAACGTTGCTCCTGGCGCTCAAGTTCCGCGCGCAGTTCATCTTTCGTCACATCGTTACCTAATTGAGTTGAGTGTAAATACGTTGCAGCGTTATGCCGGAATGCGCCCTCGACGTGTTCCAAGTTGAAGCGCAGAACGTTCAAGTTGGAATAGGCACGGGCGACCACTTGTTAGTGGTGCATTCGAGGCGGATAGTTGCGATCGACAATGCACGGTAGGTGCATCATCTGGCGAGTTCCAGTCCCGCTGATCGAGCCGGGCGGACCTGCGCATAGAGTGCATTATAGCCGTGCATTTGAATAACACTATCAGCATAAAGTTAAAAACCGTCAACTTTGCGTGAGCGTTTTGTTACACAGACGTGTCGGTAATTGCACAAATTCTGGCGCCATAAACTCAACCCAACTTCAGACATAATTAAGCGTGACTTAATTTTACTCAGCGCTTCGGGTCGACTCGGCCCAGGTCGCTCGCAAATTGCGATAATCGAATGATCGTCCGATAATCGCACAATGTTGTCGGCGCTGCCTTGTGCATCCCGGCTGACACGGCTTGTAATAGCAGCCGAACCCCTCTGTGTTCGACAATAAGAGAAAGGATCCCGACATGAACGATCAATTGCGCAACTCTTTCGCGTCAGTGGCGCCGCCGATCGTTGCCTCCCCAGCCAAGCGTATCCAGGCGTTTACCGGTGATCCCGACTTCATGACGTCCCTGGCTCGCGGCCTGGCCGTGGTGCAGGCGTTCCAGGAACGCAAGCGCCACCTCACCATCGCCCAGATCAGCCACCGCACGGAAATCCCCCGCGCCGCCGTGCGCCGTTGCCTGCACACCTTGATCAAGCTCGGCTACGCCACCACCGACGGGCGCACTTATTCGCTGTTGCCCAAAGTGCTGACCCTGGGCCATGCCTATTTGTCGTCCACACCGCTGGCCGTGTCGGCCCAGCCTTACCTGGACCGCATGAGCGAGCAGCTCCACGAAGCCTGCAACATGGCGACCCTCGAAGGCGACGACATTCTCTACATCGCCCGTTCGGCCACCACCCAGCGCCTGATTTCCGTGGACCTGTCGGTGGGTGGGCGCTTGCCGGCCTATTGCACCTCCATGGGGCGCATCCTGCTTGCTGCGCTGGACGACGCCTCGCTGCAGGATTACCTCGACCACGCCGACCTGCAAACCAAGACCAGCCGCACCCTGACCACCCCCGAAGCGCTGTTCGAATGCCTGCAACAAGTGCGTCAGCAGGGCTGGTGCATCGTCGACCAGGAGCTGGAGCAGGGCCTGCGTTCCATCGCGGTGCCGGTGTATGACGCCTCGGGCCAGGTGCTGGCCGCGCTGAACGTCAGTACCCACGCCGGGCGCGTCAGCCGCAGTGAGCTGGAGCAGCGCTTCCTGCCGAGCATGCTCAGCGCCAGCCGTGAGTTGAGCGCGCAACTGTTCGCTTAAGCTGTTCGGTCACCGCACAGATCCCGGTTTGCTCAATTGACGGTGTTTCCCCCGACTTATTACTGTGCGGCAGCGCTGTTGAAGCGCCCCAATAATAACGACGACCCCAGGTCGTCAGCCCGCCATCGGTGTGGAAATAAAAACAATGAATCAGCCTTCTGTCGGTTCCACGTTGGACGTCCAGTCCTTCATCAACGCCCAGCCCCTGTCACGTTATCAGTGGCGCGTGGTGATCCTGTGTTTCCTGATCGTTTTCCTCGACGGCCTCGACACCGCTGCCATGGGCTTTATCGCACCGGCACTGTCCCAGGACTGGGGCATTGATCGCGCCAGCCTCGGCCCGGTGATGAGCGCTGCGTTGATCGGCATGGTGTTTGGTGCCCTCGGTTCCGGCCCGTTGGCCGACCGCTTTGGCCGTAAAGTGGTGCTGGTGGGCGCGGTGCTGGTGTTTGGCGCGTTCAGCTTGGCCTCCGCTTACAGCAGCAACGTCGATCAGTTGCTGGTGCTGCGTTTTCTCACCGGGCTGGGCCTGGGCGCCGGCATGCCGAATGCCACGACGCTGCTGTCCGAATACACCCCGGAACGCCACAAATCATTGCTGGTGACCAGCATGTTCTGCGGCTTCAACCTGGGCATGGCCGGTGGCGGGTTTATCTCGGCCAAGCTGATCCCGGCGTTCGGCTGGCATGCCTTGCTGCTGATCGGCGGCATCCTGCCATTGATTCTGGTGGTGGTGCTGATGCTGTGGCTGCCGGAGTCGGCGCGCTACCTGGTGGTGCGCAACCGGGGCACCGACAAGGTGCGCAAAACCCTCTCGCCCATCGGACCCAGCATCGTCGCCCAAGCCAGCAGCTTCAGCGTGCCCGAGCAAAAAACCGTCAAGGCGCGCAACGTGTTTGCGGTGATCTTCTCCGGCACCTACAGCGCCGGCACGTTGCTACTCTGGCTCACCTACTTCATGGGCCTGGTGATTGTCTACCTGCTCACCAGTTGGTTGCCGACCCTGATGCGTGACAGTGGCGCCAGCCTGGAACAGGCCGCGTTCATCGGTGCGTTGTTCCAATTCGGTGGCGTGTTGAGCGCGGTGGGCGTGGGCTGGGCGATGGATCGGTTCAATCCGCACAAGGTTATCGGCATCTTCTACCTGCTGGCCGGGGTGTTTGCCTACGCGGTAGGGCAGAGCCTGGGCAATATCACCCTGCTTGCAACCCTGGTGCTGGTTGCCGGGATGTGCGTCAACGGTGCGCAATCGGCAATGCCGTCTCTGGCCGCGCGTTTCTACCCGACCCAAGGCCGCGCGACCGGCGTGTCGTGGATGCTCGGCATCGGTCGTTTCGGCGCGATCCTCGGCGCCTGGATGGGCGCAACCTTGCTGGGCCTGGGCTGGAACTTCGAACAAGTGCTCACCGCCCTGGTGATCCCGGCTGCATTGGCCACCGCTGCGGTGTTGATCAAGGGCATGGTCAGCCATGCGGATGCGACCTGAGGCTGATCGATAGCTTGCCAACAATCCGTTCGATAATCGAACACTGAGTCGATTATCGGATTGTTTGGCCCATTTCCCCGGCTTAATCTTCAAGCACTTCGGCGCCACCTCAGCGCCTTTTTCGATCCATACCGGGAGCCCAAACCCCATGGCTGAAATCCTCGCGCTGCGTGACGCGGTGAAGCAATTTGTGAACGACGGCGACACCGTCGCGCTGGAAGGCTTCACCCACCTGATCCCAACGGCTGCGGGTCATGAAATCATTCGTCAGGGCAAGAAAGACCTGACGTTGGTGCGTATGACGCCTGACCTGATCTACGACCAGTTGATCGGTGCTGGCTGCGCCCGCAAGCTGATTTTCTCCTGGGGCGGCAACCCTGGCGTGGGCTCCCTGCATCGCTTGCGTGACGCGGTCGAGAAGCAATGGCCGCAACCGCTGGAAATCGAAGAACACAGCCACGCCGACCTGGCCAATGCCTACGTCGCCGGCGCCTCCGGCCTGCCCTTCGCGGTGCTGCGTGCCTACGCCGGTTCTGACCTGCCCAAGGTCAACCCGCTGATCAAGACCGTGACCTGCCCCTTCACTGGCGAAGTGCTGGCAGCGGTGCCGTCGGTGCGTCCGGACGTCACCGTGATTCATGCGCAAAAGGCTGACCGCAAGGGCAACGTGCTGTTGTGGGGCATCCTCGGTGTGCAGAAAGAGGCGGCCCTGGCGGCCAAGCGTTGCATCGTCACCGTCGAAGAAATTGTCGATGACCTGAATGCGCCGATGAACAGCTGCGTACTGCCGACGTGGGCGCTGACGGCGGTCTGTCATGTGCCGGGTGGCGCGCATCCGTCCTACGCACATGGCTACAACGAGCGTGATAACCGCTTCTACCAGGCGTGGGACCCGATCGCCCGCGACCGTGGGACCTTCACCGCCTGGATCAATGAATACATCCACGGCACCGCCGACTTCACCGAATTCCAGGCCAAACTGGCCACCGCGCAGGAGGCCAAGTAATGGCTTACTCGACCAATGAAATGATGACCGTCGCCGCTGCGCGCCGCCTCAAGAACGGCTCCGTGTGCTTCGTCGGTATCGGCCTGCCGTCCAAGGCGGCCAACCTGGCGCGCCTGACCTCGTCGCCAGATGTGGTGCTGATCTACGAGTCCGGTCCGATTGGCGCCAAACCGTCGGTACTGCCGCTGTCCATCGGTGATGGCGAGCTGGCGGAGACTGCCGACACCGTCGTGCCGACCGGTGAGATTTTTCGCTACTGGCTGCAGGGCGGGCGCATCGACGTGGGCTTTCTCGGCGCGGCTCAGGTCGACCGTTTCGGCAACATCAACACCACGGTGGTCGGTGACTACCACCAGCCCAAAGTGCGCCTGCCAGGTGCCGGTGGCGCGCCCGAGATCGCCGGTTCGGCCAAGAGCGTGTTGATCATCCTCAAGCAATCGGCACGTTCTTTTGTCGACAAACTCGACTTCATCACCTCAGTCGGCCATGGCGAAGGCGGCGACTCGCGTAAACGCCTGGGCCTGCCGGGCGCCGGTCCTGTAGGGATCATTACCGACCTGTGCATCATGGAGCCGGAGGAGGGCACCCATGAATTCGTGGTCACCGCGCTGCACCCTGGGGTGACCCGTGAACAGGTGGTGGCCGCGACCGGTTGGGCGATTCGTTTTGCCGACCAGGTCGACACCACTGCCGAACCGACTGACGTAGAGCTGACCGCCCTGCGTGACCTTGAAGCACGCACTGCGGCCGCCCATGGCCAAGCGCCTGGAGAAGCCTGATGCGCGATGTATTTATCTGTGATGCCATCCGTACCCCCATTGGCCGTTTCGGCGGTGGCTTGTCCACCGTGCGTGCCGATGACCTGGCCGCGCTGCCGATCAAGGCGTTGATCGAGCGCAACCCTTCGGTGGATTGGACGGCCGTCGATGAAGTGTTCCTCGGCTGCGCCAACCAGGCCGGTGAAGACAACCGCAACGTGGCGCGCATGGCGTTGCTGCTGGCGGGCCTGCCGGACAGCATTCCGGGCGTGACCCTTAACCGCTTGTGCGCCTCGGGCATGGACGCCATCGGCACCGCCTTCCGCGCGATTGCCAGCGGTGAAATGGAGCTGGCGATTGCCGGTGGCGTCGAGTCGATGTCCCGCGCGCCGTTCGTGATGGGCAAGGCCGACGCGGCGTTCTCGCGCAACATGAAGCTGGAGGACACCACTATCGGCTGGCGCTTTATCAACCCGCTGATGAAGGCCCAGTACGGCGTGGATGCGATGCCGCAGACGGCCGACAATGTGGCCGACGATTACCAGGTCTCTCGCGCCGACCAGGATGCTTTTGCCTTGCGCAGCCAGCAACGTACCGCTGCTGCCCAGGCCGCTGGGTATTTTGCTGAAGAAATCGTACCGGTGCGCGTCGCCCATAAAAAAGGCGAAACCCTGGTGGAGCACGATGAGCATCCACGGGATACCACGCTGGAAGCCCTGGCCAAGCTCAAGCCCGTGAACGGCCCGGACAAAACCGTCACCGCTGGCAACGCCTCGGGCGTGAACGACGGTGCGGCGGCGCTGATCCTGGCCTCCGCCGAAGCGGTCAAGAAACATGGCCTGACCGCCCGCGCCCGAGTCTTGGGCATGGCCAGCGCCGGTGTCGCACCGCGCGTGATGGGCATCGGCCCGGTTCCAGCCGTGCGCAAACTGGTCGAGCGTCTTGGCTTGGCGGTCACTGACTTTGATGTGATCGAACTCAACGAAGCCTTCGCCAGCCAAGGCCTTGCCGTGCTGCGTGAACTGGGCATCGCCGACGACGCGCCGCAGGTCAACCCCAACGGCGGCGCCATCGCCCTCGGCCACCCGCTGGGCATGAGCGGCGCGCGGCTGGTGCTGACGGCCCTGCACCAACTCGAAAAGACCGGCGGCAGCAAAGGCCTGGCGACCATGTGCGTGGGCGTCGGCCAAGGCTTGGCCCTGGCGATTGAACGCATCTAATAAGAGAGGACTGCACCATGAGTGACAAGCCTGGATACCGGCGCCCGCAAGCGGGCACTCAACCTGATTACCTGCACCCGGCCTACCAGTCGACGAACCTGCGTTCGCCGTCCCAGCCGTTGGTGTTCCTGCCCCATTCCTTGTCGGAAATCACCGGCCCGACCATCGGCGCTGAACGCATCAATGAGAAGGACAACGACCTCACGGCCCAGCATGAAGGCGAGCCCCAAGGCGAACGCATCATCATTCATGGCCGTGTACTCGACGAAAACGGTTTGCCTGTGCCGGGCATTCTGGTGGAGATCTGGCAGGCCAACGCCGCCGGTCGCTACAACCACAAGCGCGACCTGCACGACGCACCGCTGGACCCGAATTTCACCGGCACCGGCCGCACCGTCACCGACGCCGATGGCTGGTACCAATTCCAGACCATCAAGCCCGGCGCCTACCCGTGGGGCAACCACCACAACGCGTGGCGCCCGGCGCATATCCACTTTTCACTGTTCGGCCCGAGCGTGCTGACGCGCTTGGTCACGCAGATGTACTTCCCCGGCGACCCGCTGCTGGAATACGACCCGATCTACAACTGCGTGCCGGACACCTCGGCCAAGCAACGCTTGATCGCCAGCTTCGACCTGGAAAAAACCATTCCTTCCTATGCCCTCGGCTACCGCTGGGACATCGTCCTGCGCGGCCGCGACGCCACGCCGATGGAGAAATGAGATGACACTCAACGCGACCACGTCCCACACCGTCGGGCCGTATTACCACATCGGCCTGACCTGGCTGAACCGCGAAGACCTGACTGTGAGCGCCACCCTCGGCGAACGTGTGGCGATCAGCGGGCAAGTGGTGGATGGCAATGGCGATGTCGTCAACGACGCCATGCTTGAAGTCTGGCAAGCCAATGCCGCCGGTAAATATGACCACCCGGAAGACGATCAAGACAAAGCCGTCGACTCGAACTTCGAAGGCTTCGGCCGGGTGCCGGTGGATGCTGAAGGGCGGTTTCGCTTTACCACCATCAAGCCGGGTGCGGTGCCGGGCCTGAAAGGCACGACCCAGGCACCGCACCTGGTGGTGCTGGTGTTTGCCCGTGGCTTGGTGAAGCACTTGCTGACGCGGATCTATTTCGAGGGCGAGGCGCTGAATGGGGATGACCCGTTGCTGGCGTGTGTGCCGGCAGAGCGGCGCGAAACCTTGATTGCCAAGCAGGATGCAGAGGGTGTGCATCAGTGGAATGTGGTGTTGCAGGGCACAGACCGGGAAACAGTGTTCTTTGATTATTGAGTTGGCTTGAGATCATTCGCGAGCAAGCCCGCTCCCACATTCGATCGAGTTCCAACTCTGGAATGCAGTCAACTGTGGGAGCGGGCTTGCCCGCGAAGAGGCCCTCGCAGGCACGACATGCCTAAAAGTCTTGTTGCGGAACGAGCTTGTTGCAAAGTATGTCTAGGCTATAACCGTTCCCACTGAGTGAAAAAACATGACAACAACAACCAGTCACTACACCGGAGAAGAACGCAGCAAACGGATTTTTGCGATCGTCGGGGCATCCTCCGGCAACCTCGTCGAATGGTTCGACTTCTACGTCTACGCCTTCTGCGCCATTTACTTTGCACCGGCGTTTTTCCCGTCGGACGACCCCACGGTCCAACTGCTCAACACTGCCGGTGTGTTCGCTGCCGGCTTCCTGATGCGACCTATCGGTGGCTGGCTGTTTGGCCGGGTGGCCGATAAGCACGGGCGCAAGAACTCGATGATGATCTCGGTGCTGATGATGTGCGCCGGTTCCCTGGTCATCGCTTTCTTGCCTACCTACAAAGACATCGGCGCCTGGGCTCCGGCGTTGCTGTTGGTGGCGCGGCTGTTCCAGGGCTTGTCGGTGGGTGGCGAATACGGCACCACCGCGACCTACATGAGTGAAGTCGCGCTCAAGGGCCAGCGCGGTTTCTTCGCCTCGTTCCAGTACGTGACCCTGATCGGCGGGCAACTGCTGGCGGTGCTGGTGGTGGTGATCCTGCAACAGATCCTCACCGAAGAAGAATTGCGCGCCTGGGGCTGGCGGATTCCGTTCGTGATCGGCGCCATTGCGGCGGTGATCTCCCTGCTGCTGCGTCGCACCCTCAAGGAAACCACCAGCAAGGAAATGCGCCAGGACAAGGACGCCGGCAGCGTGGCCGCGTTGTTCCGCAACCACAAGGCGGCCTTCATCACCGTGCTCGGCTACACCGCCGGCGGCTCGCTGATCTTCTACACCTTTACCACCTACATGCAGAAATACCTGGTGAACACCGCCGGGATGCACGCCAAGACCGCCAGCTACATCATGACCGGCGCGCTGTTCGTCTACATGTGCATGCAGCCGCTGTTCGGCATGCTCTCGGACAAGATCGGCCGTCGTAATTCGATGCTCTGGTTCGGCGCCCTTGGCACCCTGTGCACCGTGCCGATCCTGCTGACCCTGAAAACCGTGACCAACCCGTTCCTGGCCTTTGTGCTGATCTCCCTGGCCCTTGCCATTGTCAGCTTCTACACCTCGATCAGCGGCCTGGTGAAAGCGGAAATGTTCCCGCCGCACGTGCGTGCCCTGGGCGTGGGCCTGGCCTATGCGGTGGCCAACGCGATCTTCGGTGGTTCGGCGGAATACGTGGCCCTGGGCCTCAAATCCATGGGCATGGAAAACACCTTCTACTGGTACGTCACCGGCATGATGGCGGTGGCCTTCCTGTTCAGCCTGCGCCTGCCGAAACAGGCGGAGTACTTGCACCACGACCTATAAGGGACGCGTTATGACACTGCGCACGAGCAATCAATTGTTCGACGCTTACTTCACGGCGGGCAGCATGGCCGAGGTGTTTTGCGACAGGGGACGCTTGCAGGGCATGCTGGATTTTGAAGCGGGCTTGGCCCGGGCCCAGGCCCAGGTCGGCTTGATTCCCCAGGCCGCCGTTGCACCGATTGCCCAGGCCTGCTTGGCGTCGTTGTACGACGTGGATGCCCTCGGCGTGGCAATTGCCACGGCGGGGAATTCGGCGATTCCGCTGGTGAAGGCGCTGGGCAAGTTGATTGCCAGTGAAGATGCCGGGGCCGAGCGCTACGTGCATTTGGGCGCGACCAGCCAGGACGTGATGGACACCGGCCTGGTGCTGCAAGTGCGGCGAGCGGTGGAATTGATCGAGTCAGACCTGATGCGTCTGGGCGACATACTTGCCGCCCAGGCCCAGCGCTACGCCGGCGTGCCATTGGCCGGGCGTACCTGGTTGCAGCATGCAACACCGGTCACCCTGGGGATGAAAATCGCCGGTTGGCTGGGCGCGGTGACGCGCAATCGGCAGCGTCTAGCTGAACTGAAACCGCGTTTGCTGGTGCTGCAATTCGGTGGCGCCTCGGGAACCCTCGCAGCGCTGGGCGAACAGGCCATGCCGGTGGCCGAAGCGCTGGCGGCTGAGTTGCAATTGACCTTGCCCGAACAACCCTGGCACACCCAGCGGGATCGTTTGGTGGAGTTCGCCAGCGCCCTCGGTTTGATCGCCGGCAGCCTGGGGAAGCTGGGCCGTGATATCAGCTTGTTGATGCAGACTGAAGCCGCCGAGGTGTTTGAGCCATCCGCACCGGGCAAGGGCGGTTCCTCCACCATGCCGCATAAACGCAACCCGGTGGGCGCTGCGGTGCTGATCAGTGCCGCCACCCGTGTGCCGGGCCTGGTCTCGACGATGTTCAGCGCCATGCCCCAGGAGCATGAACGCAGCCTGGGCCTGTGGCACGCCGAATGGGAAACCCTGCCGGAGATCTGCCGTTTGGTCTCCGGTGCGTTGCAACAGGCGTTGTTGGTGAGCGAAGGCTTGGAAGTCGACCCGCAGCGCATGGCGCACAACCTCGACCTGACCCAGGGCCTGGTGTTGGCCGAAGCCGTCAGCATCGTGCTTGCCCAGCGTCTCGGGCGTGAAACCGCGCACCATCTGCTGGAACAATGCTGCAAGCGTGCCGTCGCAGAGGGTCGTCACCTGCGTGCGGTATTGGCGGACGAACCCCAGGTCACCGCCGAACTGTCCGCAACTGAACTGGACCGTTTGCTCGATCCCGCCCACTACCTGGGCCAGGCCCACACCTGGGTCACCCGCGCCGTAGCCGAACACTTTGCTTGAGGAGACCACCGTGGCCTTTGTACAACTCGCCGAGGGCGAACTGCATTACCAATTGGATGGGCCTGAGGATGCACCGGTGCTGGTGCTCTCCAACTCGCTGGGCACCGACCTGCACATGTGGGACATCCAGATCTCGGCCTTCACCCAACATTTTCGCGTGCTGCGTTTCGATACCCGTGGCCATGGCAAGTCCCTGGTGACTCCGGGCCCCTACAGCATCGGGCAACTCGGTCAGGATGTGATCGCATTGCTGGATGCACTGGATATCCAACGCGCGCATTTCTGCGGGCTGTCCATGGGCGGCTTGATCGGCCAATGGCTGGGCATCCATGCAGGCCAACGTCTGCAGCGCCTGGTGGTGTGCAACACCGCCGCCAAGATCGGCACACCCGAGGTGTGGAACCCGCGCATTGAAATGGTGCTACGTGACGGGGCGGCGGCGATGGTGGCGTTGCGCGATGCGTCGATTGCACGCTGGTTCACCGCAGACTTTGCGGCGGCCAACCCACACCAGGCCAAGCAGATTACCGACATGCTGGCGGCCACATCGCCCGAAGGTTATGCCGCCAACTGTGCGGCGGTGCGTGATGCGGATTTCCGTGAGCAACTGGCTTCAATAAAAGTGCCAACCCTGGTCATTGCCGGCACCGAAGACGCCGTCACACCGCCGTCGGGTGGCCACTTTATCCAGAACCATGTGCAGGGCGCCGAGTACGCCGAGTTCTATGCGGCGCACCTGTCCAATGTGCAGGCCGGCGCTGCGTTCAGCGACTGCGTCATTGATTTTTTGTTGACCCGCTGAGGAGCTTTTTGTGGACGAGAAACAACGTTATGCCGAAGGCCTGCACGTGCGCCGCGAAGTGCTGGGCGATGCCCATGTCGACCGCAGCCTCAATGCCCTGACCGAATTCAACAGCGAGTTCCAGGAAATGATCACCCGCCACGCCTGGGGTGACATCTGGACGCGTCCCGGTCTGCCCCGGCACACCCGCAGCCTGATCACCATTGCCATGCTGATCGGCATGAACCGCAGTGAAGAACTCAAGCTGCACCTGCGCGCCGCGGCGAGCAATGGCGTGACCCGGGCCGAGATCAAGGAAGTGCTGATGCAGAGCGCGATCTACTGCGGGATCCCGGCGGCGAATGCCACGTTTCACCTGGCGGAGTCGGTGTGGGACGAGCTGGGGGTTGAGTCACGGGAATAGGGGTTAGTGGGAGTCGGCGTCCCACACCCAATTCCATACGCCCGGCAAATGCACGGCTTCATTCACATCCCTGACCGTACGCGCCAGCGCTGCGCGGTTTAGCTGGGCCGTGTCGGTGTAGAAAGGTTCGGCGGCGGTCTTCACGCCGTTGATCCGGGCGCTGTCCAGCAGGATCTGCAGGTACTCCTGCAGATGCCGCGCGGTGTAGCGATTGATGTCGTGGAAGGTCACCACCACCGGTATCACGCCGTCCACCGTCGGCAATTCACCCAAGGCAATGCGTTCGCGCACCACCGACAGTTGCCGGTACAGGTTGGCTCGGCGGCGCGGGCTGCCGTTGAAGCCCCAGATCTTGCCGTCATTGGCACTCAGGTCCGTCAGCAACACGTGCATGCCGTGGCGCTGGTAGGCGGCGAAGGTGCGTCGGTCGTAATTCCAGAACGGCGGGCGCACCAGCACCGGTGGCGCACCTGTGATCGCGGCGATGTCGGCGGCGCCTTGGGTGAGGGTGCTTTCCAGTTCGGTATCGTTCAGCCAGCGGTGGTTGGTGTGAAACCCCGTAGCTGTGTGGAAGGCCAGGACGTGACCGGCCGCGTATTCGCGTTCCATGGTCTTGCGACCCCGTGAGCTGCCGCCCGATCGAGCGGCTTCGGTCTGCAGAAAAAACACCGCTTTGATCCCCGGCAGCACCGGGTTCTGCGCCAGGTCGGCCACCACCGAACGGCTCGGGTTGTTGTAGCCCGATGCACTCGGGCCGTCATCGAAGGTCAGCAGGAAACGGATCGGCGCCTGGGTTTGCAGGCGCTGCTCGGTCTCTGGCGTGAGAGCGATGGGCGAGCCAATGCAGCCGCTGAGGCTCAGGGCCAGGGCAAATACGGCGGATACGATGGCGAAGGATTTCATGGTGGGCGCAGGCTCGAATAAAGGCCGCTGCTGAGTGGATCAGCAGCGGCAGGCGCGCACCATACAGCAAGATCGGCTGTGTGAGGTTACCGGCTGACAAACGAGCGTCGCCAAGGGTCAGCCGACGTATTGAGGGCGCAGCGGCTTGCCCATTTCTTCATTCAAGGCGTTTTCAGTCAGGGGTTTGGGGTTGGGTGGGGTCGCGGGCGTAGTGGGCAGCCCTACGGCCTGACGTTCGCTGTTGGGGACATCGTGTTGCTCGCCCTCAAATGTTTCAGTGGTCGAGCCGGTCAAAGCGGTGCCATTACCTGCGTTATAGGCATGCACCATTTCGTGGTAAAGCGTCGTGATGGAGGCGTAGGTCACGCCAGCGACGGTGTCCACTGAGGAGCGGTTATAGCTGATTTCAGCCCGGTCAGCCTGCGACCCCGGCACACCGTCGACCATGAAGCCCCATTTGGGATCGTCGCCGACAATAGGTGCGCGTTCAAAGCCAAACAAGGCCTTGAGCTCCTGGCTGCCATACACATAGCCGCTGCCAAGGTCGACCAAGTCTTCGACGACGGTCACCGGTGCGCCGTTGCGCTGGGCGATGGCGCTCATCGCGGCCAGCATCTGTTGCCCGATGGGAGACCGGCGCATCAGGGCCAGGTCGTCCTCGACCCGTTGGATAAACTCGGCCGAACCCTTGATCACAAACCCTGTTTGAGGTTCCTGGGCGGCCGACACCGCGGTAAACCGCGAACCGTTGAGGTGGTTGATCGTATCGTCGGGTTTACCGTAGATCAGGTCGCCTGGGCGGTTGGCGATCACCGTGTCGCGGCCGTCGCCGGTGTAGAAGGTGGTGCGGTCGTGGCCTATCAGGCGATCGTCCCCGGCACCGCCGTGCAGGACCGTATGCCCGTTTCCTGCGTAGAGTCGATCATTGCCGTTGCCACCATCCAGGTAGCTGGTTTTGTGCTTGGGGCCCGCGCCCGCGTAGAGACGGTCATCGCCATTGTTGCCATACAGGATGTTGTCGCCAGTACCGCCCATGAGTGTGTCGTTACCGTCGCCGCCCTCGGCATAACCCAGGCCACTGCCGAGACGCAGCACATCATCGCCTTTGCCGCCGAACACACGGGTGTAACCGCCGCCGGCCTGTACGCGGTCATTGCCGTCGCCGGCGTCCACGATGACAGGCTGAGTCACATTGGCGTCGATGCGGATGTTGTCGTCGCCGCCATGGGTTTTGAAGTGAAAGGTCAGGGGCTTGCCGTCTTTATCCTCACTGTCGAAACGATACAACCGACCTTTGACCCGAACATCCAACTGTCCTGCGCGTGTCTGGCTGACATGGATCTGGTCGGCTTTGTCACCGGTTTCGAGGATCAGGGTGTTCTTCAGACTGTAAGTCACATCTTCTTCCCAGACCGATTGGCAGCTGGCTTTCAAGGTGCCGTCATCCAGGACCGGTTGTACGTAGACCTGGATCTGATTCTCCGGTGTGAACGGCAGTTGAGGGGCGACGATGGGTACGTAGCGACTGTTCTCAACCGAGACTACCGGGGCTTGCGGCGAGTGGTGCTCGCCGTTCAGAGGAGGGCGGTGCGCGTTTTCAAGGCTTTTGGACACTTCCATTTGAGATCCCTTTCGACGAGTCAGGCGGTATGCCTGCCTTTTGGAAGTGTCCCTCTGCGGCAAAACGTTCCTGCGAGGTTGTAATAAGGTCTTACAGCAAACTGATCGGGTAGCTGACGATCAACCGGTTCTCATCGAACTCATTATTGCTGTAGTCGCGGCGCATGCTGGAGTTGCGCAGGCGCACCGTGAGGTTTTTCAGGCTGCCGCTTTGCACGGTGTAGCCCAGTTCGCTTTCGCGACCCCATTCCTTGCCGTCGGTAATCGTACCGGTGTGCACGTTGCTGCCGCTGATGTAGCGGTTCATCAGGGTCAGGCCGGGCACGCCGAGGGCGGCGAAGTTGTAGTCGTGGCGTACCTGCCAGGATTTTTCCTGGGCGTTGTCGTAGCTTGAGTTGTAACTATCGTTAGCCAAAGTGCCGCCGCTGGTGCCGTTGACGCGCATCCAGGCGCTGTTGCCGGTGAGTTTCTGCAGGCCGACGTAGAAGGTGTTGCCGCCGTACTTGGCGGAGAACAGGCCGGACCAGGTCTTGTTGTCCAGGTCGCCGGCGCGGGCGCTGCCATCGTCCTTGCCGTAGAAAAAGCCGAGGTTGGCGCCCAGGGTCCAGTCGCCGATGGGCTGGCTGTGGATCAGGTTGACGAACTGCTGGCTATAGATGTCCTTGAGTTGCGCATTCCATAGGCCAATCTGGGTGCGCTTGTCGTTGAACGCGTACTCGGCGCCCTGGAAGTTGAAGCGGTCCGAGGTGAAGGCGGTTTTTCCGAACATCGACATGTCCGTCATGCTGCTGTCGTCACGTGGGCTGTTGGCGCGGAACTGGCCGCCGTAGAGGGTCAGGCCGTCGATTTCTTTCGAGGTGATCTGCCCGCCGCGCAGGGTTTGCGGCAGGGAGCGGCCGTCGTCCGAGCGCAGGATCGGCAGCACCGGCATCCACTCGCCGACCTTCACTTCGGTCTTGGAAATGCGCGCCTTGAACGCCACCCCGAGACGCCCGAATTCATCCGCCGGGCGGCCATCGTGATCCAACGGCAACAGTTGGTGCCCCCGGTGCCGCGACCGCCATCCAGCTTCAACGAATACAGCCCCAACACATCGACGCCGAAACCCACGGAGCCCTGGGTAAAGCCGGACTTGGCGTCGAGGATGAAGCTCTGCGTCCACTCCTGCGCGCCGCCCTGGGCCTTGGTGGGGTTGGTGTAGTTGCGGTTGAAGAAGAAGTTGCGCAGGTTCAGGTTGGCGCTGGCGTCTTCGAGAAAACCGTGTTCTTCAGCGAAGACGGGCAAGGCAAGACTGGCGACAGCGGTTGCCAGCAAGAGCCGGCGCGGGTGGAAAGTGCTCATGGCGAAAGGACCTGTTGTTATTGGGTTTATGCAGGTGGCGGCCATGGTGCGGGGCGGTGCGGGGGCGATGAAAGTGGGGGAGAGCGGGTTGTGGGCGATGATCGAACGCAAGTTGGTCAGCCCCTGAAAACAACAAAGCCCACCAAGAGGTGGGCTTTGTTGATGCAGGTGCTATCAGAACAACTTAAGCGCCGGTGCTTCTTCTTTCAACGGCTCGTTCTTCGCGGTCTGCTCGTTCCAACCGCCGCCGAGGGCCTTGTACAGGTTGACCTCGCTGGTCAGCTGCGCCAGGCGATCAGTGATCAGCGATTGCTGGGCACTGAACAGTTGGCGCTGGGCATCGAGGAACGTCAGGTTGCTGTCGACACCAATGCGGTAGCGACGCTCGGCCAGGCGGTAGTAATCCTGGTTGGCCGCGACGAAGCCACGCTGGGCATCCAGTTGCTGCTTGTAGGTCTCACGTGCGGCGAGGCCGTCGGAGACTTCCTGGAAGCCGGTCTGAATGGCCTTCTCGTAGTTCGCCACGTTGATCTCTTTCTGGATCTTCGAGTAGTCCAGGCTGGCGCGCAGGCTGCCGGCGTTGAAGATCGGGATGTTGATCTGCGGGGCGAACGACCAGGTGCCCGAACCACCCTTGAACAAGCCGCCCAGGTTCGGGCTCGCGGTGCCGGCGCTGGCGGTCAGGGTGATGCTCGGGAAGAACGCTGCACGGGCTGCGCCGATGTTGGCGTTGGCGGCCTTGAGATTGTACTCGGCCTGGACGATATCGGGACGACGTTGCAGCAGGTCGGACGGCAAGCCAGCCGGCACTTCGCTGAGCAGGTCATCCGACAGCGGCTTGCTGGCGATATTCGCCGGCAGGCCGGTACCCAGCAGCAGGGTCAGGCTGTTTTCGTCCTGGGCCACTTGGCGCGTATACCGGGCAAGCTGCACGCGGGCGTTTTCCACCGAGGTGCGCGCCTGGCTCAGGTCGAGAGCCGAGGCCACACCGACTTCGTTGCTGCGCGAGGTGAGCTTGAAGCTCTGTTCGAACGCGCCCAGGGTGTCCTGGGTCAGCTTGAGCAGTTCCTTGTCGGCCTGCCAGGTCAGGTACGCATTGGCCACACTGGCCACCAGGCTGATCTGGGTACTGCGCCGTGCTTCTTCAGTGGCGAAGTACTTTTGCAGGGCTTCTTCACTCAGGCTGCGTACGCGACCGAACAGGTCCAGCTCATAGGAGCTGATCCCGAGACCGGCCGAGTATTGGCTGCTGATGGTCGATTCGCCGGTCTGCGACAGGCGGGCCGGGGTACGCGAACGGCTGCCGCTGCCCGTGGCCGACACGGCCGGGAACAGGTCGGCGCGCTGGATCTGGTACTGCGCGGCGTAGGCGTCGATGTTCAGGGCCGCGACACGCAGGTCACGGTTGTTCACCAGCGCGGTCTGGATCAGCTGTTGCAGGGCAGGGTCATGGAAAAACTGCTTCCAGCCCTGCTCGGCAGCGGCCTGGCTCGGCGCCTGGGCCGACGAATACGCCGGCCCCTGCGGGAACTGTGCGGCCACCGGCGCTTCGGGGCGCTGATAGTCAGGTATCAGCGAGCAGCCACTGAGCACGAATGCCGTGACCGCTAGGGAAAGTAGCGACTTGCTCATTGGCCAGCCTCTTTAGGGGTTTCAGTTGTGTCAGTCTTTTTACGTTCGCCAGCGGCGGATACGGTTGCGAAGAACAAAGGCACCCAGAAGATCGCCAGCACAGTGGCCGTGATCATACCGCCAATTACACCGGTACCGATGGCGTGCTGGCTACCTGAGCCTGCGCCCGAGGAGATCGCCAGCGGCAGTACGCCGAGGATGAACGCCATGGAGGTCATGATGATCGGGCGCAGACGCATACGAGATGCCTCGATGGCCGCCTCGACGATGCCTTTGCCCTGTTCGTGAAGCTCTTTGGCGAACTCCACGATCAGGATGGCGTTCTTCGCCGCCAGACCCACCGTCACCAACAAGCCCACCTGGAAGAACACGTCGTTGGACAGTCCGCGCATGCTGGTGGCGATCAACGCACCCACCACGCCCAGCGGCACCACGAGTACTACCGCAATCGGGATCGACCAGCTTTCGTACAGGGCCGCGAGGCACAGGAACACCACCAGCAGCGACAGGGCGTACAGCGCAGGCGCCTGGGAGCCGGACAGACGTTCTTCGTACGACAGGCCCGTCCAGGCATAGCCCACGCCGGCCGGCAATTGCTTGGCGATACGCTCGACTTCGGCCATCGCATCACCGGTACTGTAGCCCGGTGCCGGGGTACCGAGGATTTCCATCGCCGCTACACCGTTGTACCGCGAGAGCTTCGGCGAACCGTAGATCCACTTGCCCGAGGAAATGGCCGACATCGGCACCATTTTCCCGGAGTCACTGCGCACGTACCACTTGTCCAGGTCTTCCGGGGACATCCGGCCAGCGGCTTCGCCTTGCACGTACACCTTCTTCACCCGACCACGGTCGATGAAGTCGTTGACGTAGCTGCCACCCAGGGCAATCGCCAGGGTCTGGTTGATGCTCGACAAAGTGATGCCCTGGGCGCTGGCCTTCTCGTCGTCGACGGTGAGTTCGTACTGCGGCTCATCGTTCACGCCGTTAGGGCGCACACCCGCCAGGATCTTGCTTTGTGCTGCCATTCCCAGGAACTGGTTACGCGCTTCCATCAGTTTTTCGTGACCGACGCCGCCCTGGTCTTGCAGGAACACGTCGAAACCGGTGGCGTTACCTAATTCCAGAACCGAAGGCGGCACGATGGCAAATACCATGGCGTCCTTGAAAGCCCCGAAGAAGTAACCCTGGGCCCGCTTGGCCACTTCGAACACCGACATGGACGAATCGCGCTCATCCCACGGCTTGAGCATCACGAACGCCAGGCCCGAACTCTGGCCACGGCCGGCGAAGTTGAAGCCGTTGACGGTAAACACCGATTTCACGGCCTTGCCTTCGCCCGGCTCGCCTTCCTTGTCGTTGAGCAGGAAGGCACGCATGTCGTCGATGACTTTTTGCGTACGCTCAGCCGAAGAACCGACCGGGGTCTGCACCTGGGCAAAGATCACGCCCTGGTCTTCTTCCGGCAGGAACGCGCTCGGGATGCGGGTGAACAGCCAGATCATGCCGACGAAGATGATCAGGTACACGAAGAATGCTGGAAACTTGTGCTTGATCATGTTGCCCACGCCGCGCTCGTAGCTCAGTACGCCACGGTCGAAGGTGCGGTTGAACCAGCCGAAGAAACCACGCTTGGGTTGGCCGTGTTTTTCCGGGTCGATCGGCTTGAGCATGGTGGCGCACAAGGCCGGGGTGAAGATCAGGGCAACCAGTACCGACAACGCCATGGCCGAAACGATGGTGATAGAGAACTGTTTGTAGATCACACCGGTGGAGCCACCGAAGAACGCCATCGGCAACAGTACCGCCGACAGTACCAGGGCAATACCGACCAGGGCGCCCTGGATCTGGCCCATGGATTTCACCGTCGCTTCTTTAGGCGACAGGTGTTCCTCCGCCATCACCCGCTCGACGTTTTCTACCACCACGATGGCATCGTCCACCAGCAAGCCGATGGCCAAGATCATGCCGAACATGGTCAGGGTGTTGATGGTGAAGCCGAACGCGGCCAGGATCCCGAAGGTACCCAGCAATACCACTGGCACCGTCATGGTGGTGATGATGGTGGCGCGGAAGTTCTGCAGGAACAGGAACATCACCAGGAACACCAGCACGATCGCTTCGACCAGGGTGTGCACCACACCGGAGATCGATTCGGTCACCACCGGCGTGGTGTCATACGGCACCACTGCCTTCATGCCAGGCGGGAAAAACGGTTCCAGCGACGCCACGGTGGCGCGGATGGCCTTGGCGGTGTCCAGGGCGTTGGCGCCCGATGCGAGCTTGATCGCCATACCGGAGGCTGGCTTGCCGTTGAACTGCGCACTGATGCTGTAGTTCTGGCCGCCCAGTTCGATACGTGCGATGTCACGCAGGCGAACCTGCGAGCCGTCGGCGTTCACCTTCATCAGGATCTTGCCGAACTGCTCGGCAGTCTGCAGACGGGTCTTGCCGATGATGGTCGCGTTCAGCTGGGTGCCGGGCAGGGCAGGCAGGCCGCCCAATTGGCCGGTGGCCACCTGGACGTTCTGGGCCGCGATGGCGGTGCTGACGTCGACCGGGGTCAACTGGTAGTTGTTCAGCTTGGCCGGGTCGAGCCAGATCCGCATGGCGTACTGCGAACCGAACACCTGGAAGTCACCCACACCCGCGGTACGCGAGATCGGGTCCTGGATGTTGGACACGATGTAGTTGGACAGGTCGTCCTTGGTCATGCTGCCGTCTTCCGACACCAGACCGATCACCATCAGGAAGTTCTTCACCGACTTGGTCACGCGGATACCCTGTTGCTGCACTTCTTGCGGCAGCAATGGGGTCGCCAGGTTCAGCTTGTTCTGCACCTGGACCTGGGCGATGTCCGGGTTGGTACCCTGGTTGAACGTCGCGGTGATGGTCATGCTGCCGTCGGAGTTACTGTCCGAGGCGACATAACGCAGGTTGTCGATACCGTTGAGCTGTTGCTCGATGACCTGCACCACGGTGTCCTGCACGGTTTGTGCGGACGCGCCTGGGTAGGTCACCTGGATGTCGATGGCGGTGGGCGCAATGGCCGGGTATTGGTTGATGGGCAACTTCAGGATCGACAGTGCCCCGACCAGCATGATCACCAGGGCAATTACCCAGGCGAAAATGGGACGGTCGATAAAAAATTTCGACATGGGTTACTCCCCCTGGCCAGCAGCGGCAGCAGGAGCTGGAGCAGAACCGGCAGGCTTGGCGTTGTCGGCGTCCTTGACCTTGACTTCGATGCCCGGCTTGATGAATTGCAGGCCTTCGGTGATCACACGGTCACCGGCGTTCAGGCCTTTTTCCACCAGCCAGTAGGCGCCGGCAGTGCGGTTGGCCACCAGTTGACGCTGTTCTACCTTGTTGTCCTTGTTCACCACCATGGCAGTCGGGATACCTTTGATATCGCGGGTCACGCCTTGTTGTGGTGCCAGGATGGCTTTGCTGTTCACGCCAGCTTGTAACTGGGCGTGTACGAACATGCCCGGCAGCAGGGTGTGGTCAGGGTTGGGGAACACGGCGCGCAGGGTCACGGAACCGGTGGTCTGGTCAACCGACACTTCGGAGAATTCCAGTTTGCCGTCCTGGCCGTAGGCGCTACCGTCTTCCAGGGTCAGCTTGACCTTGGCGGCATTGGCGCCGGCTTTTTCCAGCTGGCCGCTTTCCAGGTCGCGGCGCAATTTCAGCATTTCAGCCGAAGACTGCGTGACGTCGACGTAGATCGGGTCCAGTTGCTGGATCACGGCCATGGAGTCGGCTTGGCCGTTGCTGACCAGCGCGCCTTCGGTCACCGAAGAACGGCCGATACGCCCGGAGATCGGCGCGAACACTTTGGTGTAACGCACGTTGATCTGGGCCGTTTGAACGTTTGCTTCCGCGGTCATGCGGTTGGCGACGGCGGTGTCGTATTCCTGGCGGCTGACGGCTTGTTCATCGACCAACTGCTTGTAGCGGTCGGAGATGGACTTGGTCTGGGTCAGGCTGGCTTGTGCGCTTTTCAGGGTGGCGTCATACACCGACGGGTCGATCTGGTAGAGCTGCTGCCCTTCCTTTACGTCCGCGCCTTCCTTGAACAATCGCTTAAGAATGATGCCGTTGACCTGTGGGCGAACTTCCGCGATGCGGTAGGCGGTGGTGCGGCCTGGCAGCTCGGACGTCAGGGTATAGGCTTGCGGTTGAATGGTGACCACGCCGACCTGAGGGGTTTGAGCGGGCGGAGCCGCTTCTTCCTTTTTACATCCGCTGAGCAGCGATGCCAGGGCGACGGCAGTGACCAGAGCGGTAACAGCTGGCTTAAGTTGCATGAAGATCCTCGGGTCAGGCGCGCAGGGTGCGCACAAGAAGTGTGGAAGGGTAAAAAACAAGCGCTGACTGGATAAGTAGCTTGCTACGCAATATACTTACGTTCATGGTTGTTTGTAAACTCTTGACAGGCTGCGCGGAATGTTGACAAAGCAACGCCCAAAGCCTCGATTTCATTACGTTCGCCACCCATGACGGTGTCGTCCCACAAATATTCGGATGATCGTTACCGACGGTTAATTCTGCGTTAACGATAGTCTCAAGTGCCCTGATTGAGGTTGTACTGCCATGGTTCGTCGCACCAAAGAGGAAGCTCAGGAAACGCGCAGCCAGATTCTTCAAGCCGCCGAGCAAGCCTTCTATGAGCGCGGCGTCGCGCGGACCACGCTGGCGGACATCGCCGCGCTGGCCGGTGTGACGCGGGGTGCCATCTATTGGCATTTCAGTAACAAATCCGATTTGCTGCAGGCGCTGCTCGACACGCTGCATGAGCCGCTGGACGAGTTGGCCAGGGCGAGTGAAAGCGAGGATGAACTCGACCCGCTGGGCTGTATGCGCAAGCTGTTGATTCATTTGTTTCATCAAGTGGCCCTGGACCCGAAAACCCGGCGCATCAACGAGATCTTGTTCCATAAGTGCGAATTCACCGATGAAATGTGCGACATGCGTCGCCAGCGTCAGACCCACAGCCTGGAATGCAACCTGCGCATCGGCCTGACCTTGCGTAACGCGGTCCATCGCGGGCAACTGCCGGAAAACCTCGATACCACCCGTGGCGCGGTGTGCATCCACGCCTACATCAACGGGCTGATCGGCCAGTGGCTGCTGGTTCCCGACAGCTTCCAACTGCATCAGGACGCCGAGCGCTGGGTGGATGCCGGGTTGGACATGCTGCGCTGGAGCCCCAGCCTGCGCAATTAAGACAAAATGCGTAATTGCATCAGGTTGTGTCAACAGTAAAGCCCAAGGACAGTCAATCGTCCTTCCGCCTGATCGGTGGGGTGACTTTATATACGGGCTGGCGGGCAGTTGATAGGTAGCCGCCTAAGTATTTTGTAGCGATTTTGTTGCAGGGCTGTGAAGGAATGTTTCCTGGCCTCCATGAAAAAGCCCCGGTTCCTGCGAACCGGGGCTTTTTCGTTTCAGCTTGTTACGTCAGATCGCCAGCGTAGGGTAGTCGATGTAGCCGACTGGGCCTTTGCCATAGAAGGTTTCCGGATGCGCTTCGTTCAGTGGCGCATCAGCCTTCAGACGCGCTGGCAGGTCAGGGTTGGCAATGAACGGCACACCGAAGGCCACTGCATCCGCTTTGCCCGAGGCCAGCCAGGCGTTGGCGCTGTCCTTGGTAAAGCGTTCGTTGGCGATGTACACGCCGCCGAAGGCTTTCTTGAGCTGTGGGCCGAGGCTGTCGCCGGCTTCTTTCTCACGGGAGCAGATGAAGGCAATGCCACGCTTGCCCAGTTCGCTGGCGACGTAGGTGAAGGTTTCCGCCAGGTTGTCGTCGCCCATGTCGTGAGAGTCGGCGCGTGGTGCCAGGTGCACACCCACACGGCCAGCGCCCCAGACTTCGATGGCTGCGTCAGTCACTTCCAGCAGCAGGCGTGCACGGTTTTCCAGGGAGCCGCCGTACTGGTCAGTGCGTTTATTGGTGCTGCTCTGCAGGAACTGGTCAAGCAGGTAACCGTTGGCGCCGTGGATTTCCACGCCGTCGAAACCAGCGGCCTTGGCGTTCTCGGCACCGGTGCGGTAGGCGTCGACGATGTCAGCTATTTCAGCGGTTTCCAGTGCGCGTGGCGTCGGGTAGTCGGCCAGTGGGCGCACCAGGCTCACGTGGCCTTTAGGCTGGATGGCGCTCGGGGCCACCGGGCTTTCGCCGTTCAGGTACGACTCATGGGAAATACGCCCCACGTGCCACAGTTGCAGGAAGATCTTGCCGCCTGCGCCATGGATGGCCTTGGTGACATTGGCCCAGCCGCGCACCTGGTCGTTGGACCAGATACCCGGCGTGTCCGGGTAGCCCACGCCCAGCGGCGTCACGGACGTGGCTTCGCTGAGGATCAGCCCGGCGGAGGCGCGTTGCACGTAGTACTCGGCCATCAGCGCGTTGGGCACGCGACCGGCGTCGGCACGGCAGCGGGTCAGCGGCGCCATGATGATGCGGTTCGACAGTTCCAGGTCGCCCAGTTTGATCGGATCGAAAATAGTCGTCATGGGGAAAACACCTTTGTCTTTGAAGTGGATCAGTTAGTCGCAGGGGCCAGGTCGGCATCGCCGCTCTGACGGAAAGTAATCAGGGTCACCAACAGCGCGAGGATCGCCAGGGCCGCTGCGGCCAAGGGCACGCTGGTCAGGCCGAAACCGTGGGCAATCACACTGCCGCCGACCCAGGCGCCGAGGGCGTTGCCGATGTTGAAAGCACCGATGTTCAGGGTGGACACCAGGTTCGGCGCGGCCTTGCCGAAGGTCACCACGTTGATCTGCAACGCAGGCACGGCGGCGAACGATGCGGTGGCCCACAGGAACAGGGTGATTTCGGTCGGGATCACGGCGACGCTGGTCCAGGTCAGTGCGGTGGAGACCACCGCCATGCTGATGAACACGCCGATCAGGGTGGCCGCCAGGCGCTTGTCGGCCAGCTTGCCGCCAATGATGTTGCCCACGGTGAGGCCCAGGCCGATCAACAATAGGGTCCAGGTCACGCCTTTGGGCGACACGCCGGTGACATCGCCCAGCAACGGTGCGACGTAAGTGAAGAGGGTGAACATGGACGCGGCAAACAGCGCGGTCATGCTCAGCGACAGCCAGATGCCAGCACCCTTGAGGGCGGCCAGTTCGGCGCGCATGTCGAGTTTCTCTTCATCGCGCTTGGCCGGCAGGAAGCGGATCAGGCCGATCAACGCCACCACCCCAATCACCGTCACCGCCCAGAAGGTCGAACGCCAGCCGGCTTCCTGGCCGAGAGCCGTGCCCAACGGCACGCCCAACACGTTGGCCAGAGTCAGGCCGGTGAACATCAAGGCCACGGCCGAAGCCCGCTTGTTGGCCGGCACCAGGTTGGCGGCTACGACTGAACCAATCCCAAAGAACGCACCGTGGCACAGCGCGGTGACGACACGGGCAAACATCAGCACGTTGTAGTCACTGGCCAGGGCGCAGAGCAGGTTGCCGATAATGAAGATGCCCATCAACGCTACTAGCGCGGCCTTGCGTGGCAGCTTGGCGGTGGCCAGTGCCATGAACGGTGCGCCGATGGCCACGCCCAGGGCGTAGCCGGTCACCAGCCAGCCGGCGCCAGGAATCGACACACCCAGGTCCGCCGCCACATCGGGCAGCAAGCCCATGATGACGAACTCGGTGGTGCCGATGGCGAAGGCGCTGAGGGCCAGTATGAGTAGCGAGAGGGGCATTAGCGTTTCCTTGTTACAACGCGGCGCTGTCGTGCGCGCTGAGTTCGGTGGTGAGCGCGGCGAGGAAGGCCTGGATGGTGTCCTCGTTGCGTTTGAAAAAGTGCCACTGGCCGGCTTTCTGGCTGCTGATCAACCCGGCGCGTTGCAGGGTGGCCAGGTGGGCCGACACGGTCGACTGGGACAAGCCGCAGCGTTGGTCGATCTGCCCGGCGCAGATGCCGTATTCGTGGTTGTGCAGTTGTTCGGGAAATTGCACTTTCGGGTCTTTCAGCCAGGTGAGGATGTCTCGTCGTACTGGGTGCGCCAGGGCTTTTATTATTTCGTCGAGGTCGATGGACATGGCAGGTGCTCGGTGTCGTACAGCGTTATATCGCGATGAGGCGAACTTTATATCGGTCTATCCCGATAGACCAATATGATTTTGGTCTGAGCCTAGGCTTATTCGGTATATCGGGTTATAACGATACGTTGAGCGCAGTGGTAGACTGCACGCCATGAATTATCTCGCACATCTGCACCTGGGCGGCCAACTTCCTGCGCAACTGCTGGGCAGCCTCTATGGCGACTTCGTGAAAGGCCGCCTGCAGGGCCAGTTCAGCCCGCAAATCGAATCGGCGATCCAGCTGCATCGTTCCATCGACCGCTTTACCGACAGCCACCCGCTGGTGGGGGAGGCGTTGTCACGCTTCAGCCTGACCCGCAGGCGCTATGCGGGGATCGTCCTCGATGTATTTTTCGACCACTGCCTGGCGCGGGACTGGACCTTGTATGCCGACCAGCCCCTAGAGCGTTTCACGTCGCAGGTGTACCGCGTGCTGGCGGCCGAGCCGCAATTGCCGGGGCGGCTGGCGCAGATTGCGCCGTACATGGCGGCGGATGATTGGTTGGGCTCGTACCGCGAGTTTGCGGTGATGGAGCAGGTGTTGCGCGGGATCTCCCGGCGCCTGACACAGCCCGAGGAACTGGGCCATGCCATGCAGGAGTTGCGGATGTTGTACGAGCCTTTGAGTGAAGATTTCCGGCGGTTTTACCCCCAATTGCAGGCATTCGCCGCCGAACATCGCTAAGCGGCGACCAACTCTCCAGCGCGACGCGGTTCGGCCGGCTGCACCACTTCACCAAACAACGCCTTCTGCACCGCCTGCTGCGCCTGATACGCCAGCGCCGCGCGTTCCTGCCCGGCGCAGGCAATCGGCTTGAGCACGTGGATTTCCACATCGCCCTGGTCGTTGGCAAACAAGCGCATCAGGTGCGACAGCAAATCATCGTCGCCAATAAAAGGCGCCAGCGGGTCGACTTGGCCGTCACGCAGATAACGGATCGCCACCGGTTGCAGCGACACATCCGCATCAATCGCACTGGCCAGCAAGCGCCCGTGAAAGGTGCGCAGGCTGCGCCCGTCGGTGGTGGTGCCTTCCGGGAACATCAGCAACGGATGCTCTTGCTCCAAGTGGCGCGTCATCTGCTTGCGGATCAATTGGCTGTCGCCCGAACCCCGGCGGATAAACAAGCTGCCAGCCTTGGCCGCCAACCAACCTGCTACCGGCCAGGTGCGCACTTCGGCCTTGGACAGGAATGACATCGGCGCCACGGCACCCAGCAGCGGAATATCGGTCCAGGACACATGATTGCTCACCCACAGCATCGGCTGCGTCGGCAATTCGCCGTGCACCGTCACGCGAAAGGGCAGGGCGTTTGTCAGCCGCGCCATGAAAAACCGCGACCAACGCTGGCGCCGCACCATCGAGTTTGCTATGCCCAAACGCTCGAACAGCCCAAACACGCTCGCCATGCTCAAGCCCAACGCCACCACCACCAGCACGCGGGCAATGCGCCCGTAAACCCGCAGGCGGCTCATCACATGGCCGCCTTGAAGTGGCGCGCGTAACGCGGGCACAGCTCATCGCGCTTGAGCAGGATGAACACGTCGGCCACCTGGAAATCTTCATCCCAGCACGGCTCGCCGCAGATCTTCGCACCCAGGCGCATGTACGCCTTGAGCAATGGCGGCATCTCGGCGATCACGTTGGACGGCAGGTCCAACGCCGGCAGTGGTTTTTTCGGTTCGGCGCGCAGGTGTTCGTTGCACAGATAGCGTTCGCGCAGGCGCTGCATGATTGCGTGGGCTTGGATGCCGCCATCGTGCATCGGGATGCTCGCGCACCCCATCAGGTAGCTGTAGCCGCCCTGGTTGAGCACCTCGGCCAACTCGCCCCACAACACGGCGATGGTGCCGCCGTTGCGATAGGCCGGGTCGACGCAGGTGCGGCCGATCTCCAGGATCGGGCCTTGCAGGTGGAGCAAGCCATGCAGGCTGAATTCTTCTTCGCTGTAGAACCGGCCCAGGGTGCTGGCAGCCTGGTGGTCCAGCAAACGGGTGGTGGCCACCAGTCGACCGCTGTTCAAGTCGCGCACGCCGATGTGGCTGCAGTGAACATCATAGTCATCCATGTCCAGGCCCAGTTCCGCGCCTTTCAGCTTGGCGTTGAACTCGCCGCTGAACACGTTGAACCGCAGGGCTTGGGCTTCCTGCAACGCCTGCGCGCCAACCAGGCGTTCGGCTTGCAGACGGCGTTCATTGCCGGTGTCGCTGATGCGGGCGATCTGAGTCATGGCGAGTCTCCGAGTGCCGGCCACGGTTTCGGCCGGTCGACTTTGTTGTCCAAACTCAGGCTATGGAGGCCCGGTGTCATCTCCATGAAGTTATGGTGACGCTTGGATGACAGCCCTCTGTGTCGCAAATCTGTCATCAGCCTCGGCTAGGCTCGCGGGCTTGAATGCCCCCTTGAGTTTGCGTCCATGGTCAGAGGCCTGTTGTGTGTTGCCCTGCTGTTCGTCACCGTTGCCGCTCACGCTGAAACCTGGCCAGATAAAGACTGGGCCAAGGGCACACCGCTTTCTGGTCCCGCTGTTGATGCCCTGGAGGCCTACGCTTTCCCGGCGCGGGACGACACCAACCGGCAAGGCATCCGCACCGATGCCCTGCTGGTGATTCGTGACGGTGAAGTGATCTACGAACGCTACGCCGCGCCGACCACCGCCAGCACCCCACATCTCACCTGGTCCGTCAGCAAAAGCCTGATGGCAACCGTGTTGGGCGTGGCCTACGGCGAAAACCGCTTCAAACTGACCGACCCCGCCGCGCGTTTCTACCCGCCGATGAAACAGCACCCAACCGTGACCATGGCCGACCTGCTGCACTGGGCCTCGGGCCTCGACTGGCAGGAAGACTACGAATACGCGCCGCTGAAATCCTCCGTGGTGGCGATGCTCTACACCCGTGGCCGCAGCGACATGGCCGACTTTGCTGCCGACACCGAGGCCGCCACTGCACCGGGCCAGGTGTTCCGTTATTCCAGCGGCGACACCAATATCCTTTCCGCCACCCTTAAAGGCATGCTTGGGCACAAGGCTTATATGAGTTACCCGTGGGATGCGCTGTTCAAGCCCTTGGGCATTCGTAATGCAAGCTGGGAAACCGACGCCGATGAAACCTTCGTCGCGTCCTCTTACGTCTACCTCACCGCCCGCGACCTGGCGCGTGTTGGCCTGCTGATGGCGCGGGAGGGTCGCTGGGGCGATCAACAACTCCTGCCGAAAGACTGGGTCGCCTTTAACCGCCAGCCCTTCGACAAGTACAAAGCCGGTCAGGACGAAGCCGTCCCCGGTGGTCATTGGTGGCTCAATAAAGGTGCTCCAAGGCCCTGGCCCGACGCCCCCGCCGACACCTTCGCCGCCCTCGGTCACTGGGGGCAGGCGCTGTACGTGATGCCTGACGAACACTTGGTCATCGTGCGCTACGGCGACGACCGCGACGGCAGCTACCGCCATAACGAATTGCTCAAACGCGTGCTCGCGGCGGTGCAACCATGATCCGCCGTCGGCCGTTTACCAGTGTGTTTCTGCTGCTGTTGTTCGCCTTATTGGGCTGGCTCTGGCACGAACGCGTCAACCTGCAAGCCTTCCCCGACATCATCGCGGCCTACACCGCCAAGGAGTACTGCTCGTGCCGCTATGTGGCCAACAACCCGGCGGAGTATTGCCGGGGGTACGTGAAGCAGTACGTGCCAACGAGTGCGTTCAGGGATAACCCGGAGCGCAGTGAGGTGACGGCGAGTGGGTTGGGGCGTACGCACACGGCGAGGTGGTTGGGCGACCGACAGGGGTGTCGCCTATTACCCTGAGGTTCCACAGGGTGGAACCACCTTTGATTGTCCTCTTGCCCACATCGCGGTTAGCTGGCGATGTGCAGCAAACAAGAACGGGAACACCCGCCTGTGAGGAGAATCACCATGCGCCCACACCAGCACATCCTGGATTGGCTCAGCGACGTTGCCGGCGATTTGCACGCCGTGCGCCAAGACATCCACGCCCATCCTGAACTCGGCTTTGAAGAAAACCGCACCAGTGCCCTCGTCGCCAAATCCTTGAAAGGCTGGGGCTATGAGGTGCACACCGGCATCGGCAAGACCGGCGTGGTGGGTGTGCTGCGCAATGGCAGCAGCCCCCGCACCCTGGGCATTCGTGCCGACATGGATGCGTTACCCATCATCGAAAACACCGGCGCGTCCTACACCAGCCAACACGCCGGTTGCATGCACGCCTGCGGGCATGACGGCCACACCACCATGCTGCTCGGCGCCGCGCGCTACCTGGCGGCGACTCGGCAGTTCGACGGCACCCTGAACGTGATTTTCCAGCCCGCAGAAGAAGGCCAGGGCGGCGCCGAAGCCATGCTGGCCGACGGTTTGCTGGAGCGCTTTCCCTGCGATGGCTTGTTTGGCATGCACAACATGCCGGGGCTGCCGGCGGGGCATCTGGGCTTGCGTGTCGGGCCGATGATGGCCTCGCAGGACTTGCTCACCGTGACCCTCGAAGGCGTTGGCGGCCATGGTTCCATGCCACATCTGACGGTGGACCCGTTGGTCGCGGCGGCGAGCATGGTCATGGCGTTGCAGACGGTGGTGGCGCGCAATATCGACACCCAGGAAGCCGCCGTGGTCACGGTCGGCGCGCTGCAAGCGGGCCAGGCAGCCAATGTGATTCCCCAAGAGGCGTTGTTGCGTCTGAGCCTGCGCGCGCTCAATCCCAAGGTGCGTGAGCAGATGCTGGAGCGCGTGTTCGCCATCATCCAGACCCAGGCCGCCAGCTTTGGCTGCACGGTGCAGATCGAACACCGCCCGGCCTATCCGGTGTTGGTCAATCACGCCGAAGAAACCGAATTCGCCCGCCAGGTCGGCGTCGCCTTGCTCGGCGCCGATGCGGTGGACGGCAACACCCGCACGCTGATGGGCAGCGAAGACTTCGCCTGGATGCTGCAACGCTGCCCCGGCAGCTACCTGTTCATCGGCAACGGCGTGTCGCGGCCGATGGTGCATAACCCCGCCTATGACTTCAACGACGACATCCTGCTGACTGGCGCCGCCTATTGGGGCGCGCTGGCCGAGAGCTGGCTCAAGCCTGCCTGACGACCTTCTTTTTCTGCCGCTGGACCCTTTCCCTCGATCGGTTGAATGGAGTGTTCCTCATGCAGACTGCAAAACCAGGTGTGTCCCGCACCCGCCAAGTGGTGGCGGCCGTGATAGGCAATGCGCTGGAATGGTATGACTTCATTGTTTACGGCTTTCTGGCGAGCATTATCGCCCGGCAGTTTTTTCCTTCAGATGACGAGTACGCCTCGCTGTTGATGGCCTTGGCCACTTTCGGCGTGGGCTTTTTCATGCGCCCGGTGGGGGGCATTCTGCTGGGGATCTATTCCGACCGCAAAGGCCGCAAGGCTGCGATGCAGTTGATTATCCGGCTGATGACCGTGTCCATCGCGCTGATCGCCTTCGCGCCCAACTACGCCGCCATCGGCATGGGCGCGCCGTTGTTGATCGTGGTAGCGCGCATGCTTCAGGGGTTTGCCACCGGCGGTGAATACGCGAGCGCCACGGCGTTCCTGGTGGAAAGCGCGCCGCCCATCGCAAGGGCTTATATGGCTCCTGGCAATTGGTGGGGCAATGCCTGGCCGTGTTCGGCGGCGCGGCGATGGTGGCGGCGGTCACGCACTTCTTTTCGCCGCAAACCCTCGACCTGTGGGGCTGGCGTCTACCGTTTGTGTTCGGTTTGCTGATTGGTCCGGTGGGCCTGTGGATTCGCCGGCACATGGAAGACCCGGAAGAATTCATCGAGGCACGCAAGCAGGCGACCGGCCCGGCGCCGAGCCTGATGCAGGTGGTGCGCGAGCATCGGCGCAGCATTCTCGTCTCCATGGGCCTGGCCTGTGGCGCGACGGTGTCGTTCTATGTGGTGCTGGTGAACATGCCGACCTTTGCCCACAAAAGCCTCGGTCTGCCGCTGGATCAAGTGCTGATGGTGCAGATGTTTGCGGTGGCACTGATGACTGTAGTGATCCCACTGTCAGGGCTGCTCTCGGATCGCCTGGGGCGGCGGCCGGTGTTGATGGCGTTCACCCTCGCGTTCTTCATCATGGTTTATCCGTTGTATGTGTGGGTCGCCGCCGCTCCTTCCATCGAGCGATTACTGGTGATGCAGGTGATGCTGTGCACCGCCATCGGTGGCTTTTTCGGGCCGGCACCGACGGCATTGGCTGAGCAGTTTCCCATCGAAGTGCGCTCGACCGGTGTATCGGTCGCCTATAACGTGGCGGTCATGGTGTTCGGCGGTTTCGCGCCGTTGATCGTCACTTGGCTGACCCAAGTGCTGGGCACGCCCGTCGCGCCCTCCTTCTATGTATTGTTCGCTTGCGTGCTGACGCTGCTGGGCACTTACTGCATGCATGAGGCGCCGCGGGCCAAGCAACCGCAGCCGTTTTCCAAAGAGGTGAAGCCTTGAGTATTGTTGATTGGGATGCCACTGAACTGTCGCGGGCGATCCATGCGCGGCAGGTGTCGTGCGAAGAGGTGATGCAGGCCTACCTGGCGCAGATCCAGCGCTTCAATCCAACGGTGAATGCGCTGGTGTCGCTGCGCGATGCCGATGACGTGTTGGCCGAGGCGCGGGAACGTGATCGCGAGCTGGACCAAGGCCAGTCACGCGGCTGGATGCACGGCATGCCCCAGGCGATCAAGGATCTCGCGGCGACCCAAGGCTTGCGCACCACCTTGGGTTCACCGCTGTTCGCCGAGCACGTACCCAGCGAAGACGCCATCAGCGTGGCGCGCGTGCGGGCCAGTGGCGCGATCATCATCGGCAAGACCAACGTGCCGGAGTTCGGCCTGGGTTCGCAGACCTACAACACGCTGTTCGGCACCACCGGCAATGCCTACGACCCCAGTCTTGTCGCGGGCGGCAGCAGCGGCGGGGCGGCGGTGGCCCTGGCGCTGCGCATGCTGCCGGTGGCTGACGGCAGCGACATGATGGGCTCGCTGCGCAACCCGGCGGCGTTCAACAACGTGTTTGGTTTGCGTCCGTCCCAAGGCCGTGTGCCTTATGGGCCGACGCCGGAACTGTTCGTGCAGCAATTGGGCACCGAAGGCCCGATGGGCCGCAGCGTCACGGATGTGGCGCAGTTGTTGAGTATCCAGGCGGGTTACGACCCACGGGTGCCGTTGTCGTCCAAGGAGGATCCGGCGGTGTTCGGCCAGCCCTTGCAGCGCGATTTCAAGGGCGCACGCTTGGGCTGGCTGGGGGATTACAACGGCTATCTGCCGATGGACGACGGCGTGCTGAGCCTGTGCGAATCGGCCCTCGGCGATTTCACTGCGTTGGGCTGCACGGTGGAAAGCTGCCAGCCGGACTTTTCCATGGCGCGGCTGTGGCGCAGCTGGTTGGTGCATCGCCACTGGCTGGTGCACGGCAACCTCGGCGCGGCCTACGCCAACCCGCAGAAACGCGCACTGCTCAAGCCCGAAGCGCAATGGGAAGTGGAGGGCGGTCTGGGTTTGACAGCCCAGCAGGTGTACCAGGCGTCGGTGGATCGCAGCGAGTGGTATCGCGCGCTCGCCAAGCTGTTCGAACGTTACGATTTCCTGCTGTTGCCGACTGCCCAAGTGTTCCCTTTCGATGCACAACAGCCCTGGCCGCGGCTTGTTGGCGGGCGTGAAATGGACACCTATCACCGCTGGATGGAAGGGGTGATCGGCCCGACCCTGGCCGGGCTGCCGAGCATGAGCGTGCCGGTGGGGTTCAACCCCCAGGGCCTGCCCATGGGCGTGCAAATCATCGGCCCGGCCCAGGCGGATCGCGCGGTACTGCAATTGGCCTATGCTCATGAGCAACTGACGCAATGGGTGCAGCGTCGGCCGCCGACGTGCCTGGCGTCGACGGATTGATCCGCGACCGGGCCTGTATCTTGCTGTGAACAATGATCATCCATCGGCAACAGGGAGATCGAACATGGAGACAGGCACCGTACGCTCGGTCGAGCGCGCACTGGCAATCGTCGAGTTGCTGGGCGAGCACCAGGCCCTGGGGCTGGAGGAGTTGCACTACCTCACACGTCTGCCCAAGGCCACGGTGTCGCGCATGTTGCTGACGTTGCAGGAGCAGGGCTGGGTCTATCGTGGCCTGAGTGATCGCCGTTACCGCCTGCGCGCCCAACGCCTGTTTGGTGACACCCAGCAACGCTTCAAACGCCAGGTGGTGGAAAGCGCGGCGCCGTGGCTGCTGGAACTCAGCGAGCGCACCGGGCTGGTGGTGGATTTATCCTGTTTTGATGGCGAGCGCCTGGAAGTCATGGAAAGCGCGATCCCCAGCGTGTTGCGCAAGCTGTACCCCAACAATTGCCAGATCGTCGGCCAGCACGCAAGCCTGTTTCATTCGGCAATGGGCAAGGCCTGCCTGACCCAATTGCCGGCCGAAGAGGTGCAACGTTTGGCCGGTCGCGACCAAGTTGCGGCAGACGAGCAATACCAGGCCTGCGAGCAAACCCAGCACCAGGGCTTCGGCCAGCGCACCGAGGGATATTGGGAGTATCCGGTGCGCCTGCCGTTTCTGATTCGTGCCGTGGCCTTGCCAGTGCGCGCCAATGGTCGCCTGGTAGGGAGCATGGCGTTGCATTGGCCGATGCATCAGGCGCCGGTGGAGCGGGTGCTGAACCTGCACATGGCCAGCCTGGAAGAGACGGTGCGCGAAGTGCAGCGCGCATTGGCGTAACCCTCGCGATCCGGTTAAGGTTCGTTCAGGTTTTTCGCCCCATGAGTCTTCAATGTTCAACGCTTCTGTCATCAAACCCCTGGCTTTCGCCCTGTTGGCCGCCGCTGCTGTGCCTGCCCATGCCGACTGGTACCTGGATAACGAGTCCTCGCGTCTGTCCTTCGTCACCACCAAGAACACCGAAATCGCTGAAGTGCAGCGCTTCCTGGTGTTGCACGGCAAGGTCGACAGCAAGGGCGCGGCGCAGCTGGAGGTGGAGCTGGAGTCGGTCAACAGTGGCATCCCGCTGCGCGACGAGCGCATGCGCAACCAGTTGTTCGAGATCAAGACTTTTCCCGATGCGTTGATCAACGCGCAAATCAACCTGCAACCGATCAACGATTTGGCCCCTGGCGCGCAATTGGAATTGCGCCTGCCGTTGTCCGTGACCCTGCACGGCAAGACTCAAACCTACAACGCCGAGCTGTTGGCCACGCGCTTGGACGACCGACGCTTCCAGGTGGTGACTCTGGAACCGCTGGTGATGCATGCCGAGGACTTTGACCTGGCGCCGGGTGTGGCGGCGTTGCGCAAGGCGGCGGGGCTCAAGTCGATCAGTCTGTCGGTGCCGGTGGGTGCGGTGCTGATCTTCACGGCGCGCTGACATGAGCGGCGCGGTGTTCCCCTGGCGCAGCGCCAACCGTTTCGAGTTGCTGATCGACGGGCCGAATTTCTTCCCGCAGATGCTGGTGGACATTGCCCGCGCCGAGCAGCAAGTCGAGCTGGAGTTGTACCTGGTGGAAGCCGGGAGCTGTGCCGAAGCCATGGTGCAAGCGTTGGTGCTCGCCGCCGAACGCGGCGTGCAGGTGCGCTGCCTGTTCGATGATTACGGCAGCCTGGCGTTTACCCTCGGGCTGCGTAAACGCTTGACCGACGCGGGTGTAGAACTGCGTTTTTACAATCGCCTGAGCTGGCGCCGTTGGATGCGCAATCTGTACCGCGATCATCGCAAACTGTTATTGATCGACCAGAGCATCGCCTTTGTCGGCGGCACCGGCGTGACCGACGAGTTCTGGACGCCGGGCAATGACAGCGCCGACTGGCATGAAGTGATGGTGCAGATCAGCGGCCCGTTGGTGCAGGACTGGCAAGCATTGTTCGACCGTCAATGGCACGCCAACAACGCGCGCCGCGCCTGGAAACCCGCCACCCATTTTGGCTTGCCACGCTTGCCCAGGATGCCGGCCACCGGGCCGGGGCTAGGCCGCGTCGCCTACGCCGACGCCCGACAACACCGGGATATTCTGCAATCGCTGATCCGTGCGTTGAACAGCGGCAAACAGCGGATCTGGTTGGCGACCCCGTATTTTCTGCCCACCTGGGGCGTACGCCGTGCGTTACGTCGGGCGGCGGGGCGCGGCGTTGATGTGCGTTTGCTGCTCACCGGCCCGCGCACCGATCACCCGTCCGTGCGTTATGCCGGCCACCGTTATTACCCGCGCTTGCTGCGTTCGGGTGTGCAGATCTTTGAATACCAACCGTGTTTCCTGCACCTGAAAATGGTGCTGGTGGATGACTGGGTCAGCGTGGGCTCGTGCAATTTCGACCACTGGAACCTGCGCTTCAACCTGGACGCCAACCTGGAGGCGTTGGACCCTGAATTGACGCGGGCGGTGGCGGCCAGTTTCGAGCGGGATTTCGCGCAGAGCCTGGCAGTGAGCCTGGAGGCGTGGAAGTCGCGGCCGCTGTGGCGGCGGGTGAAGCAGCGGGTGTGGGGGTGGATTGATCGGTTGGTGGTGAATTTGTTGGATAGACGCGGCTAGCTTAAACACTGACCGCGTCTACAGCTTTAGATCAGAGCAATTCGAACGTCTGCTGCTGCACATCCTGGGAATCCAACCCGATCTGCACATTGAACTCGCCCGGCTCTGCCGCGAACTTCAGCTGGGTGTTGTAGAACTTCAAGTCTTCCTCGGTGATGGTGAAGTGCAACGTGCGCTCTTCGCCCGCCTTGAGCATGACTTTCTGGAAGTTCTTCAACTCCTTGATCGGGCGGATCATCGAGCCGGCCACGTCCTGGATATACAACTGCACAACCGTTTCGCCGTCGACCTTGCCGGTGTTGGCCACTGTCACACTGGCGTCGAGCTTGCCGGTCTTGTTCAGGGTGGTGGACGACAACGCCATGTCCGACAGGCTGAACGTGGTGTAGCTCAAGCCGTAGCCGAACGGGAACAGGGGACCGGTGGTGTCATCGAAGTACTGCGAGGTGTAGTTGCCCGGCTTGCCTGGGGTGAACGGCCGGCCGATGGTCAGGTGGTTGTAGTAGGTCGGAATCTGCCCCACCGAACGTGGGAAGGTGATCGGCAGTTTGCCCGACGGGTTGTAGTCACCAAACAGTACGTCGGCAATCGCGTTGCCGCCTTCGGTGCCGGCGAACCAGGTTTCCAGGATCGCGTCGGCCTGTTGGTTCTCTTCGAGAATCGACAGGGGACGGCCGTTCATCAGCACCAGCACCAGCGGCTTGCCGGTGGCCTTCAGGGCCTTGATCAGGTCGCGCTGGCTTTGCGGGATGTTCAGGTCGGTGCGGCTTGAGGATTCATGGGACATGCCACGGGACTCGCCCACGGCAGCCACCACCACATCGGCCTCCTTGGCGGCCTTGACGGCCTCGTCGATCATCACCTGGGCCGGGCGGGTGTCATCCACCACTTCCGGCGCATCGAAGTTGAGGAAGTTCAGGTAGTCGACCACGGGCTTGTCGTTGGTGATGTTGGCGCCACGGGCGTAGATGATCTTGCCTTTCTCGCCGATCACCGCGTTCAAGCCGTCGAGCAGGGTGACCGATTGTTCCGGCTTACCGGCGGCAGCCCAACTGCCCATCATGTCGATCGGCGCCTTGGCCAGCGGGCCGACCAGGGCGATGGTCGCGGATTTCTTCAGCGGCAGCGTGTTGTTCTGGTTTTTCAGCAGCACCAGGCTGCGGCGGGCGATGTCGCGGGCTTCGGCGCGGTGCAGGCGGCTTTCGGCGTAGGTGTCGGCCGGGTCATCCTCGGCCTTGCCGATGCGCAGGTACGGGTCCTTGAACAGGCCCATGTCGTACTTGGCGCCGAGCACTTCGCGCACGGCGTTGTCGATGTCGCTCTGCTCGATCTCGCCGGACTTGAGCAGGCCGGGCAATTCCTTGCCGTACAGTGAGTCGTTCATGCTCATGTCGATGCCGGCCTTGATCGCCAGCTTGGCGGCTTCACGCCCGTCCTTGGCCACGCCGTGCTTGATCAGCTCGAAGATCGCGCCGTGGTCGCTCACGGCCAGGCCCTTGAAGCCCCAGTCCTTGCGCAGCAGGTCGTTCATCAGCCAGGTGTTGGCGGTGGCGGGCACGCCGTTGATCGAGTTCAGCGCCACCATCACGCCGCCGGAACCGGCCTTGATCGCCGCGTGGTAGGGCGGCAGGTAGTCCTGGTACATCTTGACCGGGCTCATGTCGACCACGTTGTAGTCGCGGCCGCCTTCCACCGCGCCATACAGGGCGAAGTGCTTGACGCTGGCCATGATGCTGTCTGCATTCGCCGGGCTCACACCCTGGAACGCCTTGACCATCACTTCGGCGATGCGTGAGACCAGGTAGGTGTCTTCACCGAAGCCTTCGGAGGTGCGGCCCCAGCGTGGGTCGCGAGAGATGTCGACCATCGGCGCAAAGGTGATGTCGAGGCTGTCGGCGGCGGCTTCCTGGGCGGCGATGCGCCCGGAGCGGCCGATGGCGTCCATGTCCCAGCTGGAGGCCAGGGCCAGGCTGATCGGGAAAATCGTGCGGTGGCCGTGGATCACGTCGTAGGCGAAGAACATCGGGATCTTCAGGCGGCTGCGCATAGCCGCGTCCTGCATCGGACGGTTTTCCGGGCGGGTGATGGAGTTGAAGGTGCCACCGATGCGGCCGGCGGCGATTTCCTTACGGATCAGCTCGCGGGGCATTTCGGGGCCGATGCTGATCAGGCGCAATTGGCCGATCTTTTCATCCAGGGTCATCTGCTTGAGCAGGTCGCTGACGAAGGCGTCCTTGTCTTTAAGCGCAGCAGGCTTTGTTTCTGCCCATACGGGGTGACTGGCCAGAGTGGCAACAAGGCCGAGCAAACACAGCTTCTTCATGAATATCCTTTTTCGGCTCACTGCACAGCGAAAATGCGCTGATCTGCCAAAATGTGGGGAACATATGTTGTTGTTCGAGTGTTATTGCAGAAAATGCACCACACTTCTGAACTCTTATTTGTGCTGGGCATCTTTTTAGCTGATTGAACTGATGCATTCCAGTCGCGGCAGCGGATTATGCCTTACCGTTGCCACATTCCACCAAGGTTCGCCAGGAGAAACACCATGCAAGCAGCACAAGGCTACCGCTGGGGCGTGAAAGCCGCAGTTTTGTTACTAATTAGTACCGTATTGAGTGGTTGCGGCATCAACAACATTCCCACACTGGATGAACAGGCCAAGGCGGCCTGGGGCCAGGTGCAGAACCAGTACCAACGCCGCGCCGACCTGATCCCCAACCTGGTGGAAGTGGTCAAGGGCTACGCCGCCCATGAGCAAGACACCCTCACCGCCGTGATTGAAGCGCGGGCCAAGGCCACCTCGATCCAAGTGGATGCGAGCACCCTCGACAACCCGGAAAAACTCAAGCAGTTCCAGCAGGCCCAAGATGGCTTGAGCGGCGCACTCAGCCGCTTGATGGTGGTGTCCGAGCGCTACCCGGACCTGAAGGCCAACCAGAACTTCCTGGCCCTGCAATCCCAGCTTGAAGGCACTGAGAACCGTATCGCCGTGGCTCGCCGCGACTTTATCCAGGCGGTGCAGGCCTACAACACTGAGATCCGCACGTTCCCTGGCCGTCTGTGGCACAGCGTGATGTACAGCGACTTGCCGATCCGCGCCACGTTTGAAGCCACCAGTGCCGATGCCGATAAAGCGCCGCAAGTGAAGTTCAAATAAGGCTGCACTGAGGTGTCGATGCGTTTATTACGGATAGGCCTGGCGTTGTGGCTGTTGGCCTGCGTCGGTGCGGCCCAGGCAGCGCTGACCTTCCCGGCGCTGACCGGGCGGGTGGTGGACAACGCCCAGATGATCGACCCGGCCACGCGCCAGCAACTGACGCAGCAGTTGCAGGCGCTGGAGCAGACCTCCGGCGACCAGATCGTGGTGGTCACCGTGCCTGACCTGCAGGGCGTGCCCATTGAGGACTTCGGTTATCAATTGGGCCGCGAGTGGGGTATCGGCCAGAAGGGCAAGGACAACGGTGCGCTGTTGATCGTCGCCCGCGATGAGCGCAAATTGCGCATCGAAGTCGGCTATGGCCTGGAAGGTGTGCTCACCGATGCGCAGTCGTGGGTGATCATCAACCAGGTGATTGCGCCGGCGTTCAAGGCCGGCAACTTCAGCAAAGGCATCAGCGACGGCGTGGCCGCGATGGTGCAGGTGGTGGGCGGCGAGCCACTGGCCGTGCCGGCGCATGTGGCGGATGCCAACTTTGCCAAGGATAATCCCGGGTTTTCCATCGGCTTGTTTATCCTGCTGATCGGCGTGTTGTGGCTGTGCAATCGCATGGGGCTGCCGGTGGGCGCTATTTTGCTGGCGATTCTCAGCAGCAGCGGCCGTGGCGGCGGCGGTGGCGGAGGCGGTGGTTTCCGGGGCGGCGGTGGCGGCTTCGGCGGCGGCGGGGCTTCAGGCGGCTGGTGATGATAATAATGAGAGAGCAAGCACAACCATGGCATTACTGACTGAACACGAGCAGCGCCAAGTCGCGGAAGCGATCGCCCGCGTGGAAAAAACCACCGACGCGGAGTTGGTGACCGTGCTGGCCGCCCGCGCCGACGACTACGCCTATATCCCGCTGTTATGGGCCAGCCTGATCGCGCTGGTGGTGCCCGGCGTGGTGCATTACCTGTCGGGCTACCTGACCATGTACACCTTGCTGTTGGCGCAATGGGCGACATTCATCGTGTTGTGCCTGGTGTTCCGTTTGCCCAAGGTGACCACGCGGTTGATCCCCCGTTCGGTGCGCCACTGGCGCGCGTCCAATCTGGCGCGGCGGCAGTTCCTGGAGCAGAACCTGCACCACACGCTGGGCAGCACTGGTGTGCTGATTTTTGTCAGCGAGGCGGAGCGGTACGTGGAGATTCTGGTGGATGACGGCATTTCCAAGCGCCTGGATGACGGCAGTTGGGATGTGATCGTCAAGGCGTTTACCCAGCAGGTGAAACAGGGGCAGACGTTGGCGGGGTTTATCGACTGCATCGAAGCCTGCGGCGAGTTGTTGAAGGTGCATGTGCCGGTGACGCAAACCCGCAATGAACTGCCCAATCGACTGGTGGTGCTGGAGTAAGGCGTACCGCCGGTCAAATAACTCCGTGCCCTGGCGGGCTATCCCCCCTAAAATGCCCGGCATTCCCTGCCCGAGGCGTTTTTGTTCATGTCTGTCACCGCTCAACCTGCCCGCCCTGCGCCGGATCATCACGCCCAGTTCATTGAACTGCTCAGCGCAAGCCTCGCGCAAAACGCCTTTATCAAGCTGGTGCTGGCCAAGTACGTCGGTGAGGAAGCCGAGTTGCAGCGGCTGATCATCAAGCCGGTCACTGTCAAGGAGCAGGCGTGCCTGTCCTTCGTCTACCGCTACAAGACCCGCGACATCACCAAGAACTTCCCGCAGGCCGAAGGTGTTGCAGCGATTGCCGCGTTGCTGCCGGCGCAGTTCAAGAACGCGCACCTGCTGTCGCTGACTGACGAAGCCCAGCTGGAATACAGCAAGAAGAACAAAAGCTCGCTGTTCAAAAGCAAGCCGCAGCAACTGCGTGAAGCGCCGTCGGCTGAGCATAACCGCGAGAAGAATCGCTTCCTCGACCTGAGCCGGCCATTCCTCGCCGACCTCGGTGTGACCGACGCCAAGCAGGCGCTGATCCCGTCGATGTCGCGCAAGTGGAAGCAGATCAACAAGTTCATCGAAGTGTTCAGCCATGCGCTCACCTCGTCGCCTTTGAAGCTGGACCAGCCGGTGCGTGTCGCTGACTTCGGCTCGGGCAAGGGCTACCTGACGTTCGCGATTCACGACTACCTGCGCAACACCCTCAAGGCCGAGGGCGAAGTGACCGGCGTCGAGCTGCGCGAAGACATGGTGACCCTGTGCAACTCAGCGGCCGCCCGCCTGGAGCATCCGGGGCTGGTGTTCAAGTGCGGCGACGTCCGCAGTGTGGCGCCCAGCGAACTGGACGTGATGATCGCCCTGCATGCCTGCGACATTGCCACGGACTACGCGATCCACACCGGCATCCGTTCCGGCGCGTCGATCATCATGTGCTCGCCGTGCTGCCACAAGCAGATTCGCCTGCAGATCCAGAGCCCACTGCTGCTCAAGCCGATGCTGCAATACGGCCTGCACCTGGGCCAACAGGCCGAAATGGTCACCGACAGCTTGCGTGCGTTGTTCCTCGAAGCCTGTGGGTATGAGACCAAGGTGTTCGAGTTCATCTCGTTGGAACACACCAACAAGAACAAGATGATTCTGGCGGTCAAGCGCGCCGAGTCGTTGGACAGCGCGCAGTTGCTGGAGAAAATCCAGGCGCTCAAGGCGTATTACCACATCACCGAACACTGCCTGGAAACCCTGCTGCGCGCGGATGGCTACCTGGCCTGATCGGCCACAGCCACGGGCGCAGGCTGCACCGCCGTCTTGCGCCCCAGCATCACCGTCACGATCACGCCACAGGCAAACAGCCAGGTGATTGGCTCGATGTGTTCGCCAAAGAACAGCGCCGAAAACGCGATGGTGAAGAAGATCTGCAACAGCTGGATCTGGCTGACCCGCGCAATCCCGCCCATGGCCAACCCGGCGTACCAGGCGAAGAACCCGAGGAATTGCGAGAACAGCGACACGTAGCCAAACGCCCACCAGGCGCGCATGGAAATCGCCCCTTGATGCTGCGCCGCCAGGTACCACACCGGCCCGATCAGCACGGGCGTCGACAGCACCAGCGCCCAGCAGATCACCTGCCAGCCGCCCATCTCCTTGGCCAATCGGCCGCCTTCGGCATAACCCAGGCCGCCCACCGCGATTGCACCGAGCATCAGCAAATCACCGGCCTGGATACTGCCGGCCCCGGTGATCAACGCGTAGCTCAACACCAAGCCACTGCCCAGCGCCGCACAGGCCCAGAAGGCTTTCGACGGCCGCTCATGGGACAGCCACGCCGCGTACAGCGCTACGCACAGCGGTTGCAGGCCGTTGACCAGCGCGCCATGGGACGCCGGCAAGGTCTGCATGGCCCAGGCCGACAGCACCGGGAAACCCAGGATCACGCCCGCGATCACCAGGCACAGCCCGCGCACCTGGCGCCAGGTTGGCCAGCGTTCGCGACGCCACAACAACAGCGCCGCCGCCGGGATCGCCGCGAACAACGCGCGGCCCAGGCCGTTGAGCAACGGGTGGATTTCCTGCACCACGATGCGGGTGAAGGGCAGGGTCAGGCTGAAGATGATGACGCCCAGCAGGCCGAGGGCCATGCCGGTGTTTTCGCGCGAACTCATGAGGTAGAACCGAAATCTAGAGGGCTTCAAGGGAAGCCCATCTAGCCACATCCCCCGCTGATTGCGGGCCTACAGCTGGGTGCGGATTTATCCGTACAGTTTTTCAGAAGAAGCGGGTGATGCTGATCTTGGCGTTGCGGCCTTGGCTGTAGACACCTTCGCCGCTGAGTGCAGGTTGGTAGAAGCGGTTGAAGAGGTTATCGACGGTGAAGTTGATCTCGGTGCCCTTGAGACCGGCCTGCTGCGGTTTCCAATTGGCGAACAGGCCTTGCGTGTCGTAGCTGGCGTTCTCCGTCTGGTCGTAGATAAAGTCGCCGATGGTGGAGTTCAAACCGCCCGCGTAAACATCGGTGGGCACGCGATCGGTCTTGCGTACGAACTGGCCCTGCCAGCCCACCTGCGCGTCCCAGCTCGGGATCTTGGTACCCAGCACCACCACCCATTTTGCCGGTGGGATATCCCGCGCCCATACGTGCAGGTTGGTCGCCCAGGGATTGGTGTAGGGGTTGTCGCGTTTGCCTGTGGCCCAGGAGTAAGTCAGGGAACCGAACAGGTAGGTCGAGTCGTAGTAGCTTTCCAGCTCGAAGCCCTTGATGGTCATGCCACCCACATTGCGATAGTTGGTCCTGGATGCCGCGTCACTGCATACCGAATCGATACTGCCTGGCACGGTCAACTGCCGTTCGCAGCCAATGCCGGTGGCCTTCATGATTTCGTCTTCGATGCGGTTGTGAAACAAAGTGGTGCGTAACTGCAAGTTGTCTTCACGGGTGAAGAGGCCTGAGAAATTGGTGACGTTGCCCGCGGTAATCGCGGTAATGCGCTCCGGGTCGAGGTTCAGGCTGGTGGCGCTACGGGTGCTGATAGCGCCCTGGACTTCGTACTGTTCATCGATCACCGGCGCACGCCACGTGCGGTTCCAACTGGCGAAGAACGCCACATCCGGGGTCACGTTCCAGAACGCCGCCAGGCGCGGCGACCAACCGGTGTAAGTGCGGTCGCTGTAGTCGTGGCCCACTTTCGGGTCAGGGCTGCTGTAGTACGGCGCATCGTTGGCTTCGCCGCGGTTGCGCACGTGGTCGTAACGCAGGGACGGCGTAATGGTCACGTCGCCCAGGGTAATCGCGTCCTGGATGTAGAACGCGTTGCTATCGACCTTGCCGTGGGGCATGAAATACGGCTGGAAATGCCCATAGTTGTATCTGGCGGTGTTGTAGGTCGCGCCTGGCATCCAGCTCTCGGTTTCGCGCTTGTGCTTGCGGATCTGCACGCCAGTGGTCACCGCGTGCTCCAACGGGCCGGTGGTCAGCAGGCTGGTATTGCGCAATTCAAGGATGCGGTCGGTGTAGGACGTGTCCATCTTGCGTCCACCGGTGGCCAGGCCAATGACGGCATTCTCGGCGCGTTTATCGGTCTGGTCGGTATTGGATTCTGAGTAGCTTAGTTTCAGGTCGATCAGCGGGTTGTTCAGTGGATGGTATTCGTACTTGCTCGACCAAGTGGTGTCCACTGTGTCGCGGTCGGCGAGGAAGCGAGACACCGCCGTGGCGTACCCGTAGCGGTCGATGGCCGATTGTGTCGGTGGTGAGGGGTAGGACTTTGCCGAGAACGGTGTCATACGCTGGCTCTGAGCGCGTGAGTAAGACAGGCCCATGCTGTGTTCGTCGGTGAAGTACGCGTTGAACTTGAACAGCTGGCCTTCGACATCCTGTGCGCTGTTGGGCAAGCGTTTGGGGTTGATCGGGTATTGATTGCGCGGGTCGGGCGGTGTGCCAGCAAGCTTGAGGTCGTCGCCGTCGCGCTTGGTCAGGTAGGCCAGGCCGTCCATGCGGCCGTCGTCGGTGCGGCCATACACGGCGCCGGTGTAGACCTGCTCGTGGGTGTTGCTGGCGTAGCCGTATTTGACCATCGCCCCGGCATTTTGCCCGTTCTTGAGCAGGTCCGGTGCGTCCTTGGTGATCATGTTGACCGTGCCGCCAAAACCGCCGTTGCCGGTAAATGGCGAGTAAGGGCCTTTCTCCACCTCAATACTTTTGATCAGCTCGGGTTCAATGAAGATAGTGCCTTGTTGATAACGCTCGAAACCGCTTTTGGCCGCGCCATCCACGGTCATTGGCACGTCCTCGGCATCGCCCATGCCGCGGATGTTCATGGTCTGGCCGCCAGGCTTGGGTGAGCCGCCCATGGATACCCCGGGCAGGGTCTGCAACAGCGAAGGAATGTTATCGGGCTGGTAGCGGTCGATATCCGCCTGGCTCAGCGTGGAGCGGCCCACGGTGCTGGAGTCGACCTGGCTACCGGTACCGATCACGCTCAGTGCATCCAGTTGAACAACGCCGCTGTTGGTGGTCTTGCCCTCATCGGGGCGCACGACATAGGTGCTCCCGACCTTGATCAGGGTGAACTCGCCATTTTTCAGCAGGGTGCGAATCGCCACTTCCGGCGTGAAGTCGCCGTTGAGTGCCGGCGCCTGCACGTTCTTGAGCAGTTCTTCATCGAACAGCAGCTGGATTTTCGCCTGCTGCGCCACCTGGCTCAGGGACGTGGCCAGCGACTGCGCAGGCAGTTGCAGCGTGAGCGAGTCGGCCTGGGCACTGAGGCTCAATACCAGGCAGCTAGCGATGAGCGTCGGTCGAAGAAACAGGTGCGAAGCGTGGCAAGGCGCGCGAAACATGAAATCCCCCGGTGTGGCCAAATGGCCGAAAAGGTGTGCGTATCAAACGCAGACCGGGGGAAGACGGGGCTGGTCGAAAAAACCACACCTGTGAATGCAAAATATTCTCAAATAAGAATGTTGCAGGGTTATTTCGGTTCGATCCTTACGATGCCATCGGCCGACGCCACGGTTTTCACCGGCAGCAGGGCAGGCAGGGCGTTGAGCAGCGCGTCGGGATCATTCACATCCAGATTGCCCGAGACCTTCAAGTGCGCCACGGCGTTGCTGACCTGCAACGGCGCCTGTGGGCGATACAGGCTCAGCTCATCGATCAGGCTGGCCAACTCGCGGTTGCGAAACGACAGGTGGCCGCTGCGCCAGTCGGCGACCTCCTCGGCGGTGAGGGTTTGCTGCTGCAACGTGCCTTTGGCGTAGCTGAAGATCGCACGTTGCTGGGCGCCCAGCAGGGTGACCGGGCTTTTGGCGTCCGGCTCGAATGCGACCTGCCCATGGGCGACGCTGACCACCAGTTGCTGCTGGCTGCGGCGCACATCGAAGCCGGTGCCGACCACGCGTACATTGGCCTCGCCGGCTTGCACGAACAGCGGTCGTTCCTTGTCGGCGGCCACTTCGAGGTACAGCTGGCCCTTGTCCAGGTGCACGATGCGTTGGTGCGCGGTGAAATCTACGCGCACGCGGGTGTTGGCATTCACATACAAGGTGCTGCCGTCGGGCAGGTTGAGGGTGCGCATGCCTTTGGCGTGGGCTGCGACCTGGGTGTGATACAGCTCGCGGGGCGCGCCGATAGGTGTGGTCATGACCGCGCATAACAGGGCGGCGGCCACGGCCAGGGCAGGGCGCCACGCCGACGGTTTGCGCTTGGGCAGCGCCACGGGTTTGTTCAGTTGCTGCAACTGGGCCAGGTCTGCCCACAGTTGCTCGAATTCGGCATAGGCGCGGGCGTGGGCGGGCTCGGCTTGCCAGGTGGCAAAGGCCTTGCGGTCGGCACGCCCCGCGTCATTATTGCGGTTGCGGGCAAACCAGCTGGCGGCTTGGGCATCGATGGCGTCGCTGTCTTCGATGTCGAGCACGTCGGTGTCGCTCAGGCGGTTCATTCTGGCTGCTCCGTGCCGGGTTCGTGTTGAAGGCGTCGCTTGCAATGCAACAGGGCAAAAGCGATGTGCTTTTCCACCATGCTGGTCGAAATGCCCATGCGCTCGGCGATCTGCGCCTGGCTCAAGCCTTCGAAGCGGTGCAGCATAAGGGCTTCTCGCCTGCGGGGCGAGAGTTCGGCGAGGACTTCTTTCAACTGTTCCAGGCGTTGCAAGCGCTGCACGGCGGCCATGGGATCGTTTTGCTCGTCGGTGACCGGCTCGGCGTCCATTTCGGCCTGATCGGAGTGGACGGTGTGCCGTACCTTCTGTTTGCGCCAGTGATCACGCAGCAGGTTGCGCGCCATCTGGAACAGAAATGCCCGTGGCTGCTCGACCTTGGCCCGGTCGCGGTAGTCCAGCCACTGAGTGAAGACATCCTGGGTCATGTCCGCCGCGTCGCTGGCGTTGTCGGTGCGCTTGCGCAGGAAATACAGGATGTCTGTATAGAACCCGCGAAAGGCATCGGCCGACAACGGGTCGGGCTTGGGACGAGACATGGATATCCTTCTTGACGAAGCACGACGTGGAGAAAGTCGTGAATGGTATCGAGAACCATTGTCATTTGTCTCGTTTATTTTGTCGGAGCCGGATATCCGGCTCCTGCCGTCTTTTTCAGACGGTTGTCAGCAGGTTTCTCAAGTGTTCAATCCCGGCTTCGCCCAGTGGGAACATCGGCAGACGCGGGTCACCCGCTTCCAAGCCGGTCAACCGCAACCCGGCCTTGATCGTCGCCGGCAACCCACCCTTGAGGATGAAGTCCAGCAACGGCAACTGGCGGTAAAACAGCTCCCGCGCCTGGGTCAGGTCATTGGCCAACACCGCCTCATACAACGCCAGGTTGAGTTGTGGGATCAGGTTCGGCGCCGCCGTGCACCAACCCTTGGCGCCCGCCGCGAAGGCTTCCAGCGCCAGCGGGTTGCAACCGTTGTAGAACGGCACGTCGCTGTGGCGATGTAGCTGATGCATGCGCTGGATGTCCCCGGTGCTTTCCTTGACCATGGTCACGTTGGCCACCTGCTTGATGAGGCGCAGGATCAGGTCCACCGACATGTCCGTGCCGCTGGTGGCCGGGTTGTTGTAGAGCATGATCGGCACGCCGATGCTGTCGCCGATCGCCGCGTAGTGGGCGATGATTTCTGCTTCGCTGAGTTTCCAGTATGAAGTCGGCAGCACCATCACCACATCGGCGCCATTGGCCTCGGCGTAGCGGGCGCGGCGTACGGCTTTGGCGGTGGTGAGGTCGGACACGCTGACGATGGTCGGCACGCGCCGCGCGATTTTTGCCAGGCTGTAGGCGCTGACTTCGTCCCACTCGGCGTCGCTCAAATAGGCACCTTCACCGGTGCTGCCCAGTGGCGCGATGGCGTGTACGCCGCCGTCGATCAGGCGGTCGATGGAGCGGCCCAGGGCGTCGAGGTCAATGCGTTGGCCGTCGGCGCTGAACGGGGTGATGGTGTAGCCGATGATGCCGTGAATGTTAGGGCTGGACATGGGAAGTCTCCGGTCGAAAAAGGGCAAGTCAGTTCAGGCAATCGGCGTGTTGACGCAGGTTCTGCCGGGCGTAGTAGTTGAACGCGGCGCCGTGGCGCTTGGGCCGGGAGATCCAGTCATGGGCCTCGCGCCCCAGTTCCGGCAGGATCGGCTTGATGGTGCCAGCCGCCATCGCCAGCAACTGCAATTTGGCCGCGCGCTCGATCAACTGCGCGATCACGCAGGCTTCCTCGACGCTCGCCCCGGTGGACAACTGGCCATGGTGTGAGAGCAGGATCGCGCGTTTGTCACCCAGTGCCGTGGTGATGATTTCCCCTTCCTCATTGCCCACCGGCACACCTGGCCAGGCCTCCAGGAAGGCGCAGTCTTCGTACAGCGGACAGAGGTCCATATGCGACACCTGCAGCGGCACTTCCAGCATCGACAGCGCGGCGATGTGGGTCGGGTGAGTGTGGATGATGCAGTTCACATCCGGCCGCCCACGGTATACCCAACTGTGAAAACGGTTGGCCGGGTTGGGAATGCCGTGGCCTTCCAATACTTCAAGATCCTCGTTTACCAGCAACAGGTTGCTGGCCGTGATCTCATCAAAACCCAGGCCCAATTGCTGAGTGTAATAGGTGCCTTGCTCCGGCCCGCGCGCAGTGATCTGCCCGGCCAGGCCGGAGTCGTGGCCATTTTCGAACAGGATGCGACACGTGAGCGCCAGCTTTTGCCGAACGGTCCACGTATTATCCGCCAGGGTGTTTTGCATCTGGACCAGTGCTTGCTTGACCAGTTGGTCTTTTGGGAGTGCTAATGTCTTGGCCATATCGGGTGCCCTCGGTGGCTGCAAATGACACTAATGATGCTATATGACACTTTGTGTCATTGGCAAGCACAGCTCATCGCTTCCTGTATGGATTAATCGCAGCGCATGTCTATCCGTTTGAAATTATTGAGAAAAAAACTTGGTGTGACGTTGGATGTCCTGGCCGAAAAGTCCGGGATGACCAAGAGTTATCTGTCCAAGGTCGAGCGCGGGCTCAACACGCCGTCGATTGCCGCCGCGCTGAAACTGGCCAAGGCGCTGAACGTGAAGGTCGAAGAACTGTTCAGCGAAGACAGCGTCAGCCTCGACAGCTATAGCCTGGTGCGCAGCCATGAGCGGCCGGACACGTCACCGTGTTATGCGGTGCTGGCCCATCAGGTCAGTGAACGCAGCCTGCTGCCGTTCATCATCTACCCGCCGGCGGAGTTCACCGACAAGACCTTCAAGGAGCATGTGGGGGAGGAGTTTCTGTTTGTGCATGAAGGCCAGGTGGAGGTGGATTTCATGAATGAGCGGGTGATCCTGGAGCGTGGCGATGCACTGCACTTCAATGCGCAGAAGCCCCATCGATTGCGCTCGGTGGGGCCGGTGCAGGCACAGCTATTGGTGGTGGTGCACAGCAGCGAAGCGTGATCAGCGTTCGACAGGGACGGACAGGGCAGGATGACCCAATGGATGCGTGCGCGCCGCAAAGAACTTCAGTTCTACACCCGTCCCATCGAACAACTCCGAATACCGCCGCTTCTGCTGACGGATAAACCCCTCACTGCGCCCCGACACCGAGATCGCCAGCGTGGTCAGCTTGGCCTGGCGAATCGCATCCACCAAGTGTTTATCCTGCGCTCCCAGGTCATGACCAAAGATGCACAGTGCACCTTCGTGGCTGAGCAACTGCTCATAGCAGAACGACAGGTAATCCGAACTGCGGAGGGTCTTGAGCTTCTCCTCAACCTTGCCCTCGCTGACAAACAGCGGCACGTCATCGAGAGTCTTGATCGTGTTGTTGATCGCAAAGCTGCTGAGCAAGGTGCTGTCGGTGGTCGGCAATTTGCGCGCGGTACCATCCAGGTTGCGCACCAGGTGCAGGCCGCCGTGCAGGTAGAGGATGCGTGTGGCATCGGTACGGGTGTCACGCAGGTCGAAGCTGGCGTCGGCGCTGCGGAACAGGTCGTCGATGCCCGGCGCGTGCAAAATCGCCCAATAATTGAGCAGGTCGTAGTTGCTGGTGAATACCGTCGAGTAATTTTTCAGCTCTGCGTTGATCGTCGCCAGCGTCGAAGGCTGTACCAGGCGCCACGGGATATGCACGGCGTGGATGGTATTGATCAAGGCTTCCTTGATCGCGTAATAACGATTGCGCGGCGCCGCCGAACTGACCGCCAGGGCCTTGTTGACCCGGCTGGTGGTCTTCAACGCGCCCAGGGCTTGCTCGAAACTGCGGGTTTGCAGGGCGTCGAACACGCTGAGTTCGGATTGGCTGAGGGGCTTTTCCTCAACGGTGCGGGCGTTTTCGAACAGCGAGTCGTAGGCGAAGTCTTCCCAAATGGCACGGCTCGCGCCATTGCCGATCAGAATCCCGCTGAAGTCCGTGCTGCTGCGCACTGCGCTCCAGTCTTCAAGGTGGGCGTCAATATCCTGGAAATCCTTCATTGCGGCGGGTCTACTCGAAATCGGCTGGACGGAGACTTTATCACGGCTCGGCGTTGATCCTGATCAAGATACGGAGGCTGGAGCAGGTTGATGCTGTAGGCATAAAGCCTCTGAGGATTGACCATGAGCAGCACCTTCTTCATCCCCGCCGTGAACATCATGGGCATCGACTGCCTCGACGAAGCCATGACCGCCATTCGCAACTACGGCTTTCGCAAGGCGCTGATCGTCACCGACGCCGGCCTGGCCAAGGCAGGCGTGGCGAGCATGATTGCCGAGAAACTTGCGATGCAGGACATCGACTCGGTGATCTACGACGGCGCCAAGCCTAACCCGAATGTGGAAAACGTCGAGAAAGGCCTGGCGCTGTTGCAGGAAAGCGCCTGCGATTTCGTCGTGTCCCTGGGCGGCGGTTCACCCCATGACTGCGCCAAGGGTATAGCGCTGTGCGCCACCAACGGCGGGCATATCGGTGACTACGAAGGCGTCGACCAGTCCGCCAAACCGCAACTGCCGCTGGTGGCTATCAACACCACCGCCGGCACCGCCAGCGAGATGACCCGTTTCTGCATCATCACCGACGAAACCCGCCACGTGAAAATGGCCATCGTCGACCGCAACGTCACGCCGCTGCTGTCGGTCAATGACCCGGCGCTGATGGTTGGCATGCCCAAGGGCCTCACTGCCGCCACCGGCATGGACGCGCTCACCCACGCCATCGAAGCCTACGTGTCCACCGCCGCCAACCCGATCACCGACGCCTGTGCCATCAAGGCCATCGAACTGATCAGCGCCAACCTGCGCTTGGCGGTGCGCGATGGCAGCGACATGGCCGCGCGGGAGAACATGGCCTATGCACAATTCCTCGCCGGCATGGCCTTCAACAACGCATCCCTGGGTTTTGTACACGCCATGGCGCACCAATTGGGAGGTCTCTACGATCTGCCCCACGGCGTCTGCAACGCGGTGTTGCTGCCCCATGTGCAAAGCTTCAACGCCAGCGTCAGCGCCAAACGCCTGAGCGACGTAGGCCGTGCGTTGGGTGCCGACGTCAAGGGCGTCACCGATGAAGAAGGCGCCCAGGCCGCCATCGCCGCGATTCGCAGCCTGGCCCATGATGTCGAGATCCCGGCCGGACTGCGCGAGCTGGGCGCCAAGTTGCAGGACATTCCCTTGCTCGCGACCAACGCGCTGAAGGATGCCTGTGGGCTGACCAACCCACGGCGGGCGGATCAGCGTCAGATTGAGGAGATCTTTCGCAGCGCATTCTGATCCGCGTGGCAGCGGGCGACGCACACGCATGCAGCGCCCGCCAACACCAGGCATAAAACCGCCAACGGCCACGCCTGCTGACTCACCAGCAGGCTCGCCACACCGCCGATCAACGCGGCCATCAGCTGATGCATGAAGCCGCTCAAGGCCATGGCGTAGGACCCGCTCACCGGCGCTTCATCATTGGCCACGGACAGGCTGATCGGATAACTCATCGATTGCCCGAACACCGCCAGGCAATATGGCAGCCACAGCAACATGGCGAGCCCGCTGGCGAACAGACTGCCGAGCAGCATCACCGCCGTTCCCAGCAATACCAGGGTGACGCCCCAGCCCATCATCCTCAGCCGACCCGTACGAGCAACGAAGCGATTAACCATCAACGCCCCCGCGAGATACGCCGCGCTGATCGGCCAGCCCAGCCAACCATATTGCGCCGCGCTCCACTCGAAACGGCCCTGCAGGATCAGCGGCGCGCAGGTGTTGAACGCGATGATCACCCCGTAGCCCAAACCACCGGCCAAGGCGGCGTGCAGAAACGGCGGATGCCGAACGATCGTGGCGTAGACGCGCCGGGCGCGGACCCGTAAGTCGACTTTCACCAGCGTCGGGAACGTTACGCGGTGCAACACCAGCATCAACCCAACCGCGCCAATCGCCAACCCATAGAAGATCGCCTCCCAGCCGAACGCCACCTGCAACAATGAACCGGCGAACTGCCCGATACCCAAGGCCACCACGAAGGTCATGCCCAGCCACGACAAACCCTTGGCCAACAGCGCACCCCTGAAACTGTCGCGCACCAACACCCGCGCCATCACCGAAACACCGCCAGCGCCCAAGCCTTGAATCAGCCGCAATGACAGGAAGGTTTCAACGTTGAACGCCAAGGGGATTGCTGCACTGGCCAGCGCATACACGGTGAGTGCAGCCAGCAGCACGGGCTTGCGCCCAAAACGCTCACCTAGGCTGCCCCATAGCAACATCGGCAAAGCCATGCCGACCAAGTAAATCGCCAGGGCCAGGGCAACATGGTCTTCGGCGGCGGGGAGGGCGTGGGCAATGGCCGGGACGGCGGGCAGGTAACTGCTGATGCCGACCTGGGCGAGGAAGGCGGCGCTGCAGGCCAGGGCAAGGGTGGTGGTATTGTTCAAGGGCCGACTTTTCCTTTTTCAGCGGTAAGCTACAAGCTGATAGTGTGTTTGTCTCTAACGTGCGGCTAATCGTTTGTAACCAAGGAACCAACCCATGAGAGTTCTGTTATTCGGCGCCACCGGCATGGTCGGCCAGGGCGTGCTGCGTGAGTGCCTGTTGGCCGCCGACGTGCAGGAAGTCGTTGCTGTCGGCCGCACAGCCCTGAGCCAGGAACACGGCAAGCTGCATCAGGTGTTGCACAGCGACATGCTGGATTTCCAGCCGCTGGAAAACCTGTTGCAAGGCTTTGATGCGTGTTTCTTCTGCCTCGGCGTTTCGTCGGCGGGGATGAATGAAGTCAAGTACACCCACCTCACCTACGACCTCACCCTGGTCGCCGCCAGCACCCTGGCGCGGCTCAATCCGCAGATGACGTTTATCTATGTGTCCGGCGCCGGTACCGACAGCTCCGAGGCGGGCAAGTCGATGTGGGCGCGGGTCAAGGGCAAGACCGAGAACGCGTTGCTGCGCCTGCCGTTCAAGGCGGTGTACCTGTTCCGTCCGGGCGTCATCCAACCCTTGCATGGCGTGCGTTCGAAGACTCCGCTTTACCAATCCTTCTACTCGGTGCTTGGCCCCCTGTTGTCGTTTGTGCGGCGGCTGAAACCGGGTTGGGTGGTGAGCACCGAGACAGTGGGCCGGGCGATGTTGCAGGCCGCGAGCCAAGGCGCGCCGCAGCCGGTGGTGGAGCAGGCCGAGATCAATCGGCTGGCCAGCGAGCGTCGCTGATGCTGCACAAGAGCCTGGTACGGCGGCTGGACCTGATCACGCTGCAGCTGTTCGTCGCGGTGTTTGAGGAAGGCACGCTGACCCGCGCCGCCAACCGCGAAGCCATTGCCGTGTCGGCCGCCAGCAAGCGCTTGATGGAGTTGGAGCAGGTGCTGGGCGTCAGCCTGTTCGTGCGGCGGGCCAAGGGCATGGACCTGACGGCCGCTGGTGAAACGCTGTTGCACCATGCGCGGCAGATGCTGTTCAACGTCGAGAAGATGGGCCTGGAACTGGGCGAACACAGCCACGGCGTACGGGGCTACGTGCGGATGCTGGCTAATCTGTCGGCAATCATTCAGTTCCTTCCGGAAGACCTGCGGGATTTTTCCGAGCGGCATCCCGAAGTAAAAACCGACCTGGAAGAACGTCCCAGCAATGGCGTGGTGCAAGGCGTGCTGGACGGCGTGGCGGACCTGGGCATCTGCTCCAGTGACACCGACACCAAAGGCCTGCCCAGCGTGACCTATCGCCACGACAAGCTAGTGGTGCTGATGCCGGCGGACCACCCGCTGGCAGCGCGCAAAACCCTGGCGTTTGTCGATACCCTGGACAGTGATTACGTCGGCCTGCACGCCGCCAGCTCCATCAACATGCGCACCCACGCCGCCGCGCGCGAGGCGGGCAGGATGCTGCGCCTGCGCATCCATGTGCCGGGGTTCGATGCGATGTGCCGGATGGTCCAGGCGAACATGGGCATCGGTATCCTGCCGCAGAAAGCCTATGAGCTGTTTGGTCGTGCACTGGGTTTGCATGCCGTGCCGCTGACGGATGACTGGTCGGATCGCAGCTTGATTTTGGTGGTGCGTGATGAGGCGCAGTTGTCGCCGGTCAGTCGGTTGCTGTTCGATTATCTGAGTGTTCGCGTTTAGCGAACGCTCCTTGCCAACTGACGGTTGGATTTCTCCTGCACCTGGCCTCTAGTCTTGGCATCACATTCCAAGAATAAGAGGTACACCCCATGACGGCTCCCCTGAGCGGTATCAAGGTGATCGAGATCGGCACCCTGATTGCCGCGCCGTTCGCCGCCCGGCTGATGGCCGAGTTTGGCGCCGAGGTGATCAAGATCGAAGCCATGGGCCAGGGCGACCCGCTTCGCAAATGGCGAAAGCTGCACGAAGGCACGTCGCTGTGGTGGTACCTGCAATCGCGCAACAAGAAGTCGCTGGCGCTGGACCTCAAGTCGCCGGAAGGCCTGGATCTGATCAAGCAACTGCTCGGCGACGCCGACGTGCTCATCGAAAACCTGCGGCCCGGTGGCCTGGAGAAACTCGGCCTCGGTTGGGACGTGCTGCATGCCCTCAACCCCAAGCTGACGCTGGTGCGTATCTCTGGTTATGGCCAGACCGGCCCTTACCGCGATCGTCCGGGCTTTGGTGCGATCGGCGAGGCCATGGGCGGCATTCGCTACACCACGGGTAACCCGGATTCACCGCCAGCGCGAGTGGGCGTGAGCCTGGGCGATTCCCTGGCGTCGTTGCACGGTGTGATCGGCGCGCTGATGTCGCTGCTGTGGGTCAAGACGGGGCAGGGCGATGGGCAGATTGTCGATGTGTCGCTGGCCGAAAGTGTGTTCAACCTGATGGAAAGCCTGGTGCCGGAATACGACATGCTCGGCCATGTGCGCGAACGCAGCGGCGGCGCCTTGCCGGGCATTGCGCCGTCCAACACCTACCTGACGGCCGACGGTGCCTATGTGGTGATCGCCGGCAACAGCGACCCGATCTACAAACGCCTGATGCTTACCATCGGCCGTGCCGACCTGGCCGAAGCACCTGAATTCGCCCACAACGATGGTCGCGCCGCCAAGAGTGGATTGCTCGACGCCGCGATCACCCACTGGACCAGCAGCCTGCCCATCGACCAAGTGCTCAGCGCGTTGGAAGCTGCCGAAGTGCCGGCCGGACGTATCTACTCCGTGGCCGATATCGTCAGTGACCCACACTACCAGGCGCGTGACATGTTGCTCACTGCGCAACTGCCCGGCGGTGTGTCGGTGAAGATGCCGGGCATCGTGCCCAAGCTCTCGGAAACCCCCGGCGGCGTGAATTGGCAGGGCCCGACGTTGGGCCAGCACACCGACGCTATCCTCGGCGATCTGGGTATGACGGTTGCCGATATCCAACGCCTGAAAACCTCGGGAGTGGTGCAATGATTGCTGATTATTCCGACGCGCTGATCGTGCAAGAAGTGTCGCCGCGCGACGGCCTGCAGATCGAGCCGACCTGGGTCGAGACGGCCGACAAGATCGCCCTGGTCGACCAGCTGTCCCTCGCCGGTTTTTCGCGGATCGAAGCCGGTTCGTTCGTCTCGCCCAAGGCCATTCCGGCGTTGCGTGATGGCGAGCAAGTGTTCCAGGGCATCGAGCGCAAGCCGGGTGTGATCTACGTAGCGTTGATCCCCAACCTCAAGGGCGCACAGCGTGCCATCGCGTCCCGCGCCGATGAACTGAACCTGGTGATGTCTGCCAGCCAGACCCACAACCTGGCCAATATGCGCATGCGTTGCGAAGCGTCATTGGCGGCGTTTGATGACATCGTTAGTTTTGCCCGCGATTACCCGGTAAGGCTCAACGGCAGCATCGCCACCACCTTCGGTTGTCCGTTCGAAGGCAAGATTGATGAAGGCCGCGTGTTGCAGATTGTCGAGGCGTATCAAGAGCTAGGCATCCAGGGCATCAGCCTGGCGGACACCACTGGCATGGCCAATCCGCGTCAGGTGGCACGCCTGGTCAAACGCGTGCTGGAGCGTGTGTCCGCCAGCGATTTGACCTTGCATTTCCACAACACGCGGGGCCTGGGCTTGTGCAATGTGCTGGCCGCCTATGAAGCCGGCGCCCGGCGTTTTGACGCAGCGCTGGGGGGCTTGGGCGGTTGCCCGTTTGCGCCGGGGGCGTCGGGCAATATCTGCACCGAAGACTTGGTTAACCTGTGTGATGAAGTCGGGATTCATACGGGTATCGACCTGCCGCACTTACTGCACATGTCTCGCCGCTTGCCGGGCTTGTTGGGACACGAACTGCCTGGCCAGGTGGCCAAGGCCGGACGCAACTGCGATCTGCATCCACCGCCTGCCTACATCGCCACGCTGTAACACCGCACCAGACAACAAAAACAATCGGGCGCCTGTGAGCAGCCCGCTGGAGAGAAACCATGAGCACTAATACGTTGGAGGCCGGCGCGCGCCCGGCCGCTGAAATCGATGCCGAAAAAGCCCTGGTCAGCAAGGTCGCCTGGCGCCTGATGCCGCTGATCATGGTGTGCTACCTGTTCGCGTTTTTTGACCGGATCAACATCAGCTTTGCCAAGTTCCAGTTGCAGGCTGACCTGAGCCTGAGCGACACCGCCTACGGCCTGGGGGCCGGGCTGTTTGTGGTGGGGTATGTGATCTTCGAAGTGCCGAGCAACATGATGCTGTACAAGGTCGGCGCCCGACGCTGGATTGCGCGGATCATGATGTCGTGGGGGCTGGCGACGGCGGCCATGGTGTTTGTCACGGCCGAGTGGCAGTTCTACGGCCTGCGCTTCATCATCGGCGCGATGGAGGCGGGTTTTGCGCCAGGCGTGCTGTATTACCTGACCTTATGGTTCCCGCAGCATTTCCGTGGGCGCATCACCTCGATGCTGTTCCTGGCCTCGGCCTTTGCGGGTCTGGTGGGCGCACCGTTCTCCGGCCTGGTGCTGGAACACCTCGACGGTGTCTTCCAGATGCGCGGCTGGCACTGGTTGTTCCTGCTCGGCGGCTTGCCGTGTATCGGCCTGGGTTTCCTGGTGCTGACCTTGCTCAAGGATCGCATCGAAGACGCCCACTGGCTGACGGCGGCGGAGAAAGCGTTGTTGTCGAGCCGCATCGCCAAGCATGAGCCGAACCAGCACGGTGGCTCGCTGTTGTCGGCGATCCGTATTCCTGGTTTCCTGATGCTCGGTTTCATCTACTTCCTGATCCAGGTGGCGTCCTACGGCCTCAACTTCTGGGCGCCGCAGTTGATCCGCAGCGCCGGCACCCAGAGCCCGGTCATGATCGGCCTGCTCACGGCGATTCCCTATGTGTGTGGTGCCATCAGCATGGTGGTGATCGGGCGGCTGTCGGATGCCACGGGCGAGCGGCGCAAGTTCGTCTGTGGGCTGGTGGTGCTCGGGGCGGTGGGCTTCTTCAGTGCCGGTATTTTTGCCGATCACACCACCTTCCTGATCATTGCCCTGGGGATGTTGGGCGCGGGCATCATCGCTTCGATCCCGACCTTCTGGACCCTGCCACCCAAGTTGCTGGCAGGTGCTGGCGCCGGCGCGGCGGGTGGTATTGCGGTGATCAATACCCTTGGTCAGTTCGGTGGCATTGTCAGCCCGGTGATGGTGGGGCGGATCAAGGACCTCACCGGCAGCACCACGCCGGCGCTGTATGTGATTGGCGTGTGTGCACTGTTGGCGGCGGCGTTGCTGCTGTGGGGCCTGCCGCAAAAACTGCGCACCCTCGATAAGGGCTGATCATCCCGCGGTTGCCAACGCACGGGCCGGTGTGGCGCTGAACTGAATCAACACCACGCCGCCGATCAACAACAACGCCCCCAGCACGCGGGGCGTTGTCAGTTGGCGCTCCACCAGGCCGAACAGGCCGAAGTGATCCAGCACCAGCGACGCCAGAATCTGCCCGGCCATGGCCAGCGCGATAAATCCCGAGGCGCCGAGCTTGGGCAACAGCATCAACGCCAGGGAAATAAAACACACGCCAAACGCGCCACCGGCCCACATCCACAACGGCGCCTTGCTGATAAACGCCAGGCTCGGCAGCGGCAGGCGCAGCGCCAGAATCACCGGCAGTAACACGATGATACTCACCAGCAACGACGCCAACGTGGCCCACAGCGGATGGCCGAGGCCGCGTCCGAGGTTGGTGTTGATCGCACTTTGAAACGGCACCACCGCGCCGGCGATGACCGCCAGCGCCAATAAGCCCACCCAATGCAGCGTTGTCATGTCGAATCTCCCAGAGGTTTTTCTGGACTCTAGGCTATTCGTCGAGCAAATTTAAATTCCAAGTTCTTATGCCGAGCATGCAGCTGATGAATGATCTGCGCCGCATCGACCTCAACCTGCTGGTGATCCTCGACGCCTTGCTCAGCGAGCAACACGTCACCCGTGCGGCTGAGCGTTTGCACCTGAGCCAGCCGGCAGTCAGCCATGCGCTGGCGCGTTTGCGTGACCTGCTCGGTGATGCGCTGCTGGTGCGCCAAGGTGGCAGCCTGGTGCCGACTGCCCGCGCGCTGGAGTTGGCCGCGCCACTGGCCGAAGCCCTGGCTCAGGTGCAGGCGTTGCTGGCGCCGAATCGCTTTGACCCGGCGTCGGCCAAGCGCAGGTTTCGCGTGGCGATGTCTGACTACAGCGCGGCGATTTTCCTACCCGACCTGGTGCGAGTGCTGCGCCGCGAAGCACCGGGTATCGACCTGCAAATCATCCAGGCCAGCCGGGAGGGCATGGTGGACGGGGTGCTCAATGGCGATCTCGACCTGGCGGCTGGCGTATTCCCCGACATGCCCGCCGAACTGCGGACTACGCCATTGTTCGAAGAGCACTACACCTGCCTGGTCGACCGCGACAGCCTTCCAGCAAGCGGCACACTGGATCTGCCCACCTACCTGTCACGTCCCCATGTATTGCTGGAAATGCGCGGCAGCGGCACGCCGGAAATCGAGCGGGCGCTGACAGCGATTCGCGAGCGTCGGCATGTGGCGATCAGCCTGCCGCACTGGGGCGTGGCGCCGCAGTTGATCCGCGGCACGGACTTGATCCTGACCGTGTCTTCCCGAGGCTTGCTAGCTGTTGATCAAGAGGATCTGCTGGCGGTCTCGCCGCCCTTTCATATTCCGTCGTTTGCGTTCGAACTGGCGTGGCATGCACGGCGGGGTGGGGATTCGGGGTTGCAGTGGTTGATTGGGCGGGTGCAGGGGGTGTTACAAATCTGAGCCTTCATCACCAGGATGCGGGTGGCTGGCGCCGGGTATGGAAGATCCGCATGACTTGCAATCGGCCCCCTCGGATGCGATACGGGACAATGTAGGGCCATCTAGGCACGACCCATTCGCGAGTCCCTGGCACGCGTCCCTCTTTTCCCATCGCTGGAAACTCAGCAATCTGTTGGAGCCCAGTCAAGATCGCCTGGACAAATTCATGGGCAGCTTTTGGATTTTCTTCGGCAATGTAAGCCGCTTCATCGTCAAGGTTCCTGAGGGCTGCCCTCAGCCACTCAACCTGCATTGGCGCGCCATTTATCAGCGACAGCTTTTACCTCGGCAGCGGTAGCGAAATCACCCGCATCCGCTTCTTTCAATGCTTTTTGAATTTCCTCAATTTGCCAGGCTTCGCGCGTGAGGTATTCGCGTAATGCGTCAACCGCCAGAAAGGATTTGCTGCGCCCGGTGGCCTTGGCGAGACTGGCAAGCGTATCGGCGATATCTTCCGGTATACGTAGGGACATGACAGACATGACGACCTCGTTGTAGTGACATGTAGTGCAACATACTACATTGTCACCGCGTCCCTGGTTTCCCCCGTTCGTCAGGGGGCGCTCCGATTGTGAAAGGAGTATCCATGCTCTCTGGCTTCAACCACCTGACCCTGGCCGTCACCGACTTGCCGCGCAGCATCCACTTCTACCATGAGCTGCTGCAACTTCACCTCGATGCCACTTGGGACTCCGGCGCCTATCTCTCACTGCCGGGGCTCTGGTTATGTTTATCGCTCGATCCACTGCGCGATTCGAAGCCGGCCGCCGATTACACCCATTACGCGTTTACCGTGGCGGCGGCTGATTTCACCAGGTGCGTAGAGCGCCTGCGAGCGGCGCAGGTAGAAGAATGGCGCGACAACCGCAGTGAAGGTGCCTCGTTCTATTTTCTCGACCCCGATGGCCACAAGCTCGAAGCCCACGTCGGCGACCTGGCCTCAAGGCTGCAAGCCTGTCGCGCCAAGCCTTATGCCGGAATGACGTTTTACCCGTAGCGCGGGAACGTGCAGAATCCATCCACCTCTTAACCCTCCGTTTGAGTCGCGCCCATGACCCCATCCTTGCTGCTCGCCGTCCTCGCTTCAGGTTTCATCTACGGTATTACCCCGGGGCCGGGGGTGTTGGCCGTGTTTGGTATCGGCGCCGCCCGTGGTCGTCGGGCCGGGGCGGGTTTCTTGTGCGGGCATCTGCTGGGGGATGTGGTGTGGTGCTCCACGGCGCTGATCGCTATCGTCGGCGCGCGGGAAGTGGGCAGCAGTGCGTTTGATGTGCTCGGCGTACTCAGCGGCCTGTACCTGTTCTGGCTCGGCTGGCGCGCGATTCGCACTCAGCGTCGCAGCAGTGATGCGCCCCAGGGCGCGGCACGGCATCCGTTCTGGCATGGCATTCTGTTCGGCCTGACCAACCCCAAGGCGTACCCGGTGGCGGTGGCGACGTTTACGGCGTTGTTGTCGAGCCGTGCCGAGTTGCTGACCTGGTCGATGCTGCCGTCGTTGATCTTCCTCAGCTTCGTCGGCGGCCTGCTGGCCTACGCGATCCTGATTGGCGTGGTCGGCGCGCAGAGGGTGCGTACGGTGTATCAACGCCATGAAATCCTGATCACCAAGCTCTGTGGTGTGATGTTTATCGGCTTCGCCATCAACGCCCTGGCGCACGCGTTGCCGGGCCTGTTTGGCAGCAAACCCGCTTGATTTGACGATGACCGTTCGTCGCACTGGCGAGTTTTTTCTAAACCTTTGCCGCCCTGAAAATTCGAATTGAGGGCGGGGGGTGTTCCCCCGCCCTTATTTTCAGCCTGGAGGAACCCATCATGAGCCGCATGGCTATCCGGTTACGCACCGCCAGTTTCGCGATGCTGCTGGGCCTCGGCGCCAGCAATGCTTTCGCCCAGTCGCCTGCTGAATTCATCGAGCAGGCTTCGGCCAAGGGTATGGCCGATATCGAAACCAGTCGCATGGCCCACGCCAAGACCTCGTCCCAGGAAATCAAGGACTACACCATCGAGGTGATCAACGAGCGCACTCTGGCCAACCAGCACCTGGCGGCCATTGCCAAGAAGCTCGACCTGCCGGTGGCGCCGCGCGAGAAGATCGTCGACAAAGCCGAAACCCTGATGCCCGAACTCAAGGACGGCGACTCGTTTGATGCGGCCTACACCGCGCAGCAGGTGAAGGAAAACGAAGACGCCATCGCGCTGTTCAAACAGGAAGGCGCGGCGTCGGATGTGCCGGAAATAAAAGCGCTGGTCGATGAGACGCTGCCCAAATTGGAAGAGCGTTTGCAGAAGGCTCGCGCCTTGGCGTCGACCTACGGTAAAGGTCATCAAGGCGACGGTTGAGTGCGTCACTTGAAATAAAACAACGGCGGTTGGATCAAATCCAACCGCCGTTTTTTATGCCTGGTTCAAATCGGTCTTGGTCGGTGCCGCATCGTCGGCAGCATGACCGCAACTGCTATTCAGGCTCACCGTACCCGCGTTGCCGATGCTGCGGTATTCCTGGCGCAGTTTCTCCAGCTCTTTGCGGTCCAGGCCGTCCAGGCTGAGCACGGCATTTTGTGCATCCTTGGACACACGCAGCAGTTCGTCGATCTTGATATGCAGAATGTCGTTGTCGCGGTTCTGCGTGTTCTGGATCAGGAACACCATCAGGAAGGTAATGATGGTGGTCGAGGTGTTGATGATCAGTTGCCACGTGTCGTTGTAGTGGAAATACGGCCCGCTCAGGCTCCACGCCAGGATCAACGCCACCGCCGCGTAGAACGTACGCGGGCTGCCGGCCCAACGGGACAGGGATTGGGAGACTGCGGAGAATTTCATGACCGTTTTCCTTGGAAGGGGGTGATGAAATAATGGACCGCAGGGATTCTTTGAAATTTCTTTTTACATTTGCTGAGGCCTTCAGAACGCCAATTCAGGCTGGCCTGTACCTTCCAGCGCCAGCAAATACTGTTTGGCCTCCAACCCGCCTGCAAAGCCGGTCAGCCCACCCGACGCACCAATCACCCGATGGCACGGCGCAATGATCGAGATGGGGTTACGACCATTGGCGGCACCCACTGCGCGTACCGCTTTCGGGTTGCCGATCTGCCGGGCGATCTGGCTGTAGCTGCGGGTTTCGCCGAAGGGAATCGTTAGCAGCGCCTGCCAGACTTGTTTCTGGAAGTCAGTGCCGGCGAAATCCAGTTCCAGCTCGAAATGGTTGCGGGTGCCGGCGAAATATTCCTGCAACTGGCGTTGGGTTTCCACCAGCACCGGGCTTTCAGGCGCTTCGTACAATTCACCCAGGCGTACACGGTTGGCGCGCTCGGTTTCCCACAGGATCGCGCTGAGTTTGCCGTTGCGCGCCACCAGGGTGAGTTGGCCTACGGGGGAGGGCATGAGTTTGTATTCGTAGGGCATGAGCGGGCTCCTGAAGGTGGGTGTAGTGGGAGTCTAGAATGGAGCGTTGATCGACAAACTACGTTTCTTGCGATCAAATTCAGCGCCGCCAGTAGAGCCACTCCGAGAACGCCGGATAAGCGAACAACCACGCGATGTAACCGAGGGCCATCAACACCGAGGGAGTCGATAGCAACACCGTTGAGAGGATATTGAGCAACGTGACCAGCACAGCCGTCACCTTTAACCCCGTACTGGCGTACCGAACCGCGAACCAGACGCCATAGGCTGAAGTCGCAAGGGCTAATAGCACACCCATTCCACCCAGCCTCATCAACGAGATCATCAGCGGCAGGATCAGTACCAGGCCGATCACCTTGTAGGTGGGGTGTCTGGAGTAGCTGGGCTTGAGTAGGAGCATCGTTACCCGTCCTGTTGCAACACTTTAAGCGCCGCCGACGCCAGAAACCCCGAGCGGCTTTTTTCTTCAGGATGATGCAGTACATATTCATCGATGCGGTTCAGCAGGTAGCCCGGCAGCGTGATGTTGAGCTTCTGCGCCTTGCCCAGATACTTGGTGACATCAATGTCCACCACGGCCCAGGTGCAGCCTGCGTACTGAGGATTGGCTGCATGCAGGGTGACCTTCTGCGCACTGGGAATCGGTGCACCGTCTTCCGCCAAGATCTCGAAGTGCCCTTCGATGGCTTCGCGAGCCCTGGCCATGGCGTCGTCCAGGTCGTCACCGGCGGAGTAGCAACCGGGAATATCCGGCACCTCCACACCCCAGGCGTGATCCTCGTCGCCGCTTGAAATTGCAATCGGGTAAAGCATCATTGAACCCTCAAAAGGGTACTTACTATAACCACCAAAGCTTTGTAATCAACGCGACCGCATCCATTCATATTGAACGAATTTTCCGAAAGGAACGTACGAGGGCTCTTTCAAAACCCTTGATACGCTATCTAGGCTATATCACTCTATTTATTACGTTCATAAAGGCTTGGATCAATAAGTTGTGTTCTTGTTTTCGGGTAAGAACTAACAGTTGCGCACACGCATCCACTTCCACCAGAGGCCGGTACGTCACGCCTTTATTCATCAAACTCTGCGTACATGCCGGCACCAACGCCACACCTTGTCCGGCGGCCACCAGCGCAATGATCGACGTGATCTGCCGGCCGGTCGGGCCCGGGCGCAAAGGCTGGCCGTGATGTCGATACAGCTGCTCGATGGACTGGTTGAGCCCCGATCCATAATCCGCCGGAAACAGGATCAACGGGTAGGCACTGAGCTGCGCCAGGTTGACGCTCGGCTGACGGGCCAACGGGCTCTCACTGGACACAGCGGCCACCAACCTTTCTTCGCCCAGGGACAGCGCTTGCACCGCTTCATCTTGCGGCAACAGGCGACTCAAACCGATATCCAGCCGCCCATCCGCCACCTGCGCGCCCAGGCTGCCGGAGGCACATTCCACCAGGGTCAATTGCACATCGGGAAAACGCAGGGCAAACGCCTGGATCGCCTGGCTGAACCGGTCCGACAGCGCGATCGAACTCACGTACCCCAGCGTCAGTTGCCCCGCAGTGCCCGCCGCCAGTTTGCCGGCGATCACTTGCGCCAACTCAACCTGCTCCAGCACACCACGGGCGTAGGGCAGGAACGAGCGGCCTTGCGCGGTGAGGCTGACCGTGCGGCTGGTGCGATCAAACAACTTGAAGCCCAACTCGGTCTCCAGCGCCGAGATCTGGCGTGTCAGCGGCGGCTGCGCCAGGTGCAGGCGAATGGCCGCGCGGCCGAAGTGCAATTCTTCGGCGACCGTCAGAAAGTAACGCAGTTTGCGTAGGTCGAGCATCCTGGTCCTTGGGTATCGATCGGTCCGAAATCGGTATTGGTTTTAGACCTGCCGGCCATTCTATAAAGACCTCACAAAATAAAACGAGAGGTTTCATGAAACCGCGCCTGCATTGTGCCCGTCTTGCCCTGTTCCTGTGTGGCTGCGCGGCGTTTCTCAACCTGTATGCCACGCAGAGCATTCTCCAGACGTTCGCCGCGCAGTTTCACATCAGCGCCAAGGTGGCGGGGTGGAGTATCACCGTGACGACCCTGGCGGTGGCGATCACTGCGCCTTTCGTCAGCCGGCTGACCGGGCGCTTTGAGCAACGCACGGTGATCAGCGCTGCGGCGTTGTTGCTGGCGGTGCCTGCGTTGATGACAGCCTATGCCGACAGCTTTGCCGAGGTGCTGGTGTGGCGGTTTGTGGAGGGCATGCTGATTCCGGTGGTGTTCGCTACCAGCGTGGCGTACATCGGCGACCGCTGGCGTGGCGGCACGGTCACGGAGGTCACCAGTCTTTACGTGGCCGGGACGGTGTTGGGTGGGTTTGCCGGGCGCTTCGTCACGGGTGTGATGACGGAGTACGTGGGGTGGCGCGAAGCCTTTGAATTGATGGCGGTGCTAAGCCTGATGGTGGGTGGGTTTATCCAGTTCCTTTTGCCGGTCAGCCGTGCGCGATCCGTGAGGGGTGAAACTGCGTTTTCGGCGGTTTTTCGCAAGCCTTTATTGGCCGCCTACGCGGTAGGTTTTTGTGTGCTGTTTTCCCAGGTGGCGGCGTTTACCTACGCAGGTTTGTATCTCGGATTACCGCCGTTCAGCCTGGGGCCTGCGGCGCTGGGCACGCTGTACATGGTGTTCCTGCTGGCGCTGATCGTGATCCCTATCGCTGGCCGCCTCAGCAAGGCCCGGCCACATGCTGAACTGCTGAGCGTAGCTGCGGTGCTGGGTATTGCCGGTTCCGCGCTGACGCTGTTGCCCTCTTTGTGGTGCATCGTTGCAGGCCTGGCCCTCAGCTCGACTGGCGTGTTCCTGGCCCAGGCGGCGGCCAACGCATTCACCACCGCGACCGCAGGTGACGACAAAGCAGGCGCCGTGGGCGTGTATCTCACCTGTTACTACCTGGGCGGCAGTTGCGGTGCGATTGTCCCTGCTTTGATCTGGGAGCGTTGGGGCTGGGCCGGGTGTGTGGTGCTGATTATCGCCTTCCAGGTGTTGACCTTGTTGATCGCGCTCACTGGCTGGAAGCCCGTTAAACCTCAACTGATCGCGACGTCATGAACGCCACCTCAAACCGCCGCCGTACCTTGATCGCCGGCTGCAGCGCCCATGCCGTGCATGATGGCCTTACCGATGTCATCTACGTGCTATTGCCGATCTGGCAGGCGCAGTTTGCGCTGTCCTACGCCCAGATCGGACTGTTACGCGGTGCTTATTCCGGGATGATGGCAGTGTTCCAACTCATGGCCAGCCGCGCCGCGAAACGCTGGGGCCGGGTATTGATGCTGGTGGGCGGCACAGCACTTGCCGGTGCGGCTTATCTAATGGTGGGCCAAGCCACTGGATGGGTGATGTTGCTGCTGGCACTTCTGTTAGGTGGCTTGGGCGCCAGCACCCAACACCCGCTGGCCTCTTCGATGATCAGCGACGCCTACGAGGACGGTGGCGGAATCAAGCAGGCACTGTCCCAGTACAACTTTTCCGGCGATATTGGCAAAACGCTGATTCCGGGCTTGGTCGGGTTGCTGCTCACCGTCATCAGCTGGCGTGCCAGCGCCACGTTGCTGGGGTTGCTCGGCTTGGCAGCGGCGGGGCTGCTGTGGTGGCTGGTTCCTGCAAAAGCATCCGAATCCATCTCAACAAAACACACCAAATCCTTCAGCGGAAGTGGCTCCGTCACCGGCCTGCGCGCCTTGATTCTCACAGGCACCCTCGACAGCGCCGTACGCATGGGCTTTCTCACCTTCCTGCCCTTTCTGCTGCAAGCGAAAGGCGCGGGCACTGCCGGTATCGGCTTGGCCCTGACGCTGCTGTTTATCGGTGGCGCATTCGGCAAATTGCTCTGCGGTTACCTGGGGGCGCGCATCGGCATGATGAAAACCGTGTGGCTAACGGAAACCAGCACCGCGTTGCTGATCGTTGCCGCCGTGTATGTGCCGCTGGCCGGGTTGATGGCGATGCTGCCGTTATTGGGCCTGGTGCTCAACGGTACGTCTTCGGTGCTGTACGGCGCCGTGCCGAATCTGGCGGGCGCGGGGAAGCGGGAGCAGGCGTTTGCGGTGTTCTACACCGGCACCATCGGTGGTGGTGCGCTGGCGCCGGTGGTGTTCGGCGGAGTGGGGGATGCGTTGGGCGTGTCGGTGGCGGTGATGGTATTGGCGGGGGTGTTGTTGGTGACGTTGCCGTTGGCGTGGGTGGTGCGGCGGGGGATGATCGATGAGTGATAAATGCAGTATGGGGGTGTGCTCCTGAACCTTGCGGCATTGCCTACACAACCATCAGAATCGTCCGAGTTGTGCGTCTTGGGCGACCTCTTTAAGGTTCGTCTGCCGCTGCCCATCAGCGGTCGGGTTTAGTAGCCCGTTGAAAATTTATCCGGCGTACGGCTGTCCTTACCGTCAGGCACTTTCATGCCTGTGCTTATTGGTAGCTGTACGTAGGGCGTCTTCGGGCGCGCCGGTTTTTTCGGATGAATTTTCCCGGTCTACTAACCTGCGTACAGCTGCCACCCTAACCCATTGGGTGGTGGTCCTTACCGAGGATCAACAGATGTGTAATGACTCATGTAATCCATCCGTAAAACTGTTCAGCGTCCGTCCCGAAGCCAACACCGAAGCACTGCTCGCCAACGCCTACGAAACCATCGCCGGCGCGGGAGCCATGACCAGTGAGTTCGCCGAAACCCTGCCTTCCCAACAGCGCTACCTGGCCCTTGCGATTCAGCAAATGATTGAGTTGGGGCTGATGCTGGTGGAGGCGGCGCAGGACCGCGTGGATCAAGTCGCCTAGGTCGTTTGGCGTACTGAATAGGCTTGCCTTCCCAGGCCGCCCATACCACGGGGGAGGGGAGCCAAAAAATTCCAGATGCTACAGGGACGAGGCCAGCGTAAACGGAATGCGCAATGCGCCGATCGGACCTTCCCGCACACCGCACATTTCATCGTGCACGCAGTGCTGCACCAGCACGCAGGGAAAGGGCGGAACCCGTTGCAACAGGCTGCGCAAGTGCGTGGTTGAGCCGATGCGCAGGGGCTTTGCGTCATCGTCCAGCAATGTCATTTCAGCGTTATCCAGCCTGACACGCGCGATGTAGAAGCCACCTTCCAGTGACAGTAACTCCAGCTCGCGAACTTCACCGTTCAGGGCCAACTCAGTCAGCATTTGCAGCTTCATGTTTCACCCTCTCTGCGGGTCATTCATTGGCGACGAAAGAACAGCGTGACCTGGCCCCATTCGACGCCGAATTTGGTCATGCTGGAGCGGTTGATCAGGGTGTCCTCGTCCATCAGGTACATCCAGTCATCAAAGCTGACCTCGTAGACTGAACCGTCCACCGGCAGGTTGAGCCTGTAGCGCCAACGCAGCGCGTTACCCGCCACTTCGCCGATTGCCTCGCCGACCACATCCCCCGCTCGGCCCTTCCAGCGGCCTGGGTCATCGGGTGTCAGCGTCCACACACGTTGTTGGCGCGTGCCGTCGCTGTACAGAAAACGCTCGTCGAGAATCAAGGCGTTGCCCTCGCGCCGGCTGGCGATAGCTACTTCAAAGCGCTTGGTGACCTCACCGGAACGCTTCTGGAAAATGCCCCAGGCCTTGACGGGCTTGCTGAAGAAACGGTCCAAGTCCAGCTGCGGCTGCTGATCAACGTAGCGCTCGACGCCTACGTTGGCGCAACTGCTCAAACTCAACATCAATACCCATGAAACCAGTAGACGTGTCATGGCTCGCCTCCGTGATTGTGCATCAGCGCGTTCGAAGGATGCTTGTACAAGAATATAGATTTGTACAGGTATTCCCGACCGATGAATGATGCGTCAAATCGCGGCCATAAAAAAACCGGTCACCCAGGACCGGTTTTTTATGCATCTCCCGTCAAACACAACTTGACGCGAAACGAGAATTTGAGTGGAGCGGGTAGAGGGAATCGAACCCTCGTCGGAAGCTTGGGAAGCTACTGTTCTACCATTAAACTATACCCGCTCAGAGCGGCTGACTTTGTACCAGAAGTTCGCAGGGATTTGAAGTTTTTCTTCAAAAATGTGTGGGTTACGTGCTTGTGGGAGCAGGCAAGCCAGCTCCCCCACAAGCGTTCAAATGGCAAAGGCATGCTGCGCCTGACCCTGGTGATAGCGCAACCGGCTGACCTGCCGCTGCGGTTTCAAGAAGCCTACCACCGCCTCCCGGCTGTCCCGGCACGCCGCCTTGTGCTCCATGTCCAGGAAATGCCCCGTCGCTTGAATCGTACTGAAGCTGCTGTTGGCCACATGCTGGCCGAACAGCTTGGCGTCCTGGGCGCTGGTGTATTCGTCCCATTCACCGTTGAGGAACAACACCGGAATGTCGATCTGCTTGGCCGCCTTGAGGTAGCACAGGCGATCACTGTTCAGCACATGGCTGATGTGAAAGTGCATCTGCCCATACTCATGCTCGGCCAGGCTGCTCACGTGCTTGTAGTTGAAGCGCTTGAACAGTGACGGCAGGTGTTTGCCGATGGTGCTGTTGACGAGGTGGCCGACGCGGTCGCGGTCGAGGTTGCCGAGGTAGTCGACGCCGCGCTCGAGGTAGTCGCGCATTGGGGCGTTGATCACCGGGGAGAACGAGCTGATCACGGCCTTCTCCACGCGGCGTGGGCGATGGGCGAGGGCGACCAGAGTGGCGGCGCCGCCCCAGGAAAATGACAGTACGTGCTCGGCGGCGAAGTGGTCGATAAGTTCCAGCAGGAGCTGGCCTTCGACTTCTTTCGTCAGCATTTGCTCATGACGGTTATGGATTTTGGAGCGGCCAGCGTAGGGCTGGTCGTACAAAACTACATTGAATTGCGGGTACAGGCTTTTCACGGTTTGGGCGAAGGATGCCGTGGTGGCCATAGAGCCGTTGACCAGGATGATGGTCTTTGCAGCAGCGTCCGCGCGATAGAACTCCGTGTAAACCCGATACTGACCCTGTATATCCAGCACAGCGATTTCTGGCCTCATGTCGTAAGACTCCTGGCAAGCGGGTAGAGCGCGCAGATCACTCTGCACGAGCTTTGTGACAGGTAGGCATACGCCTGGAAAAGGAGGGCCCATGTCGGTCCGATGACGGCTGGCCGACGGCTGTTGTTATGGCGGGCTGTTTGCCTGAGAGGCCCGTAGATCAAGCGCGGGCGGGGCAAGGTGTTTCTTGGAGGTTATAGGCGACTCGCCAGTCATATTTAAACTGGTGATCCTGATTCAAGCAGCAGAGGTGCGACCCCGCAAGGCGACAGGGCGGTTTTTTGCCATCACCGGCTGAACGGTCGTCAGACCTGTCGGATTTCGTCGTCAGTCAGCGCCCGATACTGGCCCGGCGCGAGGGCCACATCCAGCACCAAAGGGCCCATTCGCTCGCGGTGCAGGCCGATCACCTTGTTATCAAAGTGTCCGAACATGCGCTTCACCTGGTGGTAGCGGCCTTCAACGATGCTCAGCCGTGCGGTGGTCGGCCCCAGCAATTCCAACTCGGCGGGTTGGGTGGTGAGGTCTTCGAATGCGAAGTACAGACCCTCGGCAAAGGTACTCGCATACTCAGGGCCGATAGCCTGCTCGGTCTCCACAAGATAGACCTTGGGCAGTTTGGTCTGTGGCTGCGTCAGTCGCCGCGACCATTGGCCGTCGTTGGTGATCAGCATCAGGCCGGTGGTATTGAAATCCAGACGACCGGCAATGTGCAGCTCACCTTTGTCCGGCTCATCAAGTAAATCCAGCACGGTTGGGTGCTGTGGGTCCGCTGTGGCGCTTACGCACCCCTGGGGTTTGTGCAGCATGAAGTAGCGCGCCGGTTTGCCGGCTTGCAGCACTTCAGCGTCAACGCACACACGGCTGAATTCCCGGACCTCATGGTGAGGATCGCTGACGGCAACGCCATCCACCGACACGCGGCGCTCAATCAGCAACAAGCGAACTTGCTTGCGATTGAAGCGTGGCAAGTTACTGAGGAAGCGATCAACCCGCATTACTTCGGCTCAGTTGCGCGCAACTGCTCATCCACCTGGGCACAGCGCGGGCACAGGCAGGCTTTGTTACGCAGCTCCCTGGGCAGGGCCTCAAGCACCGCTGGATCGATGGTGACGCTGAAGCACCAGCAGGCTTGGTCGGCTGTGCGCGGGTCGGCCAGCGTGCAGTCGTTGCGCGCGCCACAGGCGGGGCAGAGTGTTGGCGTGGTCATGGGCGGGTTCGGGCTGGATCGGGCAAGGTATGCGGTGCACGATACAGGTCCGACCCGGCCCAAGCTACTTAGAGCTGGAACTTGCTGACCAGTACGTTGAACGAAGTGGCCAGACGCGACAGGTCCTGGCTGGACGCATTGGTCTGGTGAGCACCGGCGGCCGTTTGGGTGGACAGATCCTGGATGTTCAGCAGGTTGCGGTCCACTTCGCGGGCCACCTGGGCCTGCTCTTCCGAGGCAGAGGCGATCACCAGGTTGCGTTCATTGATCTTCGCCACGCTGGCGGTGATCCGTTGCAGGGCTTCGCCAGCGTTCTGCGCCAGGGTCTGGGTGTTGTTGGCCCAGGTCAGGCTCTTGTTCATCGCCGCGACCGCATCATCGGCGCCGGTCTGGACGTCGCCAATCATCTTTTCAATATCGACGGTCGAGGTTTGAGTACGGTGGGCCAGCGCCCGCACTTCATCGGCGACCACGGCGAAGCCACGACCTTGCTCACCGGCGCGCGCCGCCTCGATGGCCGCATTCAGGGCCAGCAGGTTGGTCTGGTCGGCGATCCCACGGATCACATCGATCACCTTGCCGATTTCCCTTACCTGGCCGGCAAGATCTGCCACCGACTGCGTGGAATCGTTGATTTCACCCACCATCGAACGCATACCAGATACGGCTTGCTCAACTTGCTGGCGCCCGTCTTCGGCCTCGGTGGTGGCTTGGCGCGAGGCTTCCGAGGTGGAGACGGCATTGCTCGCCACCTCGTCCACGGCGGCGGTCATCTGGTTGACGGCGGTGGCGGCTTGTTGAATTTCATCATTCTGACGGGTCAGGCCACGGCTGCTTTCATCGGTGACCGCGCTCAGCTCTTCGGCGGCCGAGGCGAGCTGGTCGGAAGCGTTGGCGATTTCCACCAGGGTGCTTTTCAAGCCGCCCTGCATGTCCGACAGCGCCATCAGCAATTGCCCGGCTTCGTCGGTGCGTTCGGTAACGATGGCTTGGGTCAGGTCGCCCTTGGCAATGCGTTGTGCGCTGTCCACGGCCTGGGCGATGGGGCGGGTGATCAGGCGGGTGATCAATATACCCACCGTGATAGCAATGATGAACGCCAGGACAATGCCGCTGATCATCCAGGTCAACGCGCTGGCACGCAGCTCATCGGCGGCGATGGCACCTTCCTTGATCTGGCGGTTATTGGACTCGATCATCACGCGGATCAACTCGCGCGCCTGGCGGAACAGTTCATTGTTGGTGGTGTTCAACTGAGTGCGGGCTTGATCGACCTGGCCGCCGTCAAGCAGCGCCATGATGTGTTCGGAGCTGCTGACGTAGTTCGGCCAGATCTGATCGAGTTTGTCTCCGGCTGACCGTTCGTCATCTTCCAACGGCGTCGCGCGATAGGTCGCGTAGGCGCCCTGACTACGCTTGAGTTCCTGGGCGATGTCCTGGCGAACGCGATCGCGGTCTTGTTGGGCCACATTGCCGTTGCTTGCATCCATCAACCGGTACAGACCTCGGTTATGGGCGACCAGACCATTGAGAGTGGCGGCCGTATTGCTCACGGAGACAAGATTATTGGAGAACGTCAGCTCCAGGGCCGTAGAGAGGCGAACCACCCCTTTGATTCCCAACAGGCCGACCCCGAGGGTGACCAACGCACACAGTAAAAATGAAAGCAGCAGCTTGGTTGAAATTTTCATGGCTCGAATCCGGCGATAGTAGCGAAGGGCGCACGCTAGAGCCTCCATGGCACGGTGCGATGTCATAGTGACATCATCGCAATTGCGAAAGTTGCGAGCCAGGTAAATTTACTGAATCGATAAAGCTTGCGCAGATGTATCAAGTCGTTACGAAAACGCACCAGATTCAGTTTTCGATGTCAGATATTTCGTCATTTAGTGAAAGCTGAATGCCGCCCTCCAGCGTCGCTGGAGGTGCTCTTCCGCGGTCCAGGAGGCCGCCATGTATCGACGATTGCTGCTCAGCGCTTTACTCGGTCTGACCCTTTCCGCTTGCGTGCCCTATTACGATGGCGGCCAGAGCTATTACCGTTCAGAGGTCTACACCTCACCAGCGCCGGTGTATTACTACGGCGGCGGTACGGCGTATCAATACCGCCGTGATTACTACCCCGCGCCGCGCTACTACGCGCCACAACCGCGCTACTACTCGGCCCCGCGCTATTACCAGCCCGCCCCGCGTTACTACGGGCCGCGTGCCGGTTACCGGCCTTATCCGAACCAGGGCTGGGGCGGCGATCGGTGGGGGAATGGCGGGCACGGACGCGGTTCTGACCATGGAGGGGGCCGTGGCGGTCACCGTTGACAGGCCTGTATTGCAAGCGGCGCATGAAGCGCCGCTTTTTTATGGGCGTCAGTAATCCGACAAGTCCGCCAGCGGATGGCGGCCTTCCCACGCTTTGTTGAAATGCGCCTGCACCACCGCCTCCGGAATCGTATTGATATCCGGCCAATGCCAATGCGGCGTCTGGTCCTTGTCGATCAGCCGCGCGCGCACCCCTTCGCTGAATTCCGGGTGACGGCAGCAATTGAGGCTCATCGTGTATTCCATCTGGAACACCTGCGCCAGGGACAGGTGCCGGGCACGCTGGATCTGCTCCCACACCAGATGAGCGGTCAACGGGCAGCCTTCGCTCAGCGTCTTACCGGCGCGGCTGAACAGGGGGTCGGCATGCTCACGCAGTGGGCTCAAGTTGCGCCAGGCACACCGCACATCGCCCACGTCCAGCCATTCGTCGATCTGGGCCCGGCGCGGCAGCCACTGCGCTTCGGGTTGCTGGTCGACAGCTTCCTGGGCCAGCGCCTTGAGCAGGCTGTTGAGTTGCATCGCGGTCTGTTCCTGCCAGTTCAATTGCAGCAGACCATCAAGCAGTTCGTCTTGTTGATCATCGCGCAGGAAGCGGTCGGCCAGGCCCAGGTCCAGAGCGTCGCGGCCATTGATATGCGCGCCGGTAAGACCCAGGAACAACCCCAGCTTGCCCGGCAGGCGCGACAGGAACCAACTGGCGCCGACGTCCGGGTACAGGCCGATGCTGATCTCCGGCATGGCCAACCGGCTGCTCGGTGTCACGATGCGCACCGTGGCACTTTGCAACAGGCCCATGCCGCCACCCAGCACGTAGCCATGGCCCCAGCAAATCACCGGTTTTGGGTAGGTGTGCAGGCGATAGTCGAGACGATACTCCGCCGCAAAAAACTGTGCGGCCAGGTCAGGCACCACACCCGGCTGTTCAAGGCAGGCCAACGCCAGGCTGCGCACTTCTCCGCCGGCGCAAAATGCCTTGGGGCCGTTACCGCGCAGCAGCACACAGACGATGTTCGGGTCTTTGGCCCAAGCATCCAGGCGTTCGCTCAGCGCCAGGATCATCGGCAAGGAGAGCGCATTGAGGGATTTTTCAGCGTCGAGGCTGGCGATGCCAATGCGGGCACCGTCGCTGCCGGTCAGCTCTTCGAAGTGCAGGTTCATCGTGACCTCAATCGATAAGGTGAAGGATGAGTATGATCGCTTCGTAGGAAAGCGCCGTTGGTGTGTCAGATCAATTGACAAGCGGGGTCGGCTTTCCTAGGGTTCGCCTCATTCTTTTTTACAAGACCATTCAACCATGACCGAAGACGACCGTATCAAACTCGAACCCAGCTGGAAACACGCCTTGCGGGATCAGTTCGAGCAGCCGTACATGGCCCAGTTGCGCGAGTTTCTGCGCCAGGAACATGCCGCCGGAAAAGAGATCTACCCGCCCGGCCCACTGATTTTCAACGCGCTTAATTCCACACCGTTGGATAAGGTCAAAGTCGTGATCCTCGGCCAGGACCCGTACCACGGCCCCGGCCAGGCCCACGGTTTGTGCTTCTCGGTGCAACCGGGCGTGCCGGCGCCACCGTCGCTGGTCAATATCTACAAAGAGCTCAAGCGTGATCTGAACATCGACATCCCCAATCACGGTTACCTGCAAAGCTGGGCCGACCAGGGCGTGCTGATGCTCAACACCACCATGACCGTCGAGCGCGCCAACGCCAACGCCCATGCGGGCAAGGGCTGGCAGTTCTTTACCGATCGGATTATCGAAGTGGTCAGCGAGCGTCAGCCGCATCTGGTGTTCCTGTTGTGGGGGGCACATGCCCAGGGTAAACAGAAACTGATCGACGCGACCAAGCACCTGGTGCTGACGTCAGTGCACCCGTCGCCATTGTCGGCGTATCGCGGGTTCCTGGGGTGCGGGCATTTCAGCCGGACCAACAAGTTTCTTGAGCAGAATGGCGAGACGCCGATCGAGTGGCGGTTGCCGCCTGCCTGACGGGTGTGGTGCTAAAGCCTAACCATGGACACCGAGCGTTTTCCGATATCAGCGACATAAGCATTGCGGCCATCCGGAGCGACAACTATACCTCGCGGTTTGTCGAACCCTTTAATAGTGCCAGTGATGCGGTTCAGACGGGTGTCAATGATGCTGATCTGACCGCCGTCTGTTTCAGTGATATACGCCATTTCGCTGAGTCGATTGAAGGCAATGCGCCAAGGTCCCATAAGGCCGTTGATCTCCCCGCTGACATCAGGAATCAGTGCATCGCCAATGGTCATCCTTCCACTGTCGCGGTGGGAGATGTAGACACGTGGATAGCGCGGGCTGTAACCGATAGCCGTGGGGATGCCCACGGCGGTTGTGATCGTTGCGAGGACGTTGTTGTTCGCGAGATCGACGATGACCCAGCCATCCAGATCCGTGGCAATGTGAGCGCGAGCGTCATCGGGCGCCACTAGAATTTCCTTAGGGTTACGCACCGAGGTCTCCCCCACGCGTTGATGATTGCTGGTATCAAGGGCAACCAGTTTCGAGGCGCCGTGGTCGGCTACGTACAGTCTTGTACCCGTCGAATTCAGCGCTATGCCGTTAACGGTGATGAATCCTGTGATGGTCTCGACGACGGTGTTGTTCAAGGTTTCGATAACGTTAATGGACGTTCCAGTCGCGACGCTGTTGTCACTCACATAAATAGATGAGCCATCTGCTTTGATAGCTATCCATATGGGAGAACCCAGTCCTGTTCTGGTCTGAATGATACTCAGGGGCTGGGTGCTCAGGACGGTGACGGAGCCTGGTGTCGTGGCACTCGTCACATACAGGCGTGTTCCCGCGCGGTTCATTACCAGGTTGTTGGGGGCGCCCGGTAGTGCGAGGGTTTCCACGATCGCTGCGGGTGCAACGATGTCATCAGGGGCGGCGTGTGGGTCATTAACTTCCGTCATTTGGGCATTCCTGCAGACCGAGATGATGTCGGTATTGCGAGTGTTATCGCATTACGTGCGCTGAGTTAAGCGCTCAGGGGGCGGGGTGCCTACTGTGGTAAATGACAGTTCAGATGAGCGGTAATGGTTCCCGGTGGAACCACGACCAAAGCACGGCTCAGGGCTGGCGGTTCCAATGCCTGAACAACGGCTCCGCCAGAAACAGCACAAACAACAGTCGCATGACCTGCATCGCCGTCACCAACGGCACCGACAGTTGCAGGGTCTCCGCCGTCAGACTCATCTCGGCAATCCCGCCGGGCATCATGCCCAGGGTCAGCGAGCGCAGGTCCAGATGGGTCAACGCGCTCAACCCAACCGCCGCCAAGGTTGCCAGCGCCATGGTCAAGGCCGTGCCAATCAAGGTTCGGCCCATGAACGAGGGCGCCCGGCGAAAGAACTGCCGGTTGAAATGGCAGCCCAAACCGCTGCCGATCAACCATTGGCCAATCTGGCTGCCGCCGTCTGGCAGACCGATATGCAAGTCCCACACGACGCTGGCCGTCGCACTTACCAGCAGCGGTCCGAACAACCAAGGGTTCGGTTGACGCAAACGCTGCCAACCCCAGGCCACCAGCGCGCCTATCGGAAACAGCACCAACAGCCAAGGCCAACTCACCGGCGCCGGATGAAACTGCGGCGCGCCGCCTTCCAGCAAATACTTGAAGATTGCCGGTACGCACAGCACCACCACCAGCACCCGCAGACTCTGCCCCGCTGCGACACGGCTGAGCACCGCGCCATTGCGTGCGCCGAGGTTGACCATCTCACCGGAACCGCCCGGCATGCTCGAGAAAAACGCGGTGGCGCGGTCTTCACCGCTGCGGCGCATCAGCCACACACCGACCACGCTGGACAGGCTAGTGACCAGCGCACCGAAGAAGATCAGCCCGAAGTGGCTCATCACCTGTTCGATCACCACCGGGGTGAAGTGCAGGCCGATCCCAATCCCGACGACCCATTGGCCGCATTTGCGCCCGCCGGGAATCTCCGCCAATTGCCACGGCGTGAGGCAACGCACCAGGATGATCGCCAGCAATGAGCCGACCATGTACGGCAAAGGCCAGCCGACGAGGCTGGCCAGGTAACCGCCGGCCAGGCCGACCAGCGGTGTTCCCCACCAATGTTTAAAGGTGACCTCAGACATCGGCCACGGCACGACGCTGCAGGGCACGTTTGCGGTAGATGCGGATCAACGGGAAGGCCAGCATCAGCGCCGTCAGTACCCACACACCAAAGGTGATCGGGCTCGACCAGAGAATCTGCAGGTCACCGTTGGAGATCGACAGCGCACGGCGCAGGTTCTGCTCCATCAAGCCGCCGAGGATAAAGCCCAGCAGCACCGGCGACAGCGGGAAATCGAGCTTGCGCAGGATGTAGCCGAAGATGCCGATACCGACCATCAGGAACAGGTCGAAGGTGGTGGCGTGAACCGCGTACACACCAATTGCCGTGATGATGGCGATCACCGGCACCAGCGCCCAGTTCGGCACGGCCAGGATGCGCGTGAAGATGCGGATCATCGGGATGTTGAGGATCACCAGCATGATGTTGGCGATGAACAACGACGCGATCAGGCCCCAGACGATGTCCGGTTGCTGTTGGAACAGCAGCGGGCCAGGGGTAATGTTGTACAGCGACAGGGCGCCGATCATCACGGCCGTGGTGCCCGAACCGGGTACACCGAGAGTCAGCATCGGCACCAGGGCGCCGCAGGCGGACGCGCCGATGGCGGTTTCCGGGGCGGCGAGGCCGCGCATGTCGCCCTGGCCGAACTTGCCACTGGCACCGGCCAGGCGTTTTTCGGTCATGTAGGCAACGGCTGAGGCCAAGGTCGCACCGGCACCTGGCAAGACGCCCATGATGAAACCCAGCAAACCGCAGCGGATGTTAACGACAAAGACCGCGCCCGCTTCCTTGAGGTTGAACATCATGCGGCCCGTGGCTTTCACGGCTTCCTGGCCACGGTGGGTTTTTTCCAGCAGCAACAGGATCTCACTGATGGAGAACAGGCCCAGCACCAACACCACAAACTGGATGCCGTCGGTGAGGTGGATGTTGTCGCCGGTAAACCGGTACACGCCGCTGTTGGCGTCGATGCCCACCGCCGAAAGGAACAGGCCGATCAGCGCTGCGACAAAGGTCTTCAACGGCTTGTCACCGGCCATGCCGCCGAGACAGACGATCGCGAACACCATCAGTACGAAATATTCCGCCGGCCCGAAGGCAATCGCCCATTTGGCCAGCAACGGGGCAAACAACACCATGCCGCAGGTGGCGATAAACGCGCCGATGAACGAACTCCACGCCGACAACGACAGCGCCACGCCGGCCAGGCCTTTGCGGGCCATCGGGTAGCCGTCGAGGGTGGTCATCACGGTAGAGGCTTCGCCTGGGATATTCAGCAGGATCGAGCTGATACGCCCGCCATATTCGCAGCCCAGGTACACGGCCGCCAGCAGGATCAGCGCCGATTCCGGCGGCAGGCCCAGGGCGAACGCGATGGGGATCAACAACGCCACGCCGTTGATCGGGCCCAGGCCCGGCAACAGGCCGACCACGGTGCCGATCAGGGTGCCGCACAGTGCGGTCACCAGGTTGTAAGGGGACAGTGCAACGCCGAAGCCCTGGCCCAAATAGCCGAAAGTATCCATATCAGTTCTCCAGAACGTCGAGCAGGCCGAGGGGCAGCGGCACATCCATAGCTTTATCGAACAGCAGGTAAAGACCAATCGCCATCAGGCTGACGATCACCACGCTCGGTAGCCAGCGGCCGCCATACAGGCGCGCCATCGGAATGCCGATCAGCATGCTGCTGAGGATAAAACCCAGGGGTTCGAAGGTGCCGGCGAACACGATCAACAAGCCGACACAGATGCCGATCTTGATCAGGGTTTCGCGGTCCAGCGCGGGTTCTTCTTCGGTGTGTTTGGTCGGCTGTGGGCGGAACAGCATGTAGATAAGTGCCAGGCTCATCAGCCCGAGCATCAGCAGCGGGTAGGCGCGAGGTCCTACTGGCTCGTAGGAAAACGACGCCTGATACGGCCAGGCCATCAGGGCCAAGCCGGCACAGGCCAGTAACAGCACTGAGGCGAAAATGCGTTGTAAGAGCATGTGAAACTCCTGGGCCGCGCCCCGGTTGAAAGGGGCGTGGCCGTGCGACAGGAAGGGGCGATTACTGGATCAGGCCAAACTCTTTGGCCAGCACTTTGTAGTCAGCCACCTGTTTCTTCACGTAGGTGTCCAGCTCCGGGCCGGTCATGGCGAACGGGAACAGCTCGCGCTGGTCACGCAGCTTGGCGAACTCGTCGGAAGCCAGCAGTTTGTCAAACGCGTCTTTCCACCAGGCGTAGTCGGCATCGCTGACTTTTGGCCCGAGGTAGAAACCACGCACCACCGGCCAGACGATGTCATAGCCTTGCTCTTTGGCGGTCGGAATGTTCTTCATTTCCGGCTCGTCCAGGCGCTGTTCGGAGAACACGGCCAGCAGGCGCATGTCACCGCTCAGGATGTGCGGCATGGAGTCGGAGATGTCGGTACTGCCCACCTGGATATGCCCACCGAGTAGGGCGGTGGCGATTTCACCGCCGCCTTCGAGGGCCACGTAACGCAGCTCGCGCGGGTTGATCCCGGCGGCCTTGGCGATCAGCGCGGTTTGCATCCAGTCCTGGCTGCCGACGGTGCCGCCGGAGCCGATCACTACGCTGCCCGGATCTTTCTTCAGGGCTTTGACCAGATCGTCGAGGGTCTTGTAGGGCGAATCGGCTTTCACTGCGATGGCCCCGTAGCTGGTGCCGACTGCTGCCAACCAACGCACGGCGCTTTCATCGAAACGGCCGAACTTGCCCTGGGCCAGGTTCAACAGAGAACCGCTGGACCAGGCCACCAGGGTGCCAGCATCCGCCGGGCGCTGGGCGACCACGGCGTTGTAGGCCACCGCACCGACGCCGCCAGGCATGTAGGTCACGCGCATTGGCTTGCTCAGCAGCTTCTCGTTGACCAGCGCGCTTTGCGCCAGTTTGCAGGTCAGGTCAAAACCGCCGCCAGGCGAGGCCGGGGCGATGCATTCCGGGCGCTTGGGTTCGTCGGCGGCCAGCAGTTGGCCGGCAAATAGCATGCAGCCGGCGGCGAGGGCCAATTTACGCAGTGAAGGGGTCATGGTTATCTCCATCTTTGTTGTTATGAGGGGGTACTACCAAAGGGCGACGCTATAGCTGACCAGCAAGCGCATTTCATCCGCATCACGGGCTGAGTAGTTGGAACGGTAAGTGGCGTTGCGCAGGCGCACGGCAACGTCCTTGAACGTGCCGCTTTGCACCACGTACTTGATCTCGCTGTTGCGCTCCCATTCCTTGCCGGTCTCGCCGTTCTTGAGCTTGATGTTGTCACCCGAGAGGTAACGGCTCATGAAGCTCAGGCCGGGGATGCCCAGCTTGGCGAAGTCGAAGTCGTAGCGTGCCTGCCAGGAACGCTCTTCGGCGCCGGCAAAGTCGTTGATCTGCACGAAGTTGACCAGGTACGGGTCGCTGCCATCCACATACGGGAAGGCGCTGTCGCCGGACATGTGCTGGTAGCCGGCGCTGAGTTTGTGGCCATTGAGGGCGTAGCTGAACAGGCCGTTGAGGGATTTATTGTCTATCTTGCCGCCGCGGGCGCTTCCGGTGTCATCACTGATGGCCAGGCGCAGGTCGGTGGCGAAGGTGCCGGGGCCCATTGGGCGTGCGGCGACCAGGCCGAGGAAGTGCTGGCGGTACACGTCGTCGAGTTGGGCGAAGTGGTAGCTGCCGGTGATCTTGTCGGCAAACTTGTAGTCGGCGCCGCCAAAATTGAAGTGCTTGCCGGTGGCGCCGCTGACAAAGCGGCTGTTCTTGTTGTTGAGCGCGATGTCTTCGTAATTGCTGTCGTCGCGGTCCTTGGCTTTGTCCAGGCGGCCCCCGGTGAACACCAGGTTCTTGAATTCCTTGGAGGTGATCAGGCCGCCGTTGAAAGTCTGCGGCAGGATACGGCCGTCGTTGGGCTTGAGGATCGGCAGTTCGGGGATCAGCGAGCCGATTTTCAGCTCGGTGGCCGAGATCTTCACTTTGCCGGTCAGGCCCAGCTTGGAGTACTCGTCGGCGGCGCGGCCATCGTCGTGGGTGGGCAACAGGCCGGTGCCGGTACGGTCGGGGCTGGAGTCGAGCTTGACCCCGAGCATGCCCAGCGCATCCACGCCAAAGCCGACGGTGCCGTCGGTGTAGCCCGATTGCAGGTTGAGCATGAAGCCCTGGGCCCATTCGTCGCGTTTGGATTGCTGGGCGCTGGTGCCGTCGCGGAAGTCGCGGTTGAAGTACATGTTGCGGGTTTCCAGGGTCGCGCTACTGTCTTCGAAGAAGGCAGCCTGGCTAAGCGGCGAAAAGCCGGCAAGGGTAGCAGCACTGGCGAGGGCGGTCTGGGTCAGGCGAGAAAAACGAACAGGCGAGGGGGCCTGGGGCTGTATCGACAGCATCGTTGTGTACTCCGTTATTGTTCTTATTTTGGCGAAAACGCTTCGAGGCGTTTTTCGGGCGCGGCGCGAAGGCAGCTCGGCGGGCATAGACCACCGTGGCTGGATGCTAAAGGGCGAAGCTTTCACTAACCTTTCAGTGGCCTTTCAATGTTTTCGGGCTTCACAGGGCAGGCGGCGCCTGTAAACTGCCCGCCAAAGCGTGGCGCCGACCACCCCTGAACGAGGTAGAAATCCATGCGTGTCCTGCTGGTTGAAGACCATCTGCAACTCGCCGAAAGTGTCGCGCAAGCGCTCAAGAGCACGGGTCTGACCGTCGATGTGCTGCACGATGGCGTAGCGGCGGACCTGGCCCTGAGCAGCGAGGAATACGCGGCGGCGATCCTCGATGTGGGGCTGCCGCGCATGGACGGTTTCGAGGTGCTTGCACGTCTGCGCGCCCGTGGGAAGAATCTGCCCGTGCTGATGCTGACGGCGCGCAGTGATGTGAAAGACCGTGTGCACGGTTTGAACCTGGGGGCCGACGACTACCTTGCCAAACCTTTCGAACTCACCGAGTTGGAAGCGCGGGTCAAGGCATTGTTGCGGCGCAGTGTATTGGGCGGCGAGCGCCAACAGGCCTGCGGCGTGTTGGTCTATGACCTCGACACGCGGCGCTTTACCGTGGGCGGCGAGTTGATGACGCTTACCTCCCGCGAGCAAGCGGTGCTTGAGGCGCTGATCGCCCGGCCGGGCCGGGTGATGAGCAAGGAGCAGTTGGCTTCCCAAGTGTTCGGCCTGGACGAAGAAGCCAGCCCCGATGCCATCGAAATCTACGTGCATCGCCTGCGCAAGAAACTCGACGGCCAGCCCATTGCCATCGTGACCTTCCGCGGCCTCGGGTACCTGCTGGAAGCCCGCGATGCATAAGCCCAGCAGCCTGCGCTGGCGCCTGCTGTGGAACTTGGCGCTGTTGTTGGTGCTGTTGATGCTCGCCAGTGGCATGAGCGCTTATTGGAATGGTCGCGAAGCTGCTGACACCGCCTACGACCGCACGCTGCTGGCCTCGGCGCGCACCATCGCCGCTGGCTTGACCCAAGTAGATGGCACCCTTAGCGCCAATGTGCCCTATGTCGCGTTGGACACTTTTGCCTACGACAGCGCCGGGCGCATTTATTACCAGGTCAACGACATCGACCAGAAGCTGATCTCCGGCTACGAAAACCTGCCCGGCCCACCGCCGGGTACACCACGCACCGACGATTATCCGGCGCTGGCACGTTTCTATGACGCCATGTATCAGGGGCAGCAGGTGCGGGTGGTCAGCCTGCTCAAGGCAGTCTCCGAGCCGAACATGAACGGTATGGCGGAAATCCGTGTCGCTGAAACTGATGAAGCACGCGTCAGCATGGCCCGCAGCCTAATGGCAGACACTTTGCTGCGCCTGGGGATGCTCGCTGTCGGCGCATTGCTGCTGGTGTGGTTTGCCGTCAGTGCGGCGTTGCGCCCGCTGGAGCGCCTGCGCACGGCGGTAGAGGAGCGTCAGCCTGACGACTTGCGCCCGTTGCCCTTGGTGGAAGTGCAGCATGAGTTTGGGCCACTGGTGCGCTCCCTCAACCACTTCACCGAACGCCTGCGCGGCCAGTTTGAGCGCCAGGCGCAATTTATCGCTGATGCGGCCCATGAGCTGCGCACACCGCTGGCTGCGCTCAAGGCCCGGCTGGAACTGGGCTTGCGTGCCGAGGACCCCGTCACCTGGCGCAATACCCTGGAAACCGCAGCTCAAGGCACTGACCGTCTGACACATCTGGCTAATCAATTGTTGTCCCTGGCACGCATTGAAAATGGCGCCCGCGCGATTGCCGAAGGTGGCGCGCAGTTGCTCGACCTCAGCCAGTTGGCCCGAGAGCTGGGCATGGCCATGGCGCCGTTGGCCCACGCACGCGGCGTGGCGCTGGCGTTGGAGGCCGACGAGCCGGTGTGGCTGCGCGGTGAGCCGACCTTGTTGAATGAGCTGTTGAGCAATCTGGTGGACAATGCCCTGGCTCACACGCCGCCGGGCGGCAATGTGATTCTGCGGGTGACGGCACCGGCGGTACTGGAAGTGGAAGATGATGGCCCAGGCATCCCGCTGGATGAGCGGGACCGCGTTTTCGAACGTTTCTACCGTCGCAGCCAGCAGGGCATGGGGTCAGGCCTGGGGCTGGCGATTGTCGGTGAGATTTGCCGGGCGCACCTGGCACAGATCAGCCTGCATGATGGCGAACTGGCCGGGTTGAAAGTGCGGGTAAGTTTTATCGCGGGTTGATCAGTAGAACATCGAGCGGGCTTCATCCAGCTCGGCGCGCAACGCATCGCTATAGGGGTCGACGCGTAGCTTCTTGATCGCCGGAAGTGTGGAGACCGGGACGCTGGCCAAGGGGTGATCAGTGCCGCGATGGCAATACAACACAGCCACCTGCACCAGGTCGACGTAGTCGAGGCTGGCCGAATCGCGCTCCAGGTCCAGGTATTGGCCGGGCAGTTTGGCAAGCATTTCCGGGAAGTCCCAGCCACTCAATAGCTTGTCACCGAGCAACGGGTGGATGCTCTCGATCACGTGATTGAGGCTGACCGGGTCCGCGAGCAACTCGTAATGGTCTTCGGCGTACGTCAGGATCGGCAGCACGCCGATCTGGTGCACCAGGCCGCCAAGGGCCGCCTGGTCTGGCTTGAGCTGGCTGTGGCTGCGGCACAGGGCGTAACTGACGCCCGCCACTTCCAGGCTGCGGCGCCACACATCGCGCATCTTTTGTTCGACCACGTCGGAGCGGGCGTGGAATATCTGCTCCATCACCAGGCCAATCGCCAGGTTGCTGCTGTAGTTGGTGCCCAGTCGGGTGATGGCGGTGTGCAGGTCGGTGACTTCCTGGGTGGCGCGCAACAATGGGCTGTTGACCACTTTGATCAGGCGCGCCGAAAGCGCGGTATCGCGACCGATCACTTTGCTCAAGTGGCTGATGCTGATTTCCGGGTCTTCAGCGGCCTGACGAATATTCAGGGCCACTTCCGGCAATGTCGGCAGAACCAGGTCATCGTTGTCGATGGCCGTCACTAAAGCCTGTTGGACTTTTTCCGCCAGCTTGTTCATTCATGCTCTCTAGGGTGTTGCAAAAAGGTACGGCGATCAGCGCTGGATCTCTCGATCCCGGTCGAGCGTGTAAGGCAGGTCAAGCAGTTGCAAACCGGGGCCTTCCAGGGTGCCGACGTGCACATCTCCACTATCGGCAGCTTCGGCTTGCAACACGGCCAGAAGTTCAATGCTCTCGCCGGCTTTTGCCGCAATGACCACTTCGCCGATTGCGCTATTGTGGCTGGGGGAAAACAGCGGAGTGCCTGGCTCGGGCAGTTCAGACGCATCGAGGCTCAAGCGGTACAGGCGACGTTTGAGTTTGCCCAGGTACTGCATGCGCGCGACAATTTCCTGGCCGGTGTAGCAGCCTTTCTTGAAGCTCACGCCACCCACGGCCTGCAGGTTGAGCATCTGCGGGATGAACAGCTCGCGGGTTTGCGGCATGACTTGGCCGATGCCTGCACGGATTTGCCCCAGCAGCCACTCATTCAGATCGGTTTGGTCGAGGGTTGCAGCCAATTGATTGCGTACGACGTCGCCTTGCTCGGCAGGCACCCAGAGTTCAGCGCGACCTGGGGAGACGCGGATGGCGATCAACGCATCGTTGCGCACGACACTGTCGGTCTCGGTCGACAGCTCAAGGCCGAGGCTGGCCAGGGCCGTGTCCGCATTCACCAGGCCGAAGCGCACCCAGGCGGCGCTTTCGTCGGTGAGCTTGGACTTGGAGAATACGGCGTACTTCTTCAGGTCGGCCAGCTGCGGTTCCAGCAGCTCGGTGGTCATGGCCAGCAACACGCCGTCACCTTGCAGCAGGATGCGGAAGCTCGACTGCATGCGCCCTTTTTGCGTGCAGCGCGCGCCGAGGCTGGCCTGGGTATCGCTCAGGTAATTGAGGTTGCAGGTCAGTTGGCCCTGAAGGAATTTGGCAGCATCGGCGCCGCGGACGGCGAGAACGCCTTCGTGGGACAGGGGGCAGAAGAAAGCAGAGTCAGCCATGGGTCATCGCAGGTCAAAAAGTCATGGGTGCATCATAGAGGGGCGCCCGGCAAATGGATAGTTTCCGTATGGGGCGACCAAAGCCGACTGTTCCGGTGCCGTCGGGCCTGTATACTTGCCGCCTATTTGAGGAGCGCTCCATGGTCGAAGATGTAGAAATCAATCGTCTCTACTGGCACAGCCGTCGTGGCATGCTGGAGTTGGATGTGTTGCTGGTGCCTTTCACCAAAGAGGTCTATGCAACGCTCAATCAGGTGGATCGCGACCTCTACGTCAGGCTGCTGACTTGTGAAGACCAGGACATGTTCGGCTGGTTCATGGAACGCGCCGAATCCGAAGACCCAGAGCTGCAGCGCATGGTTCGGATGATCCTGGACCGTGTCCAGCCCAAGTAATACATTCGAATGCCGCTGGCAGGCCTCACGGCTGTTGCTGGCGGCGTATTTCCTTGCCCAGCTGTTCGCGCTGGGTGCGCTTTGGTTTCTTGATCTGTCCTATTCAAGTCTTGGCCTGCTGGTGTGTCTGGCGCACGCGGCCTGGGTTTTGCCGCGCTCTGTCCTGTTGACTCACCGTTCGTCGATTCATGGCCTGCGTCGCGACGCCGATGGCTGGCAGTTGCTCAGTGCGCAGCGGGGCTGGCACAGCGTGCAGTTGCGACCGGACAGCCTCGCATTGCCGTTGATCGTCGTGCTGCGCTACCGGGTGCCGGGCGAATGGCGGATACGTTCGGTGTGTGTGCCCAGGGATTCGCAGGTCGCCGATGTGCATCGACGCCTGCGGGTTCGTCTGAAGTTCAGCCGCCGTAGGTGGTTGGCACCAGGATAGTGTCGCGGGCCTCGGGCAGCATCTGCGGGTAATCGAGGGTGTAATGCAGGCCCCGGCTTTCCTTGCGTTCCATGGCCGAGCGGATCATCAGTTCCGCCACCTGGGCCAGGTTGCGCAACTCGATCAAGTCGCGGCTGACCTTGTAGTTACTGTAGAACTCGTCGATTTCATCCAGCAGCAACCGCACTCGATGCTGCGCGCGTTGCAGGCGTTTGTTGGTGCGCACGATCCCCACGTAGTCCCACATGAAGCGGCGCAGTTCGTCCCAGTTATGGGCGATGATCACGTCTTCGTCCGAATCGGTCACCTGGCTGGCGTCCCAGCGGGGCAGGGCGGCCGGCACCGGAATGCGCGGCAGCTGTTCAAGAATGTCTGCGGCCGCCGAGCGCGCATAGACGAAACATTCCAGCAGCGAGTTGCTGGCCATGCGGTTGGCGCCGTGCAGGCCGGTAAAGCTGGTTTCGCCAATCGCATACAGGCCCGGGACATCGGTGCGACCGTGCTGGTCGACCATTACGCCACCGCAGGTGTAGTGCGCAGCCGGCACCACGGGGATCGGGCCTTGGGTGATGTCGATGTTGAAGGCCAGGCAACGCTCGTAGACCGTAGGGAAGTGAGTCTTGATGAAGGCTTCGGGCTTGTGGCTGATGTCCAGGTAGACGCAGTCGATGCCCAGGCGCTTCATTTCATGGTCGATGGCGCGGGCGACGATATCGCGCGGGGCCAGTTCGGCGCGCGGGTCGAAGCGCTGCATGAAGCGCTCGCCGTTGGGCAGTTTCAGGTGGGCGCCTTCGCCGCGCAGGGCTTCGGTAATCAGGAAACTCTTGGCTTGCGGGTGATACAGGCAAGTGGGGTGGAACTGGTTGAATTCCAGGTTGGCCACCCGGCAGCCCGAGCGCCAGGCCATGGCGATGCCATCACCACAGGCGCCATCGGGGTTGCTGGTATAGAGGTAGACCTTGGCCGCGCCGCCGGAGGCAAGGATGGTGAAGCGCGCGCCGTAGGTATCGACTTCGCCGCTGGCGCGGTTGAGCACGTAGGCGCCGAGGCAGCGCTCGCCGTCCAGGCCCAGCCGTTTTTCGGTGATCAGGTCGACGGCGACGCGTTGTTCCAGTAATTCGATATTGGGGCGCTGGCGAGCTTGTTCGAGCAGTGTCTTGAAAATGGCGGCGCCAGTGGCGTCTGCCGCATGGATGATGCGGCGGTGGCTGTGACCGCCTTCGCGGGTCAGGTGGAACTCAAAACCGCCGTCGTCGCTGCCTGCGTGTTCGTCGCGGGTAAAAGGGACGCCTTGATCGATCAGCCATTGGATGGCTTCACGGCTGTGCTCGACGGTGAAGCGCACCGCGTCTTCATTGCACAGGCCCCCGCCGGCATTGAGAGTATCCTCGACGTGGGATTGCACTGTATCGGTGTCGTCCAGCACGGCGGCGACACCGCCCTGGGCCCAGAATGTCGAGCCGTTGGCCAGGTCGCCCTTGCTCAGTACCGCAATGCGCAGGTGGCTGGGGAGGGTCAGCGCAAGGCTCAAACCGGCCGCGCCGCTGCCGATCACCAGGACATCGTGTTGAAACTGTTGGCTCATTTGAGGGATTCCGCAAAAAGCGATCCGAAGAGGTGGCGCAAACAGGACGCCTGGATCGGCGAATCAAAGGGTCACACGGGCTACTAGTATATAGAGGGGTGGAGCGGCACAATAGCCGGGCATTCGTGGCAATGTGAGATTACGGTGCACGGCTAGGGTAAAATCGCCAGGTTATTGAGGTGGGAACTTTTTGCATAAGCCCCGACTCAATAGCAGGTTGCCCGAAAGCTGGGAAAACGTTGAGTTTATTGGCCCGTCGGGAGCATTGGACGCGTCAGAAAACCGGCGACAAGATTATTCGCGCAGTCGGCCATGCCCGTACTGCGTTTTTCGTGTGTGCCAAATCAGTGCGTGCCGGAAACTTGCTTGAAGGGGGAGAACTTTTGCGAAAAGACCGAGTCTATGTTTGCAAGCCTGATCGTTTAGTTATGCAAGCCTCCTTCAAGTACAACGAGGAGTGTTCATGCTAACCCAGGAAGAGGATCAGCAGCTGGTCGAGCGCGTTCAACGCGGCGACAAGCGAGCTTTTGATCTGCTAGTGCTGAAATACCAGCACAAAATTCTCGGGTTGATCGTGCGGTTTGTGCACGACACCCATGAAGCGCAGGACGTTGCACAGGAAGCCTTTATCAAGGCTTACCGTGCACTTGGTAACTTTCGCGGTGATAGTGCGTTTTACACGTGGCTATACCGAATCGCCATCAACACGGCGAAGAACTATCTGGTGTCTCGCGGACGCCGCCCACCGGATAGTGATGTAAGTTCAGAAGATGCGGAATTTTACGATGGTGATCACGGCCTCAAGGATCTCGAATCGCCGGAGCGTGCATTGCTGCGCGACGAGATCGAAGGCACCGTTCATCGCACAATTCAGCAACTGCCAGAAGATTTACGTACGGCGTTAACTTTACGTGAATTCGATGGTCTGAGTTACGAAGACATTGCGAGCGTCATGCAGTGTCCGGTGGGGACTGTAAGGTCACGGATTTTCCGGGCCCGGGAAGCCATCGATAAAGCCTTGCAACCGTTGTTGCAGGAAAACTAAAGACAGCGGCGACAGCCAAGAGAGGAACCGCCATGAGTCGTGATGCCCTGCAGGAATCGCTGTCCGCAGTGATGGATAACGAAGCGGATGAACTGGAACTTCGTCGAGTGCTCAACGCATTTGATGATGCCGAAACCCGTGATACCTGGTCTCGTTACCAAGTCGCTCGGGCGGTGATGCACAAGGATCTTCTAATCCCTCGTCTGGATATTGCTGCGGCCGTTTCTGCCGCGCTGGCTGATGAAGCCGTTCCGGCAAAAGCTGCTCGTGGTCCATGGCGTAGCCTGGGTCGCCTGGCAGTGGCTGCTTCGGTGACTGTTGCCGTGTTGGCCGGTGTTCGCCTGTACAACCAGGACGAAATCGCCGGTGCCGAACTGGCCCAGCAGACTCAGCAACCGGTCATGGCCGGTCCGCAAGTCAAAGGCCCAGCGGTACTGGCCGGCTACAAGGAAAGCTCTGACACCACCGGCCCGATGGCCAGCGGTGTACTGCAAGGGCAATCCGGCTGGCAGGACCAGCGTCTTCCAGGCTACCTGCGCCAGCACGCACAGGAATCGGCTCTGAAGGGCACTGAAAGCGCTTTGCCATACGCTCGCGCAGCAAGCCTGGAAAACCGCTAATCCGTAAGGAGCTCTATGCGAGCCATACCGCTCCTTACGCTTTTGCTCGGTGGTTGGTTTGCACTCCCCGCCCATGGCGATGAAGCCCAAGACTGGCTGACTCGACTTGGGCGTGCAGAGCAGCAGCAAAGCTTTCAAGGCACGTTCGTCTACGAACGTAACGGCAGTTTTTCTACCCATGACATCTGGCATCGTGTCCAGGAGGGTCAGGTCCGTGAGCGGCTTTTGCAGCTCGATGGTTCTGCCCAGGAAGTCGTGCGGCTGGATGGCCGGACCCAATGTGTCAGCGGCACCCTTGTCGCAGGCCTTGGCAACTCGCGTGATGCGCCATCCCGTGCGTTGGATCCGCAAAAACTCAATCAATTCTACGAACTGGCCGTCATTGGCAAATCCCGTGTGGCCGGGCGTAACGCGGTGATCGTGTCGATCATGCCGCGTGACCAGTATCGCTATGGTTTCGAGCTGCACCTGGATCGCGAAACCGCGCTGCCTCTCAAGTCGCTTTTGCTGAATGATCAAGGGCAGCTGCTTGAGCGCTTCCAGTTCACGCGGTTGAACACATCAGTCGCACCGGATGATCGCGATCTGCAACCCAGCACCGAATGCACACCTATATCGGTTGCCAATGAGAAGGCTCCAGAAGTGCAATCTACTGAGGCATGGCATTTGGAGTGGTTGCCGCCCGGCTTTCAACTGACCAATACCAGCGCCCGCAAAGACGCCCAGACCAAGGCAACAGTCGACAGTCTCATGTATGAGGACGGGCTGGCGCGTTTCTCGGTGTTCCTGGAGCCGATCAGTGATGCGAGTGTCACGGAAACCCGCACCCAACTCGGCCCTACGGTGGCTGTATCTCGTCGCCTCAATACGGTGGACGGTGAAATGATGGTAACGGTGGTGGGCGAAATCCCGATCGGCACCGCAGAACGTATCGCGTTGTCGGTGCGCGGTGAAAAAAAACCAGCCGCCCAGCCGTGAGCCGTTAATCCTATGTTCATCCTGACGTTTCACTGTATTTGCATGCCAGGTTGGCTGCCGAGAGCATGAAATGTCTGGATCAGCATTTTCACTTGCAAAAATCTCTTATGTTTTTTATAGGTCAGGGCTTGTCGGCTCTGGCCTTGTTTTGTTCGCGGAACAAAGATGTCGGTCGCAGTTTTCGGCGTTTCTTGAACCCTGTCGCTCAACCCTGCTCGTCGTAACGGGAGCTGTATGTCGATACCACGTTTGAAGTCTTACCTATCCATAGTCGCCACGGTGTTGGTGCTGGGTCAGGCCTTGCCCGCGCAAGCGGCCGAGCTACCTGACTTTACCCAGTTGGTTGAGCAAGCCTCGCCGGCCGTGGTGAACATCAGTACCACGCAAAAACTGCCGGATCGCAAAGTCTCCAACCAGCAGATGCCGGACCTGGAAGGCCTGCCGCCGATGCTGCGCGAGTTCTTTGAGCGCGGCATGCCGCAACCGCGTGCCCCCCGTGGTGGCGGGGGTGGCCAGCGTGAGGCTCAGTCCCTGGGCTCGGGCTTTATCATTTCGCCGGATGGCTACATCCTCACCAACAACCACGTGATTGCCGATGCCGACGAGATTCTCGTGCGCCTGGCTGACCGCAGTGAACTGAAAGCCAAGCTGGTGGGCACCGACCCACGTTCCGATGTGGCGCTGCTGAAGATCGAAGGCAAAGACCTGCCCGTGCTGAAATTGGGCAAATCCCAGGACCTGAAGGCCGGGCAGTGGGTCGTCGCCATCGGTTCGCCGTTTGGTTTTGACCACACCGTGACCCAAGGTATCGTCAGCGCCATCGGCCGCAGCTTGCCGAACGAAAACTACGTGCCGTTCATCCAGACCGACGTGCCGATCAACCCGGGTAACTCGGGTGGTCCGCTGTTCAACCTGGCCGGTGAAGTGGTGGGGATCAACTCGCAAATCTACACCCGCTCCGGTGGTTTCATGGGCGTGTCGTTCGCTATCCCGATCGATGTAGCCATGGACGTTTCCAACCAGCTGAAAAGCGGCGGCAAAGTCAGCCGTGGCTGGTTGGGCGTAGTGATCCAGGAAGTGAACAAAGACCTGGCTGAGTCCTTCGGCCTCGACAAGCCGGCCGGTGCGCTGGTCGCGCAGATCCAGGACGACGGCCCGGCTGCCAAAGGGGGCCTGCAAGTCGGCGACGTGATCCTGAGCATGAATGGCCAGCCGATCGTCATGTCGGCCGACCTGCCGCACCTGGTGGGTGCACTCAAGGCGGGCAGCAAGGCCAAGTTGGAAGTGATCCGCGAAGGCAAGCGCCAGACCGTTGAGCTGACAGTGGGTGCCATCCCTGAAGAAGGCGCAACCCTGGATGCGTTGGGTAATGCCAAGCCAGGCGCCGAGCGCAGCAGCAACCGCCTGGGTATTGCCGTGGCCGAGCTGACCGATGAGCAGAAGAAAACCTTCGACCTCAAGAGTGGCGTGGTGATCAAGGAAGTACAGGACGGTCCTGCCTCCCTGATCGGTTTGCAGCCGGGTGATGTCATCACCCACCTGAACAACCAGGCCATCGACAGCACCAAGCAATTCACCGACATCGCCAAGGCGTTGCCGAAGAATCGTTCGGTGTCGATGCGCGTGCTGCGTCAGGGGCGTGCAAGCTTCATCACGTTCAAGCTCGCCGAGTAAGTCGATAAAAATAAAAAGCCCCGCCTTCGTTGGATGAAGGCGGGGCTTTTTTATGGGCGATAGGTTTAGCTCATCATCCCTTTGACCAGCCGTTCCTGCTCGATCAGCTCGCGCTGACGGGCGTCGATACGTGAAGACAGTGGGAAGTTGTTGCCGGCGCGACGCTTGGCAAAATCCAACTGCTGGATGGCCTGCTGGAAATCACCGACCAGCGCAAAGTACTCGGCACGGGCTTGGTGCAGGCCGATGATGTTGCCGGACAAGCCGCGTGTCTCTGCGACCTGGTACCACACGTCTGGATCATCCGGACGAGACTTGAGCAAGCTATCCAATGCTTTTTCCGCATCGGCGGTGCGGTTCTGCTTGAGCAGAAGATCCACGCGTAGCTGATTCAATGGGTAGTTGCCCGGATATTGAGTCAGCATTCGATCAGTACGTTGCTGGGCATCGGGCAGATGGTTGTTGTCTATCTCAAGCTGGATCAGCGCCAGGTTGTAGGTGATGTCGTTCGGCGCTTTGGCGAGTAACGCTGTCAGGTTTTCCCGTGCTTGCTTGAACTGAGAACCCTTGATCTGGGCGATAGCCAGGCCGTAGCGCGCCACATCGTTCTTCGGGTTCTCGTCCAACTGAGCCTGGAAGCGCTTGGCGGCGAGGCCTGACGTGTCTTCGTATTGCAGCTGCACCCGTGCGCGAATCAGTTGATAACGCAGGCTGTCTTCCTTGCCACCGGCTTTGGCTTGCTCGGCGCGGTTGCGGGTGTCGGCGATCCGCGATTCGGTGACTGGGTGAGTCAGCAGGAATTCTGGCGGCTTGGCATCGAAGCGGTATTGGCGCATCAGGCGTTCGAACATGGTCGGCATGGAGCGCGGGTCGTAGCCGGCTTTTTCCAGGTTGAGTATGCCGATACGGTCAGCCTCTTGTTCGTTCTGACGGGAGAACCGGCGCTGTTCCTGGATCGCCGCCGCCTGGGTGCCGGCAATCGCGGCAATACCCGCGTCGCCCGCGCCGGCTGCTGCGGCAATGATGCCACCCAGCAGGGCCGCCATCATTGGGATTTGCATACGCTGTTGCGCTTCCACGCCACGGGCGAAGTGACGCTGGGACAAGTGCGCCAGTTCGTGGGCCAGTACCGAGGCATATTCCCCTTCGGTCTGGGCGTTGAGGAACAGGCCGCCGTTGACCCCAACAATTCCGCCAGGCGCGGCAAAGGCGTTCAATTGCGGGCTGTTGATCAGGATGAACTCCAGGCGTCGGTCGTTGACCTGACTGGTCTCCACCAGCTTGTAGACGCTGGTTTCGACGTAATCCTTGAGCTGCGGATCGTTGAGTTGCGAGACCTGGCCCCGAAGGTAGGCCAGCCAGGCGCGGCCCAACTGGTATTCCTGTTGTGGCGAGACAATGGCAGAGCTGGCGTCGCCGAGTGACGGCAGGTCGTCAGCGAAGCCTGGGGAGGCCAGCAGGCAAGCCAGCGTCAGCAGGGTAGGGCGCAAAAAAGTCATGCACAAAGCCTTTCGACAAAGAGCTTACTGTAGCCGGACACTGAGCTTCGGACCAGATATTCTAAGCATCCCCGACGCTTGCCTGGAGTAAACCATGACCGACGCTGTAGCCTTTGATGCCGAACTCGATGCCAGCGGCCTCAATTGCCCGTTACCCTTGCTCAAGGCCAAGTTGGAGCTCAATCGTCTGGCCAGTGGTGCGGTGCTCAAGGTGATCGCCACAGACGCGGGCTCCCAGCGTGATTTCCGCACCTTTGCCAAGCTCGCCGGCCACACCCTGCTCCATGAAGAGGACGCCGCCGGTGTGTACCGTTACTGGTTGCGCAAGGCCTGATCCGTTTGCCCCCACCACCCGAGGTTGATTGATGTTCAAAGTGTTACGAGACTGGATCCAGCGCTACTTCTCCGATGAGGAGGCCGTGGTGCTGGCGGTCCTGCTGTTTCTGGCCTTTACGGCCGTGCTCACCTTGGGCGGCATGCTGGCGCCGGTATTGGCGGGGATGGTGTTGGCGTATCTGATGCAAGGCTTGGTCACCACTCTGGAGCGCTTGCGCTTGCCAGGCGGAGCCGCCGTGGGCCTGGTGTTCGCCTTGTTCATGGGGCTGCTGGTGCTGTTTATCGTGGTAGTACTGCCGCTGCTGTGGCATCAGTTGATCACGTTGTTCAACGAGCTGCCGGGCATGCTCGCCAAATGGCAGTCACTGTTGCTGCTGTTGCCGGAGCGCTACCCGCACCTGGTGTCGGACGAACAGGTATTGCAGGCCATCGAAGCGGCGCGCGGCGAGATCGGAAAATTCGGGCAATGGGCGCTGACCTTTTCCCTGTCCAGCCTGCCGTTGCTGGTCAACATCATGATCTACCTGGTACTGGTGCCGATCCTGGTGTTCTTCTTCCTCAAGGACCGCGCCATGATCGGCCGTTGGGTACGTGGCTATCTGCCGCGCGAACGTGCGCTGATTACCCGGGTGGCCGAGGAAATGAACCGGCAGATTGCCAACTATATTCGCGGCAAGGTCATCGAGATCATTATCTGCGGCGGCGTGACCTATATCGCCTTTATCGCCCTGGACCTGAACTACGCGGCGTTGCTGGCGTTGTTGGTGGGTATTTCAGTGGTAGTGCCGTACGTCGGCGCCGTGGTGGTGACCGTTCCGGTGGCGCTGATCGCGCTGTTCCAGTGGGGCTGGAGCGACCAGTTCATTTACCTGATGGCGGTGTACGGAATCATCCAGACGTTGGATGGCAACGTGCTGGTGCCGCTGCTGTTCTCGGAGGCTGTCAACCTGCACCCGGTCGCGATCATCTGCGCGGTGCTGTTGTTTGGTGGGCTGTGGGGGTTCTGGGGCGTGTTCTTTGCAATCCCGCTGGCGACGCTGTTCAAGGCGGTGCTGGATGCGTGGCCGCGGCAGGAGCCTGTCGTCGCGCCGCTGTTGTAGCGGTTTAGCCTTCTGTGGTGAGCGCCCGCTCACCACAACAGCCCACTGCGTTTCAGGCTTTGTTCAAAGCCTGCGCCGCCGCCAGAACCGCATCCACATGGCCCGGCACTTTCACGCCGCGCCATTCCTGACGCAGCACGCCGTCCTTGTCGATGAGGAACGTGCTGCGATCCACGCCCAGGTATTCCTTGCCGTACAGTTTCTTCAACTTGATCACATCAAACAGCTGGCAGACCGCTTCATCCTTGTCGCTGATCAGCTCGAAGGGAAATGCCTGCTTGCCCTTGAAGTTCTCGTGAGACTTCACACTGTCGCGCGACACGCCAAACACTTCGGTGTTGGCCGCTTTGAATGCTGCGTACTGGTCGCGAAAGCCCTGGCCTTCGGTGGTGCAGCCTGGCGTGCTGTCCTTCGGGTAGAAATATATCACCACTTGCTTGCCCTTGAGGGCTGCAAGGCTGAAGGTCTGGCCGCTGGTGGCCTGGGCTTCGAAATCGGCTACCGGTTTGTCGATGACTACCGCCATGAAAACTTCCTTACATTGGGTTCTGTGGGCGCCATGGCTCGATCAGTGCGTCGAGGTTCAGGGCATCGGCGAAATCCAGGAACTGGTCGCGCAGCCAGCTGATCTGCACGCCGGCCGGCAAGGTCACGGTAAACGTGGCGTTCAGCATGGTGCCGCCGGTTTGCGGGGCCTGGTAGGTGTCGCAGGTCAGGTTCTCCAGCTCGACGTTGTGGTCGATGAAGAACTGGCACAGCTCGTTGACGATGTCCGAACGATAGGCCGAGCTGACGTACGCCACATAAGGCAGGGCCTGGGGACGATTCTCCAGTGCAGCACTGCGCACCACATTGACCGTGAAGTCATGCTTCTTGGCCAGGCCCGGCAGACCGGTTTCCAGGCGCGCCAGGGCGTCCCAGGTGCCGGAGATCTGCAGGACCAGTGCGCTGCACTCGCCGTGACGGGTCAGGCGGGAGGTCACGACGGCGCAGCGGTTTTCATGGCTGGCGCGGCACAGGACGTTGGTCAGCTCCATGGGGTTGGCGCCGAGGGCACTGATAACAAGGAATTGTTCGCGAACTGTGGGGGTGGACATGCAGCCTTCCTAAAACGATGAGCGGTCGATACTGTGCGGGCTGTATCGATCAAAGGATGAAGGGTAGCGAAAACCGTCGCCAAGGGATAGGAGGTGGCGTTTTCATTGCGTGATCGGCTCGATTTCATCCTGCTCCAAGGCGGGCTTTGGCCCAATGATGGCATTGCCCGGCGTTTAGTTGCGCCATAACGCATCCTCAGGCGGTACTTCGCTTGTGCAAGCATCTTGGCGCCAGTACCATTACGGCTCTCTTTTTCCGGCAGGAGCGGTTGCATGATTGCGGGCAGTATGGTGGCACTGGTCACACCCATGGATGCACAAGGTCATCTCGACTGGGACAGCCTGGGCAAACTGGTGGACTTCCACCTGCAAGAAGGCACCAACGCCATCGTGGCGGTCGGCACCACCGGTGAATCGGCCACCCTCGACGTGGAAGAACACATCCAGGTCATCGAATTCGTGGTCAAGCGCGTTGCGGGCCGTATTGCCGTGATCGCCGGTACGGGCGCCAACTCGACGCGTGAAGCGATCGAGTTGACCAAGAACGCCAAGAAGGCCGGCGCCGATGCCTGCCTGCTGGTCACCCCGTACTACAACAAGCCGACCCAGGAAGGCCTGTACCAGCACTTCCGAGCCATCGCCGAAGCCGTCGACATCCCGCAGATCCTCTACAACGTGCCAGGCCGCACCGCTTGCGACATGCAGGCCGCGACCGTGATCCGCTTGTCCACCGTGCCGAACATCATCGGTATCAAGGAAGCCACCGGCGACCTGCAGCGCGCCAAGGACATCCTGGCCGGCGTGAGCAGTGATTTCCTGCTGTATTCCGGTGACGACGCCACCGCCGTAGAGCTGATCCTGCTGGGCGGCAAGGGCAACATCTCCGTGACCGCCAACGTGGCTCCGCGTGCCATGAGCGAAATGTGCGCCGCCGCCATTGCCGGTGACGCCGTGACCGCCCGGGCGATCCACGAGAAGCTGATGCCGCTCAACAAGACACTGTTTATCGAATCCAACCCTATTCCCGTGAAGTGGGCACTGACTGAAATGGGCATGATGCCGGACGGTATCCGTCTGCCGCTCACCCGTCTCAGCGAAGCCTGTCACGAACCGCTGCGACAGGCCCTGCGCCAGTCCGGCGTCCTGGTTTAATTGAGGAAGCACTACGCATGAAGCGATTGGCCGGACTTTCCGCACTTGCCTTGATTATCTCCAGCACCAGTGGCTGCGGTTGGATCTGGGGCCCGGAAGGCTACTTCCGTGACCGCGGTAGCGATTACCTGGAAGCCCAACCTACCAAACCGATGGAATTGCCGCCGGGCGTCAACGTCGCCAAGCGCCTTGACCCGTTGCTGCCGATTCCGCGTAACGTCGCCGACGACACCACCAAGGGTGAGTACGTGGTGCCACGTCCACAGCCGATCTCGGCCGTGGCGGATGCCAGCGACTACAGCCTGCAGAAGAGCGGTGATTCCCGCTGGATCGTGGCCCAGCGCCCGCCTGCTGAAGTCTGGCCAGTGGCCGTGCAGTTCTTCCAGGACAACGGTTTCCGCATCGACGAACAGCGTCCGCAGACCGGTGAGTTCACTACCGCATGGCAGCAGGGCAGCGAGCTGTCCGCCACCATGGCCAAGCGCTTGCAGGCCGGTGGTGTAGCCGCCGATAGCGAAGCCCGTGTGCGTGTGCGCATCGAGCCAGGCGTGCAGCGTAATACCAGTGAAGTCTACGTGGTCAGCGCCGAGCGTCCGGCCGGCAGCACCGCTAATGTTGATTTCACCAACCGTTCGGTGAACACCGGTGTCGACTCGGCCCTGGTCGACGAGATGCTGGCCAGCATGAGCCGTATTTCCGAGAAAGGCGGTTCGGTTTCCTTGCTCGCCGCACGTGATTACGACACCCCGAGCCGCGTCAGCCTCACCGAAGACGGCAGCGGCAACGTGGTGCTGAACCTGGGTGAAGACCTTGACCGTGCCTGGGCCAGTGTTGGCCGTGCATTGGAACAGGGCCCTTGGCGTGTAGAAGACATCAACCGCAGCCTGGGCCTGTACTACATCAACGTGGCTGAAAAAGCCGAGCGTAAAGATGAAGAGCCAGGTTTCTTCAGCAAGCTGTTCGGCAGCCAGCCGACCAAGGAAGAAATCGAGACCCGTGCCGAGCGTTACCAGGTTCGTTTGAGCAAGGTTGGCGAAAGCGTGCAGGTCACCGTCGAGAAGAACATCAACACCGTTGCACCCGCTGAAACAGCGCGCAAAGTGTTGGGCGTGATTCAAGACAACCTGGGCTGATCCGGTGCGTTTTGCCGTTCTCGGCAGCGGTAGCCAAGGGAACGGTACGCTGGTCGCCCACGACGACACGTACGTGCTGGTGGATTGTGGTTTCTCGTTACGGGAAACCGAGCGGCGCCTGCTGCGCCTGGGGGTTGACCCTGCGCAGCTGAGCGCGATTCTGGTGACCCACGAACATGCCGACCACGTGCATGGCGTGGGCTTGCTGTCTCGGCGCTACAATCTCCCGGTGTACCTCAGTCGCGGTACCTTGCGCGGGATGCGCAAACCCATTGAACCCGCAGGTTTCCTGGCCGGTGGCGAGCAGCTGCAAATCGGTGCCCTGAGCATCGATGTGATTGCCGTGGCGCACGACGCCCAGGAGCCGACGCAATATGTCTTCAGCGATGGTGAGCGGCGTTTCGGCGTACTCACCGACCTGGGTTCCTACTGTACGAAGGTGCTGGACGGTTATCGCGACCTCGATGCTTTGATGATCGAGTCCAACCACTGCCGGGACCTGTTGGCTCGCGGCCACTACCCCCGCTTTCTCAAGCAGCGGGTGGGCGGCGAACTGGGACATTTGAACAATCACCAGGCGGCGTACCTGGTGTATGAGTTGGGCTGGCAAGACTTGCAACACCTGGTCCTGGCCCACCTGAGCAGCAAGAACAACCTGCCGCAGCTGGCCCGGCAATGTTTTGTCGACACCCTTGGGTGCGACCCGGACTGGCTGCAACTGGCCGATCAAGATTCAGGGCTCGACTGGCGACACATCGCCTAGCCCACCATTTAGCAAGCGGAGCCCATCATGGAAAAACGTGAAGAACTCTACCGCGGCAAAGCCAAGTCGGTGTACAAGACCGACGACGCCAACCGCCTGATCCTGCTGTTTCGCAACGACACCTCGGCGTTCGACGGCAAGCGCATCGAACAACTTGATCGCAAAGGCATGGTGAACAACAAGTTCAACGCCTTCATCATGCAGAAACTCGAAGAGGCCGGCATTCCGACCCAATTCGATAAACTGCTGGGCGACAACGAGTGCCTGGTCAAGAAGCTCGACATGATCCCGGTTGAATGTGTCGTGCGTAACTACGCCGCCGGCAGCCTGGTCAAGCGTTTGGGCGTGGAAGAGGGCCTTAAGCTCAACCCTTACACCTTCGAGCTGTTCCTCAAGGACGACGCCAAGGGCGACCCGTTCATCAACGAATCCCACGTCGTGGCATTCGGCTGGGGCACCGCTGAGCAACTGGCACGCATGAAGGAGCTGTCCCTCAAGGTCAACGATGTGCTGAGCAAGCTGTTCGACGACGCCGGCCTGCTGCTGGTGGACTTCAAGCTGGAATTCGGCGTGTTCCACGACGGCTCCATCGTCCTGGGCGACGAATTCAGCCCGGACGGCTGCCGTCTGTGGGACAAAGACACCAAGAAGAAGATGGACAAGGACCGCTTCCGCCAGGGCCTCGGTGACGTCATCGAAGCCTACGAAGAAGTCGCCAACCGTCTGGGCGTACCGCTTTAATCGACGCAAGCATCTGATAGCACGGAAAAAAATCTCGCTTCGAACTTTGCTTTCCTGAGTCACGCTGTTATGATGCGCGCCGTTGGAGAGATGCCAGAGTGGCCGAATGGGACGGATTCGAAATCCGTTGTACCTTCACCGGTACCTAGGGTTCGAATCCCTATCTCTCCGCCATTATTGAATAACGAAAAACCCCCGATAACCTAAAGGTTGTCGGGGGTTTTTTGTTTGGGGCAGAAATTTGAAGATGAATTCTGCTACGGTCACTCATCGGATGGCACCATGAGTCGCAACATGAACGTTGAAGCAGTGTTGGCGCAGTTATTGGCGAGTGTCCCTGATCTGATGGCTGTCTATGTGTTTGGCAGTCAAGCGACGGGTGAGGCGAATGCCGACAGCGATATCGACCTGGCAGTGCTTGCTGCCGGCACAGTGGACCCGCTACTGCTGTGGCAGACAGCGGGGGAGCTTGCTGACATCGTGGCGGTGCCCGTCGATCTGCTGGACCTGCGTGCGGCCTCCACGGTCATGCAATATCAGGTAATAACAACCGGGCGTCGGCTCTGGAACAAGGACAGTCAGGTAGGTATTTTCGAGAGCTATATTCTCAGTGAAAAAACCGCGCTGGACACTGCAAGGGCAGCGCTGTTGGCCGATATTCAGAAGGAAGGAAAAGTGCATGGTCGATGATGTGCTCATCAACAAGGCTTCGAGCATTGAGCGCTTTGTGGCTCGCGCTCGCGAGGAGTACGACAAGGACCCTGACAGTTTCGCGACTGACTTCACCCGACAGGATGCGGCGATTCTCAACATTCAGCGTGCCTGCGAAGCTGCACTGGATATGGGGCAGCATTTGATCCGTCGTGAGCGGCTGGGCGTCCCTCAGGGCGCACGTGACGTGTTCCAATTGCTATCCCAAGGTGGGTGGGTGAGCCCTTCCTTGTTGACCAACCTGAAGAATATGGTCGGTTTTCGTAATATCGCCGTTCATGAGTATCAAACCCTTCAATTGCCGATCACCGTTGCGATCATCACTCAGCATCTAGGGGATTTTCTGGCGTTTAGCTCATTTATTCTGACTAAGGATGCAAGTCAGCCAGGCGCCACCCCAGACACTCATCCCGATTAAACGAAAAAGCCTGCTGAGCTCAACACTCAGCAGGCTTTTCAGCCAGTACTTGTCTGGTCAGGCAGGTTGCGCCGCCAAGCTATTGCTGACATTGCGCCCCAGCACCAGCACCGTCACAAAACCCACGCCCACCAACGCCGTCGCCAGGCTCAACAGCACCGAAGTGCCCATCTGATCAACGATCCGCCCGCCAAAGAACGACCCCAGCGCAATGATCACCTGGAACAGCGCGACAAATAGCGGCATACCACGCTCCACATCCTTGGGCGCTACCACAAACATCCAGATACTGGCGCAGGCCGGGAAGGCGCCGAAGGCGAAGCCCCAGAGCGCGATCAGCATGGCGGCGCCGGTCAGGCCGGTGGCGAAGTAGGGGAACAGGGCGGTGCTGGTGCCGATCATCAGCGCGACCAGCAGCAGGGTGTAGCGCACGCTGCGGTTGGCGGCGAAACCGGCAAAAATGTTACCCGCCACACCGGCTACGCCAAACATCAGCAGCAGTGAGCCGATGGTCGGGCCATCGAAGCCGGAGCTGTTCTTGAAGAAGGGCGCGACGTAGGTGTACGCGGCAAAGTGTGCCAGGCCGATCAGCAGTACCGCGATCAAGCCGACCCGAGCCCGTGGGTTGATGAACAACGCTGGCAGGTCGCTGACAAGAATGGCTTTTTCCGGCTTGAGCAATGGCAGCAGAAGGACCTGCGCCAACAGCACCGGAAGGCCCACCAGCGCGGTGACCAGGAAGGTCATGCGCCAGCCCATCAGGCCGCTGAGCCAGGTGCCGACCGGTACGCCCAACACGGTGGCAAGGGTCACACCCATCATGATGATCGAAGTGGCCTTCGCGACGTCCACGCCTTTGGGCGCCAGGCGGCCGCTGAGGGCGATGGCCGTGGCCCAGAATCCGCCGATGCTGATGCCCAGCAATACGCGCCCGAACAACAGCAAGCTGAAGTCGCTGGCGAAGGCCACGACCATGTTGGCGATGATCATGATCAGCGTCAGGCCGATCAGCAGGTAACGGCGGTCCATGGCGCCAATGATCACTGACAGCAAAGGTGCCGCCAGCGCAGCCATGATGCCGGGCAGGGTGACCATCAGGCCGGCGTGGCCGGCACTGATACCCAGGTCTGCGGCAACGTCGTTGAGAACGCCCACGGGTAGGAATTCGCTGGTCACAAGGGCAAAAGCGCCCACGGCGACCGAGAGAATCGCCAGCCACTGCTGTTTGACGCTTTGTTGATTATGTTCGGGGAGGCCGCGAGGGGCCTGGCTGGCACTTGGCATAGTGTTGGGTTCCAGGGTGAACGTCGCCCGAAGTGAGGCGAGGGGGAAGGAAAGTGGAGGCGATTATAGGAATCAGTGCTGGAAATCGGGCAGGCGCTCGTTTCGATAGTAATCATCAGTGCTATCGATGCGCCGCTCTAGCACGCACTACGTGACCCATGCACCTTTCATGCGGACTTCTCAAACATTGCCTACAGGCAGTGCATTGCGATGCCACCGGCGACTGATTAGTGTGTGGTTGCGCACACGATCAGGCGCTTCCCACTGCAAAGGAGTTGCAGCATGAGCAAAAACACCAAGAAAACCTCGGGCAAGATCGCGACATTGGCAGCGGATACGCTCAACAGCCCAACCTCATCAGTCATTGCCAGAAGTCTTGCCGCTTCAGCGCTAGCCCAGAAAGGCACCGACAAGCAGACCAGCGCAGAGATGGAGGAGACGGCTGGCAAGGTGCTGGGCAGCAATAAATACAACGAAGACACGAAGGCGCTTGCGGCGTCGGTGCTTTCTCAGGCCAATAAAGCGCGTTGACGCTGAGTCACTTCGATTAGGTCGGGAAAGTCCCCGTGGTCTCATCGACCACGGGGGCCAGGTTCGCTCATCGCGCGAGTTTTTCAGAAAGACTGTCGATAAATACCGTTTCCGCCCGGCTCATCTTCTGTTCCCGGTTCCACAGCAGATGGATGTCCACGTCCGTAATGCCCTCGTCCGGCGGTAGCCGCCACAGCAGTCCATTCTTCACATCGTCTGCCACAACATGGATCGGCAGGCAGCCAAGACCAAAGCCGGCGATCACCAAACGCCGCACTTCTTCCAGGCTTGAAGACGACGCCACAATCCGCCCGCTGAACCCCTGCTGGTCGCGGAAAATCGTCAACGGCGAGAGCATCCCGCCGATCTGGTCACTGGTGAAGCTCACGAAGTTCTCCGACTGCAGATCGCCCTCCGCCAAACCAATGCGCCCGAACAGCGGGTGATGGCGCCCGCAAAAAAACGCATAGCGCTGGCGCAGGAACAGGTGCTGTTCCAAGCGTGGCTGCGGTCGGCGGTTAAGACTCAGCCCCAGGGTCGCGGTTTTTTCCAAGAGCGCGGCGACGATGTCCGAGCTGCGCATCACCTCGACTTCCAGGTCGACCCGAGGATGTTCGCGATGAAAATCCGCCAGGAATTCATCGAAGGTGTCCGAGTTGATCCGGCTGATCATCAGCAAACGCACTTTGCCAATCACTTCATCGCCCGGTTTTTGCAGGGCATTGCTCATCTGCGACACCTGCCCGTACATCTCGCCGGCGATGGCGAAGATCTGCTCGCCGGCCTCCGTCAACACAAAGCGCGGACCACGGCGGACGATGAGTTGGCAATCGAGCTGTTCTTCCAGGCGCTTGAGCGCCTGACTGATCGCCGGCTGGGTCAGGTGCAGGCGGGCGGCGGCTCGGCTGATGCTCAGCTCCTGGCCAATCACACGGAAGGTGCGCAGCAGGTTCCAGTCCAGGCGGTCGTTGAGCAAGGGGTGAATGTCGCGGCGGGCTTCGGGCATGGCGCAGCTCGATAATAAGCAAGATTTATAATTGGAATAATAAATAGAAAATTGACTAATCATAGCCCCAAGACGATAAATCACCCCTAACAAGCGCCATCAGAGCGCATGCGTTCGACCTTTCTCCTGCCAAAAAAATAACCAAAGGAGCCAGCCCCATGAAGCCTTCCGCTTCGACCCAGCCTCGCCGTGCTGCGGCCGCCGCTTTTATCGGCACCATGATCGAGTGGTACGACTTTTACATCTATGCCACCGCCGCGGCGCTGGTGTTTGGCCAACTGTTTTTCCCCTCCGAAGACAAACTCTTCAGCACCATGGCGGCGTTCGGTACCTTTGCCGTGGGTTTCTTCGCGCGGCCGTTGGGCGGCATTGTGTTCGGGCACATCGGTGACCGGATCGGCCGCAAGAAATCCTTGGTAATTACCCTGGTGATGATGGGTGTGGTCACCGTGTGCATCGGCCTGCTGCCGACCTACGCGCAGATCGGTGCGGCTGCGCCGGTGCTGCTGATCCTGCTGCGTGTGGTGCAGGGTATTGCCGTTGGCGGCGAGTGGGGCGGGGCGGTGTTGATGGCGGGCGAGCATGCGCCCAAAGGCCGCCGCAACTTCTTTGCTTCCTTCGCGCAATTGGGCAGCCCGGCTGGGCTGATCCTGTCGCTGCTCGCGTTCAGTGCGGTCACCCGTCTGCCGGAAGACGCGTTAATGAGTTGGGGCTGGCGCTTGCCGTTCCTGGCCAGCGCGTTGCTGTTGGTGGTTGGCCTGGCGATTCGTCTGGGCGTGAATGAGTCGCCGGAATTTCTTGAAGACAAAGCCTTGGCGGAAAAAGCGCGGGCGATCAAGAAAGACCAGGCCCCAGTCATTGAAGTGCTGCGAACCGCCTGGCGTCCGCTGCTGCTGTGTATCGGTGCCAACACGTTGGGCATTGCCGGTGTGTATTTCACCAACACCTTCATGATTGCCTACAGCACTCAGCAATTGGGCCTACCGCGTTCGTTGATTCTGGAGTGCCTGTTCTTCGTCGCCATCATCCAGTTCTGCGTCCAGCCACTGGCCGCCTGGGTGGCGGAGAAGGTCGGTGCCACGCGTTTCCTGTGCGCAATGACGGTGCTGGCCATGGCTTCGCCTTATCCCATGTTTGTGCTGGTCAGCAGCGGCCAGGCACCCTTGATCATCCTCGGCATCGCCTTGGCGGTGGTGTGCATGGCCTCGTTTTATGCCGTGATCGCCGGCTTCGTCAGCGGCCTGTTTGAAACCCGTTTGCGCTACACCGCGATCTCCCTGGCCTACCAGGTGTGCGGCGCGCTGGCGGGAGGTCTTACGCCGTTGATCGGCACCTGGCTGGCCCACGAATACCAAGGCCAATGGTGGCCGATGGCAGTGTTTTACAGCTTGATCGCGGCGGTCTCGCTGGTGTGTGTGCTGGCATTGTCGCGCCGGCATGCCACCGCCCACCGTCATGAAATGGCCCATAGCGTTTGATGGAGTGTCTGTAATGTTGAAGATCAATGGCGAGCGCCTATGGGCCAGCCTGATGGCCATGGCCGAGATTGGCGCCACGGCACGCGGCGGCAGTTGCCGCCTGGCTTTGAGCGCCGAAGACAAAGCCGGTCGCGAACTGTTCAGCCACTGGTGCACGGCCGCCGGGCTGACCCTGAGCGTGGATGCCATCGGCAACCTGTTCGCCCGTCGTGCCGGAACGGACAAGGATGCGGCGCCTGTGATGATGGGCAGCCACCTCGACACCCAACCCGAAGGTGGGCGTTTCGACGGTGTCTACGGTGTATTGGCGGGTCTGGAGGTGATCCGTAGCCTTGACGATCATGGGATCCAGACACGCAAGCCACTGGAAATCGCGGTATGGACCAACGAGGAGGGCGCTCGTTTTACGCCAGCCATGCTCGGTTCGGCGGTATTCACCGACACCTTGGCACTGGACAAGGCCCTGGCCACAGCCGATGTCGATGGCATCAGTGTGGCCGAGGCTTTGCGTGCTACCGGCTACAACGGCTCACGCCCCTTGGGCGGCGCGGTGGATGCGTATTTCGAAGCGCATATCGAGCAGGGCCCGATTCTTGAGGACAACGCCAAGAGCATCGGCGTGGTCACCGGCGGTCAGGCCATTCGTTGGCTGGATGTGCGCGTCGGAGGCATGGCTGCCCACGCTGGCACTACGCCGATGCCGCTGCGTAGAGACGCCTTGTATGGCGCCGCACAGATGATCCAAGCGTTGGAGAACCTGGCGGCGGATTTTGCCCCGGAAGGCCTGACCACCGTGGGTGAATTGAGCATCGCCAAATCGTCGCGCAACACCATCCCAGGCCTGCTGAATTTCACCGTCGACTTGCGTCATCACCGCGACGGCGATATCGATGCCATGGAACAGCAGGTGCGCCAGCAATTGCAGGCCATCGCCGAGCAACGCGGATTGTCCGTGACCGTCAGCCCACACTGGATCAGCCCGGCTACACCTTTCGACGCCGATTGCGTCGCCTGCGTGCAAACCGCCGTGGATGCCCTGGGTTATAGCCAACAACGCATCGTCAGCGGCGCCGGCCACGACGCCATCCACCTGGCGCGCTATTGCCCGACAGCGATGATCTTCATCCCTTGCGTCGGCGGCCTCAGTCACAACGAAGCCGAAGACGTGTTGCTTGAGGACGTGCGCCAGGGCACCGACGTATTGCTCAATGCCGTGTTGAAACGCGCCGGCCAGGTTCAGTAAGGAGATTTCTTCATGCGTACGTTTTTTCATCCCGAACAACTCTTGCATCATCCGCGCAGCTACTACTCCCGTGGTCAGATGCGTACGCCGCAAGAGGTTCCCGAGCGCGCCCGTAACCTGTTGTTGGCCGCGCAAACCTTGGGGTTCGACATCCTGCAGCCGCAGGACTACGGCCTCGATCCATTGCTGGCCGTACACGGTGCGCCCTACTTGGCTTTCCTGCAGGAAGCCCATCAACGTTGGAAGGAAATCCCCGAAGATTGGGGCGACGAAGTCATGTCCAATATCTTCGTGCGCGAACCCAACGCCCTTCGCGGCATCCTTGCCCAAGCTGCGCGTTACCTCGCAGATGGCAGTTGCCCGATCGGCGAACTGACCTGGCGCTCGGCCTATTGGTCGGCCCAGAGCGCCGTGGCTGCCGCCCAGGACATTCTTGATGGCGCACCGGCCGCCTACGCCCTCTGTCGTCCACCGGGCCACCATGCGCGTTACGATGCGGCAGGAGGATTCTGTTACATCAACAACGCTGCGGTAGCTGCCCAGGCATTGCGGGAAGGTTTCCAGCGCGTCGCCGTACTCGATACCGACATGCACCACGGCCAAGGTATCCAGGAGATTTTCTACGAGCGTGACGACGTGCTTTACGTCTCGATTCACGGTGACCCCACCAACTTCTACCCTGGCGTTGCCGGCTTCGCCGAAGAGCGCGGTAGCGCAGCAGGTGAGGGCTTTAATCTCAACCTGCCAATGCCCCACGGTGCCAGCGAGGCGGTGTTCTTCGAAAAACTGGAACAGGCCTTGGCGGCGGTGAAAAACTTCTCGGCAGATGTGCTGGTGCTGTCACTGGGTTTCGATATCTACGAGCTGGACCCGCAGAGCAAAGTCGCCGTTACACGGGAGGGTTTCGCGCGGTTGGGTGAGTGCATTCGCGGGTTGGGATTGCCGTGCGTGATCGTGCAGGAGGGCGGCTATCACCTGGAGACGTTGGATAGCAATGCGCGGGCGTTTTTTAATGGTCCGCAGGTTTGGGTGTGAGTGTATCGGGCACCAGCTCCAATACCCGGTCTCTGCCGCCTTCCGCCAGCAGATAAGTCCCTCGTCCTGTCGGGACAATCGACTGTGGTGCTTTCAAGAACGAGAGAATGGTTTGCTGGCGCCCCTGTTTATCAATCAACAGCAGGCGTGCCCGATGGGTGGCGTCTTCGTTGACCCATAACCCGCGCTCATCGCACATCAGGAACGTGGGTTGGTTCAGGTTGGCCAGCACCACCGGGTCGCTGCCATCATCGGTCAGCTCACGTACCACACCTTTTTGCTTCTCGTTGTAGAGCAGGCGCCCATCTGTGCAGCGCACGATGGATTCGCCTTCCTGCACTTGGTCGCGCAACACGGTCAGGGCGCCGTCGCTCCAGCGATAACGCAGCAGGCGCCCGGTGGGTTTGCGGTCTTCGATGGCGTAGAGATCGTCGCCGTCATCCCACAAGCCTTGTACGCTTTCGCCTGTGAACAGTTCGGTGACGACGCCGTCCTTGAAGAAGCTGACGGGCAAATCGGCAGACTCCTGGCTGAACACCCAACCGCCACGGGTCCGGACGATACCATCCGGTTTGGACAGGTTGGTCACCACCCCTTCACGGGTGCCGTCGGGGTGAATACGCACGATGCTGCCTTTGCCCTTGTCGAGTTCCTGGCTGACCATCAACGAGCCATCCGCCATGGGCATCAGCGAGGCGGCCTTGGGCACGTCACGGTGTATGACTCGCACGTTCCAACCCTTGGCAGCACTGACGGGGTAGTAACTTTGCCAGGCAAAAAAGCCGAGGGTGGCGACGCATAGCAGGCCCGCTGCACGCACGCCAATCCGGAGTGCAAAGTATTTTTTTGCGGAGTGAGTCATTGATGATTGCCAGCAGTCAGTCGGGGGAATTTAGAGCCGATCACCCTACCAAGCTTAACGATGAACTTCACCCACGTTGAACCCGGTGTCCCCTTTTAACGGTGCTTAACGCTCTGCCTCCAAGCCCTGCCGGAGCTTTTCCAGCAATTCATCGATATGAAAGGGCTTGGTAATCAGGTCCATGCGTTCACCCAGGAAGTTCTGTCGGTTGGCCGCATTCTCGGCGTAGCCGGTCATGAACAGGATGGGCAGGTCGGAACGCAGGACCCGCGCATGGTCGGCCAGCTCACGACCGGTAATGTAGGGCAGGCCGACATCGGTGAGCAGCAGGTCGATGGAAGGGGCGGCCTTCAGAATGGCGAGGGCTTCGTCGCCGTCCGCTGCCAGGCTGCAGTGGTAGCCGGCATCCGTCAGTACCTCGGCGACAAAACTACGAACTGAGGGCATGTCTTCGACGATCAATATGTGTTCACCCTTGCTGTTGCCCGGCCTCGGCAGCGCCTTGGTGGCTGGGGTGGCGGGCCCCTCGGCGGCGGGCAGCATGATGGTCACTTCGGTGCCCTGACGGGTCACGCTACGGATCTGCGCATCGCCGCCTGACTGGCGGGCAAAACCGTAGATGGTCGACAGACCCAATCCGGTGCCTTGGCCCACGGGCTTGGTGGTGAAGAAGGGGTCGAACACCTTGTCGATCAGGCTGTTCTCGATACCGACACCGTTATCCCGCACCGACAGGGCGACGTAGGGACCGTTTTCCAGCTTGAGGTTGCCGTTGGAGTAAGCCGGATACGTCGTGACCCAGATAATCCCGCCCTGGGGCAACGCATCGCGGGCATTGATCACCAGGTTCAGCACTGCGCTTTCCAGCTGGATCGGGTCCACCATCGCCACGGCGGGGTTGGTGGTCAGCTCCAGTTTCAAGGCGATGTGTTCACCGATGGTGCGCACTAGCAATTCTTCCAGGGAACGGATATGCGCATTGATATCAATCGGCCGGGTGTCCAGTGGCTGCTGGCGGGCAAAGGCAAGCAGTCGGTTCGTCAGGCCAGCGGCGCTCAGGGCTGAACTGAGCGCGGCGTCGGCATAGCCCAGCACCTTGTCGGTGCGTTGGCTTTCGATACGTTTTTTGATCAACTCCAGGCTGGTGATGATGCCGGTCAGCAAGTTATTGAAGTCATGGGCAATGCCCCCGGTGAGCTTGCCCAGGGCATCCATTTTCTGCGCTTGGAGCAACTGCGCTTCGGTTCGCGCCAACTGGGTGGCGGCGTTGGCCAGCTCGGCCAGCTGGTGGCGTTCGCGATGGCGATGTTCGGTGACATCTTCGACAAACACCAGGCTCAATTCGGCACGGTCATAGGGCGAGATCTGCCACTCGGTTTCGCGCAGTTGCCCGTCGACCTTCATCTGCAGCGTTCCCTTCCAGCGCTCACCGGCCCCCAGGCGCAGGCACAGCTCTTGGATCACCGCGAGTTGATCGGCGGCAAAGCATTCGAGCAGGGCGTCCGGGTTGAGGTTGTCGTGGATCAGTTGGGCGAACGCGTGGTTGCATTCGTGCACTTTCAGCTGTGCGTCCATCACCGCAATCGGTGCGCTGATGTTGAAGAAGATCTCTCTGAAGCGCGCCTCGCTTTCGCGTAGGGCATATTCGGTATCACGCACGCGCAACAAGGTACGCAGGGTCGCCAGCAACACGTCCGGGTCTATCGGGTGGATCAAGTAGGCATCAGCGCCGGCGTCCAGCCCAGTAATGATGTCGCCGGTTTCGATGGACGCTGCAGAGACGTGTACCACCGGCAGCAAGGCCGTGGCCGGGTCGGCGCGCAAACGGCGGACGATGTCGAAGCCGCTCATGTCGGGCAGGTTGACGTCCAGGACCAGGGCATCGATTTTCCCGCTGGCGATGAGGTCCAACCCCTCCTGGCCGGTGCCCGCTTCCAGCACCCGGTAATGATGACGCTCAAGGCGCCGGCGCAGGGCGTAGCGCGTGGCGGCGTTGTCGTCAACGATCAGTAGCTGAATGTCACGTTTCATCGACGGTCTCGCTGGCGAGGGAAAAGGGAATGATCACAAAGAACAGCGAGCCCACCCCAGGTGTGCTTTCCACGCCCACCCGGCCACCCAGCAATTCGGCGAAACGCTTGCACAGCGACAGGCCCAGGCCGGTGCCGCGTAGGCGTTTCTGCAGCGGCGAGTCAATCTGGGAAAAGTCTTCGAACAGATTACTGTGCAATTCGGTGGGAATACCCAGGCCAGTGTCCTGCACGGCAAAACGGATTTCGTGTGCATTCTCCATGCGCGCCGAGACCCGCACTTCGCCTTGCGCCGTGAACTTCAGTGCATTGGAGATGAAGTTACGCAGAATCTGCGCCAGCTTTTTGTCATCGGTGTAGAGCTTGGGCAGGCCGGATGGCTCTTCGAAGACCAGGTCCACCGAGCTTGCATCGGCAATCGGCCGGAACATGCCGCGCAACGCCGAGAACAGGTCGAACATATGGAACCAGGCCGGGGAAATACTGATGCGCCCGGCCTCAATCTTGGCCAAGTCCAGCAGGTCGTCGACCATCTCGCGCAGTTCGCGCGCAGAACTGCGGATGAAGCTGACCTGAGTGTGCTGTTCAGGGCTCAACGGGCCGTCCAGTTCATCGGCCAACAGACTGGTAATACTCAGGATCGAGCCCAGCGGTGTGCGGAACTCATGGCTCATGTAGGACAGAAAGCGGCTTTTGAGGTCCGATGCCTGGCGCAGTTGGTCGGCTTGGGTGTCCAGTTCGGCATACAGTGCTAGAACGCCCTGGTTGGTTTCGTCCAGTTCAGTGCGCAGGGCATCTGTCTCCAGGCGAAGGCGTTGCACTTCTGCGGCGAGCGAGGCAGGGGTGTCAGCCATCAATGGCCTCCAGGGCAATCACGAAGACCGTGACATCATCCCGGCCGCGACAGAAATCACGGTGCAGGATAGCGGCGATCAGGGCAGGGTGGCGGTGGACAAGTCCAGGGTAGTCCGAGAGATTCCAACGTGATTGCAGGCCGTCGCTGTACAGAATCAGCAATTGGCCGCCCACCTGAGCGTAGTCGAAGGCATGGGCCTTGCGAAACTGCACGCCCACGATGCCGGGGTGTGAGGCCAAGCCACGGGACTTGTCCGGCGCGACCAGGCTGGCGCCGATATTGCCCACGCCAGTGAACCTCAGGTTATCGGCTTCGGCATCGTACTGGGCCACGGCCAGGGCGCCGCCACGGGTGCCATTCATGCCGATGTGTATATCGTTCATCAGCACCGTCGAGTCCAGAAACGCGTTCTGGGCAAATACCGTCTCTCCTGCTCGGGCGGCACGCTCGGCAAATTCGCCATGACCGAGTCCGTCGGCCACCATCACACTGAAGCGGCCAGGTTCGATTGCCAGGTGCCAGGCGTCGCCGCAATGCGGATCCTCGTGCAGTGAATGCTGGCTGACCCCGTAGCGAATGTCCTTGGCAAGTGAGCCGCGGGGGTACAACCTGGCCAGGATCGCCGTGCCACGAGGGTCGGCGTACACATCGAACACCTGGGCCAGGCGTGAAATCGCCCCCAGGCCAATGCCCTGGGTGCCGCCGGTGGAGTAGCCGTCCACCAGGCAACTGTTCAGGTCGAAGCCTTGGCCACGGTCGATGGCCACCAACTCGACACCGCCGTTACCGGTGGCGCGCAGATGCAATTGACCATGGTCGGCGTGCTTCAGGACATTGCTGGCCAGTTCCGTGGCCACCAGGGCCACGCGTCCGGCGTCGGTATCGTCGAAGCCCAGGCCTTCGGCGAGTTGCTGCGCGGTGCGCCGGGCATGGCCGATCTGGCTGGTGTCTTCAATCAACAACACATGCGTCAGGACGCTGGGGATGTTCAGGCCCATCGGGTGATCGTCACGCGGGTGCCTTTGCCGGGTGCGGTGTCCAGTTCAAATTCATCCACCAGGCGCTTGGCGCCGGTCAGTCCCAGTCCCAAGCCGCTGCCGGAGGTCCAGCCGTCGGTCATCGCCAGCTTCAGATCGGGAATGCCCGGGCCTTCATCGCGAAAGGTCAGGCGCACGCCGAAGCGGTGGTCTTTTTCGATCACCGCCCAGTCCATGTGGCCGCCCTTGCCATACACCACCGTGTTACGGGCCAGTTCACTGACCGCCGTGACCAGCTTGGTCAGGTCGATCAGGCGCATGCCGCAGTCCTGGGCCAACTTGCGCACCAGTTGTCGAGCCAGCACGACATCCTGTTCGATCAGCACCGGGTGGGTGCCATTGCTGGCTTGGGTCATGAGCGTTCTACCCGGTCGCGCAGCAGTTTCATGCCGCGTTCGACATTCAATGCAGTGGCCACGCCGGGCAGGGTCATACCCAGTTCTACCAGGGTGATAGCCACGGCCGGTTGCATGCCCACCAGCACGGTCTGGGCATCCATGATGCTGGACAGGCCGGAAATGGTGCCGATCATGCGCCCGATGAACGAGTCGACCATGTCCAGCGCCGAAATATCGATCAACACGCCTTTGGCCGAGGTGCGGCTGATGCGCTCGGACAAGTCGTCCTGCAAGGTCAGTGCAAGCTGGTCGTGCATGTCCACCTGGATGGTCACGAGCAAAAACTCGCCCATCTGCAAAATAGGGATGCGTTCCATGCTCAGACAGCCTTGGTGACGGTGACGCCGAGGCGTTTGAGCGAGAGGGCCAGAGCGTCGGCCAGGTTGGCCTTGGTGACCACGCCTTGCAGGTCGAGGCCCAGGTGCACGATGGTCTGGGCGATTTGCGGGCGCACGCCGCTGATGATGCAATCGGCACCCATCAGGCGGATCGCGGTCACGGTCTTGAGCAGGTGCTGGGCGACCAGGGTGTCGACAGTCGGCACACCGGTAATGTCGATAATCGCGATTTCCGCGCCGGTGTCGACGATACGTTGTAGCAGCGACTCCATCACCACCTGTGTGCGCTGCGAGTCCAGGGTGCCGATCATCGGCAGGGCCAGCACGCCGTCCCACAGCTTGACGACTGGGGTGGAGAGTTCCAGCAATTCTTCCTGTTGGCGTTTGATCACCGATTCGCGGGACTTCTGAAACGTGCGGATGGTGTGCATGCCCAGTGCGTCGAGCAGCTCCGATATCTTCAACAGCTGTTCGGCCAACGGCACAGGTTGATCGGCATATACCTGTTGGAGCAGGACGAACAGGGGGCCTTTAAGGGCGAAGATAAAACTGGCGGTTTGTTGCGAGTCCTGACCGGCGAGGGCGCGACTGTGAGAAAGTTTTTCCAGGAATACACGGGTTTGCGCCCAATTTTCGTGGTCGGTATTCTGGGAGCCGCCCAGTTGCAGGGCCTCAGTCAGCAGATTCAGGAACTCATGGGTCTGCTGTTTGATATCGTCGCCTTTGATGTTGCGCGTAGCGCCCGAGGCCTCGAGGCTGGCATTCCATTCGTCAAGGAGGGCGCTTCGATTATCCAGCAGAGCCTGAATTGTGTTCGTTTGCAAAGTTGCCACGGGTAACCTCCTTGAATGCCTTAGATGAACTGCACGCAATTTATACTAAATAGAACCGTTTTGAAGTATTTCGCCGAATTTTCCGAACATAAACGGACAGGTCACACCCATGGTGAATACAGCATTTGATTTCGATCAGCTTTCGCTGCACTCCAGCGACGCCAGATAATCCTGGCCGCCGTAATACAGGCCCAGGATCGACAGCGTTTCGCTGGCAGCGTTCACCACGAACGCGATGACCGTGGTGCGCCGATAGTGAGTGATGCGCAAGTCTTTGAGCAGGTCATCACGGCGGGTGCCGCGCAAGGGAAACAGGCAAAGGCCTTCGCAGTAGCGGATGAGGCTGTCGATAAAGCGTGCAGCTATAACTGGGGAACTGGTATCGCTGATGTAGTCTTCAAGGGCGTCGAGTTGCGCCAAGGCTTCAGGCGAAAAGGCTACCGCGTAACTCACGCTTTCCCGGTGCCTTTTCGCTGACGCTTGGCTGCCATGTGTTCTCGAACCTGTTCGACGGACAGCGCGCGCTCGGGCTCGGCCTTGAGGGCTGCCGCAGCGGGGATCACCTCGTCCCGCAGCCAGTCTTCCATGGCGCGATCACGTGCCAGCAAGACCCTCAGGCCGTCGCGGATCACTTCACTTTCGGATGCATACTCACCGGCCGCGACCTTGGCTTTGACCTGGGCTGCCATTTCGATGGGCAAGGTAATGCTCATTTGCTGGGTAGAGCGCATGTGGAAGTCCGCCGAGGGAGAGTAGGATTCAATCCTACTTGACCACTGACGTGATGCAAGAAGCAACTGATCGATGCCGATATCCAGCATCTCGTCGTCTGTCCAGAAGTAAGGGGCTTCCATGTGTGTTATATCTCCCGTTGTGAAGGTCAGGCCGCAAGTATTGACCCATTTCGACGATTGCGTGGCCGCAAAAAACCCAATAACCCACTGATATGTATGACTTCATATTTGTAGCAGGGTTATTACGACAAGCCGGTCCCGACATGCATGGCGCCCCATCGGCTCCCGTACGATAATGCCCGCCACCTCGACCACATTGGCTCTCCCGTGATCATCAACTTCGACCTCAACGACCTCCAAGCCTTTCGCGCCGTGGTAGACAAGGGCAGTTTTCGCGGTGCCGCCGAAGCTATCCGGATCTCGCAGCCGGCCCTCAGCCGGCGTATCGAAAAGCTCGAGACCGCCCTGGATGTGAAGCTGTTCGAACGCACCACGCGGCGCGTCAGCCTGACCATGGTCGGCCGCGCATTCCTGCCGCAGGTCGAGCGCATGCTCGACGATCTCGATGTCGCGCTCATGGGCATCAGCAATGTCGCGTCCACACGCATGGGCAATGTCACCATCGCCTGCGTGCCGTCCACTGCGTACTACTTCATGCCCCACGTGATCTCTGAATTCCACAAGTTGTATCCGAAAATTCGCCTGCGGGTGCTGGATGCCAGCGCCGGTGAAGTGTGCAATGCCGTAGAAAGTGGCGAGGCGGATTTCGGCGTGAGTTTCAGCGGCAGCCTGGCCGATGAAGTGGAGTTCGAACTGCTGCTGCAGGAGCGTTATGTGCTGGCCTGTCGCCGCGATCATCCCCTGGCCCAGCGTGACAGCGTGACCTGGTCCGAGGCCTACGAACACGACTACATCACCGTAGACAAGACCTCCGGCAACCGCTTCCTGCTCGATCAGGCGTTGCGCGGCGTGCGGGTGAAAAAGCCGAGTATCTGCGAGACGCACCACGTCACGACGATGATCGGGCTGGTGGAGGCGGGGTTGGGGGTAGCGATGGTGCCCTCGATTGCCATGCCGGCCGGCGAGCATCCGATCCTGGTGAGTGTGCCGCTGGTGGAGCCGCAGGTGATGCGCAATGTGGGCTTGATAAAACGCCGCGGGCGGACCTTGCCGCCAGCGGCGCTGGAGTTGGAACGGTTGGTGCGGGAGATGCCGTTTCGGTCAGCGTGACACCGAATCCAGGCCGGTGGTTTGTACCACCGGTTGCGCTTGGGGCGACGCCAGGTACTGCAACAAGGCCTTGGCCTGCTCAGGGTGTTCGGCATTCACCGGAATGCCGGCGGCAAAACGGGTCACCGATTGCACATCCTCCGGGATCTTGCCGACGTAGGTCACACCCGCCACCGGCAGCAATTCCGCGACCTGTTGCAAGCCCACTTCGTAGTCACCCTTGGCGACCTGTTCGGCCACCGGCAGGCGTTCGATCATAGTGCCTTTGGCCTGCATGCCGAGCTTCTTGAACAACTCCTTCTCGACATACACACCGCTGGCGCTGTCCGAGTAAGCCACGGATTTGGCCTTGCTCAGCGCGGCTTTCAATTCGGCATCCGTACCGATTGCAGGTTTGACCGCGCCGGCCTTCACCACCATCCCGATGCGCGAGTCCGCCAGTTCTACACGGGAAGCTGGGTCGACCTTGCCTTGTTTGATCAGGTCATCCAGGGCGTAGCCGACCATGATCACCACGTCGGCATGTTCGCCACGGGCGAGACGGTTGGGAATCGCTTCCGGCGCTTTGCCCATGGACGGACCCAGAATGGTGTCGAGGCTGTCACCGCTTTGCTTGGCGTACTGCGGGCCAAGCAACTTATACGCGGCGGTGAAGCCACCCGACGTCATCACCTTGAGCTGTTCGGCCTGGGCCGACAGCGCCAGGGCGCCGAGGGCCAGGGCCGTCAGGGTCTTGAGAAAACGCTTCATCACGCCGCCTCCTGCATCACCTGCCCACGGGTGTTGGCGCGACGATACAACGCCAGGGTCGAGCACAGTGCGCAGGCTGCGGCGAACATCATCCAGTAGGCCGGCGAGGCCTTGTCTTCGGTGATGTGGATGAACCAGGTGGAGATCGCCGGGGTAAAGCCGCCGAAAATCGCAGTCGCCAGGCTGTAGGCCAGGGAGAAACCTGCCACACGCACTTCCACCGGCATGATTTCGGTCAGGGCCGGGATCATGGCGCCGTTATACATGCCGTAGAGGAAGGAGAACCATAGCAGGGTTTCCAGCATGTGGGCGAAGCTTGGGGCATTTACCACGTAGGACAGTGCTGGATAAGCCGTGAGAACCGTCAGCACGGTCATGGCGATCAGCACCGGCTTGCGGCCGAAACGGTCGCTCAGGGTGCCGCCGATCGGCAGCCAGACAAAGTTCGACACCGCCACCAGCAGGGTCACCAACAGCGCGTCGGAGGTGCTCAATTGCAGCACGGTCTTGCCGAAGGTCGGTGCATACACGGTGATCAGGTAGAACGCGGTGGTGGTCATGGCCACCATCAGCATGCCGCCGATGACTACGGTCCAGTTCTTCACCAGGGTCGCCAGCACTTCACGCATGGTCGGGCGATGCTTGCGGTTGGCGAACTCTTCGGTTTCCTGCAGGTTGCGACGCAGGATAAAGATGAACGGAATGATCACACAGCCGATGGCGAACGGAATGCGCCAGCCCCAATCGGCCACCACGGCAGGTTCCATCCACACGTTCAGGCCATAACCCAGTGCGGCGGCGACCACGATGGAGATCTGTTGGCTACCCGATTGCCAGCTGGTGTAGAAGCCTTTGCGGCCGGGCGTGGCCATTTCAGACAGGTACACCGACACACCGCCCAGTTCCGCGCCGGCCGAAAAGCCTTGCAGCAGGCGGCCAAGCAGCACCAGCAGCGGTGCCCACAGGCCGATGGTGTGATAACCCGGCACCAGCACGATCAGCAGCGTGCCGCTGGCCATGATCGACAGGGTCACGATCAGTCCTTTGCGGCGACCGACGTCATCAATGTAGGCACCCAGGATGATCGCGCCCAATGGACGCATCAGGAAGCCCGCGCCGAACACGGCGAAGGTCATCATTAATGACGCAAACTCATTAGCGGCAGGGAAGAACGCGGCAGCGATGTAGGTGGCGTAAAAACCGAACAGGAAGAAGTCGAACTGTTCGAGGAAGTTGCCCGAAGTCACGCGGAAAACCGCGCCCACTTTCGAGCGGGCAGAGTCGGGTCGGGTAGGGCTAGTCATGGTTTTGTGTCTCCAGCGTTCTTTTTAAAGTGCTTGTTTCGCCTAAGACCGAGAATAGTGGCTGACACATTTAGAAATGATAAGTGACAAATTTGGATAGATTGATGCGCATTGGCTATCAATCAGTGGTGCGGTCATAAATGCGTTCGCTGTTCTATGCTGAAGGTGTGACCAATTCTTACGGATGGGAGGTGGCGATGACTGACCAACAGAAACGGCGGGACGAGCCGGAGCGCGAACAACCCCGACAGCGGGAGGAAGAAAAACCGCAGACCTGGAAGCATCCGGATGATGGAACGGAGCTTTCCGAGCGGGATCAGGAGCGCCCGCTAAAACCGTAATATCAGGCTAAACGCGGTCAAAATGTGGGAGCGGGCTTGCTCGCGAAGACGGAGTGTCAGTCAACAATGCTGTGACTGATCAACCGCTTTCGCGAGCAAGCCCGCTCCCACATTTATCTGTGCACTCTCATAAATGGGAAACTATTTGACATATTTGATTTGTGATCACATATTGAGGCCATAAGAACGACAACACAGGTTTTGCCTCATGACAGATGGTCCGCTCCTCCTGCCCACCCTGCGCCAGGTGTCCCGCGATACCTTGCAAGACCAGGTGTACCGCCAGATCCGCGAAGCCTTGATGAGTGGCCGTTTCCAGCCTGGCCAGAAGCTCACCATCCGCGGTCTCGCCGAAGCCCTGGGTTCCAGCCCGATGCCAGTGCGCGAAGCGCTGCAACGCCTCAGCGCCGAAAATGCCTTTGAAGTCACCGAAACCTCCCGTCTGCGTGTGCGCCTGATGACGGTCGAACGCTTGCGCGAAATCCGTGATGCGCGGGTCGCCCTCGAAGGCTTGCTCGCCGAAAAGGCGGTGCTGCTCCTGCAAAAAGCCGACCTCGACGAAATCACTGACCTCTGCCAGCAGATGCAACACGCCGCCGACGAAGTCGACGTGTCGCGTTACCTGTGGACCAACTTCGCGTTTCACCGGCGCATCTACGCCGTGGCCCAGGCCGAGTTGACCATGGCTGCCGTGGAAAACTTCTGGCTGCACATGGGCCCGTGTTTTGCGCTGGTCGCCCCGGATAAAGCTCACCTGCAACGCTCGATGGAGGCGCACACGCGCATCGTCGAAGCCCTGGCCGCCCGCGATGGCGCCGGCGCCCGCGCGGCGGTGACCGATGACATCATGCAGGCCGCCGATTCCCTGGCGCGCCTGCTCGTCAAGAACGACCGTTCGCGGTCGTCTGCTTCAGGAGGTAAACGTGCATGAGTGTCCTACAACGGCTGCAGCCTTATCCTGGGTTACGTGTGTTGATTTCCGGCGGGGCTGCCGGCATTGGTGAAGTGCTGGCAGCGGCGTATCTGGAGGCCGGTGCGCAGGTGCATGTGTGTGATGTGAGTGAGCCGGCCCTGGCTGCGTTTCGCGACAAATATCCAGGCAGCGTCGCCACCCGCGCGGATGTCAGCGATGCCGCGCAGATCGAGGCGGTGTTCCAGGTGCAGCGCGAGCAGTTCGGCGGTCTCGATGTGCTGGTCAACAATGCCGGGATCGCCGGGCCTACCGGTGGGATCGATGCGATCAGCGACGCCGAGTGGCAAGCCACCATCAATATCAATCTCACCGCGCAATACCGGTTTGCCCACCACGCCGTGCCGATGCTCAAGGAGTCGTCCCACGGCCATTTGCTGCATATCGCCTCGGTGGCGGGGCGCTTGGGCTACGCATGGCGCACGCCGTATGCGGCGACCAAATGGGCCATTGTCGGTTTGATGAAGTCCCTGGCCTCGGAGCTGGGCGAGAGTGATATCCGCGTCAACGCTTTGCTGCCCGGCATCGTCGAAGGCCCGCGCATGGACGGCGTGATTCGCGCCCGTGCCGAACAGGTCGGCGTGCCCGAAGCCGAGATGCGCCAGGAATACCTCAACAAGATTTCCCTCAAGCGCATGGTCACCGCCGAAGACGTGGCCGCCATGGCGTTGTTCCTCTGCTCGCCCGCCGCACGCAACGTGACCGGCCAGGCGATCAGCGTCGACGGTAACGTCGAGTACCTGTAAGCCACGGAAGAACACATCGTGCTGCACCCAGGATTTTTTTCATAAGAATAAAAGTCGGAGATTCGTCATGCCCAAAAATCGTCCTGTCATCATCACGTGCGCCGTTACCGGTGCGATTCATACGCCGTCGATGTCACCGCATTTGCCGATCACCGCCCAGGAAATTGCCGACGCCGCCATCGGTGCGGCCGAAGCCGGCGCCGCGATTGTGCACCTGCATGCCCGTGACCCCAACGACGGCCGCCCCAGCCAGGACCCGGCGCTGTTCGCCGAATTCCTGCCGCAGATCAAGGCCGCCAGCGACGTGGTGATCAACATCACCACCGGCGGCGCGCCGACCATGGGCGTGGAAGAACGCCTGCAACCGGTGATGCAGTTCAAGCCGGAACTGGCCTCGCTGAACATGGGCTCGATGAACTTCGGCCTGTACGAAATGCTCAACCGCTTCACCGATTTCAAGCACGACTGGGAGCGGCCGTACCTCGAAGAAAGTGACGACCGGATCTTCCGCAACACCTTCCGTGATATCACCCACATCCTCAACTCCTGTGCCGAAAACCGTACGCGTTTTGAGATCGAGTGCTACGACATCGGCCACCTCTACACCGCTGCGCACTTCCTGGAACGCGGCCTGCTCAAGCCACCGTTGTTTATCCAGTCGGTATTCGGTTTGCGTGGCGGTATCGGCGGGCACCCGGAAGACCTGGCACACATGCGCCGTACCGCCGACCGTCTGTTTGGCGACGACTACGTGTGGTCGATCCTCGGCGCTGGGCGTGGGCAGATTCCGCTGGCGACCATGGGCCTGTCCATGGGCAGCAACGCGCGGGTGGGGCTTGAGGATTCGCTGTGGGACGGGCCGGGCAAACTGGCGGCGTCGAATGCCGATCAGGTCCGGCGTATTCGTACCGTGATCGAAGCCCTCGGCCACCGCGTCGCCACGCCGGATGAAGCGCGGGAAATCCTCGGGCTCAAGGGGCGCGATCAGGTCAACTTCTAACCCAACAAACCGCCGCGTCAAGGCGCGGCGTGCATCCCGCACAACAACAATAAGGGGATCATCATGCGTATCGAAGTGCTTGTCGACGTCAAGACCACCCTGGGCGAAGGCCCGGTGTGGGACGTCGAGCAACAACGTCTGTACTGGATCGACAGCGCCGACGGCCGCATCCTGCGTTGCACCGACGATGGTCGCGAGCTGCGGGCCTGGGACGTGGGCCAGAAAATCGGCTCCATGGCCCTGCGCCGTGACGGCGAGTCGGCCATCGTCGCCCTGCAAAACGGCGTGCACACGCTCGACCTCAACAGCGGCGAACTCGACCTGGTCGCTGATCCGGAACCGCACCTGCCCAACAACCGCCTCAATGACGGCAAGATCGACCGCCAAGGCCGTTTTATCTTCGGCTCCATGGACACGTTGGAAGACAGCGCCAGCGCCAAACTCTACCGGCTTGATGCCGACCTGAGCCTGCACACCCTGGACGAAGGCATCATCGTGTCCAACGGCCCGTGCTGGAGCCCGTCGGGTGACACCTTCTACTTTTGCGACACCTGGTCCGGCGAGATCTGGGCCTACGACTATGACCTGGCCACCGGCAACGTCAGCCACCGTCGCACCTTCGCCAAGGTCGATACCTCCGGCGGTGGCGCCGCCGACGGTTGCACCGTGGATGCCGAAGGCTGCCTGTGGCAGGCGCTGGTCTACGCCGGGAAACTGGTGCGCTACACCCCCGACGGCCACGTCGATCGCATCATTCAGATGCCGGTGAAAAAGGTCACCAGCCTGACCTTTGGCGGGCCGAACCTGGACACCCTGTTTGTGACCTCCATGGCCAAGCCGCCGCTACCGCGTTTTCCGGCGGACGGCCAACAGCGCGGAGCGCTGTTCGCCATTACCGGGTTGGGCGTGCAAGGAATAGCCGAGCGACGGTTCGCCAGCTAGCGCGTGTGTGTGACAAGGCATATTCCTTCGCAACCTTGTGTCAGTGCGCGCCCTCGCGCGCCTGGAGAGGCCCATGGCAACTATTAAAAAAGCGTCGCTGCGCAGCATTCACCGGCATTCCTGGGTGTCGCTGCTGGTCTGCTGGATGATCTGGATCCTCAACGCCTACGACCGTGAGATCGTGCTGCGCTTGGGGCCAACCATTTCCAAGCATTTCGATTTGTCCGCCGACCAATGGGGCACCGTGGCCACGGTGGTGATGCTGGCCCTGGCGCTGCTGGATATCCCCGGTTCGATGTGGAGCGACCGTTACGGCGGCGGCTGGAAACGTGCGCGCTTCCAGGTGCCGCTGGTGCTGGGCTACACCGCGATCTCGTTTCTGTCCGGCTTCAAGGCGTTGAGCGGCAACCTCGCCACCTTCATTGCCCTGCGCGTCGGCGTCAACCTCGGCGCCGGCTGGGGCGAGCCGGTGGGGGTGAGCAACACTGCCGAATGGTGGCCGGTTGAGCGTCGTGGTTTTGCCCTGGGCGCGCACCATACGGGTTACCCGATTGGCGCGATGCTCAGCGGTATCGTCGCGAGTTTTGTCATCACCGTGTTTGGTGAGGACAACTGGCGTTATGTGTTCTTTTTCGCTTTCGTGGTGGCGCTGCCGCTGATGATCTTCTGGGCGCGTTATTCCACGGCCGAGCGCATCACGGCGTTGTACGTCGACATCGCCGCCAAAGGCATGACCCCGCCCGACAATGCCCCGGCCAGCTCGGTAAAAGGCGAAGCCTGGCGCACCTTTGTCGCCACCTTGCGCAACCGCAACATCGCTCTCACAGCGGGCAATACGATGCTCACCCAAGTGGTGTACATGGGCGTCAACATCGTGCTGCCGGCCTACCTCTACAACATCGCCGGATTGTCCCTGGCCGAGTCGGCGGGGATGAGCGTGGTGTTCACCCTCACCGGCATCCTCGGGCAATTGGTGTGGCCGTCGCTGTCGGACATCATCGGCCGGCGCACCACCCTGATCATCTGCGGTGTGTGGATGGCGGCGAGTGTCGGCGCGTTCTACTTCGCCAACACCCTGACGCTGATCGTCGTCGTGCAACTGCTGTTCGGCCTGGTGGCCAATGCGGTGTGGCCGATCTACTACGCCGTGGCCTGCGACTCGGCCGAACCGTCAGCGACGTCCACCGCCAACGGCATCATCACCACCGCGATGTTCATCGGTGGCGGCCTGGCGCCGGTGCTGATGGGCAGCCTGATCGCCATGGGCGGCGGCTGGACCACGCTGCACGGCTACACCGTGTGTTTCTTCGTGATGGCCGGCTGCGCCCTGGGCGGCGCGCTGCTGCAACTGTTTTCCCATCGCTCCCAGGCGTTGGCTATGCAACTCGACTCCTAGAACAACACCGATGCGCCCCCCAGCCCGGCTGGCGGGGCGCCAAGAGGAATTGCCGATGACTACCGCGACTTCCGCCCGCACCCCGCAGGCGTTGAATAAACTGATGTTCGTCAAGCTGATGCCCTTGCTGATCATTGCCTACATCCTGAGCTTCCTGGACCGCACCAACATCGCCCTGGCCAAGCATCACCTGGACGTCGACCTGGGCATTTCCGCCGCGGCGTACGGGTTGGGCGCGGGGCTGTTTTTCCTGACCTATGCACTGTCGGAAATCCCCAGCAACCTGATCATGCACAAGGTCGGCGCGCGGTTCTGGATCGCGCGGATCATGGTGACCTGGGGCCTGATTTCGGCGGCCATGGCCTTTGTGCAGGGCGAGACCTCGTTCTATGTGCTGCGCCTGTTGCTGGGCATTGCCGAAGCCGGACTCTTCCCCGGCGTCATGCTCTACCTCACCTACTGGTTCAACCGCGAACAGCGGGCACGCGCCACCGGTTATTTCCTGCTCGGCGTGTGCTTCGCCAACATCATCGGCGGCCCGGTGGGCGCGGCCTTGATGCGCATGGACGGCATGCTCGGCTGGCACGGCTGGCAGTGGATGTTCATGCTCGAAGGCCTGCCGGCGGTGGCGTTTGCCTGGGTGGTCTGGCGCAAACTGCCGGACCGTCCGAGCAAGGCGCCATGGCTGTCGGCCGAGGAAGCGCGCGGCATCGAACAGCGCATCGCCCAAGAAACCGAGGAGGGCGCGGGCGAGGGCGGCCACTCGTTGAAGAACTGGCTGACCCCGCAAATCCTGCTGGCGATTTTTGTGTACTTCTGTCACCAGATCACCATTTACACGGTGATCTTTTTCCTGCCGAGCATCATCAGCAAATATGGCGAACTGAGCACCATGAGCGTCGGCCTGCTGACCTCGTTGCCATGGATCGCGGCGGCACTCGGGGCCTTGTTGATTCCGCGTTTCGCCACGACGCCCGGACGCTGCCGGCGGTTGCTGGTCACAGGGCTGCTGACCATGGCGCTGGGCCTGGGCATCGCGTCGATATCGGGGCCGGTGTTCAGCCTGCTCGGTTTTTGCCTGTCGGCGGTGATGTTTTTTGTGGTGCAGTCGATCATTTTTCTGTACCCGGCTTCGCGTCTCAAGGGCGTTGCGCTGGCGGGCGGGCTGGGTTTCGTCAACGCCTGCGGGCTGCTCGGCGGGTTTGTCGGCCCCTCGGTAATGGGCGTGATCGAGCAAAGCACCGGCAATGCGATGAACGGCCTGAAGGTAATTGCGCTGGTATTGGTGGTGGCGGCTATTGCGGCGCTGCGGTTGCGCATGGGGCACGAGCCTGAGCGTGGCGCACAGGCCAGCGAAGCGTCCTACACGTAGACGCCGGCAACGCGGCTTTCTACACTGCGGCTTGTCTTGGGGAAAGGGGCAGGCGCCGATGAATCGCAATGAATTACGCAAGGCCGACATCAACCTGATGGTGGTGTTCGAAGCACTGATGCTGGAACGCAACGTCACGCGTGTGGCAGAGAAGCTGTTTCTCGGCCAACCGACCATCAGCTCTGCCCTCAACCGCTTGCGTACCTTATTCAATGACCCGCTGTTCATTCGCGTCGGCCACCGCATGGAGCCCACGGCGCGGGCCGAGGAAATCATCCAGCATTTGTCGCCAGCGCTGGACTCGTTGTCCTCGGCCTTGAGTCTGACCCATGACTTCGACCCGTCGATCAGCACCATGACCTTTCGCATCGGCCTGTCCGATGATGTCGAGTTCGGCCTGTTGCCGCCGTTGCTGCGCGCCCTGCGCCAGGAAGCGCCGCAAGTGGTGTTCGTGGTGCAACATGTGGACTACTGGCGCATCCCGGACCTGCTGGCCTCTGGCGATATCACCGTCGGCATCACCCAGACCCGTGGCCTGCCAGCGAATGCCAAGCGCAAGCTGTTGCGCCATATCCGCCCGCGCATCCTGCGTGCCGATGCCTCGGACGCACCGCTGACCCTCGACGAATACTGCTCACGGCCCCACGTGCTGGTGTCCCACACCGCCAACGTGGCGGGGTTCGCCGATGAATGGCTGGCGGAAATCGGCCGCAAGCGCCACGTGGTGTTGTCGGTGCCGCAATACAGCGCACTGCCGGCGTTGCTCGCCGGCACCGACCTGATCGCCAGCTTGCCGGACTACACCGCCGAGGCCATGGCCGTGTCGGGCCACCTGTTCTGCGAGCCGTTCCCGTTCGAGACGCCGACCCTGGATTTGTCCATGGTCTGGCTCAGCCACGTGGACACTGACCCGGCCGAGCGCTGGGTACGCTCACGACTGGAGGCGTTCATGAGTGATCGTGGGTTGGCGACCAAGGCCTGACTCCGTGGTATATCTAGGATTCTTCCTACCAAAGACTCGGAGCCCTACATGCCACACCTGCATCTGGAATACACCGCCAACCTGACGAACCTGGCCGTTGAGAAAACCCTGCTACGGCTCAACAACGTGTTGATGGTGTCTGGCCAGTTCGGTTCCGAATTCGATATCAAAAGCCGTGCCGTCAAGGTCGAGACGTTCCAGGTGGGCACCTCCCTCGACCCTCGCGGTTTTATCGCGGTGAAGCTGTCGCTGCTCAGCGGGCGGTCGCCTCAGGTCAAGAAGCAGTTGTCGGAAAGCCTGTTGGCTGCCTTGCAGGACCTGGGCGACTGGCCGGCGGGCGTACAAGTTCAGCTGTGTGTTCTGTTGGTGGATATGGATCGCGATTCCTACAGCAAGGTCGCAATCGGTTAAGCCCTACAACAACCCCTGATCCGCACACACTTTCACTACTTGCTCGCGAAACCAGGTATTGGCGCTGTCCTGCTCACTGGTTTCGTTCCACTGCATCTCCAGGGTGAACCCCGGCAAACCGTTCGGCGCTTCGCAATGGCCGAACACCGTGGACGGCGCCAGCAATTTTTGCACGCGGCGCGGCAGGGTGACGATGAAGTCCGTGCCGGTGATCATCTTCAAGGCTGCGCTGTAGCTGTTGGCACGGGCGATGACCTGGCGCTTGTGGGCCTGGCGTGCGAGCCAGCCGTCGATCATGTTGGTGTCGGAGGTCCACGGCGTGGGGAACACGTGGCGGCGCTCGACGAAGGACTGCAGGCTGAAGGCCGGCTCCCGTGGCGCCGAGCGTTTGTCGAATACGCACACCAAGTCGTCCTCCAGCAGCATTTGGGTGCGGAAATCTTTGTGGGCGCGGTGGAAGTTGGGGCCGAAGCAGATCACCAGGTCGAGGCGACCTTCGCGCAGGTCGTCGGCGGGGATGTCGGTTTCCAGCTTCTGCACATTGACGATCACCGGCAGGTCGGCGCGGTCGAAGTTTTTCAACAGGCGCGGCAGGATCAACTGTTCGAAATATTCCGGCGCACACACGTTGAAGGTCACGGCCTTCTGCGTCGGATCGAAGGCTTGGCTGCCGGCGTGGCACAGGTTGATGCTTTCGAGGATCTTCTGCATATGGCCGTACATGGTGGTGGCCTTGTACGTCGGGCGCATGCCGGCGCGCGTGTTGATAAACAGCTCGTCTTCAAAACTGGTGCGCAGCTTCTTCAGGCTGTAGCTCACGGTGGACTGGCTGACAAACAGCGTTTCAGACACCTCGGTAACGCTGCTCTGGTCATAGACGGCGATAAACACCATCAAGTCCTGCATATCGAGCTTTCTGAGCAAGTTACTGTTTAGCATCGGTTTCGTCCGTAAACCCTTTGTACCGAACTCAGTACAAGACAGCACAAAAGCTTAACGGAACGAGCGTGCCAATAGAATGCTCTGTAGGGCGTTTCTATGTTTGGCGTGAGACAAATACTGTTTGCAACACGACCTCAGCGGATATGTCGTGCGTAATGCTTTGGGTTGAAGCGCGTCACGATCAACAGCATCACCACGATCACCGCCGTGAGCGACCACCAGGCCCATTCGAAGCTGCCCAGTTGATCGCGGATCATCCCGGCGATCAGCGGCGACAACCCGGCAATCAGGTAGCCGATGCCTTGCACAAATGCGGTGAGGCCACCGGCGCGGCGCGGGTTGTCCAGGTGGTCGAGGGACAGGATCAGGCTCATCGGGAACAGGCCGCCGATGCCCAGGCCGAGCAGGCAAGGCCACAGCAGGCTCAGGTGTTGCGGACTGAGGATCAGGCCGCAGAAACCCAGGATGATCAGCACCAGCAACACCGCTACCACGCCGCGTTTATCCTGGCGACGGTTGGCGATGGCGGGGGTGATCAGGCCGGAGACGACTTCCATGGCCGTCAGGAAACCCAGCAGCAAGCCGGCGTTCTGTTCACTCCAACCTTGCTCCACGTAGTACGGCGCCAGCCAGGCGAGTACGCAGGTGTAGGACGCGGTACCGAGCCCGAAAAATACCGCGAGCAACCAGGCGCGACCGTTGCCGAAAAATGATTCTTGAGGGCCCGCAGCGGCTTGGGGCAGTGGCGGCAACACCGAGCGTTGCGCGTACCAAAACATCAAGGCCAGCAACGCCAGCACCGACCAGATCGCCAGGCCGATGCGCCAACTGCCGGTCTGCACCTGCACGAACGGTGCAAACGACGCCGCCAGCGCCGCGCCGCCCATGATCGCGGTGACGTACAGGCCCATGAACAGCGAGACATTGTCACTGAACCGCGATTTGATCAGCGCCGGCATCAGCGCCTGGATCATCGCAATCCCCACGCCGGCGGCGATGGCGCTGACAATCAACTCCAGCGCCGAATCGAGGAACAACCGCGACAGCGTCGCCACGCCAATCACCACCAGTGACACCACGATGCTGCGGTGCTCGCCAAAACGTTTGGCCACGCCCATTCCAAAGAACATCGCCAAGCCCATGGCCATCACCGGCAACATGGTCAGCAGGGCCGCGCTGCTGAAACTCAACGGCACGTCGCCACGAATCGAGGACAACAGGGGGCCGACAGCGGCCATTGAGGGGCGCAGGTTGAGGGCGACCAGCACGACACTGATCATCAGCCAGACGGCGGTGGTGGGTTTTGTTTGGACGGTTTCCATGGGACGGCCTTGAGTGAACAAGGGCGAATCAGGCCATGGGCGGGAGGAGGGGGCAAATGAGAAAGTCGCAGGGGCTATCTAAAAAATGCGGATGACTTTGTAGCGAGGGAGCAAGCTCCCTCGCTACAAAAGATCGTTATCGGCTAAAGGGACCGGATCACATGCTTGATCTCCTGAAACGCCGCTAACCCCCACGGCCCCAACTCGCGGCCAAGGCTGCTCTGCTTGTAACCGCCCCACGCGGCCTGCGGGAAGATCACCTGCGGTGCGTTGATCCACACCAGCCCGGCCTGCAAGGCATTCGCTACACGCTCGGCAGTTTCGGGGCTGGCGCTGACCACACTCGCCACCAAACCGAAATCGCTGTCGTTGGCCAGAGCAATGGCCTCGGCTCGCGAGGTGAAACGTCGTACACAGAGTACCGGGCCGAAGATCTCTTCGTTCCACAATGCGCTGTTCAGCGGCACGTCGGTGAACACGGTCGGGCGGATGAAAAAGCCCTTCGGCAGGTCCGCCGGGCGTTCACCGCCACACAGCAAACGTGCGCCATCCGCAACGCCGCGCTGGATGTGCCCTAACACGCGTTGATATTGCACGCGGTTGATCAACGCGCCCATTTCCACGTCATCGGCAAACGGGTCAGCCACGCGAATGCCTTCAGCCCGTGCCCGTATACGTTCCAGGAATTCATCCGCCAGGCTGTCGGCTACCAGCACGCGACTGGTGGCCGAACACATCTGCCCGGCGTTGAAAAACCCACCGCCACAGGCCAGTTCCACCGCCAGGTCCAGGTCGGCATCCGCCAACACCAGCAAGGAGGATTTGCCGCCCAGTTCCAGGCTCACACCCTTGATGGTTTCGGCTGCGCGCTGCATCACTTGCACGCCGACGGCGTTGCTGCCGGTGAAGGAAATCTTCGCCACGCGGCGATCCGTCGCCAGTGGCGCGCCCACTTCCAGGCCCGTGCCGCACACCAGGTTGAACACCCCGGCCGGCAAGCCCGCCTCGGCGATAATCCGCGCCAGTTGCAGTTCCGCCAACGGCGTGACTTCCGATGGCTTGAGCACCACGCAGCAACCGGCCGCCAGGGCGGGAGCGAGTTTCCAGGCGGTGGTGACCATCGGGAAATTCCACGGCACGATCAGCCCGACCACACCGCACGGCTCACGACGCAGACGTGCACTGAAATCCGCGTTGGGCAATGCCACCGGGCTATCCTGGCTGGCATCCATCGCTTCGGCCACGCTGGCGTAATAGTCGAAGGTGGCGATCACATCGTCCACATCAATCGCGGCTTCAAACAGCGGTTTGCCGTTGTTGCTCGACTGCAGGTGCATCAACTGTTCGCGCTGCTCGCTGACGCCTTGGGCGATCTTGCGCAACAGCGCGGCGCGGTCGCGACCGGTGCTTTTTGACCAGTCGATGAACGCGGCGCTGGCGGCGTCGACCGCCTGGGTGACCGTGCTCGCATCGCCGACGCTGACGTGGGCCAGGACGGCTTCAGTCGCGGGGTTGATCACCTCAAGCGAGACCAGTCCGGCACGCCATGCCCCATTGATATACACACCGTTCAATACCGCACTCATTCCGCCACCGCCTTCATCCACAGCCCCTGTTCGATTTCAATCAGTGTCGGCCCTTGGCGATCAGCCGCAGCGCGTAGTGCCGCACGTAACGACTCAATCCCTTGAATGCTGTCGGCGGCGCAACCGAGTGCCTTGGCCACCCCGATAAAGTCCGGCGTGTAGATGTCTACGCCGACCGGCTCGATGGCGCGGTTGACCATGTATTTCTTGATCTCTTCATAGCCGTGGTTATTCCACAGCAGCACGATCACCGGCGTGCGCGCTTCCACGGCGCTGGCCAGTTCCGGCAGGGAGAATTGCAGGCCGCCGTCGCCGATCAGGCACACCACCGGCTGCCCATCGCCACGCCCCAGCCAGGCGCCGATGGCGGCGGGCAGGGCGTAGCCCAAGGTGCCGTAGCCGGTGGACGAGTTGAACCAGCGGCGCGGGTGGTCGAGGTTCAGGGTCAGGTTGCCGCTGTACACCGGTTGGGTGGAGTCGCCCACCAGTACGGCGTTGGGCAATTCTTCGAGGACGGTATTGAGGAACAGGGTTTGCGCGCGGGTGGCGGCGTCCCAGCTGGGGGTCAGTTCCGCCCACAGGCGCGCTACGCGTTCAGCGCCCCACGCGCTGTTACGCGGTGGCAAGGGTTTGCTGCTCAGTTCGGTCAGCAAGGCCTCTGCGGCAATTTGTGCATCAGCCACCAAGGCCACTTGCGGCGGGTAGTTGCGCACGGTCTGGTCGGGGTCGATATCGATGCGCAGCAGCGCGCCGGGAATCTCGAAACCGCCGGCGAAGGTCACGTCGTAGTCGGTTTCCGCCAGCTCGGTGCCGATGGCCAGCACCACGTCCGCTTCGGCCACCAGTGCGCGGGTGGCGACCAAGGTCTGGGTCGAGCCGATCAGCAGTGGGTGGCGGGCAGGCAGCATGCCTTTGGCGTTGATGGTCAGGGCCACCGGCGCGCCGAGGGCTTCGGCCAGTCGGGTCAGTTCCGGCGCTGCGTCGATGGCGCCGCCACCGGCCAGGATCAAGGGTTTCTTGGCCGCTGCGAGCAGCTGGCTCATTTGCTTGACCGCCGACGGCGCCGCGCCGGCACGGGCCACGCTGACCGGTTCACTGCCCAGCAGTGCATCGGCATTTTCCACCAGCACATCCAGCGGGATTTCGATGTGCACCGGACGCGGCCGCCCGGCCTGGAACAACGCAAACGCCCGCGCCAACACGCCGGGCAGCTCCGCCGCCGACATCAGGGTATGGGAGAACGCCGCCACGCCGGCCATCATCGCGCCCTGGTTGGGCAGCTCATGCAGCTTGCCGCGCCCGCCGCCCAATTGGCTGCGCGACTGCACGCTGGAAATCACCAGCATCGGGATCGAGTCGGCATAAGCCTGGCCCATGGCGGTGGTGATATTGGTCATGCCGGGGCCGGTGATGATGAAGCACACGCCGGGTTTGCCGCTGGTGCGCGCGTAACCGTCGGCCATGAAGCCGGCGCCCTGTTCGTGGCGCGGGGTGACGTGGCGGATGCTGGAACGGGCCAGGCCGCGATACAACTCCACGGTGTGCACGCCGGGGATGCCAAACACCTGGTCCACGCCGTAGCCTTCCAGGAGGTTGACCAATACTTCGCCGCAGGTCGCCATATAGGTCGCTCTTATTGTTGAGGTAAGGCGTTATTGGACCGGCTGGCCTGTAGCGGCAACAATCGATAAAAAGTCATACTAGCCATGTCCTCACGTCATGGCTGCGCCCCGATGAAACGCCTCCCGCCACTGCCCGCGCTGCACACCTTCTGGGTCACGGCCCAGTGCTGCAACTTCACCCGCGCCGCCGAGCAACTGCACATCACCCAGGGCGCGGTGAGCCGGCAGATTGCCGGGCTGGAAAGTCATTTGGGTTATGCGCTGTTCCAACGCCAGGCGCGTGGCTTGAGCCTGACCGAAGAGGGCCGCGAATGGTCACTGCGCGCACAGCAGGTGTTTGGCCTGCTCGGCGAGGCGGTGGAGCAGATCGGCAGTCGCCGCCAGGTCCTGCAACTCAAGGCGTCCACCTGTGTGATGCGCTGGCTGCTGCCGCGCCTGATGCAATGGCAGAAGGAACGCCCGGACGTGCCGGTGGAACTCACCACCACCGTGGCCTACACCGTGGACTTTCGCCGCGAGCAATTCGACGCGGCGGTGATCTATGCGCCCATCGCCGAGCAATCGGCCGAGGCGCGGCATCTGTTCGATGAACAGCTCACGCCGGTCTGCGCGCCGGCACTGCTCGCGGGCTTGCACACACCGCAAGATTTGCAGCAACAGGTCTTGCTGCACCCCACGCGGGATGAACGGGATTGGGCATTGTGGCTCAAGGCGGCGCAGACGCGACTGGGCAATTTGAGCCAAGGCCATCATTTTGAAACGCTGGATTTGGCGATGACGGTGGCGTCGCAAGGTTCCGGCGTGGCGATTGGCGACAGTGCGTTGATTGGCGAGGATTTGAAGGCGGGGCGGTTGGTGATGCCGTTTGAGCTGCGGGTGCCGACGGGGATGGGGTATTACTTGGTATATCCGCCGGGCACCGAGCCTTCGGCGGGTCTTAAAGCTCTGATGGATTGGTTGGTCATGAACGCCAATTCCCCCCCTGTAGGAGCCGGCAAGCCGGGCTCCTACAGGGATGGGGCGTATCAGTAACCCACGGTGAAACGCTGGCGGGAGTGCTTTGGTGCTTCGACTTCGTTGATCAACGCAATCGCATAATCCGCAAAACTGATCCAACTGCGGCCTTCACTGCTCACCAACAGATCATCCTGGCCCACGCGGAATTGACCGGTGCGGTCCGTCTCGACGAACTCCGCCGACGGCGACAGGAAGGTCCAGTCCAGTTCCTTTTCCTGACGCAGTACATCAAGAAACTCAGCGCCGGCACTGGCTTCGGCTTTGTATTCGGCAGGGAAGCCAGGGCTGTCGATCACTCGGCTACCGTCCGGCAGCAACAGCGAGCCGGCGCCGCCCACCACCAGCAGGCGTTTTACCCCGGCCTTTTTCACCGGCTCGATCACGGCGCTGGCGGGCAGGGTGGCGAAGTGCGCCGCACTGATTACCACGTCGCTGCCACTCACCGCCTGTTGCAGGGCGTTGGCATCCAGGGCGTCGACTTGTTTGACGGTGACGCCAGGGCGCACGGCCAGCGTGTCGGTATTGCGTGCGATGGCGATGACGGTGTGCCCGCGACGCAGCGCTTCTTCCAGCAATTGGCTACCGGCACGGCCAGTGGCCCCAATGATTGCAATCTTGCTCATGACGTTCTCCAATACGTTAGGGTTTGAAACGGTTCACCACTTCATTTCGCCCTTGGCGACTTTGGCGCTCAGTTCCAGCGAGCTTTCGTCGGCGAGGGTGGGGTAACGCTTTTTCATGGCCGCGATCAGGGCGACGGAATCCTTGGCCTTGGCGGTCTCGGCGTCGAAGGCCTTGATATAGTCGGCGGTAAAGGCCACCGATTGCAACGTCGGTGTGCCGAGGTAGTGGCCCGGGATCACGGTCTTTGGTTTCAGCTGTTGGATGCGTTGCAGTGTCGCCAGCCAGTCTTTATGGGACTGCGCGCTCTGGGTATCGGCCATCCACAGGTGGATGTTTTCGGAGACGACCACGCCACCGACCACGGCCTTGATCGACGGGATCCACACAAAGCTGCGATCCGGCTGTGGGCCGTCCAGGCCGATGACCTCCAGTGGCTGGCCTTCCAGGCTCAGGCTGTGGCCTTCGAGGACCTGCGGCACGATAGTTTGGGCCGGCTTGTCGGCGCCCATTTTCGGGCCCCAGAACTCAAGCTTGCCGGCCACGGTGGCATTGATGTGGTCGACCACCGGTTGCGGCGCCAGCACCTTGGCCTCGGGGAAGGCGGCGGTGAGGGTGTCGAGGCCGAAGTAGTAGTCCGGGTCGCCATGGCTGATGTAGATGGTGGTGAGGTGCTTGCCGCTGGCGCGGATCTTCTGCACCAATTGCTCGGCCTGGCCTTTGCCGAATTGGGCGTCCACCAGGATCGCGTCCTTGGCGCCGCTGACCAATACCGAGCTGACCGGGAAGATCGCGGCTTCGCCTGGGTTGTATACGTCCAGCTTCAGCTCGGCCGCAGCCGCATGGGCGGCGAACGCCAGGGCGGCGGTGGCCAGGGTCAGGCGCTTGAAGGTTGAGAACATCGGGCAGCTCCAGCATCGGTAAAGGATGCACAGAGCTTAGTTGCACAAAACCAGACTAAAAATGCGATGCTGGGACATAGTTTGTTTCTGAAATCGGGCAGATCATGGATCGTCTTCAAGCAATGCGCGTGTTTGTCACGGTGGTGGACCTGGGCAGCCAGTCCGCCGCCGCCGATCATCTGGACCTGTCGCGGCCGGTGGTGTCGCGCTACCTGGCAGAGCTGGAAGACTGGGTCGGCGCCCGTTTGCTGCACCGCACCACGCGCAAGCTCAGCTTGACGGCAGCGGGCAGTGAAACCCTGCCACGCTGTCGGCAATTGCTGGAGTTGTGTTGCGACATGCAAGCCGCCGTCAGCGAGCCCGATGAAGCGCCCCGTGGTTTGCTGCGCTTGAGCGTCAGCACGTCGTTCGGCCAGGCGCAATTGGCCCAGGCCATTGCCGAATACGTCAAGCGCTACCCGCTGGTGACGGTCGACCTGCAGATGCTCGATCGCACGGTGAACCTGGTGGATGAGCGCATCGACCTGGCTATCCGCACCAGCAGCGACCTGGACCCCAATCTCATTGCCCGGCGCCTCACGGTGTGCCGCTCGGTGGTGTGTGCCTCGCCGGCTTACCTGCTGGAGCACCCAGCGCCGCAGAAGGTCGAAGACCTCGCCGGACATAATTGCCTCACCCATTCCTATTTCGGCAAAAGCCTGTGGCATTTCGAGGAGCGGGGTGAGCCGGTCTCGGTGCAGATCATCGGCAACATCACCTCCAACGAGGCCAGTACGTTGTTACGCGTGACGTTGGCCGGTGCCGGAGTGTCGATGTTGCCTACTTACCAGGCCGGCGATTACATCCGGCGCGGCGAACTGGTGCGCCTGCTGCCCGACGCCGAGCCACGGCAGATGAACATCTATGCGGTGTACGCCTCGCGCAAGCACATGCCGTCGGCGTTGCGCAGCTTGCTGGATTTCCTGGTGCTGAGGTTTCCGGAAGAGCCGGCGTGGGATGTCGGGCTCTAGGCTGGAATCAACCGGTTGAATGTCGTCCGATAATGGCAACTTGGCCGGGTTGACCTATGCTTTAGACAGCACCCTGTAGATCCGCAGAGGTCTGTGCCATGAGCATTAAAACCAGAAAGTACCTGATGATTTTCAGCCTGTGCGCCATTGCCAGCGCACTTTACGGGACCGCCGCCTACCGCGTGGAGCAGACCCGTATGCAGCCGACCTTTGCGATCAGCTGCCATCAGGATCAATGCGTGCCCCGCACCGGCAGTTTCAGCGCGCTCAGGTAGCCGATGGTTCGGCTTTCAACTGCTCGCGAAACGCCTTGGGTGAGAACCCGACCCGTCGGCGGAACAGCCGAGAGAAGTTGGTTGGGTCGGAAAATCCCAGCACTTCCGACATCTCATTGATGGTCATGCTGGTGTACGTCAGCAAACGCTTGGCTTCCAGCAATTGGCGGTCATGCATGATCTGCAACGCAGGTTGCCCACCCAATTCCCGACACGTCCCGTTCAGGTGTGAGACCGAGATGCCCAGCTTGTGGGCAAGATCCTCGATCTTGGGGTGTTCGCGGTAATGCTGCTCGACCAACTGGGTAAAGCGCCGGAAGTATTCACGCCCCCGTGGCGCCCTTGGGTGACGGCGCTGGATGGCCTGGCGGCTGATCCATACCAGCAACACGCTGACCAACGCGTGCATCATCATGTCCCGTGCCGGTTGTTCGTCGGCGTATTCATCCTGCAAGCGGGCGAACTGGCTGTTCAGGTAATCACTGTCTTTGCCCGCCGGGTAACTGCCGAGCGTTTGTAAACCGTCCACGGTGGCGCCCAATTGTGTTTGCAGGTGGCTGACCAACGGCGCCGAAAGCGTCACTACGTAGCCTTCGACGTCCTCAGGAAAACGGAACCCGTGCACGCACAAGGGCGGCAGGACTTGCAGGGTTGCTTCGTTCAGGGTGGTGCGCTGGCCTTCGATTTCCAACTGTGCCTGGCCTTTGTGCACGTAGAGCAACTGGCACAGATCCGCGTGCCGGTGGGGTTGGATTTCCCACTGGTATTCCCGACTGCGCCGGGAAATGGTTTCGCAGTGCAACAAATCGGGGGTGGGCCATTGCTGGTGTTCCCCGTAAAGCTTGAAGACCGGAATTGCGGTTTTGGTCATGGTTTCAACCCGATACTCGGAAGAGTGGTGCGGTAATCGCCCCGATTGGCAAAAAGCGCAGGCTTTGGCGCAGTTTTCACCTTCTTATGCCGCTCACTCAAGTGAAAAATGTCAGCAACAAGACCAATGACAACTCTTTCACCCGATCCGTTCGAGTGGAACTTGCGGGCTATAAAAATAATGAAAACGCTGAAAACCCAAGTCGCCATTATCGGCGCCGGTCCTTCCGGACTGCTGCTTGGCCAACTGCTGCATCAGGCAGGGATCGAGACCCTTATCCTAGAGCGTCAGAGCGCCGACTACGTGCAAAGCCGCATCCGTGCCGGCGTGCTGGAACAAGGCATGGTCGACCTGCTGAGACAGGCCGGCGTCAGCCAGCGCATGGACAACGAAGGCCTGGTGCATGACGGTTTCGAGTTGGCGCTGAACGGCCGGTTGACCCATATCGATCTCAAGGGCCTGACCGGCGGTCATTCGGTGATGATCTACGGCCAGACCGAAGTCACCCGCGACCTGATGACCGCCCGTGCCGCCGCAGGCGCCACTACCCTGTATGAAGCGCGCAATGTGCAGCCCCACGCTGTCAAAAGTGATCGACCCTGGCTGACCTTTGAACATCAGGGCGAATCCTTTCGCCTGGAGTGCGATTACATCGCCGGTTGCGACGGTTATCACGGCATTGCGCGCCAATCGATCCCGGCTGAATCGCTCAAGGTCTTTGAAAGGGTCTACCCGTTCGGCTGGCTGGGCATCCTCGCCGACACACCGCCCGTTCACCCTGAGTTGGTCTACGCCAAACACCCGCGCGGGTTCGCCCTGTGCAGCATGCGTTCGCCGACGCGCAGCCGGTATTACCTGCAGGTGCCTGTGGAGGAACCGATTGACGAATGGTCCGACGCCCGCTTCTGGGATGAACTGAAAACCCGCCTGCCCAGCCACCTTGCAGAACACCTGGTCACCGGTCCATCGATCGAAAAAAGCATCGCACCGCTGCGCAGTTTTGTAGTGGAACCGATGCAGTACGGGCGCCTGTTCCTGCTCGGCGACGCGGCGCATATCGTGCCGCCGACCGGAGCCAAGGGCTTGAACCTGGCGGCTAGTGATGTGAGTACGCTGTACCGGATTCTGCTCAAGGTCTACGGCGAAGGGCGCGTGGATCTGCTGGAGCGTTACTCCGCCATCTGTCTGCGGCGGGTGTGGAAGGCCGAGCGGTTTTCCTGGTGGATGACCTCAATGTTGCACCAGTTTCCCGAGGCCGACGGTTTCAGTCAGCGCATCGCCGAGAGTGAGCTTGACTACTTCATCCACTCCGAGGCGGGGCGCAAGACCATCGCAGAAAATTACGTCGGACTTCCTTACGAAGCTATCGAATAGCCTGCTATCGTATCGAGCATTCCCGTGGGCCGCCTTTTCCCACGGGCCTTGCTCGAAGGTCTTGCCGTGACGCACCTCAATCAGCCTGCTCCGCCACTGCCCGCTGTGCGCAGTATTCTCGCCTCACTGATGATGGCGATCTTCCTGGGGGCGCTGGACCAGACCATTGTCGCCGTGTCCATGCCCGCTATTTCCGCCCAGTTCCACGACGTCAACCTGCTGGCCTGGGTCATCTCCGGCTACATGGTGGCGATGACCGTGGCGGTGCCGATCTATGGCAAGCTCGGCGACCTGTACGGGCGGCGGCCAATGATGCTGATCGGCATGGGTCTGTTCACCCTGGCCTCGCTGTTCTGCGGCATGGCGCAAAGCATGGAGCAACTGGTGCTGGCGCGGATCCTCCAGGGCATCGGCGCCGGCGGCATGATCTCGGTGAGCCAGGCGATCATCGGCGATATCATCCCGCCCCGCGAACGCGGTCGCTACCAGGGCTATTTCAGCAGCATGTACGCGGTGGCCAGCGTGGCCGGGCCGGTGCTGGGCGGCTACATGACCGAATACCTGTCGTGGCGCTGGGTGTTTCTGATCAACTTGCCCTTGGGCGCCGGCGCCTGGTACGTGGCCCATCGCACGCTGGTGGGCCTGCCGGTGCCGCAGCGCAAGCCGATCATCGATTACCTCGGCACTGTGCTGATGATCATCGGCTTGACCGCCTTGCTGCTGGGCATCACTGAAGTCGGCCAGGGCCATCACTGGCGTGACGATCAGGTGCTGGGCCTGTTGGCCTGTGCGCTGGTGGCATTGACGGTGTTTGTCTGGCATGAGCGCCGGGCGCGAGAGCCGTTGTTGCCGATGCATTTGTTTGCCAACCGCAGCGCGGTGCTGTGCTGGTGCACGATCTTTTTCACCAGCTTCCAGGCGATTTCCCTGACGGTGCTGATGCCGCTGCGGTATCAGACGGTGACCGGTTCCGGTGCTGACAGCGCGGCCCTGCACCTGTTGCCGTTGGCCATGGGCTTGCCGATGGGGGCTTATTTTGCCGGGCGCATGACCTCGGTGACCGGGCGCTATAAGCCAATGATCCTCAGCGGTGCGTTGCTGAGCCCCTTCGCGATTCTCGGCATGGCCTTGAGCGCGCCCCAAGCGGTGGGGCTGACGGCCCTGTTCATGCTGCTGTGCGGGATCGCCGCCGGCATGCAATTCCCGACGTCCCTGGTGGGCACGCAAAACTCGGTGGAACAGCGCGATATCGGCGTCGCCACCAGCACCACCAACCTGTTCCGTTCCCTGGGCGGGGCGGTGGGGGTGGCGTGCATGTCGGCGCTGTTGCTGGCGCTGTTGCAGGATTCCAGCTTCGCCCACCTGGCCAGCGGCGCGTTGGTGGCCGAAGGCAGTTCCGGCAACGTGCTGCTCGACGGCCTCAACGCCGCCCCCGGCCCGGCGCAAGATGCCCTGCGCGGGGAGTTGGCTGTGACGTTCCGGCATTTGTTGATGGTCAGTGCGGCGGTGTCACTGCTGGGGCTGGCGGCGGCAATCGCGATGCCTAATCGGGTGCTGCGTGGCCGTGAAGACAAGGCCAAGTAGTCTCAGGGGCTGTAATAACCCACCGCCACCATGAAATGCCCGGCCTTGCGCACATACGCATGCTTGTTCTCGACCTTGTCGGTCACCGGGTTTTTCCAGCGGTATTTGTATTCGCCCTGATCCTGCTCGGCCATCAACTTGAGGATCGGCTCGCCCACCGGCTTGCCGTCCGGGTCCTTGATCTTGCTGAAGTCGGTGTTGACCAGTCGCAGGTTGGTGCCGTGGGCTACATAGCGCTGGGTATCGAGGTCCACCACGAACACATAAAGGTCATCCTGCAGGAAACCGCCCTGCAATGAGTTGATGGCCTTGAGTGTCCCGGTTTCATCCTTGAGCAAGGCGGTTGCCGCTTTGTTGCGCAGGGCCCGGGCCTGTTCCGGCGTGGCCCGTGGCAGGTAATAACCCACCGCGAGAATGCGTTCGCCCACGCGCTGATAAAACACATGCTTGTGTTCGACCTTGCCATCGTTCCAGTTCTGCCAGCGATAGTCGGCCTGCTGGATGCCCTGGCCTTCCGGCACTCTGAGCGCATCCTTGAAGGACTGGCGCAAATCCGGCCCGAGCACTTCGGATACATCGCGGCCGATCAAGGCGGAGGAGGGGCCACCGCTGGCCAGTAGGACGCCTTGGGTGTCGACCACGAACACATAGCGGTCGTGGTCGACGAATTCGCCCTGTCGGCTGAAGGCGGCAAACGCCTTGTCGCCGTTGCTCTGGTAGTAGGCCAAGGCTTTTTCCAGCAGCGCCTTGGCCGCCTGGGCGTCTTCATCCTGAGTCGTTGCGGCGTGCACCTGGCTGAAACACAACAGCAGCAGCCAGGTGAGTCGGAACACTGCCTTCATTATCCGTCCCTCGTTCTTGTTGGTGTGACAAGAGCGTAGACGGTCGCGGGCAACTCAGAAGGGTTTGGTCGGCAGGTACTTGCCATCCAGGGTGATTACCGCGCGAGAGCCGCCGTCCGGGTCCTCGACCTTCTTGATGTCCAGCTTGAAGTTGATCGCACTGATGATGCCGTCGCCAAACTGCTCATGGACCAGCGCCTTGAGGGTGGTGCCGTAGACCTGGAGCATTTCGTAGAAACGGTACATCGTCGGGTCGGTCGGCACGCCGCCGGGGAAGCTGCCGCGCAGGGGCACGCTTTGCAACAGGCGGCTGGCGTCCTGGTCCAGGCCGAGCTTGTCGCACACCGCATCCGCGGCGTCCTTGGGCAGCGGGTGCTGGCCGAGCAGGGCGGCGGTGACGAACGCCAGGCTGAGCCCGGTGCCGTCGGTGAGGTCCTGCCAGGACAGGTTCTTGCGGGCCTTGAGATCGATAACGGTGTCGGCCAGGGCCAGGCGTGGGGTTTGGGAGAAGTTGGATTGCAACATGGTGATGTCCTCTGGGTTGAAATGGGGTCAGGCCGCGTGGATCTGATTGAGCAGCGACACGAAGCGCCCGCTGCGGCTGTCCAGGGCGTCGATGGCGCCGGTTTCGATGTCGTACACCCAGCCGTGCAACGTCAGTCGGCCTTGTTCCAGGGCCAGGGCGACGGAGGGGTGGGTCTTGAGATTGGCCAACTGGGCGATCACGTTTTCGCGCACCAAGTCGCTCAAGCGGGCGGCATCGGATGTGTGCTGGCGTGCGGCGTTGATCACCTTGGCTGACTCGGCATGGCGCAACCAGTTGGCCACGGCCGGCAGGTGATCCAGGCATTTGCAGGTGGAGATGGCGGTCATCGCGCCGCAGTCGGAATGGCCGCAGATCACAATGTCACTGACCCCCAGCACCGCCACCGCGTATTCGACGGTGGCCGACACACCACCCGGCTCCGGGCCGTAGGACGGCACGATGTTGCCGGCGTTGCGGATCACGAACAGATCGCCCGGTTCCTGCTGGGTCAGCAGCTCGGGAACCACACGGCTGTCGGAACAGGACACAAATAGCGTGCGCGGGGTTTGCGTGGTCGCCAGGTGTTTGAACAGGTCGCTGCGTTGGGCAAAGGCTTCGGCCTGGAATTTGCGGAAGCCGTCGATGAGATGTTGCATGGGAAGTTCTCCTTGCGTCGCTGATGGGGCAAGGATGGAAGTTTTCAGCTATAGCGTCCAAGACCGGCTTATTATGGTTTCTATTGGTCATGCCTATAGTTGGGGGCTTCGATGCTGTTGCGCCATATCCGTTACCTGCTGGCGGTGGCTGAACACCGCAATTTCACCCGCGCCGCCGAGGCGCTGCATGTGTCGCAGCCGACCTTGTCGCAGCAGATCAAGCAGTTGGAAGACACCTTGGGTGCGCCGCTGCTGGACCGCTCCGGGCGCAGCGTGAGCCTGACCGATGCCGGTGAAGCCTATGTGCGCTTTGCGCGGCTGGCCTTGCAGGACCTGCAGGCCGGCACCCGCGCCATGCATGACGTGCAGGACTTGAGCCGAGGCAACCTGCGCCTGGCCATGACGCCGACCTTTACCGCCTACCTGATCGGGCCGTTGCTGGCGCAGTTCAATCAGCGCTATCCGGGCATTACCGTGAGCATCGAGGAACTGACCCAGGACCGCATGGAAACCGCCTTGGCGGAAGACGCGCTGGATATCGGCATTGGTTTTACCGGCGAGCATCTGCCGGACATCGAGTGCGAAGGGCTGTTTGTTGAAACGCTGAGTGGGGTGGTCGGCGCCAACCATCCGGGGTTGCACAGTTGGCAGTGGCTGGCGCAACCCCTGGTGTTGTTGAACACCGGCTTTGCGACCCGCCGCTACATCGATGATTACTGCCGTGCCCAGGGGATAAGGCCGTTGATTGCGATGGAGGCCAACTCCATCAGCGCAATCATCGAAATCGTGCGCAGCACGGCGCTGGCAACCATCCTGCCCAGCGCGATCGCCGAGGCCCAGCCAGGGTTGAACGCGGTGGCGATCAGCCCGGCATTACCCCAACGCACCGTGGCACTGCTGAGCCGCAAGGGCGCCTATCGCAGTGCCGCGTGTCGCGCCTTCGTGGCGTTGATCAAGGCGCGGCCAGCCACTGGCTGACGACAGCGTCATAGGCCCCCGTGGCCTGGCTCAGGTGCAGCCATTGATCGACGTAGCTTTTCCAGGCCACATCATCACGGGGCAACAGGAAGGCTTTTTCGCTGTACTGCATCTGCCGCTCGGGGTTCACCGCACACAGCCCCGGCTTGAGCTTCTGCTGGTAACGCGCTTCGCTGGCGTCGGTGATCATCACATCGGCCTTGCCCGCCAGCAGTTCGTCGAAAATGGTCACGTTGTCGTGCAGGCGGATCTTCGCCTGGCCCAAGTGGGCGCGGGCGAATACTTCGTTGGTGCCGCCGGCGGGTTCGATCACGCGGACTTGGGGCTGGTTGATCTGTTCGACGCTCTGGTAGCGCTGCACATCGGCACAGCGCACCAACGGGATCTTGCCGTCGACGCCCAGGGATTGGCTGAAGAAGGCTTTTTTCTGGCGCTCCAGCGACACCGAAATGCCGCCTACGGCGATGTCACAGCGCTGGGCCAGGAAGTCCGGCATCAGGGTTTTCCAGGTGGTCGGCACCCATTGGATTTTTGCGTTGAGGCTCTTGGCCAGGGACTCGGCCATGGCGATGTCGATGCCTTCGTAGCGGCCATCGGCGCGCAGCGAGGTGTAGGGCTTGTAGTCGCCGGTGGTGCAGACCGTCAGCGTGCCGCGTTGCAACACCTGGTCAAGGCGCGACGGCGCGGTGTCGGCCAGGGCGCTGGTGGCCAGACTTGCCAGTACACAGAGGGCGAAGGGAGCTTTCATGCGGTCGAGTCCTTGGGGCATGGGCGTGGGCGCTCATTATTTCCAGCACCGGGCACGGTAGCAAGGTGTGGCGAATGTTTAGCCAAGTCGCAACCAAACTCCGCCAACCCTGAATTTAATCACCTGTGCTGGCGTGTGACGCTGGCGGTTATCTCTAGCACTGTGATCCTCGCATGGACGGCTCTTCCGACATCCACCCCGCGACACTGCCGTCCGATCTCGCGTTCTGGGCCCTGTTCCACTGCCGACACGCACGCCCACCAGATACTGCATTCCTACGTTGATCCATCCCCTGGATGGCGCGCACCTGCGCGCCTGCCTGACCCACACGTATGAGAATGCCCATGAGTGTCTTTGCCTGCCTGCACGAGGCCCAGTCCTTCCTTGAACAGAACCCGGACATCGAGATGTTCGAGCTGTTTATCCTCGATAACAATGGCGTGCCACGCGGCAAGTTGCTGCACCGCGATGAGTTGCTGGCGGTGTATGAAAGTGGCCGGCCTTTGCCCAGTACCATTCTTGGCCTGACCATCAATGGCGACGACGTGGAAAACTCCGGGCTGGTGTGGGAAGTGGGTGATATCGATTGCCGCGCCTACCCGATCAGCGGCAGTTTGCAGCGCATGCCGTGGCGCCTGATTCCGACAGCGGCCGTGCAAGTCAGCATGCACCCCACCGAAGGCCTGCCCGCCACCGTCGCCGACCCCCGGCACTTGCTGGCCAAGGTGATCGATGGACTCAAGGCCGACGGCTATTACCCGGTGATGGCGGCGGAACTGGAGTTCTACCTGCTCGACCAGAAACCCGACAGCCACGGCCGTCCGCAGCCGGCGCGGGATGTGGACGGCGGTCGCCCGCGTTCGACTCAGGTCTACGGCCTGCGCGAGCTGGAGCAGATCGAGCCTTTCCTCGCTGATCTCTATAGCGCCTGCAAACTGCAAGGCATCCCGGCGCGAACGGCCATCTCCGAATACGCCCCTGGCCAGGTGGAAATCACCCTGGAACACCGCGCCGACGCCCTGCAAGCCATGGACGAAGCGGTGCGCTACAAACGCCTGGTCAAGGGTGTGGCGCACAAACACGGGATGACCGCCTGCTTCATGGCCAAGCCGTTCGACGACCTGGCTGGCACCGGCATGCACATGCACGTCAGCCTGGCAGACGCCGAGGGCAACAACCTGTTCGCCAGCGAAGCCACCGACGGTACGCCGCTGCTGCGCCACGCCGTGGGCGGCATGCTCAGCACCCTGCTCGATTCCTTGCTGATGTTCTGCCCGAATGCCAACTCCTACCGCCGCTTCCAGACCAACAGCTACGCCCCGCTGGCCGCCACCTGGGGCGTGGACAACCGCACCGTCAGCCTGCGCGTGCCTGGCGGTCCGGCGAATTCCCGGCATATCGAGCACCGCATCTGCGGCGCCGACGCCAACCCCTACCTGGCCGCTGCCGCGATCCTGGCCGGCATCCATCGCGGTATCCGCGAACAGCGCGACCCTGGCGCCCCGGTTGAAGGCAATGGCTACGCCCAGGCCAAGGAGTTGCTGCCCACCGACTGGCTGACCACCTTGCGCGCCCTGGAAGGGTCGAGCTGGGCGCGGGACGCGTTTGGCAGTGAATTCCTCGGCGTGTACCTAGCGGTCAAGCGCGCCGAATACCGCCAGTTCATGGGCGAGGTGGGCGAGCAGGATTGGCGCTGGTATCTGCATCAGGCGTGAACCGGCTTCGGTGGTGAACGTTTCGACCTTTTTTTGACATTGCACTGGTTAAGCTGCAAATCAAGGTCGTTCACTGCCGTTCCACCCACATGAGCCCGCGATGTTGCCACAACCACCCTCATCCATCGAGATCGAATACGCCGAGCGCTGTGACCGCGAACACGCCAGGGTCTGCGGCGATACACGCCCGCCAGGGCTGCGGCAGCGCCTGGCGTCGTGGCGCGACGAGTGGCTGGTGCGCCAGGCGCTGAAAGTCGCGGGCGAGCCTGGGTTGGTGTTGGACCTGGCCTGTGGCTCGGGGCGCTTTTGGCCCGTGCTGGCCGAACACGTCAACCGGGTGATCCTGGCGTCGGACAACTCCCAGGACATGCTCGACCATGCCCGCACCCATCACCCGGCGTCGTTGCTCAAGCGCGTCAAGACGTTCCAGGGCTCAGCGTTTTCCATCGGGTTGTCGGCGAATGCGGTGGACTGCATTTTCTGCCTGGAATTGTTTCGTCATGTGCCCAGCAGTGAAGGGCGCTCGGCCCTGCTACGCGAGTTCCACCGGGTCAGCCGCGACACGGTGATTGTCTCGGTCCATTCCCGCACTGCCGTCGAAGATGAGTTCCGCCAGGCGGGCTTCAAGGTCCTGCATCATCAGGAATTCATGCCGGGCTCAAGCCTGTGGCGGGTCTACGTGCTGCGTAAGAGAGGATAAGTCCCGCCTGTCGGACTATTCTTCAACTCCTGTCTGAGTTTTCATGGTTGCCTGTGCACTACGGATGCTCGCTAGCCCCTTTCGCGATATATACTGCGCGCCATTCTTCAAGGGAGAGCCGTGTGGCCATCGATATTCACTGGATCTGCGACAACGATAGCCTCGGCCAGCATTGCGCCGAATGGCAGCAGTTGCCATTCGTCGCCCTCGACACCGAATTCATGCGGGTCGACACCTTTTATCCCATTGCCGGGCTGATCCAGATTGGTGATGGCGTACGCGCTTACCTGATCGATCCCCTGACCATCGACAACTGGCAACCCTTGGCCGCCTTGCTGGAGAACCCGGCGGTGATCAAGGTGGTGCATGCCTGCAGCGAAGACCTCGAAGTGTTGCTGCGCTTGACCGGCAGCCTGCCGGTGCCATTGTTCGACACCCAACTGGCGGCGGCTTACCTGAACCTCGGTTTCTCCATGGGCTACTCGCGCCTGGTGCAAGCCGTGCTGGATATCGAGTTGCCCAAGGGCGAGACCCGTTCCGACTGGCTGCAGCGGCCCTTGTCCGAGACGCAGGTCAGCTACGCCGCCGAAGACGCGGTGCACTTGGCCGAGGTTTACACCCGCCTGCGTCCGCAACTGTCGGACGACAAGTACGCCTGGGTGCTGGAAGACGGCGCGGAGTTGGTCGCCAACCTGCGCCGCGAAGTCGACCCGTACGAGGTGTACCGCGACGCCAAGCTGGCCTGGAAGCTGTCCCGCGCCCAACTGGCTGTACTGCGTGAGCTGTGCGCCTGGCGCGAGCAGCAGGCGCGCGCCCGTGACCTGCCGCGCAACCGCATCATTCGCGAACACTCATTGTGGCCCCTGGCCAAATCCCAGCCGGATAACCTCGCCGCCCTGGGCAAGATCGAAGACATGCACCCGCGCACCGTGCGTCAGGACGGCCAGTTCCTGCTGGACCTGATCAAGCGAGCCGGCAGCGTGCCGATGGACCAGTGGCCGCCCGCCGTTGCCGAACCGTTGCCGGTGGATGCCGCCGCACTGATCAAGCAATTGCGTGCCCTTGGCCAAGCTGAAGCCGAACGCCTGGAGATGGCGCCGGAACTGATGCTGCGCAAGAAAACCCTCGAAGCCCTGGTCAAAAGTGGCTACCCCGATGGGCCTTATAAACTGCCAGACTCGCTGCGTGGCTGGCGCCGCGAGTTGATGGGCCAGGCGCTGCTCGACAGCCTGGCCACCGCCGGAGAACAGCCTTGAAACGTATCTGCTCCATCTACCGCAGCCCTAAACGCGCCGGCATGTACCTTTACGTCCTGAAAAGCGATGCCCTCGAGCGCGTGCCTGAAGGCCTGCTCACCGTATTCGGCAAGCCGGTACACGCGTTCAACCTGGTGCTGACGCCTGAGCGCAAGCTGCAACAGGAAGACATCGTGCAGGTGCTGGAAAACCTCGACAAACAGGGTTACCACCTGCAAATGCCGCCACCCGAGGACGAGTACATCGAACACTTGCCCGAAGAGCTGCTGCGTCGCAACGACCCGATGTGATCGACCCGTGCTCCGTCCGGGGCACGTGCTTCAATGGAATCGTATAAGTGGGCGGTGGCCGTAAGGATGCGGGCAGCCGTCCGTACTGTTTTGAAAGGTTTTATGCATGCGTGTTCTGATTGCTGAACAGGATCACCCGCTCTACGCCCAATTGCTCGGCGAAGCGGCACCGGACCTTGAGGTGCTCACCAGCGGCGACTCGGCCGAGCTGTCGCGCCTGGCCGCCGATTGCCCGGTTTGGCTGGGCCAGCCAGACCTGCTGGCGACGTTGTTGCGCCAAGGTCATCACCCGCAATGGCTGCAATCGACCTGGGCCGGTATCACGCCGCTGCTGGCCGATGGCTTGCCCCGCGACTATCGCCTGACCCGTGCGGTCGGTATCTACGGCCAGGTCATGGCTGAATTCGTGCTCACCTATATGCTCGGCCACGAGCGTGAAGTGCTGGCGCGGCTGGTCAGCCAGGTCGAGCGCAAATGGGACAACCGCATGGGCCAGAGCCTGGCGGGGCGCAAGGCGTTGATCGTGGGCACCGGCGATATCGGCCAGGGTGTTGCCGAGTTCCTGGTGCCGTTCGGCGTGAAGCTGTACGGCATTGCCAGCGCCGCCCGCGAGCAGGCGCCGTTTATCGAAGTGGCCGGGATGGACCAGTTGGGCCGCCTGGTGGGCGAGGTGGATTACGTGATCAACCTGCTGCCCAACACACCCAACACCCATGACCTGTACGACGCGGCGCTGTTCAAGCAATTCAAGCCGACCGGGTTGTTTATCAATGTCGGGCGTGGCGTGTCCGTCGTGGACGCGGACCTGGTCGAGGCGCTGAAGGAAGGGCACCTGGCCGGCGCGGTGATCGATGTGTGCCGCCAGGAACCGCTGCCGCAACGGCATCCGTTCTGGACCGCCTGGGGGCTGTTGCTGACGGGGCACAGCTCGGCGCCAACGTCGCCGGAGCTGATGGTGGAGTTGTTTGTGCAAAACCTGCGGGCGTATCAAGCCAAAAAAGCACTGCGTGGGACCGTGGATTTCGAACGAGGTTACTGATCCGAATACAGTGGCATTGACATCTGCGCTGACAGTCAAGCGGGAACTGCTTCCCTGGGTATTAACACCCAGTGAACGCCAACCAGGCCGAAAGGCGAGGGTGGCAGGACGTATTCCCGCTATGGACAGGTCACTACTATGCACACCATCAATGCCCTACGTACTCCATCATATTCCGTAACAAGCGCAGGTGATCAAACACCGCCACCCTCGACGAACCTCCCGCTACAGTCGCCAAACCGTCAGGTGCAGACCCCGACGCTCGACAACCCGGCGGCGTTGAAAAGGGCTTTCGGCGACAGTTGCAACTGGCTAGCCCTGGCAAAAAAACTCAAGGGTGTCACACAAGCCTTGAGCGAGGCTTATCCTGATCAAGCGCTGGCAGCGCCGCATCAGCAAGGCAGCGGTTTTCAGGCAGACTTGGCAGCACGCTTGAAAAACACCACGATCTACGTGTGTGAAGACTCCACCTATTTTCAGCAGCATCCGCTGACGTCTTCCAACCTGGAAGCGTTTCTGGCGGCCAGTGGCTTGAGCGTACCCAAATCCATCGGCGCGCTGATCGAACTCAATAACGTGGTCGCCAGAAACGCTCAGGTACATCCCCTGGGCAATTTCAGTGGCGCACTCGCCTGGCCGGTACCGTTGTCGAAACAGAGCCAGGATTCGTTGGCCGCCTGGCTGCAAAGTGATTCGTCCGGCCTGCCGGGGTTGCCATTGGCCGAGGGTGCCAAAGGGGTGTTGGGGCATTTGCTCAGTGGCAGTGCTGTGTCCGAGTCTGACTTGAAGAGGCCGAGCCTGGCGATTGAGAAACTGCTCGGCTCACCCAAGGCCCAGGCGCTAGGGAAAGCCCTGCAGGACAAATTGGGTGGTATTGCCACGGACACCAGCATCAATGACTACCTTTTGGCAGCTATTCATGTCGGGCTTGATCCAGAATCATTCGGGCGTCCTGCCCCCAACAGTGTCGCCGGGTTTGACCTGGCCCAGCGTTCACACTGGGGTAAACCCGCGTCGGTAGTGATCCAGGGGTTGGCCGAGCACTTGAGGGTAAAGGGCAGAGCCACCCGGCAGACGGCAGATTTGGCCGCACGTCTACTGCTGGCTCGCCAGGCCCCTGAGTTGCTGGTCAAGGGCGTTCCTTCCAGCGTGACATATGGCAGCCTGCTCTGGACCCAATTTGCGATAGCCACGGCCAAGCTTGAGGCGGACTCCCCCGGCCGAGTCCTGAACATGACCTATAGCGAAGTCCTGGTCGCAGCCGAAGAGATCGGCCCCGGCCTACCGGGCGTTCAAGCGGCCCAGCGCAACGCCCTGACTCTATGGGCAGCGGCCAACGGTGGTGTTAATGGGCGCGACACTTCGCCTGCCGCAGGTGAAATGGAACGCATCCGGCTCGCCTACAACAACCAGTTAAGTGTCCTGACGTCTGCAGCGACCTTGCTGCAGACTGAAATACCCGACCGCAAGGCGTTGGCGCTTGCCCAGCTCAAAGCGGCCTTTCCTGATGTGGAAGCCCACGTCTTTGAAGCAAAGACCTTGCAGAAAGCCTGGCTCAATCCAGGTCGGCCCGGGGTGTTTCCTGGCATGCGTTCGATGATTGATATCGTCATGGAGGGGGACACGCTGGGTGATAAGGAGCATTGGATTTCCGGGGATAAACGCATTCCCATCCAGCGCTTCTGTGCATTGTCCGAAAGCGGCAAGCTGGATGTGTCGGGTGCATTCGCCAGCGCCTATGAGCAAAGCCTCAAAGCCCTTGAAAACGGGCATGAGGGTTTGGTTCGCTACCTGATTTCCACGCTGGCGCCTGAAGATAGAATGAACTTCGAATATGGCCGGCTGGAGTTTTTTCACACGAATGACTACACCATGGCCATGGACCTCACCACCCCCCTGGCTTTGAAAACCCGGGGGCATACCCTCGATGTCAAGGTAACCCGTGGCGGCGAGATGCATATTTATGAGATCGACACCCGCACGTTCAGCATAAAAAACCGCGACTACTTAAGATCACGCTACACACCGCCCTATACAACCAAGAAGCTGGAAGATCGCAACGCAAGTACCGTTAGCAAGACGGTGCTGTTCGATCCCTTCAAGGACGAGGCGGCCCAGGCCCACGAAAAAAAAGCGGCAGCAGCCTTGCCTGACAGCTTGGGGTCCGAACGCAGTAAATACATTGCGAAGGTTTTCGCCAAGTCTCTCGACTTGCACAATGAAGACCTGCTCAACCACGCCAGGGGCTTCACGTCCTACGACCAGGGGCGTGCCCGGAATGATGCGATAGGTGAGTTCTTTCTCAACCTCATTCCCTTGCGATCGGCCATCGTCAATTTCAGTAACGGCAACTACGGGGCAGGCCTGTTTGACCTCGGGCTGGATGTCATAGGCCTCGTGACGCTGGGGGCCGGGAAGGCTGCACAGGCGAGCAGATTGCTGTCCAAAGGTATTTCCAGTCTAGGTGCGGCGACCAAAGCCGTGCGCTTGCTGGGGGCTACCGCCGTCGAGGCGTTCAACCCCTTCAGTGGTTTGGGGGATTTGGCCAAGGGAGGCGCCCGTTTGCTTGCCAAAGGTGCGCAGAAAGGCGTGGAAACTGTCAATAAGCTCAGGGGGGTCAGTGGCAGTTATGACCTGCTCAAGGCCGCCAGCAAACACTACGGTGAAGCAGCGACCGGCAGCCTCAACATAGCGGGCCAAAGCACTGAAAACGGTGCAGTGCTCCTTAAGGGCAAATGGTACGGTTTCGACCCTGACAAGATGCGGCCCTACGGCCCGCCCCTTGACGGGTTCACGCCAAGAACCCGGGCTGTGGACGGTGCGATCAGCCCCGCGAATATCGAGCCCTCCAGAGCATTGAGCAATACTCAATCTGGCAACTACAAGGTACCGGCATCGAGCATTAAAGGGCTTACACCTGACAGCCGGGGCGTGTACGTCGCTGCTGATGGGCACCTGTCGCATATCCGTCATACCGACAGCACCGGCCTGAGCGCCGTGTACGAAGTACGCCAGGTGACCCGTACGGCAGACGGGGCCGTGCAAGCGCGGATCTATCACAACAACCGGCAAACCCCTCTGCTGGTCGAGCATGTCCAGGGTGACCAATGGCAACGTCTCGGCGCTCAGGGCGGTGGCCTGCCGTCGGTCAAGTCGGACCTTGGGCCGGAGATCGGGCGGGGTGGAGAGGGCATTATCTACGCGAGCCTGGATGGCAAGAGTGTTTACAAAGACCTGGGACCGACGCGACTGACCACTGCCGAGGGCCACACCGATATGGAGGTGGTCAACCTGAATAAATACTACGGCGAAGGCTTTGCCGTGGTGATGATTGATGAGGGGCGTAAATACATAAAGATGGGCAGGATCGACGGCATCGACCTCAGCCAGATTGAAAAGGGCAGTTTGCCGGCATCCGCGCGCTCGTTACTCGACGATGCATTCGCAGAAATGGAAGCGAAGGACATTTTCCATAACGATCCTCAGTTGAAAAACTTCATGTACTCCGCAAGAGACAACAAGGTGTATCCCGTGGACATGGATGGCCTGCCTGGCGAATTTATGGTGCCGGGCGTCAGTGATGTGTACTACCGGAGTAAGGAAGAGGCACGCCGCAAGTTTAGCGAGCTTCTCACTCAGGCGGCTTGACAGCGTTACGCCGGACACTCCCTTGACTATGGACAGGTAGCCTCTCATGACGGTCATTAATCCCGCCAACCCCTATTCCCGTGACACCCAGCCGGCTGCGCCAGTCGCCAACCCTCTATCGACAGTGGTGGTACGACAGCCCCAGACGCCAAGCTCGCAAGGTGCAGCGCCGACGCTGGATAATCCGACCGCGTTGAAAACCGCATTTGGTGACAGCTGCAACTGGCAAACTCTGGCTAGAAAATTACAAACGCTGATTGAAGCGCTGAATAAACAGTTCCCCTCAGACATCCCCCTCGTTCAAGGCCAAAACGCTGCCCAATTTGAAGCCGAGGTAATGGCAGGCCTGAAAAGTGCCTCAATGATGGTGTGCGAAGACTCCACGTTTTATCGTCAACAGGCGCTGACGGGGCCTGCCGTTGTCAGCCTTGAGGCTTTTCTGAAAGGCAGTGGCTTGACCCTTGCGAAAACCTGGGACGCGTTGATCGAGTTGAATCACATCGTGACCCGGCGCGCGCAGGTCCACCCTCTGGGGAATTTCAGCGGTGCGCTGGCTTGGCCGATACCACTCAGCGTGCAAGCACAGCGGTCAATCATCGACGTGCTGCAAAGCCCAACCACCGGGCTGCCTGGCCTGCCATTGGTGGATACGCACAAAGGCGTCCTGGGGTATCTGCTCAGTGGCAGCTCGATCACCGAGAAGGACTTGCGCGCGCCAAGCGCTGCGATTGAGACGTTACTTGGCTCACCCAAGGCCCAGGCACTGGGACGGGCGATCCAGGCAAAACTGGATGGCGTTGCCAGCGACAGCAGCCTTAACGAGTACCTGTTGGCTGCGATCCAGTTGGGGCTGGACCCTGAGGCGTTGGCCGCACCGCCGCACACGACAGTCGCCGGTTTTGACCTAGCACACAAGGGGCATTGGGGCCAGCCACCTTCGACAGTGATCGATGGCCTCAGCCGTCATCTGTTGGAAAAAGGACGGGTGACAGCGCAAACCGCCAACCTGGGCGCTCGGCTGCTATTGGCGAAGTCGGCGCCGCAGTTCCTGGTCAAGGGCATTCCCTCAAGCGTGACTTACGGCAGCGTCACCTGGGTGCAGTTGGCGATTGCGACGGCGCGCATTGAAGCGGATTCTCCAGGGCGTGCGCTCAACCTCAATTACGCCCAAGTGCTGGCCCTGGCCGAGCAGCTCAACACGCCCGAGCCTGTTCTTCAGCAGGCTCAGCAACACGCACTGACCGACTGGGGGGTGGCAAACGGCTTGCTGAAAACCACCGCGTCGACAAGTGCCGAGCGTGAGCGGGTAAGAGTGGCCTACAACAGCCGACTGGCGGCCTTGAGGCGTGCTAATGCCCTGGCTCAGACGCCCATCCCCAGCCGTCGGGAAATGGCGCTGGATGCGCTGAAACAGGCGTTTCCCGACGTGGAGCCCAAGGTGTTCGAAGCGCCAACCCTGCACAAGGCGTTCCTGATCCCAGGCCGTACCGGTCGATTTCCCGGGATGCAGTCCATGCTGGACATCGTCATGCACGGTGGCCCGTTAGGTGCCAATGAGCACTGGGTGTCCCGGGACACGCGCATCCCCATCACCTCCTTCTGCACTCAGTATGCCGCTGGCAAGTTGGACGTCGCGACAGCCTTCAAGACCGCATACGACCAGGCGATCACGTCGATCGAAGCCGGCCAACAAGGCCTGGCCAACTACTTGATCTCCACGTTGCCGCCCCAGGATCGTGAGAACCTGGAACACGGGCAATTGGAGTTCTTTCATACCAACGACTATACGTTGGCCGTGGACATGACGACCAAACCCACCCTCAGTAATCGGGGCCACACCTTGCAGGTGAAAACCACGCGTGGCGGGGAGGTCAATATTTATGAGATCGACACGCGAAATGCCACGATCAAGAAACAGAATTATCTAAGGAGACGCTATACACCGCCCTATACGGACGAGAACCTGCATCACCGTAACGCCAACGTAGTGAGCAAAACGATGGTATTTGATCCCTTCAAGGACGAACGGCTCCCCCCGGTCGGCTCGACGCGCAGCGATTACATTGCCAGGGTGTTTGCCAAGTCCCTTGACCTGCGCAACCAGGACTTGCTGCAGCAGGCCAGGGGCGTGACCTCCTTTGATGAAACCGCGGCGACAAACAAGGCCATCGGCGAGTTCTTCCTGAACCTTATTCCCCTGAGATCGGCCATCGTCAATTTCAGCAACGGCAATGTGGCTGATGGCCTGTTCGATTTGAGCCTGGATTTCATCGGATTGGTCACATTGGGCGCCGGCAAGGCGGCGCAAGCGAGCAAGGCGTTATCAATGGGGGTTTCAAGTCTGCGTGGTGTGGCCAGGGTGGCGCGATTCATCGGCGCGACGGCCATTGAAGCCTTCAATCCCTTGAGTGGCGTGGGCGATTTGACGGTGGGCGCAGCCAGGCTTATCGGTGCGGGTGCGCAACGGGTGCTTTCCAAGGGGCTGGAAACGGTCAATGCGCTGAGGGGCGCCAGCGGCAGTTATGACCTGTTGAAGGCTGTGAGCAAGCACCATGACGGGGCGGCGACGGGCACGTTGAAGGTGGCGGGCGAGTCTGTTGAAGTCGGTGCCGTGTTACACAACGGCAAGTGGTATGCCTTTGATACCGCATTGATGCGTGCTTACGGATGCCCGCTTGAAGACTTCACCGTGCATACCCATGCCGTGGATGGTGTGATTGGCGCGGCTCATGTGGAGCCCGGCAGCGAGTTGAGTAACACCTTGTTCCGCCACTTCAAAGTTTCCGAGGCGAGCATCAGCGGCCTGTCACGCAACAGCCAGGGGGTTTATGTGGCTGCCAACGGTCATGCCTCCCACATTCGCCACACCGACAATGCTGGGCAAACGGCCGTGTATGAAGTTCGACAAGTGACTCGCACCGAAGAGGGGGCTGTCCAGGCGCGGATCTATCATAACAACCGGCAAACGGAGGTATTAGTCCAGCATATCGAGGGGGATCAGTGGCAACGCCTGGGGGCGAAGGGCGGTGTGCATGTAAACGGCGATCATCTGCGGGCGTGGGAGGCCTTGTCCGTACCGGAGCAGCAAAAGGTCACGATTCAGGGGTTTGCCAGGCGGCATCGGCTCAACCCGGCCACCTGGGCACATTACGTTCAGGCTGACGGCCGTTTGAGCGCCGCGGGCGTCATCCTGCGCGACCGCGTCGCGGGTGTACCGTTGAATGCGATTACACCCAGGCACATTCGTGACTGGCAGGGCATGACGCAGCAAGCACGTGATGCAATGACCATGGAGGGCTTCGCCAGTGGCCACAACCTGGGGATCGCTGATTTCAAGGGGCACGTGAGGCAATCCGGTGGTCTTATGGGCCGTGGCGAGGCGTTGTTGTTCAGGGCTGCCGGCGGTACGTACGACACCCTCACAGACACGCATTTGCAGCAGTGGAGCCAGCTTTTCCAACAGCCCGGTAATCGCGTCACCCCTGAGGCGTTCAGACGTCAACACAACCTCAACCCTGTCACGTGGGTCACCTTTGTCTATGTCGATGGCTCCTTGAGCCCGGCGGGCTTGAAGCGCAGCGCGCGTGCGCCAGCGGGTGTCTCCGTTCTGCCACCGACCGTGCAGCCGCCCCCTGGGCCATCGCGTAAACGGCCAGCCTCGGACCCCATCGACCCGCCGCAACAGGAACCGCTGGACTTGTCGATGCCCAGACCTTCTCCTCCACCACCGGCGCCGAGCGTGCCGGTTCCCGGGCCGTCCAGGACTGTCCCGACCGTCGTCAAGATCGAGCCCGGCGTCACGACACCTCGTACCCTGTCGTCCCATCAGGTCGACAATTCGCTACCGATTCTGCAAGACCCGCGAGACCCCAAGATCAGCTTGACCCTCGCGCTGGAGGGGCCTATCGATGACATTCGGATCTCCCATTGGAATGGTCTGTTGGACGGCCTGGGTTCGGCAGAAAAAAAAGCGGTCTCCGATCGCATCAAGGCGTCCATAAAAGACTGGCTGCGCAGCGAAGGGCAGCATGGCAGGAAGTTTGATGAAACATTGGAGGTCGTCACGCCACTGGACGATGGCGGGCCTGCGCGAGGGGCTTCGGTGTGGGCACGACGCGACATTCCCCAGTTCGAGGTGCTGGGTCCTTATTCAGGCAAATATCATGCGTCAGAGGCCTCATTATTTGAGGAGCAGCGCAAACAAGGCTCGCGAGCGGTGTTGACCTATCTGTTCGGCACCCGCTCGGGTACACGTTCGGTGAGTGCACTGCACACCGGAAACACCCTGAGCCTGGTCAATACGGCGCAGTTGAGGAACGGGCCGGCGTGGCAGGCGAATAATGTCGCGTCCATCTCGGTGGGAAAAAACCTGACTTTCTATGTGTCGCTCAAGGACATCAAGGCCGGTGATGAGTTACTGCTGGACTATGGGCCTTATTACAACCCGGTGCCCGACATCGCGATCAAACCCGATCCCGACGCCTGACCGATCAGCGATAAAGCTGCATCCTTGGCGATGCAGCTTCATTCGGCATCAAAGGCTGAAATCACCTTCGGACACCAACTCGCTCAAGGGCCGACGTGGGCTCGGTGTTTCACGGCCTTGCAGGTACTCCGGCAAGGTTGACTTGTCACCCAGCTTGCCCACGGCCACGGCGGCGTGCAGCGCGTAGCCTTCGGGAATCTTCAACTCTTTGCGGGTCAGCTCCTGATCGAAACCGGCCATGCCGTGGGTGTGCCAGCCGCTGAGGCTGGCTTGCAGCGCCAGGTGGCCCCAGGCTGAGCCGGTATCGAAGGTGTGCCACAGCGCCGGGGTTTCTTCGCTGGCGCCGGGGGCGGTGAAGTCGGTTTTCGAGGCGATGATCACCAGGGCCGACGCATGCTGCGCCCAGTTGCGGTTGAATTCATTCAGCAAGCCCAGGAAACGCTCCCAGTCCGGCGTGTCGCGGCGCGCGTAGAGAAAGCGCCATGGCTGCGAGTTGTAGGCGGACGGCGCCCAGCGCGCGGCTTCGAAGAAGCTCATCAGGGTTTCCTGGTCAATGCTCTCGCCGGTGAAGGCGCGAGGCGACCAACGGTCGGTGAACTGGGTGTGGATCGGGTAATCGGCAACACGTGTCATTGAGCAGTTCCTGATCGTCAATTCGGCGCTCAAAACTACTGCGCGGCCACTAGACTGACAAGTGTTGTTACACCGCCAGTCGTAAGCGCTTGGCCCCAGGGGCCTTGGGCACTAGACTGGCGGCCTTTTCACCTACCGATACTGATGTAGAGCCATGGCCGCCAAAGTCGAACCTTTCTGGATACGCAAAACCCTTGAACACCTCGACCAGGAGGAGTGGGAGTCGTTGTGCGACGGCTGTGGCCTGTGCTGCCTGCAAAAGCTTGAGGATGAAGACGATAACAGCGTCTATTACACGCGGATCGCCTGCAAACTGCTCGACCTGAAAACCTGCCAGTGCACCGACTACCCCAACCGTCGCGCGTCGGTGCCGGACTGCATCCAGCTCACGCCGGGCCAGGCCGACCAGTTCAAATGGTTGCCGCCCACCTGCGGCTATCGGCTGGTCAGCGAACGTAAGGACCTGCCACTCTGGCACCACCTGGTCTGCGGCGACCGCGATGCCGTGCACCACGAACGCATTTCCCAGTCCGGGCGCATGCTCAGCGAAGGCAGCGTGCCTGAGGATGACTGGGAGGATTACCTGATTTTCCGCGCGGGCTGACAAGGAGTGGGTATGAGGGGGGCAATCAAGCTGGCCGCATCTGTGGTGTTGCTGGCGCTGAGTACATCCGCGTGGTGCGCGAAGAAAGTCGACCTGGATTATCACGTCAAACTGTTGCCCCAGACGGATCAGGCCGAAGTGCGGGTGAGCCTGTCCCAAGGCTCGGCGGTGCGCAGCCTGAACTTCGATCTCGGCCCCGACGGTGACTACAGCGACTTCAAGGCCGACGGCCAGTGGCGCATCACCGAGCATCGTGGCCTGTGGCAACCCAGCGCCAACAAGGCCAGCCTGACTTACCGCGTACGCCTCACCCATGCACGCAAGGCCGGTCTCTATGAAGCGCGGATGACGCCGAGCTGGGCGTTGTTTCGCGGCGAAGACTTGGTGCCGACCGCGCGGCTCGACCAGCAGGACGGCGTCGAGTTGGTCTCGCGCCTGGTGTTCGAACTGCCGGCCGGCTGGAAAAGCGTCGAAACCGCCTGGCCGCGCATCGGCAAGCACAAATTCCGCATCGACAACATCTCCCGCCTGTTCGACCGGCCCACCGGCTGGATGCTCGCCGGCAACCTCGGCAGCCGCCGCGTGCGCCTGGGCGAGACGGAAGTCACCGTGAGTTCGCCCAAAGGCCAGGCCATGCGCCGCATGGATGTGTTGACGTTGCTGACCTTCGTCTGGCCGCAAGTGGAAGCGGCGTTCCCGCGCCATCCGGCCAAGCTGCTGGTGGTGGGCGCCAGTGACCCGATGCGCCGTGGCGCTTTCGGGGCGCGGGACTCGATCTACCTCAACAGCCGTACGCCGCTGGTCAGCGAAAACGGCAGCAGCCCGTTGATCCGCGAGGTGGTGCAGGCGATCGGGCGTTTCAATGACCACGACACCAGTGACTGGATCAGCGAGGGCCTGGCCGAGTACTACGCCATCGAACTGGTGCGTCGGGCCGGTGGCATCACCGACGAACGGTATCAGGCGATACAGGCGCGATTGGACAAGGAAGGCAAGGACGTGACCAGCCTGCGCGGCGAACACGTCAGCGGTGCGACGGTGTCACGGGCGGTGGTGGTGTTGCAGGAGCTGGACCGCGAGATCCGCGTAAAGACGCATAACAAGCGCTCGCTGGATGACCTCGCGCAGGCGGTGATGCGGGCCAACAGCATCACCACCGCGGAGTTCGTGCAACTGGCTGAAAGTATCATCGGCGAGTCGTCGGTGGTGCTGGACAACAAGCTGCTGCGTTAGCCGGTGGTTTTGGTGGCCTTCTCGGCCGCCACTTCAGCCTTGGTTTTCAGGTTCTTCAGCTCGGCCCCGGCGCGTTCGATCTTCGTGCGCACGGTATTCATTTCCTGGCGGCCCTGTTCTAGTTTGTCCTTGAGCGAGCTGTGCCCGGTAAAACCACGGGCCAGCGCCACGCCGCCGATTGCTACCTGGATCAAACCGAAAATCCCGCCACGGCGCAGGCCTTTGCCCACCATCATCACGCCACCGGCCACCGAGCCGATGCGCTCCCAGCCGTGCACGTTCTGCGTGGGCTGGGTCTCGAAAGGCGTGTGTTCGATGATAGGTCGCAAGGTTTTGCTGTCGCTCATGATCTGTCTCCAACGAGGGCTATTGATAAGTAGCTGACTGCCCACAGGCGCCGGATGTTCCCGAAAAATCAGTACTTGGGGCCCGAGCGGGTGTTGTTGCCTTTGGCCAGGCGGTCGTAGAGCACCACGTTGACGGTGGCGGCGAGGTTCATGCAGCCGGTGGTCGGGATGTAGACCACGTCCTCGCACCAGTCGCGGATCTCTTTGTCGAGGGAACCGTCTTCCGGACCAAAGATGTACAGCGCGCGGTCCGGGTGGGTGTACTCGGGCAGGGGGCGAGCGCCTTCTACCAGTTCCACGGCGACGGGGATGCAGCCCAGGGGCAGGATTTTTTTCAGGTCATCGATGCCGATCAGCGGAATGTCGTGGTGGACTTTCTTGGTGTCGGTGATGAAGTCCCGCGCGCGCTCGTAACGCACGCCGGTGTAGAACACCGAGGCCACGCCGTAGCAGCCGGCGGCACGCATGACCGAACCGACGTTTTCGGGGGATTTGGGGTTATACAAACCGATGCAGCTGTAGCGTTTATTGCCCACGGGGAAGGGTGCCTTGGAGAAAAGCGGCGATTATACGGGGATTAGCTGCGACTTTGGGCTGAGCAGCTTTTATGTAGTGAGCGGGCTTGTTGTGGCGAGCGGGCTTGCCCCGCGTTGGGCTGCGCAGCAGCCCCAAAACCAGACACCGAGGAGTGTCTGACGCCACACATTCGTCTTTACTGGGGCTGCTGCGCAGCCCAACGCGGGGCAAGCCCGCTCGCCACAGAAAGTCCGCGATTCATAACAAGCCCCTCACAAGCAGGGTCAGTCGTCTTTCTTCATAAGGCCAGCCAACGCCGCAAACGGGTTATGCGTGGCCTTGGCAATCGTCGGGCTGCTGGTGGAGCCTTCGCCGAAGTACTGCTGGTCGGTGTAGCGCGAGTGTTCGTTGTCGTGGCAATACAGGCACAGCAGCTCCCAGTTGGAACCGTCCTGGGGATTGTCATCATGATTGTGGTTTCGATGGTGTACGGTCAGCTCGCTCAGGCGTTTGCCGGCGAACTCACGGGCGCAGCGGCCGCACACGTGGGGGTACATTTTCAAGGCTTTATCGCGGTAGCCCATTTCCCGGTCGCGCTGGGCATCGGCAAGGATGCGGTCCAGCTTGGCGGTGTGGGAGGGCGGGTTGGTCGAGCTCATCATGGCTCCTGGCTATTTTGGGGTTCACGGATAGGGTTGATTCTAGCCGCTCGCGTCGCAAATAACCGCTTCACTTTACTCATAAGGACTGAAACTCATGCGTCTGCATTCATGGACTGTTGCACTGTTGTTGTGTGGGCTCACGGCCCAAGCCCAAGCGTTTTCTACACCCCAACCCGGCCAGGTGATCGAGGTTGCCCTCGATCAATTGCACCCGACCCAGGCCGTGGTGGGGTTCGACCAGATCTACTACAGCCTCGGCCTGTTCGCCGACAAACCCGCCAAGGTCTTCGATGAATACTGCGAAACCAACGGCCAGGGCGAAGCCGACAACGTGCCCAAGGGCGCGGACCTGCACAAACCGGCGAGCTTCACCTGCAAGGACCCGGTGGGCACCCATCCCGACGACATGAAGACCGTGGTAGTCGGCCCCGGCGGCCAGTTGTACCTGACCGACGGTCACCACAGCTTCACCACCTTGTGGGAAGTGCCCGGCGGCGGGCCTCGCCTGAACATGTGGGTCAAGGTCACCGACGACTTCAGCAACAGCCCGACCCTGGCCAACTTCTGGCAGCGCATGCAGGCCGCGCGCAAGGTGTGGCTCAAGGACAATCAAGGCCAGACCCTGCCGCCCGAGCAACTGCCGGCGCACCTGGGCTTCAAGAACCTGCAGGACGATACCTTCCGCAGCCTGGTGTATTTCACCCGCAATGCCGCGTATGGCAAGCCCGAGGTTGGCGAGATCGCGCCGGAGTTCCTGGAGTTCTACTGGGGCAATTGGCTGCGCACTCAAATTGACCTGGGCAAGTACAACCTGAACAAGAAGGGGGGCTACAAGGACGCCATTGAGGCCGTGGCCAAGCGCATGGTCAGCCTGGCGCCGGGCTCACAGGTCGGCGACAGCGGTTTCACCGCCCATCAACTGGGCGGCATGACCCAACTCGACCGTAACGAGCTGGAAAAGACCTTCGACAAAAAAGTCCCGTATGTGATCGATTACCGCAATTCCCTGCGTTAGCCGATCACAGCTTCTGCGCAATCCAGATGGTGTGCCGGGTGCCCTTGTTGCCATGGGCGAATACCTGCACTTCCTCGGCCTTGAAACCGGCCTTGCGCAGTTTGTCGCTGAACAGCTTGTCCGCGCTGGCCGACCACACGGCCAGCACACCTTTGGGGCGCAGGGCCTTGGCGCAGGCCGCCAGGCCTCCGGCGGAGTAGAGCCAACTGTTGGCCTTTTGCGTGAGACCTTCGGGGCCGTTGTCCACATCCAGCATGATCGCGTCAAAGCCCTGGGGCTCGGCTTGCAGCACCTTGGCCACGTCTTCCAGGCGGATCACCGTGCGCGGGTCCAGCAGCGGGCGGCCGGATTTTTCGCCCAGTGGTCCACGGTTCCATTCCACGACGCCTGGTACCAGTTCTGCCACGACCACTTCGGCAGTCTTGCCCAGGTGCTTGAGGGCAGACGCCAGGGTAAATCCCATGCCCAAGCCACCGATCAACACCCGTGAGTCCGCACGCCCGGCGACTTTGCGGCAGGGAATTTCTGCCAGCGCATCTTCGGAACCGTGCATACGCGTGTTCATCAGCTGGCCGCCGTCACCGCCCTGAATCTTGATGACGAAATCTTCACCGTATTCGAACAGGCACAAGGCACCGCCGTTGTCGGGGATCGGGGTGGTGTCCAGCAGAACGAAACGTTTCATGGAAATCTCATTGGGAAGGGCATTCTTGCGCGGTTGGGAGTAGCCTTACGACATTCCGGTCAGGCCATGGAGCCATCGATGAAGTGCAGCATTCTAACGGTCATTGTGTTGAGCGCGCTCGCCTCTGGTGCGGCGCAGGCTCAGGAGTTGCAAACCGTACCGGTCGCGCCCGCCCCCACGCCAGGCGCGCCGGGCACCCCGACGCCGACGTTGTACCCGCAAGTCACCCCACCGGCCGTGCCCAAGACCAACGGCTCGCCGCCCTTGGTGCCCATCGTGCTGCCCACGCCACCCAAGGATCAGACGGTGCCGGGCCTGCTGCAGAATGACAGCAAGCCGAAGACGCCGGGCGGCTAAAACTGTTGCGAAAGTAATTGCCCGTCGGCCATGCGCAGGCGCTTGGACAGGGCGATGGCAATCGCGCGGATGATCTTGGCGGCAACCCTGGGTGCTTCGTTGAGCATCTTTTCCAGGGAATCCTTGCCCAGGTTCAACAGCACGCAGTCACTGGCCGCCATGCAACTGGCCGAGCGGCGCTCGCCGTCGAGTACCGCCATTTCGCCAAAGGCCCGGCCACTGCGCAAGGTGGTGATGGTCAGGCGCTGGCCGTCGTGGTTGGTTTTCTGCACCGCCACCTGGCCGCTGTGGAGGATGCACATGAAGGTGCCAGCATCGCCCTCAAGGAAAATCACCTCATCGCGGGCAATGCTGCTGATATTGAAATAGCCGGCGGCGACGTGAAAGTCTTCCGGCAACAGCGGGTCGAACAGGCCGCAATCCATGAGCATGTCGCGGATTTCGGTATTCATTAGCGTCGGTAGTGCCATGGCTGCAATCTTGGTCCATCAATCAGTAGGCGGTCCTGTGTTCAGACAGGACCGCCCTACGAAGTTCCTTAAACCAGCCCCAGCGCCTTGAACACAAAGCCATATTCGAGTGCTACGTCACGTAATCCCTGGTAACGACCGCTCATGCCACCGTGGCCGGCGCCCAGTTCGGTCTTGAGCAGCAGCAGGTTGTCGTCGGTCTTGGTGTCGCGCAGCTTGGCCACCCACTTGGCGGCTTCCCAATATTGCACGCGGCTGTCGTTGTAGCCGGCGATCACCAGCAGGTGCGGGTAGGCCTTGGCGCGAACGTTTTCGTAGGGCGCGTAGGCCTTGATGCGTTCGTAGACGTCCGGTTCTTGCGGGTTGCCCCACTCGTCGTACTCGGTGATGGTGAGCGGCAATTCCGGGTCGAGCATGGTGTTGAGCACATCGACGAACGGCACTTCGGCAATCGCCGCCTGGAACAGCGCCGGGCGCTGGTTGAGCACCGCGCCGATTAACAAGCCGCCGGCACTGCCGCCGCTGATGGCCAGTTGTTTGGACGTGGTCAGGCCCTGGGCGATCAGGTGTTCGGCGCAGGCGATAAAGTCGCTGAAGGTATTCTGCTTGTGTTCCTGCTTGCCGTTGCGATACCAGGCCTCGCCCAGCTCACCGCCGCCGCGCACATGGGCGATGGCAAACGCCACGCCTCGGTCCAGCAGGCTCAGGCGTGCGTGGGAGAACCACGGGTCCAGGCTCGAACCGTAGGCGCCGTAGCCGTACAGATACAGAGGCGTTGGTTTACCCAACTGGTCGCGCTTGACCACCAGGCTGATCGGCACCTGGGTGCCATCTGCCGAGGTGGCCCAGAGGCGCTGGCTCACGTAATCATCGGCGTTGAACACGCCGAGTACCGGGGTTTCCTTGAGCACCTGTTGCGCGCCGCTGGCCAGTTCCAGCTGGCGCACCTGGGCCGGACGGTTCAGGGCTTCGTAGCGCAGGCGGATCTTGTCGCTGACAAACTCCAGGCTGTTCTGTACGTAGAGGCTGTAGGCGGCGTCAGGCAATTCCACGCGATAGGCCGGCAAGCCCTGCGGGTGCACTTCGATCACCGGCAGCCCACCGATGCGCAGGCTCAGGGTCATGGCGTGGGTGTTCAGGCTCACGCCGTCGAGCATCACCTCATCGCTGTGGGGGATCAGGTTCTGCCATTCAGCTTCGGTCGGCACGTCGCCAATGTCGGTTGCCACGAACAGCGCGTAGTTGATGCCATCGCGGTTGCTGCGGATGAACCAGGTCCACGCCCCATTCAACTGGCCGTGGTCGACATCGTATTCATGGTCTTCGACCCGGGGCGCCAGGCAGGTGAAGTCCAGGTGTGGCTGATCGGCGTCCAGCGCCCAGACTTCGCTGGTGGTCTTGCTGCCCAGTGACAGCAGCAGCTGGCGCTCGGAGCTGGAACGGTAGCAATGCAGGAAGAAACGGCCGTCGGGCTCATGGAACACTTCCTGCGCCGCCGTGCCGTCCAGGCGATAGCGATACAGTTTGTGCGGGCGGTGGGTGTCGTCCAGTTCGCCGAAGAACAGGGTCAGGCTGTCATTCGCCCAAGTCATGCTGCCGTCGCAGTCTTCAAACGCCAGTTCGCTGACTTTGCCGGTGGCCAATTCCTTCACGTACAGGGTGTAGATCTCTTCACCGCTGGTATCGAGGCTGTAGGCCAGGCGTTGGTGGTCGGGGCTGATGCTGAACGCGCCGAGGGAGAAGAAACCGCCATTGGCCAGCACGTTCGGGTCCAGCAACAACTCTTCGCTGCTGTCATCCACCTGGTTGCTGTCGTCGGCCGGGCGACGGCAGCGGTAGTGGCGGGCGTATTCGTCACCGGCGGTGGTGCGGGTGTAATACAGATACGGGCCCCATGGCGAAGGCAGCGACAGATCGGTTTCGAGAATGCGGCCCTTGATCTCCTCGAACAGGGTTTCACGCAGCGCTGCCTGATCGGCGAGTTGCGCTTCCTGCCAGGCGTTTTCGGCCTTGAGGTAATCGAGCACCTCAGCGCTGTCGCGCTCTTGCAGCCAGGCGTACGGATCTGAGCCTTGGGCCTTGCGGGCAATCGGAGCGGTCGATGTAGGCATGGGATTAATCTCTATCGGGCGGACGGTGGCAGGCATTGCAGCCGCGACACGCAAAAGCCGTTATCATAGCCGCCTGTTTGCCAACCTTGCCATGGACACCATGACCGAGAACGACTATCTGACCGCTTGGGGCCTTTACGCCTTCGCCGCTTTGGGCTGCCTGTTGGTGTGGTGGCGCATGACCCGCTGGATCTGGCGCTGGCTGCGCGAGCCGCTGCTGTTGCTGATGGCGGTGTTGCTGTTCAGCCCGACCATCGTCGACCCGGTCAAGACCCAGTTCGCGCCGGCCGTGGCCATCACCGCCCTGGACCTGGTGCTCAAGGTCGGCAATAACGCCTGGCGGGCCATTTCCGATCTGTTCATGTACAGCATGATCGCCTTTGGCGTGTACCTGGTGTTCGTGCTGATCCGCTGGCCCATCGAGCGCGCTGCCAACGCCCGCCGTGAGCGCAAGGCTGCTGCCGATGCCGCCCTGGCCGCCGAACCGGATCAAGATGACGATGACGTGCCTTTTCGCCGTCCGGCACCCGTGAGCGGTCTGCGCGTCGAACCGCGCCTTTAACGTTGTCCGCCCTGCTGCGAGAGCCCTGGCATGTGTGAATTATTGGGCATGAGTGCCAACGTCCCCACCGATATCGTGTTCAGCTTCACCGGGCTGATGCAGCGCGGTGGGCGCACCGGTCCCCACCGTGACGGTTGGGGCATCGCGTTCTATGAAGGCCGTGGCCTGCGCCTGTTCCAGGACCCGGCCGCGAGCAGCGAATCGGAAGTCGCGCTGCTGGTGCAGCGTTACCCGATCAAAAGCGAAGTGGTGATCGGCCATATCCGCCAGGCCAACGTCGGCAAGGTCAGCCTGGCCAATACTCACCCGTTCGTGCGCGAACTGTGGGGCCGCAACTGGTGCTTTGCGCATAACGGCCAGTTGGCGGACTTTAACCCCCGCGCCACTTTCTATCGTCCCGTGGGCGATACCGACAGCGAAGCGGCCTTTTGCGATCTGCTTAACCGCGTGCGCGAAGCCTTCCCGGAGCCGGTGGACATTGAAAAAGTCCTGCCGGACCTGATCGCCGCCTGCTCCGAATACCGTAGCAAAGGCGTGTTCAACTGCCTGCTCAGCGACGGCGACTGGCTGTTTTGCTATTGCTCGACCAAGCTGGCGCAGATTACCCGTCGCGCCCCGTTTGGCCCGGCACGCTTGAAAGATGTCGACGTAATCGTCGATTTTCAGGCCGAAACCACGCCCAATGACGTGGTGACCGTGATCGCCACCGAGCCTTTGACCGACAACGAAAACTGGACCCGCTACGAACCGGGCCAATGGAGCCTGTGGCGACGCGGTGAATGCGTCAGCCAAGGCATCACCGAGTAAGGATATCGACCATGTTGCTCAGTTATCTGCGGTTGGTGCTGTTTGCCATTGGCCTGTTGGTCGGCGTGCAAGTGCCGGGCTTCATCAACGACTACGCCAAGCGCGTCGAAGCTCATCTGATCGAGGCCCAGACCGGCCTCAGCGGGTTTGAAAACACGGCACGGCAATTCTTCAACGGTGACTTGAAGGCGTTGGTCGCGCACTACCGCGCCAGTGATGACCCGGTGTTCCAGAGCGACGCCAACAGCCTGGGCGCCATGCTTGACCGCCAGGTGGCGTTGGACAAGCAATTCCAGGCCATGCAAGGCCCGTGGTACATCCGCGCCCTGCAAGTGGCCGTGGCGGCGGATTCGGATATCCGCCAGGAAACATGGAACGGCTACAGCTACCAGATCCTGCTGACGCCCGAGGCCATGGGCTGGGGGTTGGGCGGGGCGATGCTGTTGTCGTTTGGCCTGGAGTGCCTGTTCCGTTTGATCGACTGGGTGGTGTTGGGCGGCAAGCGTCTGCGCCAGAGCCGGCCGATCGAAGAGCGGGACCTCAAAGGGCTCTGAGCCTCACGGGTGAGCGAGCACCATCCGCTCCTCACCCACTTCCTCGGCATACCGTGCTACCACCTTCTGGCACAACCCGACAATCTCCTCCACCAACTCCACCCCCACGCGCCACGACACCACTACCTGCAAGTTCGGCAGTTTCTGCGCCATTGGCAACATCACCAATTCGCCGCGCGCCAGTTCTTCGCTGACCAGCACTGGCGGCAGTGCGCCAATGCCAAAACCATCGCGCAGTAAACGGGTGATGGCCGACACCGAATTCACGCAGTTCATGCGTGGCGCGGCCACGCCGTTGGCCTGCATCAGGCTGATCACGTCCTGGTGTGGATGGGAGTTTTTCGAGTAGGTGATGATGCGTTCCTGCGCCAGTTCGGCCAGGGAGGCGTAGTCACGGTTGTAGATCGACTGGCTGGCGACGATCCAGGCCATGGGGTGGCTGCACAGCTCCAGGCTGCGCACGGTTTCGAGGCGCAGCAGGTCGGTTTGCAGGATCAGGTCGAGGAAGCCTTTTTGCAGCTGATCGCTGAGGTTCAGCGCGGTATCGGCGACCAATTCGATCTCTACCAGCGGGAAGTGGTCCATCAGTTCCGCCACCAACGGGCTGAGCCAGGTGTGTATCACCGTGTCCATCGCGCCGATGCGGATGCGCCCGACCTTGCTGCTGGTGGTCTCCAGGGACTGCTTCAGGCCCTGCATCGTCACCATCATCTGCTCGGCATAGTCGAGCACCTTCAAGCCTTCCGGGGTCAGGCTCACGCCGCGTGAGTCGCGCAGAAAAAGCTTCACCCCCAACTCGCTTTCCAGCACGGCAATGCGGCTGGAGATCGACGCCTGGGTGGTGAACAACTTCTCGGCGGTCAGGCGGAAGCTCTTGAGCTTGGCCACCCAGACGAAGGTTTCGAGGAACTTCAAATTCATGGGATCAACTTTTTCTTATGCATGGATCGGTTTTTATTAGTTGGACGCCGCACCGGGCCAGCGCCAAAAATCGAGCTATTCCACGATAAGCGCCGTTGGGGTGTCAGGACAAGTTGCGAGTTCTGCGTAAAAAATCCCACACTACAAAATAACAATGCCTACAGGAGCGACCAACGTGAGCCGCCTTCTACTGAATTGCGACATCGGCGAAAGCTTCGGCAACTGGACTATGGGTCTGGACGCCGAGGTCATGCCGTTCATTGATTGCGCCAACGTGGCGTGCGGCTTCCATGCCGGCGACCCGAGCATCATGCGCAAGACCGTCAGCCTGGCGCTCAAGCATGGCGTGCAAGTCGGTGCGCACCCGGCGTACCAGGATCTGCAAGGTTTCGGCCGTCGCTCCATGGCCTACACCCCCCAGGAAATCCAGGACCTGCTGCACTATCAGATCGGCGCCCTCGACGGCATCTGCCGGGCGCAAGGTGGGCGGGTCAGCTATGTGAAGCCCCACGGCGCGATGTACAACGACATGATGGCCAAGCCCGCGCAATTGCGCGCGGTGATCCAGGCTGTGGCAGCTTACGGCGACCTGCCGCTGATGTTGCTGGCAACCCGCGACAACAGCGCAGCGCAGGCCTTGGGCGATGAATATGGCGTCACCCTGTGGTTCGAAGCCTTTGCCGACCGCGCCTACGACAATAAGGGCCACCTGGTCTCGCGGCAGTTGCCCGGCGCCGTGCACCACGATGCCGACACCATCCTGCAGCAAGCCTTGACCATTTCCAGGGGGGAAGCGCTGACCGCCAGCGACGGCAGCTCGTTGGTCCTGCAAGCCAACACGCTGTGCGTGCATGGCGACAATGCCAGCTCAATCGCCGCCGTACAGCGAATCCGCGAGGCATTGAAGCCAGCATGAAGCCACGGATTGAAGTGGTGGCCATCGACTGCCTGATGGTGCGTCTGTTTGATGCAATCGCCGAAGCCAACATGCCCTGGATGCTCGCCGCCACCCAGCGCCTGCGCAGCGGTTTCGGCGCGGCGTTGGTCGACCTGGTGCCGTCCTACACCACCTTGATGGTGCATTACGACCTCAGCGCATTGAACCCGGCCCAAGCACGGGAATTGATCGACCAGGCCCTGACCGACCTGCAGCCGCACACCCAGGGCAGCGGCCAGTGCCACGTGCTGCCGGTGTGGTACGACCTGAGCGTCGGCCCCGAACTGAGCCTGCTCAGCCAGCGCAGCGGGCTCAGCGTCGATGACGTGATCCGCCGCCACAGCGCCCACGAATACCAAGTGTTCGCCCTCGGCTTCGCCCCCGGTTTTGCCTTTATGGGCCTGGTGGATGAAGTCCTCGCTGCGCCACGCCTCAACACCCCGCGCAAACGCGTGGCGGCGGGCAGCGTCGGCATTGCCGAACGGCAAACCGCGGCCTACCCGGTGGTCTCGCCGGGCGGCTGGAACCTGATCGGCCGCACCCCGGCCAAGTTGTTCGACCGTGAGCGCGACGGTTATAGCCTGATGCAGCCCGGCGACAAGGTACGCTTCGAATCCGTCGATCACGCGCAATTCATCAAACTGGGTGGCGATGACACGCCGTTGGAGGCGCAGGCATGAGCCGCTTGATCATCGAGGCCAGCACACCGCTGTGCCTGTTGCAGGACGCCGGCCGCTTTGGCGTGCGTCACCTGGGCGTAACCCAGGGCGGAGCGCTGGACTGGGTGTCGATGTCCTGGGCCAACTGGCTGTTGGGCAATGCGCTGGACGCGCCGGTGGTGGAAATCACCCTGGGCGGCTTTACCGTGCAGGCCGAGGATTATTGCCTGCTGGCCCTGGCCGGTGCGGACTTGGGTGCTTACATCGACGAACGTGCCATCAGCCCCGGCCGCAGTTTTATCCTGCAAAAGGGCCAGCGTTTGCGCTTTACCCAGCCATTCAATGGCGCGCGGGCCTATCTGGCGGCGCCGGGCGGGTTCGATGCGCCGGACGTGTTGGGCAGTTGCGCCACCGTTGTGCGTGAAGAACTGGGCGGCGTGGACGGTTTCGGCAAGGCGTTGGCCGAAGGCGGGCGCTTGGCTTATTCCGGCGTCGGCGGCGCAATGAAAGTGCTGAGCGATCCAGGCCTGGCCAAGGCCACGTTGGACGTGATCGTCGGCGCCCAGATCGGCCAGTTCAGCGGGCAAAGCCTGTTTGACGCATTCAACACCGAGTGGTCCCTGGACAGCCGAGCCGACCGCATGGGCATGCGCCTGCTGGGCACGCCGTTGCAATATCAGGGGCCGTCGTTGATTTCCGAAGGGATTCCTCTGGGAGCGATCCAGGTGCCGCCGGATGGGCAGCCGATTGTGTTGCTTAATGACCGGCAGACCATTGGCGGTTATCCGCGTCTGGGGGCGTTGACGCCGTTGTCGCTGGCGCGGCTGGCGCAGTGTTTGCCGGGGGAGAAGGTGCGGCTGGCGCCGGTGGTGCAGGAGACTGCGCATCAGCAGCACATCGAGTATTTGCGCCGATTTAACTAACGCCGCTTTCCAAAATGTGGGAGCGGGCTTGCTCGCGAAGACGGAGTATCAGTTAACAGAGATTTTGACTGATCTACCGCCTTCGCGAGCAAGCCCGCTACCACATTTAGATCACCGCCTATTTGGAAAGAAAGCGCATCCCTTCTTCCAACCCCCGCAACGTCAGCGGATACATCTGATCCTCCACCAACTCCCGCACAATCCCCGTCGACGCCGTATACCCCCAAGTGTCCTTCGGATACGGGTTAATCCAGATCAGCTTCTTATACTTGGCCATGAAGCGCTGCATCCACACATACCCCGGTTCTTCATTCCAATGCTCGACGCTACCGCCGGCCTGGGTGATTTCATACGGCGCCATCGACGCATCGCCGATAAAAATCACTTTGTAATCCGCGCCGTACTTGTGCAGCAGGTCCTGGGTCGAGGTGCGCTCGGAGGTGCGGCGCTGGTTGTTCTTCCACACCGACTCGTACACAAAGTTATGGAAGTAGAAGTACTCCAAATGCTTGAACTCGGTCTTGCACGCGGAGAACAGCTCTTCGCAGATCTTCACGTGGGCATCCATCGAGCCGCCGATATCGAACAGCAATAGCAGCTTGATGGTGTTGCGCCGCTCCGGGCGCATCTGAATATTCAGCAAGCCGGCATCGCGGGCGGTGTGGTCGATGGTGCCGTCGATATCCAGCTCTTCGGCTGCACCCTGGCGCGCAAATTTGCGCAGGCGGCGCAGGGCGATCTTGATATTACGCGTGCCCAGTTCAACCTGGTCGTCGAGGTTCTTGTACTCGCGCTGGTCCCACACCTTAACGGCCTTGCCCTGGCGCTTGCCGGCGTCACCGACGCGGATGCCTTCCGGGTTGTAGCCGCCGGAGCCGAACGGGCTGGTGCCGCCGGTGCCGATCCACTTGTTGCCACCGGCGTGACGTTCCTTTTGCTCTTCCAGGCGTTTCTTGAATGCTTCGATCAGCTTGTCCAGGCCGCCAAGGGACTGGATCTGCGCGCGTTCCTCATCAGTCAGCGAACGCTCGAACTCCTTGCGCAGCCACTCTTCGGGAATCAGGGCTTGCAGGTGATCGTCGAGTTTCTCCAGGCCGTTGAAATAGGCGCCAAAGGCCCGGTCAAACTTGTCGAAATGCCGCTCGTCCTTCACCAGGATCGCCCGGGCCAAGTAGTAGAACTCGTCCATGTCGGCGAAGGTCACGCGCATTTTCAGCGCGTTGATCAGGTCGAGCAGCTCGCGCACCGACACCGGCACCTTGGCGGCGCGCATTTCATTGAACAGGTTGAGCAGCATCAGCGGTTACCGCGACGGCTCATGAACGCCAGACGCTCCAGCAACTGCACGTCCTGCTCGTTCTTCACCAACGCACCGGCCAGCGGCGGGATGGCCTTGGTCGGGTCACGTTCGCGCAGCACGGCTTCGCCGATGTTGTCGGCCATCAGCAGCTTGAGCCAGTCCACCAGTTCGGAGGTGGAGGGTTTTTTCTTCAGGCCCGGTACTTTGCGCACGTCGAAGAACACGTCCAGCGCTTCGCTGACCAGGTCCTTCTTGATGTCGGGGTAGTGCACATCGACGATTTTCTGCAGGGTGGTGCGGTCGGGGAAGGCGATGTAGTGGAAGAAGCAGCGGCGCAGAAAGGCGTCCGGCAGCTCCTTTTCGTTGTTGGAGGTAATGATGATGATCGGGCGTTTCTTGGCCTTGATGGTCTCGTCGATTTCGTAGACGTAGAACTCCATCTTGTCGAGTTCTTGCAGCAGGTCGTTGGGGAACTCGATGTCGGCCTTGTCGATTTCATCGATCAGCAGGATCACCCGCTCTTCGGATTCGAAGGCTTCCCAGAGCTTGCCCTTTTTCAGGTAGTTGCGCACGTCGTGCACCTTGTCCACGCCCAGTTGCGAGTCGCGCAGGCGGCTCACCGCGTCGTACTCGTACAGGCCCTGATGGGCCTTGGTGGTGGACTTGATGTGCCAGGTGATCAGCTTGGCACCGAAGGACTCGGCCAATTGCTCGGCGAGCATGGTCTTGCCGGTGCCGGGCTCGCCCTTGACCAGCAACGGCCGCTCCAGGGTAATGGCGGCGTTGACGGCCAGTTTCAGGTCATCGGTAGCCACATAGGCCTGGGTGCCTTCGAACTTCATCGGTGTTTCCTCGCATTCATCAATGCCTGGACTATACCGCGCAGCCCCGGCGACTGTGAACGCAGGCGGCTTATTCAGTCTCTGAATGGCCAGTCACGTTCAATCCGTCGAGGGCTTGGGTTGTTCATACCGCGCATTGAACGCCTGGATGAAGCCGTTACGCAAAATCGCTAAAACCGCGGAGAACGCGCTGACATTTTGCTGGTGCACGCTGCCACTGAGTTCAACACGGGTGGCGAACTGGTTTTTGCTCTGGTTTTTCAGCACGGTTTCACTGGCGCCGACCACGGCCTCCCAGATCGAGCGGAAGATGTTCTTGTCTTTGTTTTCTACGTCTTGTTTCCAGTCGAATACTTCCACATCCCGCAGTAACGGCTTGATGTAGCCGGTCAGCTGGCCTTTTTCGGCCTGCGCTTCAATGACCACGTCACCCGTGCCGGCCTTGAAATCGAATTTGCCGTAGGCCGAGGCGAAGTCATTCATGCGTTTTAGCTGCAGGTCTTTGGCGCGGAAACGGAATTCGAACTCTTCGAAGTTGCTCAACGGGTCAAAGGTGGCGGTGGCTTCCAGCGGCGCCTGGCCCTGCAGCAACGCTTTGCCTTCAAAGCGCGCGTCACGCTTGCCTTTCACATCGACCACGTTGGTCAGGTTGTAGAAACTGGCATTGACCGAGGTGGCGTTGATGTTCACCTGAGGCTTGGAGTTGAAGTTGCGGAACGAGATCTTGCCGTCTTCAATACGCATTTCATTCAGGGTAATCGGCAGCAGTTTCCGCAACTGTTCCTGCCAGTCAGTACCTTTACCCGTCTGTGACGCCTGCTTGTTGGCGCCGCCGTCGACGAAGTTGACCTCCGGTTTCACGAAATGCCCCTCGGCGACCACCGCATGGTCGTACCACAGCGAGTGCCAGCTCACCGCAAATTCGATCAAGGGTGCGTTGACGAACGGGACGGGCACTTTGCCGTCGACCTTGACGATTTTGAGGCCATTGATGCGATAGGCACCACGCCACAAGGCCAGGTCAACATCAGTGACTTCGCCGCGGTAGTCACCCATGTCGGCGAGCTTTTCATTCAAATAGTTGCGCACTACATAGGGCAGCGCGATGTTCAAGGCAATCAATACCACCAGCAATCCGGCGACGGTCCATAGTGGCCAGCTGTAGCGACGTTTCATGGGGAGGGTCCTCTGTCCGTATAGGGGATGGACTGTTGCGAAGGGCGCAACGTTCCTCCGACTGGACGCTTTGCGGCACGAGGCATACCCTTGTGGCCTTCCTTGAATCGACCCATAGGACCCGTCATGAGCCGCATCTTTGCAGACAACGCGCACTCCATCGGTAACACGCCCCTGGTTCAGATCAACCGCATCGCACCGCGTGGCGTGACCATCCTGGCCAAGATCGAAGGGCGTAACCCAGGCTACTCGGTGAAATGCCGCATTGGCGCAAACATGATCTGGGACGCTGAAAGCACCGGCAAACTCAAGCCGGGCATGACCATTGTCGAACCCACCTCCGGCAACACCGGCATCGGCCTGGCATTCGTCGCCGCCGCCCGTGGCTATAAGTTGCTGCTGACCATGCCAGCGTCCATGAGCATCGAGCGCCGCAAGGTGCTCAAGGCCCTCGGCGCTGAACTGGTACTGACCGAGCCGGCCAAGGGCATGAAGGGCGCGATCGAAAAAGCCGGCGAAATTGTTGCCAGCGACCCGGCCACCTACTTTATGCCAGCCCAGTTCGAAAACCCGGCCAACCCGGCGATTCATGAAAAAACCACCGGTCCGGAAATCTGGAACGACACCGATGGCGCCGTGGACGTGCTGGTGGCGGGCGTGGGCACCGGCGGCACCATCACCGGTGTTTCGCGCTATATCAAGAACATTGCGGGCAAGCCGATCCTGTCGGTGGCTGTCGAGCCGATCGTGTCGCCGGTGATCACCCAGGCGCTGGCCGGTGAAGAGATCAAGCCCAGCCCGCACAAGATCCAGGGCATCGGCGCCGGTTTTGTGCCGAAGAACCTCGACCTGTCGATGGTTGACCGCGTGGAACTGGTGACCGACGACGAATCCAAGGCCATGGCCCTGCGGCTGATGCAGGAAGAAGGGATTCTGTGTGGCATCTCCTGCGGCGCTGCGATGGCTGTGGCGGTGCGCCTGGCCGAGAAACCGGAGATGCAGGGCAAGACCATCGTGGTGATCCTGCCGGACTCCGGTGAGCGCTACCTGTCGAGCATGCTGTTCAGCGATTTGTTCACCGATCAGGAAAACCAGGCTTGATATGTGTCAGCACTGACACCTTGGGCCTTCTGCATACTGGCCCAAGTGTTTATGATGCCCGGCGCATTTTTTCAGGAGTTGCTGCATGACCTTTTCTTTAGCGGCCAAGCTGTCGGTGTTGTTGGTGTTTATCGGCAGCACACTGTACGTGCACCTGCGCGGCAAGGCGCGTTTGCCGGTATTGCGCCAGTTCGTCAACCATTCGGCGCTGTTCGCCCCGTATAACGCCTTGATGTACCTGTTCTCGGCCGTGCCGTCCAAGCCCTACCTGGACCGCAGCAAGTTCCCCGAACTGGACGTGCTCAAGGACAACTGGGAAGTGATCCGCGAAGAGGCCATGCACCTGTTCGACGAGGGTTATATCCGCGCCGCCGAAAAGAACAACGACGCCGGCTTCGGTTCGTTCTTCAAGAAGGGCTGGAAGCGTTTCTACCTCAAGTGGTACGACAAACCCCTGCCATCGGCCGAGGCGCTGTGCCCGAAAACCGTGGCGCTGGTCAGCAGCATTCCCAACGTCAAAGGCGCGATGTTCGCGCTGTTGCCGGGCGGCAGCCACCTCAACCCACACCGTGACCCGTTTGCCGGTTCCCTGCGTTACCACCTGGGTTTGTCCACGCCGAACTCCGACGATTGCCGCATCTTTGTCGACGGCCAGGTGTACGCCTGGCGTGACGGTGAAGACGTGATGTTCGACGAAACCTACGTGCACTGGGTCAAGAATGAAACCGAGCAGACCCGTGTAATCCTGTTCTGCGACATCGAGCGCCCCCTGAGCAACCGCGTGATGACCCGCGTCAACCGTTGGGTCAGCAAGCAATTGGGCCGCGCCACTGCACCGCAGAACCTGGATGACGAGCGCGTGGGCGGGATCAACCAGGCGTACGCCTGGAGCAAGACTTTCAGTGACAAGTTCAGCGGTGTGGTCAAGCAGTGGAAGCGCAAGCATCCGAAGGCTTACCGCATTGCGCGGCCGGTGCTGGCGGTGGTGGTGCTGGTGCTGTTGTGGAAGTGGTTGTTCTAATCAGAACACGGTAAAAAATGTGGGAGCGGGCTTGCTCGCGAATGCAGTCTGTCAGTCATAGATGTTTTGACTGATCCACCGCATTCGCGAGCAAGCCCGCTCCCACATTTGTTTTGCAGTGTTACTTAAGAGGCGATCAGCTGGCGAAGCACATAGTGCAAGATGCCCCCGGCCTTGAAGTATTCCACCTCATTAAGCGTATCGATCCGGCACAACACTTCCACCTTCTCCGTACTCCCATCCTCCCGCGTAATCACCAGCGTCAGGTTCATCCGTGGCACGATCTCCACGTCGGTCAGCCCGAGAATGTCGATCTTCTCCTTCCCGGTCAGCTTGAGCGTCTTGCGGTTCTGATCCAGCTTGAACTGCAACGGCAGCACGCCCATGCCCACCAGGTTGGAGCGGTGGATCCGCTCGAAACTCTCGGCGATCACCGCCTTGACGCCCAGCAGGTTGGTGCCCTTGGCTGCCCAGTCACGGCTGGAACCGGTGCCGTATTCCTGGCCGGCGACCACCACCAAGGGCGTGCCCGAGGCCTGGTACTTCATCGACGCGTCATAGATCGCCATCTTCTCGCCAGTGGGGATGTACAGCGTATTGCCGCCTTCCTCGCCACCGAGCATTTCATTGCGGATACGGATATTGGCAAAGGTGCCGCGCATCATCACTTCATGGTTGCCCCGGCGCGAGCCGTAGGAGTTGAAGTCGCGCGGTTCCACGCCTTGTTCGCGCAGGTAGCGACCGGCGGGGCTGTCGGTCTTGATATTGCCGGCCGGGGAGATGTGGTCGGTGGTCACCGAATCACCGAGCAACGCCAGCACGTTGGCGCCTTTGACGTCTTTGATCACCGGCAGCGGCCCGGCAATGTCGTCGAAGAACGGCGGATGCTGGATATAGGTCGAATCCTCTTGCCAGACGTAGGTGGCGGCTTGTGGCACTTCAATGGCTTGCCACTGCTCATCACCGGCGAACACCTCGGCGTATTCCTTGTGGAACATGCCGGTGCTGACTTGGGCGACGGCGTCGGCGATTTCCGTGCTGCTTGGCCAGATGTCCTTGAGGTACACCGGGTTGCCGTCCTGATCGTTACCCAGCGGTTCGCTGCTGATATCGATGCGCACGGTGCCCGCCAAGGCGTAGGCCACCACCAGCGGCGGCGAAGCCAGCCAGTTGGTTTTCACCAGTGGGTGCACGCGGCCTTCGAAGTTGCGGTTACCCGACAGCACTGAAGCCACCGCAAGGTCGGCCTTCTGGATGGCTTTTTCGATCGGCTCGGGTAGCGGGCCGGAGTTGCCGATGCAGGTGGTGCAGCCGTAACCCACCAGGTCGAAGCCCAGCTTGTCCAAGTACTGGGTGAGGCCCGCCGCCTTGTAGTAGTCGGTGACCACCTTGGAGCCTGGCGCCAATGAGGTTTTAACCCAAGGCTTGCGCGTCAGGCCCTTTTCCACGGCCTTTTTCGCCACCAGCCCGGCCGCCATCATCACGCTGGGGTTTGAGGTGTTGGTGCAGGAGGTGATCGCGGCGATCACCACCGCGCCGTTTTTCAGGCGATAGGTGTGGCCGTCGTATTCGTAATCGGTTTCGCCCACCAGGTCGGCATTGCCCACGGCAACCCCGCCACCGCCTTCGCTTTCCAGGCGGCCCTCTTCTTTGTTGGTGGGTTTGAATTGCAGGTCGAGAAAGTCACTGAAGGCCTGGCCGACATTGGGCAGCGCCACACGGTCCTGCGGGCGTTTCGGCCCGGCCAGGCTGGCTTCCACACTGCCCATGTCCAGGGCCAGGCTGTCGGTGAACACCGGCTCCTGGCCCGCGTTGCGCCACAGGCCTTGTGCCTTGGTGTAGGCCTCGACCAGTTTCACGGTTTCGGTAGGACGGCCGGAGAGTCGCAGGTAATCCAGCGTCACCTCATCCACCGGGAAAAAGCCGCAGGTGGCGCCGTATTCCGGGGCCATGTTGGCGATGGTGGCACGGTCGGCCAACGGTAGATCAGCCAGGCCGTCGCCGTAAAATTCGACGAATTTCCCCACCACGCCTTTTTTGCGCAGCATCTGGGTCACGGTCAGCACCAAGTCAGTGGCGGTGATGCCTTCTTTCAATTTGCCGGTGAGCTTGAAGCCGATCACTTCCGGGATCAGCATCGACACCGGCTGGCCGAGCATCGCCGCTTCTGCTTCGATCCCGCCCACGCCCCAGCCGAGTACGCCGAGGCCGTTGATCATGGTGGTGTGGGAATCGGTGCCGACCAAGGTGTCCGGGAAGGCGTAGGTGCGGCCGTCTTCGTCCTTGGTCCACACGGTGCGGCCGAGGTATTCGAGGTTGACCTGGTGGCAGATGCCGGTGCCGGGTGGCACTACGCTGAAGTTGTCAAAGGCGCTCTGGCCCCAGCGCAGGAAGGCGTAGCGTTCGCCGTTGCGCTGCATTTCGATGTCGACGTTTTGCTCGAAGGCGTCGGCGTTGCCGAACTTGTCGACCATCACCGAGTGGTCGATCACCAGGTCCACGGGCGATAGCGGGTTGATGCGCTGCGGATCGCCCCCGGCCTTGGCCACGGCGGCGCGCATGGCGGCCAGGTCGACCACGGCGGGGACGCCGGTAAAGTCTTGCATCAACACTCGGGCGGGGCGGTACTGGATCTCACGGTCGGACTGGCGTTCCTTGAGCCAGGCGGCAATCGCCTTGAGGTCGGCGCCGGTGACGGTCTTGTTGTCTTCCCAGCGCAGCAGGTTTTCCAGCAGCACCTTGAGCGACATCGGCAGCTTGTCCAGGTCACCCAGGCTCTTGGCGGCTTCGGGCAGGCTGAAGTAGTGGTAGGTTTTACTGTCTATTTCCAGGGTCTTAAGGGTTCTCAGGCTATCAAGCGATGACATGACACGACTCCTTATGGTCCGCACGGCTACGGACCTGACGGGACGAACAGAGCTATCAACTTAGCCCTGTTTTCATTAGCAGGCTAATAACTGGACTCTATCGTTAAGTCCAAGGTTCCGAACTCCGTTATCATGCGCGGGTTTTCATGACAGGCATTGCGACAGCGCAACGTCAGTTGATTCACTTGGAGAGTTGATGAACACCCTTTTTATGCACTGCCGCCCGGGTTTTGAAGGCGAAGTCTGTTCCGAGATCGCGGACCTCGCCGCGCGCCTGAACGTTTCCGGCTACGCCAAGGCCAAGACCGGCAGCGCCTGCGCCGAATTTGTCTGCACCATCGAGGACGGCGCCCAGCACCTGATGCACGGCCAGCGCTTTGCCGAGCTGATCTTTCCACGGCAGTGGGCGCGCGGGGTGTTCATCGACCTGCCGGAAACCGACCGCATCAGCGTGATCCTCGCTCACCTGCGCGAGTTCCCGGTGTGCGGCAGCCTGTGGCTGGAGATGGTCGACACCAACGACGGCAAGGAACTGTCCAATTTCTGCAAGAAATTCGAAGTGCACCTGCGCAAAGCCCTGCTGAACGCCGGCAAGCTGGTGGACGACCCGAGCAAGCCGCGCCTGCTGCTGACCTTCAAGAGTGGCCGCGAAGTGTTCATGGGCCTGGCCGAGTCGAACAACTCGGCAATGTGGCCGATGGGTATCCCACGTCTCAAGTTCCCCCGCGAAGCACCCAGCCGTTCGACCTTGAAGCTGGAAGAAGCCTGGCACCACTTCATCCCCCGCGACCAGTGGGACGAGCGTCTGCACGGCGACATGACCGGCGTGGACCTCGGTGCAGCGCCCGGCGGCTGGACCTGGCAACTGGTCAACCGCGGCATGCTGGTGACTGCCATCGACAACGGCCCGATGGCCGAAAGCCTGATGGACACTGGCCTGGTGCAGCACTTGATGGCCGACGGTTTCACCTTCGTGCCCAAGCAGCCGGTGGACTGGATGGTCTGCGACATCGTCGAAAAGCCGGCGCGTAACGCCGCGCTGCTGGAAACCTGGATCGGCGAAGGGCATTGCCGCGAGGCGGTGGTGAACCTGAAGCTGCCGATGAAGCAGCGCTACGCCGAAGTGAAGCGCCTGCTGGAACGCATCGAAGACGGTTTCAAGGCGCGCGGCATCCGCGTGGAGATCGGCTGCAAGCAGCTGTATCACGACCGTGAGGAAGTGACCTGCCATTTGCGTCGGTTGGTGGATGTGAAGAAAACCAAGGCCCGGTAGACTGGCGGCCAGTTTCAGGAGTAGATCATGAGCGACATTTTCGACAGCGCCGTCGACGGCACCTTAGATGCAACAGGCTTGAATTGCCCGGAGCCCGTGATGATGTTGCACCAGCACATCCGCGACCTGCCTCCCGGCGGCTTGCTCAAGGTGATCGCGACCGACCCGTCCACGCGCCGCGATATCCCCAAGTTCTGTGTGTTCCTTGACCACGAATTGGTGGGTCAGCAGGAGCAGGCCGGTACGTACCTGTACTGGATCCGCAAGAAGTCCGCTTAAACCCGTGCCTTGTCGGCGCGGATACGTCGGCGTGCACTGCGCGCCAAGCGCACTAGCAACATCCCCGCCGCACAGCTCAGGCCCACGATCAGCCCTTGCCACAAGCCGCTTGGGCCGCTCGGCTCGCCCAGCCAATTCGTCAGCCCCAGGGCGTAACCCACCGGCAGGCCAACGCCCCAGTACGCGAACAAGGTCAGTACCATGGTCACCCGGGTGTCCTGGTAGCCACGCAGTGCGCCGGCTGCCGTGACCTGGATCGAGTCGGAGAACTGAAACAGTGCCGAGAACACGATCAGCATCGAAGCCAGGTGAATGACCACCGGGTCCGGGGTGTAGATCGCCGCTATCTGCTCGCGAAACAGCAGCATCAGGCTGCAGGACAGACAAGCGTAGGCCAGCGCCGTGCCCATGCCGACACCGGCGGCGAAGCGCGCTTCACGCGGTTCGCCGCGCCCCAAGGCCTGGCCGACCCGCACGGTGACCGCCATGCTCAAGGAGTAGGGGATCATGAACACCAGGGAGCTGACGTTCAGTGCGATCTGATGACCGGACACCACTGTGGCGCCCAGGCTGCCCAGCAATAGGGCAATCACCGCAAAAATGCTCGACTCGGCAAAGATCGCCACGCCAATCGGCAGGCCAATGCTCAATATGCGTTTGATCACTGCCCATTGCGGCCAGTCGAAGCGCTTGAACAACTCGCTGCTCTGGTAGACCGGCCCCCAGCGGGTCCAGACGGCCAGGCCGAGCATCATCGCCCACATCGAAATGGCCGTGGCCCAGCCGCAACCTACGCCGCCCATGGCCGGCAGGCCGAGGTGACCATAGATGAAGATGTAGTTCAGCGGAATGTTCAGCGCGAGGCCGAAGAGGCCCATGACCATGCTCGGCAGCGTGCGGCCCAGGCCGTCACTGAAGCAGCGCAGCACGTAATAGAACGCAATGGCCGGCATACCGGCGGCGATGCCATGCAAGTAACCCATGGTGGGCGCGATCAGGTCCGGCTCCACCTTCATTGCATGCAGGATCGGTTCGGCGCAGAGCAGCAGCAGTGAGCCGATGATGCCGACCATCAAGGCCAGCCACAGTGATTGACGCACCAACGGCCCGATCTCGCGGTACTGGCCCGCGCCGTAGCGTTGGGCGACTTTAGGCGTGGTGGCCAGCAGCGTACCGCTCATCAGCAGGTAGACCGGAATCCAGATCGAGTTGCCCAGGCCCACTGCTGCCAGGTCCTGGGGGCTGACGCGGCCGGCCATCACGGCATCGACAAAGCTCATCGCGGTGGTGGCCAGTTGGCCGACCATGATCGGCAGTGCAAGCGTCAGCAGGCCGCCGACTTCCCGGCTGATACGGGCGGGGCGGCTGAGGGTGGCAGAGGCAGTGTTCACGTACAGGTGTCCAATAAAGGGAAGCGCAAGGACGGCGGATTCTACGCCTTGACACATTGGTCAGGAAAAAACCTGTGTTAGGGATTTGTAAGCGCGGGCCGTGATCCCTGTACACTGCGGGTCCGCGAAAGGAGCCTGCCATGCTGATTGTTGCCGACGAAAATATTCCGCTGCTCGATGCATTCTTCCAGGGGTTTGGCGAGATTCGCCGAGTGCCTGGCCGTTCCATCGACCGCGCCACGGTCGAGCAGGCCGACGTGTTGCTGGTGCGCTCGGTGACCAACGTCAACCGCGCCCTGCTGGAGGGCACGAAGGTGCGCTTCGTCGGCACCTGCACCATCGGTACCGATCACCTGGACCTCGACTACTTCAAGCAGGCCGGGATCCAATGGTCCAGCGCTCCCGGCTGCAATGCGCGGGGCGTGGTGGACTATGTGCTGGGCAGCCTGATGACCCTGGCCGAAATCGAAGGCGCAGACCTCAACCAGCGCACCTATGGCGTGGTCGGGGCTGGTGAAGTCGGCGGGCGGCTGGTCAAGGTTCTCAAGGGCCTGGGCTGGAACGTGCTGGTGTGCGATCCGCCACGGCAGATTGCCGAAGACGGCGATTACGTCAGCCTGGAGCAGGTCATCGAGCAATGCGATGTGATCAGCCTGCACACACCGCTGACCAAGTCCGGCAACGGTTCCACTTGGCACCTGTTTGATCGCCAGCGGCTCAAACAGCTCAAGCCAGGCACCTGGCTGATCAACGCCAGCCGTGGCCCGGTGGTAGACAATGCCGCCCTGCGCGAGGTGCTGCTGGCGCGCGAAGACCTGCAAGCGGTGCTGGACGTGTGGGAGGGCGAGCCTGAAGTGGACGTGGACCTGGCAGATTTGTGCGTGCTGGCCACGCCGCATATCGCCGGCTACAGCCTGGATGGGAAGCAACGCGGCACGGCGCAGATCTATCAGGCGTTCTGCGCGTACCTGGGGCAGGAACCGAGTATTCAATTGAGTGATTTGCTGCCGCCGCCGTGGTTGGCCGAGGTGCACTTGAACGCGTCCACCGACCCGGCCTGGGCGCTGGCGACCCTGTGCCGCAGCGTGTACGACCCACGCCGTGATGATGCGGATTTCCGGCGTAGTCTGGTGGGAACAGTGGAAGAACAGCGTAAGGCGTTTGACCTGCTGCGCAAGAACTACCCGGAGCGCCGCGAGATTGATGGCTTGAAGGTGCGTATCAACGGTGAATCGGCGGCGCTGTCGAACATCATCAGCGCATTGGGCGCGGTGAGCGTTTAGACCCCCATAAAAAACCCGGCCACCTGGGCCGGGTTTGAAAGAGCGTCGGCGCTTCAGCCTTGCTGGGCAGGCTTGACCAGTTTTTCGTCCAGTTCGCGGCAGGCTTGCTGGATCATTTCCTCGGTGATCGTCACTTCCTCGCCCTTGGCGTTGATATACGAGCAAGGCAACTGCTGTGGCTGACGGATCACGTTAACGTTGGCATCGCTGCTGTTCTGCAAGGTCATGGCCTGTCTCCTCATCAGGTTGTGTACCCATTCTGCTTATCACTCTAAGCCGCCCGCGTGACCAGGCTGTTACAACTCCTTTCAAAGTCACCGGTTCGAATACCCAGTCGACCAGAAACCGCTACAAATTTCCAGCCAGGGATTAGACCGATAGCCTCTAGGGTTAGGTATCGGCGGGCATAATTAACCTGACTCATTGTTATTTACCCAAGTTCCCCCAATGTTGAAGACAGGTTCCTCATTGGTGATGCCCTCCATGTTCTCAGTCCGTCAACGCCGCGCGATCCGTCTGGCCAGCCGCTTCATCGCACCCTACCGCTGGCAGGCGCTCGGCGCCCTGTTGGCGCTGATCGTCACGGCCGGCATCACTTTGTCCATGGGGCAGGGCATCCGCCTGCTGGTGGATCAGGGCTTTATGACCCAGTCTCCGCACTTGCTCAACCAGTCCATCGGTCTGTTCATGGTCCTGGTATTGGGCCTGGCGGTGGGCACGTTTGCGCGGTTCTACCTGGTGTCTTGGATCGGCGAGCGCGTAGTGGCGGATATCCGTCGGCAAGTGTTCAACCATTTGATCTACCTGCATCCGGGCTTTTACGAGAACAACCGCAGTTCGGAGATCCAGTCGCGACTGACCACCGACACCACCTTGCTGCAGTCGGTAATCGGCTCATCGCTGTCGCTGTTCCTGCGTAATGCCTTGATGGTCATCGGTGGCATCGTGCTGCTGTTTGTCACCAACCCCAAGCTCACCAGCATCGTGGTGGTGGCGTTGCCGCTGGTGCTGGCGCCGATACTCATCTTCGGCCGCCGGGTGCGCACCCTGTCACGGCAAAGCCAGGACCGCATCGCCGATGTGGGCAGCTATGTGTCTGAGACGCTTGGCCAAATCAAGACCGTGCAGGCCTACAACCACCAAGTGCAGGACGAACAGCGTTTCGCCGTGACCGTGGAGGACGCCTTTACCACCGCGCGCAAGCGCATCACCCAACGCGCCTGGCTGATTACGCTGGTGATCATGCTGGTGCTCGGTGCCGTGGGCGTAATGCTGTGGGTCGGCGGCATGGACGTGATCAGCGGACGTATTTCCGGCGGTGAGCTGGCGGCCTTTGTGTTCTACAGCTTGATCGTCGGCAGCGCGGTCGGCACCCTGAGCGAAGTACTCGGTGAGTTGCAGCGCGCCGCCGGGGCTGCCGAGCGCATTGGTGAGTTGTTGCAGTCGAGCAACGAGATCCAGGCGCCGACAGCAGGCACTGTCCAGCTGCCGGCCCGCGTCAGCGGTCGCATGGAGGTGCAAGACCTGCGTTTTTCCTATCCCTCACGGCCGGACAGCTACGCCATCGACGGCCTTAATCTGACCATCAATCCCGGCGAAACCCTCGCGCTGGTGGGCCCTTCCGGCGCGGGTAAATCGACGATTTTCGACCTGTTGTTGCGCTTCTACGACCCCCAGCAAGGCCGCATCCTGCTCGAAGGCCATCCGCTCACCGAGCTCGACCCCATGGACTTGCGCCGTCACTTCGCCCTGGTGTCCCAGAGCCCGGCGCTGTTCTTCGGCAGCGTCGAAGACAACATCCGTTACGGCAACCCGACCGCCACCCAGGAACAGGTTGAAGCCGCCGCTCGCATTGCCCATGCCCACGACTTCATCCTGCAAATGCCCGACGGCTACCAGACTCATCTAGGCGACGGCGGCATGGGCCTCTCCGGCGGCCAACGCCAACGCCTGGCCATCGCCCGCGCGCTGCTGGTGGACGCGCCGATCCTGCTGCTCGACGAAGCCACCAGCGCCCTCGATGCCCAGAGTGAACACCTGATCCAGCAAGCGCTGCCGCAATTGATGCAAGGGCGCACCACGCTGGTGATCGCCCATCGGCTGGCCACGGTGAAAAACGCCGATCGCATCGCAGTGATGGATCAGGGCAAGTTAGTGGCTGTGGGTACGCATCAGCAGTTGATTGCGAGCAATGCGTTGTATGCAAGACTGGCGGCGTTGCAGTTCAGTGATGGACTTGAAGAACACGCATCACACTAACGTACAGTCCATAAAAAATGCCCGCATTTCTCAATGCGGGCATTTCTCTTGAAGCTTCAAACTTAACGCTTGAAGCTGCTCTTGTTACTGATCATCAAAATACCGCTCATGCCAATCCACCAACGGCTGTGGCGAGTTGAGCTTTTGCCCGTAGATCACCGAATAAGACAGCACGTTCTGCACATACTGGCGGGTTTCGTCGAACGGAATGCTTTCCACCCACACATCGAAACTCAGGTGGTCCGCGCCACGCAGCCACTGGCGCACGCGGCCGGGTCCGGCGTTGTAGGCCGCGGAGGCGAGCACGCGGTTGCCGTTGAACTGGCTGTGCACCTGGCTCAGGTAGGCGGCGCCGAGCTGGATGTTCTTGTCCGGGTCCAGTACCTGGGCCGGGGAGGCCAGGGGGATGCTGAACTTGCGCGCGGTTTCCTTGGCAGTGCCAGGCATCAGTTGCATCAGGCCACTGGCACCAACGCCGGAGCGGGCGTCGTCCATAAAGGCGCTTTCCTGGCGGGTGATCGCGAATACCCAGCTCGAATGCAGGCCGCGCACCTTGGCTTCACGCACCAGGGTGTCGCGGTGAGCCATCGGGAAACGGATGTCCAGGTCATCCCAGTACTGCGCCTGGCTGATGGTGCGGATCGCCGGGAAATACCATTTCATGTCATACGCCAACTTGGCCTGGGCGACCATCTCGTCACGGTTGAAGTGACGGCTCACGTGATACCACTCACGACGACCATCCACCACTTGGCCACGGGCGTAGAATTCCAGCGCACGGCGCACGCCCGGCGTGTTGCGCACCTTGTTGACCAGCGCCTGGCTCATCAGCAGCGGTTTGTTCTTCAACTGATACGGGGCTTTGGAACGATCCGCCGCAAGGAAGCCGTAGAAGTCACGCTCTTGCGCCAGGTTCTTGTACAACACCAGCGCTTGTGGGTTTTTCGGCTCGGCCAGTTCCAGGCTGCGGGCCTGCCAGTAACGCCAGCGGTTGGTGGTCGCCAGGTCTTGTGGGAGTTTGCGGGTCAACTGGTAGGCGTCTTCCCAGCGCGCCAGGCGCAACAGCAGACGCAGGCGCCATTCGGAGACGGTGTTGTCGCGCAGTTCTGGGTCGTATTTGGTCATCACCTCAAGGGCGCGCGGGTCGTAGCGCTTGGCCAACGTCAGGCCGATTTCACGGGCGATCGACACTTTTTCGTCACGGGAGAAGTGCATGCTGCTGGCGTAGCCGTCGAGCAGGGCCATGGCTTTGTCTGGATCCTGGCGGGCCAGGCGACGCAGGCCCAGGCCCACGGCGTCAGACATGGCCTCGGTGGCTGGCAGGAAACGTGACGGGTCACTGAGCATGTCGGGCTTTTGCGCCACGTCCACCATCAGGCGGCCTTGAGCGCCGAGGGTGGGCAAGGTTTTCACCAGGCTGTTGGCGAGTGCGTAGTTGCGCGCTTCGGCGGCGAGCTTGGTGCGGTCCCAGATCTTCTGTTCGGTGAGCTGGCCGTCAGCCGCCCATTGGCCGAAGGTGGCATCGCAGGCAGCCGGTTGAGACTTGCCGGTCATCCAGAGCTTTTCGGTGGTCTTGTAGCCTTCGGCTTTCAGGTTGTGGGTGAGCTGGTACTGGCCATGCAGGCAGTCCAGCTCGACGAAATTGAGCTTGGCGTCGTAGTACTTTTCAAAGGTCTGCCAATCGCCGCGGTCGGCCAACCAGCGCAACCAGCGCAGTTTCATCCAGTTGGCCTGGGGCAGGTCACCGTTTTTGGCCAGGAACTGTTCGATCTCCTGATTGCTCGCGGTTTTCAGGCGCGCCGTCAGTTCGTCGTAGGCCAGGTACGGCGTCAGCGGGTAGTCGGCCAAGGCCTGGCTGTATTGCATGTACGGGCCGGTATCGCCCTTGGCCAAGGCGCGTTTGGCTTCATCGTAATATTGACGTTGGGTGGTGAGGTCCACGGCCTGGGCGGATTGAACGGCGGTGGCGGAAAGAAGCAGACAAGATAAAAAGTTGAAAAGGCGACTGCGCATGAGACGTCCGTGCAGAGAAATCACGACTAGCATCGGCATCGCCGACACTGATTGCCCCTAGCTTAGCCTTTTGCCCGACGCAGACGAAAGCTTTGCTGGGCGGTTCGTTCAAGTTCGTTGGAAATGTCCTACAGAACGTGTCGGCAGCGAAAATGCCAGCCGCATCCCACCCCTAACTCAGGTAGAATGCGCGCCCAGTTTTTGGAGAAGCGTATGACCCTGCTCAAATTCAGCGATGTGTCCCTTGCTTTCGGCGCTATGCCGTTGTTGGACAAGGTGTCCTGGCAGATCGCCCGTGGTGAGCGGGTGTGCATCATCGGCCGCAACGGCACCGGCAAATCCAGCATGATGAAGCTGGTCAAAGGCGACCAGAAGCCCGATGACGGCTCCGTATGGCGCGCGCCGGGCCTCAAGATCGGCGAATTGCCGCAAGAATTGCCGGTGGCCGACGGACGGACAGTGTTCGACGTGGTTGCCGAAGGCCTCGATGGCGTCGGCGCACTGCTCGCCGAATACCATCACCTGGCGCAGAACTGCGTCACCGAAGATGACCTGAACAAGCTGATGCACGTTCAGCAAGACCTCGAAGCCCGTGATGGCTGGCGCTTGCAGCAACTGGTCGACAGCACCTTGAGCCGCCTGCAACTGCCGGCCGACAAGACCCTCGCCGAGTTGTCCGGCGGCTGGCGTCGTCGTGTGCTGCTGGCCCAGGCCCTGGTGTCCGAGCCGGATCTGCTGCTGCTCGACGAACCGACCAACCACTTGGACATTGGCGCGATTGCCTGGCTGGAAGAAGCCCTCAAGGAATTCCAGGGCGCCGTGCTGTTCATCACGCACGACCGTTCCTTCCTGCAGAACCTGGCCACCCGCATTCTTGAACTGGACCGTGGCGGCCTGATCGACTGGAACGGCGACTACGCCAGCTTCCTGGTACACAAGGAAGCCGCGCTGGCTGCCGAAGAAACCGCCAACGCGCTGTTCGACAAAAAGCTGGCCCAGGAAGAAGTCTGGATCCGCCAGGGCATCAAGGCCCGCCGCACCCGTAACGAAGGCCGCGTACGCGCCCTGAAAGCCCTGCGTGTCGAGCGCAGCGAACGCCGCGAGCGCACCGGCAAGGCGAATATCCAGCTGGACACCGCCGACAAGTCGGGCAAGCAAGTGATGGTGCTGGAGAACGTCAGCTTCCATCACCCGGACGGCCCGTTCCTGATCAAGGACCTCTCCATGGTCCTGCAGCGCGGCGACCGTATCGGCCTGCTCGGCGCCAACGGCACCGGCAAGACGACCTTGCTCAAGCTGATGCTCAGCGGACTGCAGCCGACCAGCGGCACCGTGGAAGAAGGCACGCGCATTGACGTGGCCTACTTCGACCAGTTGCGCCACCAGCTGGACCTGGAAAAAACCGTGATCGACAACGTTGCCGAAGGCCGCGACTTTATCGATATCGACGGCCAGAGCCGCCACGTCCTCAGCTACCTGGGCGACTTCCTGTTCAGCCCGCAGCGTGCACGTACGCCGGTGAAAGCCTTGTCCGGTGGTGAGCGTGCGCGCCTACTGCTGGCCAAGCTGTTCAGCAAGCCGGCCAACCTGCTGGTGCTCGACGAACCGACCAACGACCTCGACGTGGAAACCCTCGAGCTGTTGGAAGAAGTGCTGTTGACCTTCAATGGCACTGTGCTGATGGTCAGCCACGACCGGGCATTCCTCGACAACGTGGTCACCAGCACCCTGGTCTTCGAAGGCGAAGGCAAGGTGCGTGAATACGTCGGTGGTTACCAGGACTGGCTGCGCCAGGGCGGCTCGCCGCGCCTGCTGGGCGTGACCGAGAGCAAGTCCGGCAAGGCCGACTTGAACTCGGCGGTGGTGACCCCGGTGGCCGCTGCTGCGCCTGTCCAAGAAGCTGCGCCTTCGGCCAAAAAGAAGCTCAGCTACAAGCTGCAGCGCGAGCTGGAAGCCTTGCCAGGTGATATCGACGCCAAGGAACAGCAGATTGCCGCTGTAGAAGCGGACATGGCTGACGCGGGTTTCTACCTGCGTCCGGCGGCAGAAACCGCCAAGGTCATCGCTTCCCTGGAGAAACTGAACCAGGAGTTGGAAGTGCTGGTTGAGCGTTGGGCCGAGTTGGATGCCTGATTGACCCGCCAGCCATAAAAAAGCCCGGCCTCACTGATGTGAGTGCCGGGCTTTTCGTATCGGTTTACTTGGCGTCTTTGACCAGCTTCACCGCCAGCACATCGCACGGCGCACCGTGTAGCACATCATTGGCAGTGGAACCGAGCAGCAACGCCAGCCCGTGACGGCCATGGCTGCCGACCACGATCAGGTCGCAACCCTTTTCCTTGGCCAGATGGTGGATTTCCTGGCGCGGTTGACCGTAGGTGAGGTGGCAGTCTTCCTTTTTCAAGTGCGGGTATTTGAGAATCAAGCGGTCAAGGCGCTCTTTGGCCTGGTCAAACTGCTGTTGCTGCAACTGGGAAAGGTCCATCGGCACGTCACCGCCAAAGGCCATGGCCATGGGCTCGACGATATGCACCAGCGACAGTATGGCGCCATTGGCCAATGCAGACTCCTGCGCGCGCTTGATCACTGGATCGCACTCTTCGGTCAGATCAACAGCGACCAGAATATGTTGGTAGGGCATGAGGCGTTCCTCCAAGGGACTGCAATAAGTTCAGTATGGCTGCTTTCAAGCGGATGGGGTTGCGTCAGGTCAAATCCGCTCATCTAGAAATTCGGGAGTACACATATGACGGTCTGGATAGTGGTGTCAATCCTTGTGGTGGTTCTGAGCCCTCTGGCATGGCTGCGCCCGTCGCGCCATCAGAGCGGGCGCATGGCCCTGCGCATGGAGGCACGCCGCATCGGCCTGGCCATGCAGTTGTCGCCCCAGGAGTGGCCGCATTGGCTCAAGCAAGAGCCGCCGAGCCCGTGCGCGCAGTATTGCCGGCCACGGCGCGGCAGCACGCCGGCGATCTGGAGTTACTGGCAGCTGGAGCCTGGGGTCTGGGTCAATCAGTGGCGCGAAGTGTGTGTCGATGAAAAGTTGTTGCCGCATTTTGCGACGCTGCCGGACAACGTCTACAAGGTCGAAGCCGACAAGCAGATGATCGCCTTGTATTGGGGCGAGAAGGGCGAGGCGAGCGTGTTGAAGGCTATTGATGCGCTGCTCAAGGCCCTGGCCTGAATCGCAGGCAATAAAAAGCCCGACATCATCATCGGGCTGGAGTTGGCCAGGCAGGCCGGTAATTCTGGTGTTTCGCGCGTCGGATGTTCATCCAGACGCTTTACGGTTGCGGCTAGCCTAGCCGCATATCCCGTTCTGTACATTCTTTTTCCATATCTTTTGCATTATTGATTTCGTGAATAGTTGAATATTGACGAGTCGCGGGCTTAGGGTTGGGGTTCTGAAATGACTGGAAAGTCGCGTTTTTCCTAGGCTTTCGAGCGATTGACAATTGCCCGGAATTGGATGAAGGTGACGTACCCAAATCAAACGGGCGTATGAATTGAGCGTTTGTCTGTCAGACGACTCATACAGAATCCCGACTATCGCATTGGCGGGTGTGCCTGGCGGATTGGCATGAGCATTGACGCAACTGGTCAGTGTCCAACCAGAGGCCAGCGTCCAGTGTGTACTGTTCAGCTTCCATATCGTGGAGATCAGTTGATGATTTACGAAGGTAAAGCCATCACGGTTAAGGCTCTTGAAAGTGGCATCGTCGAACTGAAGTTCGACCTCAAGGGTGAGTCCGTCAACAAGTTCAACCGTCTAACCCTGAATGAATTGCGTCAGGCCGTAGACACCATCAAAGCAGATGCTTCGGTCAAGGGCGTGATCGTTTCCAGCGGCAAGGACGTGTTTATCGTCGGCGCTGACATCACCGAATTCGTCGACAACTTCAAGCTGCCCGATGCCGAGCTGGTGGCTGGCAACCTCGAAGCCAACAAGATTTTCAGCGATTTTGAAGACCTCAACGTACCGACCGTCGCCGCGATCAACGGCATCGCGTTGGGCGGCGGCCTGGAAATGTGCCTGGCGGCTGACTTTCGCGTCATGTCGGCCACGGCCAAGATCGGCCTGCCTGAAGTCAAGCTGGGCATCTACCCAGGTTTCGGCGGCACCGTACGCCTGCCGCGCCTGATCGGTGCCGACAACGCCATCGAGTGGATTGCCGCTGGCAAGGAAAACCGTGCTGAAGACGCGCTGAAAGTCGGTGCCGTCGACGCTGTGGTTGCCCCGGAAAAACTGGCCGAAGCCGCACTGAACCTGATCAAGGGCGCCATCAGCGGCGAGTTTGACTACAAGGCCAAGCGTCAGCCGAAGCTGGAAAAACTCAAGCTCAACGCCATCGAACAAATGATGTCGTTCGAAACCGCCAAAGGTTTCGTGGCTGGCCAGGCCGGCCCGAACTACCCGGCGCCGGTTGAAGCGATCAAGACCATCCAGAAAGCCGCGAACTTCGGTCGCGACAAAGCCCTGGAAGTGGAAGCAGCTGGCTTCGTCAAACTGGCGAAAACCTCCGCAGCCCAGAGCCTGATCGGCCTGTTCCTGAACGATCAGGAACTGAAGAAAAAGGCCAAGGCCTACGACGAAATCGCCAAGGACGTGAAACAGGCAGCCGTACTCGGCGCCGGTATCATGGGCGGCGGTATCGCCTATCAGTCGGCGTCCAAAGGCACGCCGATCCTGATGAAAGACATCAACGAGCACGGCATCGAGCAAGGCCTGGCAGAAGCCGCCAAGCTGCTGGTCGGCCGCGTGGATAAAGGTCGCATGACCGCCGCGAAAATGGCTGAAGTGCTTAACGGCATTCGTCCTACGCTGTCCTACGGCGATTTCGGCCACGTCGACCTGGTGGTCGAAGCGGTTGTCGAGAACCCGAAGGTCAAGCAAGCCGTACTGGCTGAAGTGGAAGCCCAGGTTAAAGACGACACCATCCTGGCGTCCAACACCTCGACCATTTCCATCTCGCTGCTGGCCAAGGCCCTCAAGCGTCCGGAAAACTTCGTCGGCATGCACTTCTTCAACCCGGTGCACATGATGCCGCTGGTGGAAGTGATCCGTGGCGAGAAGTCCAGCGAGCTGGCGGTTGCCACCACCGTTGCCTACGCCAAGAAAATGGGCAAGAACCCGATCGTGGTCAACGACTGCCCGGGCTTCCTGGTCAACCGCGTGCTGTTCCCGTACTTCGGTGGTTTCGCCAAGTTGGTCAGCGCCGGTGTGGACTTTGTGCGCATCGACAAAGTCATGGAAAAATTCGGCTGGCCAATGGGCCCGGCGTACCTGATGGACGTGGTCGGCATCGACACCGGCCACCACGGTCGCGACGTCATGGCTGAAGGCTTCCCGGACCGCATGAAAGACGACCGCCGTTCGGCGATCGACGCGCTGTACGAGGCCAAGCGCCTGGGCCAGAAGAACGGCAAGGGTTTCTATGCCTACGAGGCCGACAAGAAGGGCAAGCAGAAGAAAGTGGCCGACCCGTCGGTGCATGAAGTGCTGGCTCCGGTCATCTACGAACAGCGTGAGGTGTCGGACGAAGACATCATCAACTGGATGATGATCGCCCTGTGCCTGGAAACCGTGCGTTGCCTGGAAGACGGCATCGTCGAGACCGCCGCCGAAGCCGATATGGGCCTGGTGTACGGTATTGGTTTCCCTCCATTCCGTGGTGGTGCGCTGCGTTACATCGACTCGATCGGTGTGGCCGAGTTCGTTGCCCTGGCTGATCAATACGCTGATTTGGGCCCGCTGTACCACCCGACCGCGAAGCTGCGTGAAATGGCCAAGAACGGCCAGCGCTTCTTCGGTTAAGTGCCCAGACGACTAGAGCGAGAATATTTATGAGCTTGAATCCAAGAGACGTCGTGATCGTCGACTTCGGTCGTACGCCGATGGGCCGCTCCAAGGGCGGCATGCACCGCAACACCCGTGCCGAAGATATGTCGGCACACCTGATCAGCAAACTGCTGGAACGCAACGTCAAGGTCGACCCGAACGAAGTCGAAGACGTGATCTGGGGCTGCGTCAACCAGACCCTGGAGCAGGGCTGGAATATCGCACGCATGGCGTCGCTGATGACCCAGATCCCGCACACCGCCGCCGGCCAGACTGTGAGCCGCCTGTGCGGTTCGTCGATGAGCGCGCTGCACACTGCCGCCCAGGCGATCATGACCGGCAACGGTGATGTGTTCGTGGTCGGTGGCGTGGAGCATATGGGCCACGTCAGCATGATGCATGGCGTTGACCCTAACCCGCACATGTCGCTGTACGCGGCAAAAGCCTCAGGCATGATGGGCCTGACCGCGGAAATGCTTGGCAAAATGCACGGCATTACCCGCGAAGCCCAGGACGCGTTCGGCCTGCGTTCCCACCAACTCGCCCACAAAGCGACTGTGGAAGGCAAGTTCAAGGATGAAATCATCCCGATGAACGGTTATGACGAGAACGGTTTCCTGAAACTGTTCGACTACGACGAAACCATTCGTCCGGACACCACCCTGGAAAGCCTGGCGGCGCTCAAGCCGGCGTTCAATCCAAAGGGCGGCACCGTGACTGCCGGTACTTCGTCGCAAATCACCGACGGTGCTTCGTGCATGATCGTGATGTCGGCGCAACGTGCCCAGGACCTGGGCATCCAACCGCTGGCTGTGATCCGTTCGATGGCCGTGGCGGGTGTGGACCCGGCAATCATGGGCTATGGTCCAGTACCGGCCACACAAAAAGCCTTGAAGCGCGCGGGCCTGACCATCAACGACATCGACTTCTTCGAGCTCAACGAAGCTTTCGCCGCACAGGCCCTGCCCGTGCTGAAAGATTTGAAAGTACTCGACAAGATGAATGAGAAGGTTAACCTGCACGGCGGCGCGATTGCCCTGGGCCACCCATTCGGTTGCTCCGGTGCGCGTATCTCCGGCACTTTGCTTAACGTGATGAAGCAAAATGGCGGCAACCTTGGGGTTGCAACCATGTGCATTGGTCTCGGCCAAGGCATTTCCACCGTCTTCGAACGCGTCTAAGCGTTGGGTTGACGGAAGCCGGGGCCCAGTGCCCCGGTTTTTGTTTTTGGGTGGTTTTGTATTTTTTTTTTAACAAATTTTGTAAGAGGGCCAGAGCATGAAAGTCGAACCAGGGCTCTACCAGCATTATAAAGGTCCGCAGTACCGTGTTTTCAGTGTGGCGCGCCACTCCGAGACCGGAGAAGAAGTGGTGTTCTACCAAGCACTGTATGGCGATTACGGCTTTTGGGTGCGCCCGTTGAGCATGTTTGTGGAGACCGTCGAAGTTGACGGCGAGCAGGTCCCGCGCTTTGCTTTGGTCCAGGCCGAACCCAGTCTTTTTTCAGGGCAATAACGGCAGGTCGCGCAGAATGCTGCGCTTGACCTCACCTTGTTGCCACTATATATAGCGTTGCCGCGACAGGCGCCAACTGCCTTTCACTTCTCGAATTCAGGAATTTTCCGATCCATGGGCAAATCGCTGGTCATTGTGGAATCCCCGGCTAAGGCCAAGACCATCAACAAGTACTTGGGCAACGAGTACGTGGTGAAGTCGAGTATCGGCCATATCCGAGACCTGCCCACCAGCGGTTCGGCTAGCGCCAGCAAGGAGCCAGCCGCCAAGCGCGGCAAGGCGGCTGCGGGCGAAGGTCCGGTGCTCACCCCTAAAGAGAAAGCGCGCAAGCAGCTGGTCTCACGCATGGGTGTGGACCCGGATCATGGCTGGAAGGCCAAGTACGAAATCCTTCCAGGCAAGGAAAAGGTCATCGAAGAGCTGCGCCGGCTCGCCAAGGATGCTGACACCATCTATCTCGCGACGGACTTGGACCGCGAAGGGGAAGCCATTGCCTGGCACCTGCGGGAAGCCATCGGCGGTGATGACAGCCGCTACAAGCGCGTGGTGTTCAACGAAATCACCAAGAAAGCCATCCAGGAAGCCTTCTCCAAGCCGGGCGAACTGGATATCGATCGTGTCAACGCCCAGCAGGCCCGTCGTTTCCTCGACCGCGTCGTGGGCTACATGGTCTCGCCACTGCTGTGGGCCAAGATCGCCCGTGGCCTGTCGGCCGGCCGTGTGCAATCGGTTGCGGTAAAGCTGGTGGTGGAGCGTGAGCGCGAGATCCGTGCGTTCATCCCCGAAGAATACTGGGAAGTCCACGCCGACTTGGGCACCGCCAAGGGTGCCAACGTACGTTTTGAAGTGGCCCGCGAGAAAGGCGAGGCGTTCAAGCCGCTGAACGAAGCCCAGGCGATGGCCGCGCTGGAGAAGCTCAAGTCTTCCAGCTACAGCATCGTCAAGCGTGAAGACAAACCGACCAGCAGCAAGCCGTCGGCACCGTTCATCACGTCCACCCTGCAACAGGCCGCGAGTAACCGCCTGGGCTTTGGTGTGAAGAAAACCATGATGATGGCCCAGCGCTTGTACGAAGCCGGCTACATCACGTATATGCGTACCGACTCCACCAACCTGTCGCAAGATGCGGTGGCGATGGCGCGTACTTACATTGAAGAAGAGTTCGGCAAGAAGTACCTGCCGGAGAAGCCGAACGTCTACAGCAGCAAGGAAGGCGCACAAGAGGCTCACGAAGCGATCCGTCCTTCCGACGCCAACACCACGCCTGCCAAGCTGAGCGGCATGGAGCGCGACGCTGAGCGCCTCTACGAGCTGATCTGGCGCCAGTTCCTGGCCTGCCAGATGCTGCCGGCGCAATACCTGTCCACCACCGTGACGGTGGCGGCTTCCGACTTCGAGCTGCGTGCCAAGGGCCGTATCCTCAAGTTCGACGGCTATACCCGTGTGATGCCGCAAATCGCCAAGCCTGGCGATGACGACGTGCTGCCGGACATGGCCCAGGGCGACACGTTGAAGCTGATCAAGCTCGACCCGTCGCAGCACTTCACCAAGCCGCCGGCGCGTTATTCGGAAGCCAGCCTGGTAAAAGAGATGGAAAAACGCGGCATCGGTCGTCCTTCGACCTACGCGGCGATCATCTCGACCATTCAGGACCGTGGCTACGTTGCGCTGCACAACCGTCGTTTCTACTCGGAAAAGATGGGCGACATCGTGACCGAGCGCCTGTCCGAGAGCTTCTCCAACCTGATGGACTACGGCTTTACCGCCGGTATGGAAGAGAACCTCGATGACGTGGCCCAGGGCGAACGCGACTGGAAAAACGTGCTGGACGAGTTCTACGGCGACTTCAAGAAGAAACTCGAAGTAGCCGAAAGCCCTGAAAACGGCATGCGCGCCAACCAGCCGGTGATGACCGACATCCCGTGCCAGACCTGCGGTCGGCCGATGCAGATTCGTACGGCGTCCACTGGCGTGTTCCTCGGTTGCTCGGGTTACAGCCTGCCGCCGAAAGAGCGCTGCAAGGCCACCGTCAACCTGGTGCCGGGTGATGAAATCGCCGCCGATGACGAGGGTGAATCCGAGTCGCTGGTCCTGCGTGGCAAGCACCGTTGCCCGATCTGCAGCACGGCGATGGACGCCTACTTGCTGGACGAGAAGCACAAGCTGCACATCTGCGGTAACAACCCGGATTGCAACGGCTACGAGATTGAAGAGGGCACCTATCGCATCAAGGGCTACGAAGGTCCGAGCCTGGAATGCGACAAGTGCGGCAGCGAGATGCAGCTCAAGACCGGCCGTTTCGGCAAGTTCTTCGGTTGCACCAACCCGACCTGCAAGAACACCCGCAAACTGCTGAAAAGTGGTGACGCGGCGCCGCCGAAGATGGACCCGGTGAAGATGCCGGAACTCAAGTGCGAGAAGGTCAACGACACCTACATCCTGCGTGACGGCGCTTCGGGGTTGTTCCTGGCGGCCAGCCAGTTCCCGAAAAATCGCGAGACCCGCGCGCCGCTGGTGCTGGAGATCGTGCCGCACAAGGATGAGATTGATCCGAAGTACCACTTCCTGTGTGAAGCGCCGAAGAAGGACCCGGATGGTCGTCCAGCCGTGATCCGCTACAGCCGCAAGACCAAGGAGCAGTACGTGCAGACCGAAGTGGACGGTAAGCCTACCGGCTGGAAAGCGTTCTACGACGGCGGCAAGTGGAAGGTCGAGGATAAGCGCCAGGGCGCTTGATCGGCTAATCTGCCAATGACAAAGGCCGCCTGCACAGGCGGCCTTTTTTTGCCCTTGCAGTGCGCTCGGCAGATCCGTGACACTGTTCAGCCAGCATCACGCTTATTCGTTGTGGAGATTGCCGTCATGGCCAACGAACTCTATACCCGTACCAATCAGAAAATTTACTTCGCGGGTTTATCCCTGGAAGCCCTTGGCCGCGCCGAGGAAGGGAAAGAGATGAATGCCATCGCGCTGGTCCAGGCGGGGCGTGAAGCGGCGTTGTTTCACCTGTATGGCGCCTTGCTGGGCCTGTGCCATGAAATCGCCGGGTTTTACCGCCTGCCTCAGGCCGGCTCGCCCCGTGCAGAAATGATCATGAATCGCGAAGTGCTGGACTCGATGGCCATTCCTGAGCTGGCCGAACTGGTGGAAATGGCTCAAAGCCCGGACAGTTGGGTGGCGCGTTTGCTCAAGGCGCATGCGGATATGTTCCAGCCACCGCGTATTCCGCATGTCCCCAAGGGGGATGTGACCCAGCCGCTGATCGTGGCGGTCGCGCTGGAAGAGGAAGAACCCAAGCCGTTAAGCCGGGAAGAGCTGGAAGGCTGGCGCCAGGAGCTGAAAAAGATGGCGCTGCGTTTTCGTGAAGGTCTCAACGAGTGTTGAACATCCTGTAGGCGACCATTCATCAAGCTGTCAAGAAACCTGTTCAGCCCCTCTGCGGGGCTGGGTGGATGACTGATATAATCCCGGCCTTTCGTGGAGAACAGACTTTTATGCCAACGTCCTTTCTGGAAATTGTTGAGTTGCCTGACGGCCGAATCGAGCTGCGCCGGGCTGAGGACGAGGGTTCTCTGGTTATCTTGGATTTTTCCGAGGATGCCAAACAGTTCCTGCAAGGCCAGCACGTGGAAGTGGCTAAAGCCATGTTGAGCGTGGGTGTGCAGATGGCCGGTCGCCTGGCAGAAGGCGAGCCAGAGAAAGACGAAGGGCCGCGGGTTCTTCACTGAGTTCTGAAGAGGGCCGATGTGGTTAAAGCGACTTCTGTGGCGAGCGGGCTTGCCCCGCGTTGGGCTGCGAAGCAGACCTAAATAGATCCAATGCGGTGTATCAGCTATTCCACAGTGCTTGGTTTTGGGGCTGCTTCGCAGCCCAACGCGGGGCAAGCCCGCTCGCCACAATGAGCCCGCTCTCCACAACAAGCCTGCTTCTGGTTTTATCCCAATCGAATGTTCAAGCTCTGCGCATCCCCCGTGCGTGCGGCACTGATCAACTGTTGCTTGGCGCTGACACTCAGTGGATTCAACCAGCTCACCACCGTATGGCTGCGGCCCAGACGCAATGCTTCACAGGTCAACTGCTGGGCACTTTGTGCGCCACGCGGTTGCAGCAACAGGATGCGCTCGCGGTTGAGACCGGCATCCCGCAGCCAGGCCTGGGTCAGGCTGGCGGGCGGGGCGATCAGCGTCAGCCAGCGGGCGTCCTGCTCTTCGCTCAGTTCACGCAGGATCGGCGCCAGCAGGCTCAGGCAACTCCCCGCTGCACCGCGCAACGACAATTCACTGAACGCCTCAGGTTCGGCGCCCCAGGGCGCTTCGACCGTTTCCTTGAGGATAGGCGCAAGGGGTTGGGCCATGAAGGCCTCGAACAGCGACAGTTGTGTGTGTTGTGGGGTGTGGACGAGTTGCATGATGCCTCCTCTAGCGGCGAATGACGCCGACGCTCAAGCCTTCGATCACCAGGTCCTGGTCTTTCAGGTTCACTTCAATCGGGGCGAACTCAGGGTTCTCGGCCAGGAGCCAGACCTTGCTGCCTTCGCGCTTGAAGCGTTTGACGGTGACTTCATCGCCGATGCGGGCGACGACGATCTGGCCATTACGGGCTTCGCGGGTGGTGTGGACGGCCAGCAGGTCGCCATCGAAGATGCCCACGTCCTTCATGCTCATGCCGTGGACCCGCAACAGGTAGTCGGCGCGAGGATGGAAGAAGGTCGGGTTGATGTTGCAGGATTCCTCGACGTGCTGCTGCGCCAGGATCGGCGCACCGGCGGCGACACGGCCGATGATCGGCAGGGTCGATTCGTCGGCCTTGGCTTCGAAGCCAGGGATTCGAATACCGCGCGAGGCACCGGGGGTCATCTCGATCGCGCCTTTGCGAGCGAGGGCCTTGAGGTGTTCTTCCGCGGCGTTGGGGGACTTGAACCCCAGTTCCAGCGCAATTTCCGCTCGTGTCGGCGGGTAGCCGTTGTCATCGAGGCAGCGCTTGATAAAAGCCAGAATCTCAGCTTGGCGTGGCGTCAGTTTTAGCATGTTGATCGCTCTGTCTTTTTATACAGTGACTGGGATTATATACAGTGAACTGCGCTTGGCAATCATCCTTTTGCGCCACTCCGCTGGACGGTCATCGGGCATGCTTCCCACAAGCCAGGGATAGCGCTGCCTACAGACCGGTATGGATGTGATTAAATAGCGATGAAATGTATGACTGCTCGGCCGGAAAGCGAACCCTCAGGCTTGACAAGACACACCCTGAAACGTATGTTTCAAACAAGTGTTTGTCAGGCGGAGTAGCCATGGCCCAGTCGGAAACCGTTGAACGCATTCTCGATGCTGCCGAGCAATTGTTCGCGGAAAAAGGATTTGCTGAAACTTCATTGCGGCTGATCACCAGCAAGGCTGGCGTCAACCTCGCTGCAGTGAACTACCATTTCGGCTCGAAAAAGGCCCTGATCCAGGCGGTGTTCTCGCGCTTCCTGGGGCCGTTCTGCGCGAGCCTCGACCGTGAGCTGGAACGTCGCCAGGCCAAGGCTGACCATAAGCCGACCCTGGAAGAGCTGCTGGAAATCCTCGTTGAGCAAGCTCTGGTGGTTCAGCCTCGCAGCGGCAACGATTTGTCGATTTTCATGCGCTTGTTGGGCTTGGCGTTCAGCCAGAGCCAGGGTCACCTGCGCCGTTACCTCGAAGACATGTACGGCAAGGTATTTCGTCGCTATATGTTGCTGGTTAACGAGGCCGCTCCGCGTATTCCGCCGATCGAGCTGTTCTGGCGTGTGCACTTCATGCTCGGTGCCGCTGCGTTTAGCATGTCTGGGATCAAAGCGTTGCGGGCCATTGCCGAGACTGATTTCGGCGTCAACACCTCCATTGAGCAGGTCATGCGCCTGATGGTGCCGTTCCTGGCCGCCGGCATGCGCGCCGAGACCGGTGTGACCGACGCGGCCATGGCCGCTGCCCAATTGCGCCCACGCAGCAAGTCCGCGCCAGCCCCCGCCAAGGTTTGACCGCGCCGGGTGGGCGCGGCCGCTTGCATCCGCTAAAGTAGCGGCCCATGCCGAATTCAGCTATTTACTCATAACTCGTTGTGCTCACTGTGCCTGGTGAGGGCAACGGGTTGTGTGCGTTATTTAAGGAAGGTTTATGACTGCTGCCCTGCAAGGTTCTTTGATGGTCGACGTGGCCGGCACCTGGCTGACGGCCGAGGACCGCCACCTGCTGCGCCAGCCTGAAGTGGGCGGCCTGATCATTTTCGCGCGCAATATCGAGCATCCGCGCCAAGTGCGGGAATTGAGCGCCGCGATTCGCGCCGTGCGCCCGGACCTGTTGCTGGCTGTCGACCAGGAAGGCGGCCGCGTACAGCGCCTGCGCCAGGGCTTTGTGCGCCTGCCGGCCATGCGTGCGTTGGCCGACAACCCCAACGCCGAATACCTGGCCGAGCAGTGTGGCTGGATCATGGCGACTGAAGTGCTGGCCGTTGGCCTGGACCTGAGTTTCGCCCCGGTGCTGGACCTGGACTACCAGCGCAGCGCCGTGGTCGGCACCCGTTCCTTCGAAGGCGACCCGGAGCGCGCCGCCGTGCTGGCCGGTGCCTTCATTCGCGGCATGAACTGCGCCGGCATGGCCGCCACCGGCAAGCATTTTCCCGGCCACGGTTGGGCTGAGGCCGATTCCCACGTCGCCATTCCCAATGATGAACGCAGCCTGGAACAGATTCGCGCCAATGACCTGGTGCCTTTCGCACGCCTGAGCAAGCAACTTGCGGCCGTGATGCCCGCGCACGTGATCTACCCGCAGGTCGACGCCCAGCCAGCCGGGTTCTCGCGCCGCTGGTTGCAGGACATCCTGCGTGGTGAGTTGCAGTTCGATGGGGTGATTTTCAGCGATGACCTGTCGATGGCTGGCGCCCATGTGGTGGGCGACGCCGCCAGCCGTATCGAAGCGGCGCTGACGGCGGGTTGTGACATGGGGTTGGTATGCAACGATCGCGCGGCTGCAGAACTGGCGTTGAACGCCGCCCAGCGCATGAAGGTCAAGCCATCGGCCCGAATCGCACGGATGCGCGGCCAGGCGATTGCGTCGACGGACTACAAGCAGGATCCGCGTTGGCTGAAAGCCCTCACTGCCTTGCGCGATGCGCAGTTGATCTAGCGCTTTTCCTGTTTGTTGGGCAACGGCGCAAACAGCGCTTCGATATCCTCGTTGCCCAACTGCCAATCCCCAGTAGTACGCCCATCCAGCACGCCCGCTGCCAGATCGGATTTTTCCTTCTGCAGGTGCTGGATTTTCTCCTCCACCGTGCCCCGGGCAATCATCTTGTAGACGAACACCGGCTTCTCCTGACCGATGCGATAGGCACGGTCGGTGGCCTGGTTTTCCGTGGCCGGGTTCCACCAAGGATCGTAATGGATCACCGTATCGGCCTCGGTCAGGTTCAGGCCAACACCGCCGGCCTTCAAGCTGATCAGAAAAATCTGCAGCTTGCCGCTCTGGAAGTCCTTCACCGGTGTGCGCCGATCCCGGGTCTGGCCGGTGAGCAGTGCGTAGGCCACGCCACGTTTTTTCAGCTCGACTTCGATCAGGCTCAGCATTGAGGTGAACTGGGAAAACAGCAGGATCCTCCGACCTTCCTCAAACAGTTCCTCAAGCATCTCCATCAAGCTATCCAGCTTGCCGGAGCTGCCGCCACGGGCGGGCAGGGTCGCGTCGTTGACCAGCCGCAAGTCGCAACACACTTGGCGCAACTTCAGCAGCGCCTCAAGAATGATGATCTGGCTGCGCGCCACGCCTTTGCGGGTGATCTCGTCGCGGACTTTCTTATCCATCGCCAGGCGCATGGTTTCGTACACGTCGCGCTGGGCTTCATTGAGGTCGACCCAGTGGATGATCTCGGTCTTGGGGGGCAATTCTGTCGCCACCTGTTCCTTGGTGCGGCGCAGCAGGAAAGGTTTGATCCGACCGTTGAGGTGCTGCAATCGTACATCGCTGGCGCGCTTTTCGATGGGCACGCGGTAATCGCGGTTGAAGCTTTTCACGTCACCGAGCCAGCCCGGCAGCAGGAAGTGAAACAACGACCACAGCTCGCCCAAGTGGTTTTCCAGCGGCGTACCACTCAGGCACAGGCGCTGGCGTGCGTTCAGCTCGCGCGCCGCCTGGGCCGCCTTACTGGACGGGTTCTTGATGTACTGGGCTTCATCGAGGATCAGTACATGCAAGGGCAGGGCGGCGAGTTGTTCGATGTCCTTGGGCAGCAGTGCATAGGTGGTCAGCAGCAGGTCATAGTCCTGCAGGTTGGCGAAATGTTTCTTACGCCCCGCGCCATACAGCGCCAACACCTTGAGTTGCGGTGTGAAGTGCGCCGCCTCGTCCAGCCAGTTGGGAATCAGGCTGGTGGGCATCACCACCATGCACGGCCGATCCAGGCGACCCGCGGCCTTCTCGCTGAGAATATGCGCCAGGGTCTGTAGGGTTTTGCCCAGGCCCATGTCATCCGCAAGTATGCCGCCAACATCCAGCTGACGCAGCGACTGCATCCAGCTCAAGCCTTCCAGTTGGTAGGGGCGCAAGGTCGCGTTCAGCCCTTCAGGCGCTACGCAGGTAAAGTCCTTGATATCCCGCAGGCGCTGGGCGAAGTTGCGGATCTTCTCGCCACCCTCCCATTGCAGCGGCAAGTCTTCCAGTGGGTTAAGCCGGATCGCATCGGCCTTGGCCATGCGCAGCGTGGTGGTGCCGGCTTCCTGTAGGTAAAACTCACCGAGGGTCGCCAGTACGGGCTTCAGTCGACCGTAGGGCAGCGCCACTTGTATCGGGCCATGGCCATTGGGCAGGCCTGGGATATTCACCAGGATCAGCTCATCATCGCGGCGCCGCGCCAGCTTCTCCGGGTTGAGAATCTCGGTGTGGGAGCGCATCAGGTTCAGCAGGATCGGCAACAGGCTCAGCCGTTCGCCGTTGACGATGATCCCCAGCTCCAGATCGAACCAATCACGCTCCGGACCTTCATCAACGGTGGCATACCAGTCATCGACGGCGCTGAGGTCGAAGCCGAAATCGTCATCGATCAGCAGCTCCCAACCCTCGGCGCGAAGTGTCGGCGTGGCATTGAGGGTGAAGGTGAGCCAGGCACTGTCATTGACCATCTCGAACAGCTCGCCGGCGCTTTCCGGCAGGGCCTTGCTCTGGCGCGTGGCGATCTTGAAGCCCAGCAGGCGCAGTTGTTCACGATACGGTTGCTCAAGCTCCGGATGCCGCTTGATCCGCAGGCTCTGGGTGTCCTGGCGCACGATGATGTCAGCGTTTTTTTGCCCGCTGACGTAGTTACCCAGGTAGTTGAACGACAGCGCCGCGCGGTGCTGGATATAGCGCTGCATCTTGCCGTTGCGCGGTTCGAAGGCGCTGAATTCGACACTGGCCATCCACAGGCGCGGTACCGGCACCACGTCTTCCATCACCACTTGCGGCAGCACTGCACGGTTTTCCAGCACGGCCTGGAGTTTTTCCAGCAGCTCTGCATCCTGTGCGGCGGCGGGGTAGGCCAGGGTTTCCTGGACCTTGAGCAATACCGCGGCGATGTGTTTGCAGTTGGTGTGCACCGGGCAGGTACAGCGGCTGTCCACCAGGATCAAGGTGCCCTTGGCCGATTCACGCAGCGAGATGGTCTGGCGATACACGTTGCTGCCGGAGCCTTCGCAACTGGCGACGATGGTGCTGTCGCCGCACTCGACGATGCGCACCCGGTTTTCCAGGGCATAACGTCGCCCGCGCTCAAGGCTCTGCTCTTTAAAGCGATTGGCCCACGAAGGGGCCAGGGGTTTGGTCAGCGACGACGTGAGGGACATGGTGCTGGATCAGTCCTGGATGTCGGGCGGTGGCGCGCTGGGGGGCTTGGCGGTCAGCGAGGTGATCTTGATCAGCAGCGCCAGGTGGCCGCCGTCCAGGTAGTTCAGTTGGTTGTTCTTGGTACGCACGTCGGTCTGGCTCAGGTGCTCGCTGGCGATCACGCTGCCGTTGGCGTCGAATTGGTTGATCCAGAAGTTCGCATCGATATCGGTAAAACGCCCCAGTTGCAGGCTCAACACGCCCTCGATCGGAAACTGGCCGAATTGCTCCGAACCGTCGGTGATCGCGACCTTGACCGGCTGCTCGCCCAGGTTCTGTTCCCACGCCTTATGCAGCAGCACCGTGTAGGTAGAGTCGGCACGCAGCTTGTCGACAATGTTGGACAGGCGCGGCGGGCTCAGTCTATCGCCCAGGCGCGCCGCTCCGGCATCCCAGTTTTCCGGGGCGGCGCGGCTGTTGATCACCGGCTCGGCGTTCTGGCGCACCAGGATCATTTCCACCTGGTACGGGCTATCGGCGAACGCCGCAGGGGCCACGACCACCAACAACAGGCTCAACATGCGGATCAGGCGCATTGGGGCGTCCTTCAAGCAGATTTCGGGATGAGGCGCTCGAACAACGCCTCCAAGGTATTAAAGCGTTCTTCGGCACGTTCCATCGGCACCATGAACTTGAACAGCGTAGCCCCTTCGAACTTGTAGCGGTTGGGCTGGCCCTGGATCAGTTTGATCAGCACCAGGGGGTCTACCGGCGTCTGCGCTTCGAATTCGATGCGTCCACCCTGCGGCCCGGCGTCGACCTTCTTGATGCCCAACTGTTCGGCCTGCAACTTGAGCAAGGTCAGGCGTACCAGGTTCTTGGTCGGTTCCGGCAACAGGCCGAAGCGGTCGATCATCTCCACCTGCAGGTCTTTAAGGCCTTCTTCATCGGTGGCCGAGGCGATGCGTTTGTACAGGATCAGTCGCGCATGCACGTCCGGCAGGTAATCCTCGGGAATCAACGCGGGCAAGCGCAGATTGATTTCCGGCCCGCCGCCCAGCGGTTGATCGAGGTTCGGCTGTTCGCCCTTGCGGATCGCTTTTACGGCGCGTTCGAGCATCTCCATATAGAGGGTGAAGCCCACTGCCTGGATCTGCCCGCTCTGGCCGTCGCCCAGCAGTTCGCCGGCGCCACGGATTTCCAGGTCGTTGGTGGCCAGCACGAAACCGGCGCCCAGGTCCTGAGTGTTGGCGATGGCTTCCAGGCGCTTCTCTGCGTCGGAAGTGATCTGTTGGCGCGGCGGCGTGAGCAAATAGGCGTACGCCTGGTGGTGACTACGCCCGACCCTGCCACGCAGCTGGTGCAATTGCGCCAGGCCGAACTTGTCGGCGCGCTCGATGATGATGGTGTTGGCGCTCGGCACGTCGATGCCGGTCTCGATGATGGTCGAGGCGATCAGCACGTTGAAGCGCTTGTGGTAGAAGTCGCTCATCACCTGTTCGAGTTCGCGCTCGCGCATCTGCCCGTGGCCGATGGCAATACGCGCCTCCGGCACCAGCTCGGCGAGGTCGGCGGCGCATTTCTCGATGGTCTTCACGTCGTTGTGCAGGTAATACACCTGCCCGCCGCGCAGCAGTTCACGCAGCAGTGCTTCCTTGACCGTGCTTTTGTTCTGCTCCATCACGAAGGTGCGCACCGACAAGCGGCGCGCCGGCGGCGTGGCGATGATCGACAGGTCGCGCATGCCCGACACCGCCATGTTCAGCGTACGCGGAATTGGCGTGGCGGTAAGGGTGAGGATATCGACTTCACTGCGCAGGGCCTTGAGCTGTTCTTTCTGACGCACACCAAAGCGGTGTTCTTCGTCGATGATCACCAGGCCCAGGTTCTTGATCTTCACGTCGTCCGACAGCAGCTTGTGGGTGCCGATCACGATGTCGATCTTGCCTTCAGCCAGGTCGGCGACGGCGGCATTCACTTCCTTGGCCGACTTGAAGCGGCTCATCACTTCCACGGTCACCGGCCAATCGGCAAAGCGGTCGCGGAAGCTGTTGTAGTGCTGCTGGGCGAGCAGAGTGGTGGGCACCAGGATTGCCACCTGGCGACCGCCGTGCACGGCAATAAAGGCGGCGCGCATGGCCACTTCGGTCTTGCCGAAGCCCACGTCGCCGCAGACCAGGCGATCCATGGGCTTGGGCGCGAGCATGTCGGCGCGTACCGCTTCGATGGTGGTTTGCTGGTCCGGGGTTTCTTCGAAGGCGAAGCCGGCGCTGAAGGTGGCGTAGTCGGCTTTCGGGTCGGCAAACGCGTAACCTTCGCGGGCGGCGCGGCGGGCATAGATGTCGAGCAATTCGGCGGCGACGTCGCGCACCTGCTCGGCGGCCTTGCGCTTGGCTTTCTGCCAGGTCTCGGAGCCCAGACGATGCAACGGCGCCAGGGCGTCATCGCTGCCGGTGTAGCGCGCGATCAAATGCAGGCTGGCCACTGGCACATAGAGCTTGGCGCCCTCGGCGTATTCCATGGTGAGGAATTCGGCGGCCTGGTTGTCGATCTCCAGGGTCTGCAGCCCCAGGTAGCGGCCGACGCCGTGATCGATGTGCACCACTGGCGCGCCTTCGCGCAGTTCGGTGAGGTTCTTGATCACCGCGTCGTTGTTGGCGTCGGCGCGTTTTTCACGACGGCGGCGCTGCATCACGCGCTGACCGAACAGCGGGCTTTCGGCGATCAGCGCCAGGGCCGGGTCGTCCAGCAACAGGCCTTCGTCGAGCGGGGCGATGGTGATCGCCAGGCGCTCTTTGCTTTTGACAAAATCCGGCCAGCTGTCGACGGTTTTTGGTCGCAGCTTCAAGCGTTCCAGCAGTTCCAGCAGCACTTCGCGACGGCCAGCGGATTCAGCGGTAAACAGCACGCGGCCGGGGAAGTCGCCGAGGAAATTGGACAGCGCTTCCAGCGGTTGCGTGGCTTTTGCCTGGATCGACAGATCCGGCAGTGTGCCCGCCGGGAAGCGTTCGCGGCCAACGCCGGTTTCCACATCCTGCTGGCTGGCGACCACGCGCGGCCAGCTTTTCAGGCGCGCGAAGCAGTCTTCCACCGGCAGGAACAGTTCGGCGGGCGGCAATAAAGGACGGGACGGATCGACGCGGCGCTCTTCATAGCGGTTGCGCACGTCGTTCCAGAAATTTTCCGCCGCCTGTTCGATGCCTGGCAGCGAGAACACCTGGGTGTCCTGGGGCAGGTAATCGAAGAGGGTGGAGGTCTCGTCGAAAAACAACGGCAGGTAGTACTCGATACCGGCCGGGGTAATCCCGCTGCTCAGGTCCTGGAAGATCGGGCAGCGGCGGAAGTCCACGTCGAAGCGTTCACGGAAGCGCGCCTTGAAGCGCGTGACCGCGTCTTTCTGCAGCGGGAATTCCCGCGCAGGCAGCAGCTTGACCGAGTCGACTTTGTCGATGGAGCGTTGGTTTTCCGGATCGAAGGTGCGCAGGGTCTCGATTTCGTCGTCGAACAGGTCGATGCGATAGGGCAGTTTGCTGCCCATCGGGAACAGGTCGATCAGCGCGCCACGCACCGCGAACTCACCGTGCTCGTACACCGTGTCGACGCAGCGGTAGCCACTGGCTTCCAGGCGCGTGCGCATTTGTTCGACGTCCAGCTTCTGGCCGATATCCAGCACCAGGCTGCTGCCCAGCAGGAACTTGGTCGGCGCCAGGCGATGCAAGGCCGTGGTGATCGGCACTACCAGCACGCCGTGGGCCAGTTCCGGCAAGCGGTACAGGCTGGCGATGCGCTGGGAGATGATGTCCTGGTGCGGCGAGAACAGGTCGTAGGGCAGGGTTTCCCAGTCGGGGAAATGCAGCACCGGCAAATCGGGGGCGAAGAAGCTCAGCTCCTGCTCCAGCCGTTCGGCGCTTTGGCTGTCGGCGGTGAGCAGCAGGGTAAAGCGCTTGGCTGCGCTGGCAGCCTCGGCGATGGCCAGGCTCAGGGCGGCACCGGGCAGGTTGCCCCAGTGCTGTTTGCCTGCCGCAGCAGGGAGTAGCGGTAGACGCAGGACGGGCACGGAAGGTTGAGCTCCAAGCGTTGCGACAAAGTCGGTAATTGTAACGGTGCGGGGCGCCGTCTGTCAGTTGCTGACTGAGCCTATTACGGTTTGTAGGAAATGTAGTGGCTAAGACAAACAATGGCGGGTTTTGACTCAATATGTAGTGCCAAAATGTACGCGTTTTTCGGAGGGTTACGGACAAGTTGTTCCGCGCCTGTCATTAGTGGCCTTCTGGAACCCGCGTATTTACTGGGCTGTAGCGGGGTGTCAATTTTTCGCAAGGACTTTTTGTTGCCGGACGCGCATTGCTCCGGGGGCGGTCGGGCGGCATAATGTAGCCCCTTTTTTCAGCCCCTACATGTGGAAGGTTCCCGTGACTCAGAAGCCCGACCAGTGTCTTGGTGAATGGATCGACCGTGAAGCACTCGCAGAAGCGATGATCCCGCTTATCGGTCAGCTGTACCGCAATAACAATGTGGTGAGCTCGATCTATGGCCGCAGCCTGATCAACCAGTCCGTCATCGCGATTCTCAAAGCCCACCGCTTTGCGCGTCACCGTTCCGCCGACGACAGCGAACTCTCCGTCCACGAAACATTCCCACTGCTTAAAGCCATGAGCGAGCTCAAGCTCGGCGCGGCTTCGGTAGACCTGGGCAAGCTGGCCTACAAATTCCGCAAGGAAGGCGCCGGCCGCAGCGCCGAGCAGTTCGTGCGTGAAGAAATGGCCGATGTGGTTGGCCAGCAAAATGCCGCTGCCCGCAAAGGTACCGACGTGGTGCTGTACGGCTTCGGTCGTATCGGCCGCCTGCTGGCACGCATCCTGATCGAAAAAACCGGTGGCGGCGACGGCCTGCGCTTGCGTGCCATCGTCGTGCGCAAAGGCGCCGAGAACGACCTGACCAAACGCGCCAGCCTGCTGCGCCGCGATTCGGTACACGGTCCGTTCAACGGCACCATCGTCATCGACGAAGAAAACAACACCATCACCGCCAACGGTAACCTGATCCAGGTGATCTACGCGAAGAACCCGTCCGAGGTGGATTACACCCAGTACGGCATCAAGGACGCTCTGCTGGTGGACAACACCGGCGTATGGCGTGACGCCGAAGGCCTGGGCCAGCACCTGGCCTGCCCGGGTGTGGATCGCGTCGTCCTGACCGCGCCTGGCAAAGGCAAGCTGAAGAACATCGTTCACGGCATCAACCACAGCGAAATCACCGCTGACGACAAGATCGTGTCCGCCGCTTCCTGCACCACTAACGCCATCGTGCCGGTGCTGAAGGCGGTGAATGACAAGTTCGGCATCGTCAACGGCCACGTCGAGACCGTTCACTCGTACACCAACGACCAGAACCTGATCGACAACTTCCACAAGGGCGATCGCCGTGGCCGTAGCGCCGCGTTGAACATGGTGATCACCGAGACCGGTGCTGCCACCGCTGCTGCCAAGGCCCTGCCTGAGCTGGCCGGCAAGCTGACCGGTAACGCGATCCGCGTGCCGACGCCAAACGTGTCGATGGCCATTCTCAACCTGAACCTTGAGAAAGCCGCCACCCGTGAAGAGATGAACGAGTACCTGCGCTACATGGCGCTGCACTCCGATCTGCATAAGCAAATCGACTTCGTCAACTCACAGGAAGTGGTCTCCACCGACTTCGTGGGCTCGCGCCACGCCGGTGTGGTGGACGCGGAAGCGACCATTACCCAGGACAACCGCGTTGTCCTGTACGTGTGGTACGACAACGAGTTCGGCTACAGCTGCCAGGTGGTTCGCGTGATGGAAGACATGGCTGGGGTCAACCCGCCTGCGTTTCCGCGCTAAGCATCAGCTTTAGATGAAAAAGCCCCGACTGGTTTGGGGCTTTTTTGTGGCTGAGAGATCTTTGGTGTCTCCATCATTCCAATAGCTTGCTGCGCAGGCTGTCGGAAAGCCCTTTGGGCGCCAGCCAGACCCCCAAGTAAGTCTTCGCCAGCTCCTCATCGGCACTGCTGAACACCACCTGACCATTGATCTCCAGGTTCAAACCACGGCCCGGACGAAAGTCCAGGGCATACCGATCACCGCTGCGGATATCGCGAAAGCTGGCGTGCAGTTTGTCTATTTCGGGTTGGAGGCGGGCGTTGGTCTGCTGGCGCTCCAGCGTGGCAGTGGCGGCTTTGATCACATCATTGCGGTCGATGTCGCGAAAGTAATAAAGCGTCAGGCGCAGCGCTTTTTGTTGCGCCCAGGCCTGCTTGGCGCTCACGTCGGACGGGGTATACAGCGCAGCCGCGTAAACATCCGCCCAGAGATAGGTGAGCACCGCCTGGTTTTTCAAGGTCAATTGCTGGGACTGTGCGGGAAAGTCGGCTTGCTTTAGCCGATCCGCCTCATTGGCCTGCACCGTGATCGACAGCATCAGTAATAAACAGAAAGCGACATGTCGCATAATGGCCAGTCCTGCAAAGGGGCTTGCTGGCAGTGTAATTGCAATTTCCTGATGGTGTAGTAAAGGCAAGACTGGCCTACGACGCGACCAAGGGTTAATGTTCGCGGCGTTGAGCCTTATATAGACTGTGCCCCGGTTCACACACTTGAGCCGAATTGTCCTTCATGACCGCTGGCCGCGGCATGATTTAGCCCGGCGTCCAACCGTACGCCTGGCCTGTTCTGAGGAGTACGCATGGCTGTCTACAACTACGACGTGGTGGTACTGGGTTCCGGCCCTGCTGGAGAAGGTGCGGCGATGAACGCCGCGAAAGCAGGGCGCAAGGTGGCGATGGTCGATAGCCGTCGTCAGGTCGGCGGTAACTGCACCCACCTGGGCACCATCCCGTCCAAGGCCTTGCGTCACTCGGTGCGCCAGATCATGCAGTTCAACACCAACCCGATGTTCCGGGCCATTGGTGAGCCGCGCTGGTTCTCGTTCCCGGACGTGCTCAAGAGCGCCGAGAAAGTCATCTCCAAGCAAGTCGCCTCGCGTACCGGCTACTACGCCCGTAACCGCGTCGACCTGTTCTTCGGCACCGGCAGCTTCGCCGACGAGCAAACCATCGAAGTGGTCTGCCCCAATGGCGTGGTCGAGAAGCTGGTGGCCAAGCACATCATCATCGCCACCGGTTCGCGCCCGTACCGCCCGGCGGACATCGATTTCCACCACCCGCGTATCTACGATAGCGACACCATCCTGAGCCTGGGCCACACCCCGCGCAAACTGATCATCTACGGCGCCGGTGTGATCGGCTGTGAATACGCCTCGATCTTCAGCGGCCTGGGCGTGCTGGTGGAACTGGTGGACAACCGCGACCAGTTGCTGAGCTTCCTCGACTCGGAAATTTCCCAGGCGTTGAGCTACCACTTCAGCAACAACAACATCACCGTGCGTCATAACGAAGAGTACGAGCGCGTCGAAGGCCTGGACAACGGTGTGATCCTGCACCTCAAGTCCGGCAAGAAGATCAAGGCCGACGCCTTGCTGTGGTGCAACGGCCGTACCGGCAACACAGACAAGCTGGGTATGGAAAACATCGGGGTCAAGGTCAACAGCCGTGGCCAGATCGAAGTGGACGAGAACTATCGCACCTGCGTGGCGAACATCTACGGCGCCGGTGATGTGATCGGCTGGCCGAGCCTGGCCAGTGCGGCGCATGACCAGGGCCGCTCGGCCGCTGGCAGCATCGTCGACAATGGCAGCTGGCGCTACGTGAACGACGTGCCGACCGGGATCTACACGATTCCCGAGATCAGCTCGATCGGCAAGAACGAACACGAACTGACCAAGGCCAAGGTGCCTTACGAAGTCGGCAAGGCGTTCTTCAAGAGCATGGCGCGTGCGCAGATCGCCGGTGAGCCGCAAGGCATGCTGAAGATCCTGTTCCACCGTGAAACCCTGGAAGTCCTCGGCGTGCATTGCTTCGGCTACCAGGCTTCGGAGATCGTGCACATCGGCCAGGCGATCATGAACCAGCCGGGTGAACTCAATACCCTGAAGTATTTCGTCAACACCACGTTCAACTACCCGACCATGGCGGAAGCTTATCGGGTAGCGGCCTACGACGGCCTCAACCGGCTTTTTTGAGCGGCTCCGGCCGGTGGCCTGAGCCGGCCGGGGAGACCGATTTCAGTAATTCCCGAGAGTGGCAGTGGCCAAACCGGGAAAGTCTGTAATCAGGCTATCTACGCCGAAGTCGGCGAGCCTGCGCATCAGCGCAGGTTCGTTGACGGTCCACACGGACACGTGCAAACCCTGGCGCTGGGCTTTTTCCAGTCGCTCAGGGGTGCACAACGTCCAGTTCAACGCCAAGATCTCACAGCCGTAATTCTGCGCGACCTTCAGCGGGTCGAGCCAGGCGTATTCGGCGACCAGGCCGCGTGACAGGTCGGGGGTGAGTTCAACGGCCGCCTTCAACACTTCTCGCGAACTTGAGGTGACGGTGACTTTGTCCATCAGGCCAAAGCGCACGGCCATCTCGCGGATCGCCAACACGGTGGTGGCGGCGCGGGTGCGCGAGGCGCTTTTGACTTCCAGTTGCCAGTGATCGAAGTCACACTTTTCGAACAGTTCTTCCAAGCGCGGAATCGGGCACGGCTTGACCCAGCCTGGGCCGCCTTTGCGCGCATCCATCTTCACCAGGTCGGCTGCCGAGTATTCGACGACTTTGCCGCGCCGGTCGGCGGTGCGCTTGAGGGTTGGGTCGTGGATGACCATCAGCTCGCCGTCCATGGACAGGTGCAAATCCAGTTCGCAACGGCGTACACCGTGCTTGAGGCACTCCTGGAAGCTGGTCAGGGTATTTTCCGGTGCTTCGCCTTTGGCACCGCGGTGGCCGTAGATCAGGGTCACAGTTGCTCCTTTACGCCAGGTCGTCTGGCGGGGTGAATTCGAGAGTTCAAGTGTCTTGGGCGTCGCTCTGTTCCCGCGCCAGGCGGCGTTCCTGGGCCTGTTTCTGCAGGATGTAGCGCGCGAGCAGTTGGCGTTGGGCGTCGGTCATGGCTTCGAATTCCGTGCCGACATCAAAGCCTGCGCCTTTGGGGTCGCAATGGGTGACCCGCGCACGCAGCAGCAGGCCGAGCGCCTGGGGCATCAGCACCAGCTTGACCGCCAGGTGCGCGCCGGCCGGCAGGGGCGTGGGGTGTTGGAAGTCGATGCCGCCTTCGGAAATGATCACCGGCTGCGGTGCGCCGACCTCATCTAGCAGCCCGCGCGCCATGATCTGGCTGAGCAGGTCCAGGCGTTTGTTCTGCACACGAAGGAAGGCGGCGAGGGTGCGATCCTTCTCGCTGAGCTGGCGCAGCAGGTGCTGCGCTTCGAATTCACTCAGGTGCAATTCACTGAGTAAATTGAACAGCGGAGAATCATCCAGCAACACTTCCTTGCTCGCCGCCTCGGGGGCAGACAGGCTTTTGATTTGAAGTGCGATCATGTCGTCGATACGGTAGTATTCGCGGCGTTCTTCTTCATCTAATGTCGACATGGCGAACCCCAGCTAGCGGTAATGGTCAGAGTGTAAAGCTGCTTACCAGACCCCGCCACCGGGACGTCTTCTTTTCCTCCGAACAAGCCCCGACATGTTCAGACCTCTCTTCGTATTTATCGGCACGCGTTATACCCGTGCAAAGCGTCGCAATCATTTTGTGTCGTTCATTTCCCTGACCTCGATGATCGGGCTCGCCTTGGGCGTTGTCGTGATGATCGTGGTGCTGTCGGTGATGAATGGCTTTGATCATGAGATGCGCACCCGCGTGCTGGGCATGGTGCCCCACGCGACCATCGAGGGCGATGCGCCCATCAGTGATTGGCAAAGCCTGGCCGACAAGGTCAAGCAGAACCCCAAGGTGCTGGCCGTCGCGCCATTCACCCAGATGCAGGGGTTGCTGACCCATGACGGCAAGGTGCAGAAGATCCTGCTCAATGCCATCGACCCGGTCCAGGAACGCAACGTCTCGATCATCGACAAGTTCATGCTGCAGGGCAAACTCGACGACCTGGCGCCCGGCAGCTTCGGCATTGTCATCGGCGACAAGGCGGCGGCCAAGCTCGGCGTGGGCCTCGGCGACAAGCTGACCTTCGTCGCGCCGGAAGTCACGGTGACCCCGGCGGGCATGTTCCCACGCATGAAGCGCTTTACCGTGGTCGGTACTTTCCACGTGGGCGCTGGCGAGATCGACGGCTACCTAGGCCTGACCAACCTCACCGACCTGGCGCGCCTGCATCGCTGGCAGCCGGACCAGGTGCAGGGCTTGCGCCTCAAGTTCGCTGACTTGTTCGATGCGCCGCGCGGCGCCTGGGAAATCGCCCAGCATCTGGGTGAAAGCCAGTACTACGCCCGCGACTGGACCCGTACCCACGGCAACCTGTACCAGGCCATCCGCATGGAAAAAGCCATGATCGGCCTGCTGTTGCTGCTGATCGTCGCCGTGGCGGCCTTCAACATCATCTCCACGCTGGTGATGGTGGTGAACGACAAGAAGGGTGATATCGCCATCCTGCGTACTCTCGGCGCCACGCCGGGGCAGATCATGGCGATCTTCATGGTGCAGGGCACCGTGATCGGCGTGGTCGGTACCCTGATCGGTACGGCCGTCGGCATTTTGGCCGCGCTGAACGTGAGCGCCGCCATCGCGGGCCTCGAAACCCTGATCGGCCACAAGTTTCTCAACGCCGACGTCTACTTCATCGACTACTTGCCGTCCCAGGTTCAGGCCCAGGACGTGTTGATGGTGGGCGGTGCTGCGTTGGTCCTGAGTTTCCTTGCCACCCTGTATCCAGCCTGGCGCGCGGCACGTACCCAGCCAGCACAGGCCTTACGTTATGAGTGAATCGGGCATGAGTGAAAAAGCAATCCTGAGCTGCCGCGACCTGGGCAAATCCTACGAGGAAGGCCCGGAGTCGGTGGTGGTGCTGTCCAACCTGCAACTTGAGCTGCACCCAGGCGAGCGCGTGGCGATCGTCGGCAGTTCCGGTTCTGGTAAAAGTACCTTGCTGAACCTGTTGGGCGGCCTTGATACGCCGTCCCAGGGCAGCGTGTGGCTGGCCGGTGAAGAACTGTCGGCCCTCGGTGAAAAGGCTCGCGGCCAGCTGCGCAACCGTTCGCTGGGCTTTGTGTATCAGTTCCACCACCTGTTGCCGGAGTTCACCGCCCTGGAAAACGTGTGCATGCCGCTGCTGATCGGCAAGACCGCGATCCCGCAAGCCCGTCAGCGCGCCAAGGCCTTGCTGGAGCGCGTTGGCCTCGGCCATCGCCTGGAGCACAAACCGGCCGAGTTGTCCGGCGGCGAGCGCCAGCGTGTGGCCATCGCCCGCGCCTTGGTGAACAACCCAGGGCTGGTGATGCTCGATGAGCCAACCGGCAACCTCGACTCCCACACCGCTCAGGGCATCAAGGACTTGATGCTGGAACTGAGCACCCAGATGCGCACCGCGTTCCTGGTGGTGACCCATGACATGAGCATGGCCCGCCAGATGGACCGTGTGTTGCACCTGCAGGAAGGTCATCTGGTCGCCATCTGACCCGTTTCAAGCCCGGCGCTTCAAGCGCCGGGCTTTTTCATTTTTTCAGGCGGTGCAAGCGAATGTTCAGACCGTTATCGATTTTCATCGGCGCGCGCTATACCCGCGCCAAGCGCCGCAACCGTTTTGTCTCGTTTATCTCGATGACCTCGATGATCGGCCTCGCCCTGGGCGTGTTGGCGATGATCGTGGTGTTGTCGGTGATGAACGGCTTCCAGCGCGAAATGAGCTCGCGCATTCTCGGCATGGTGCCCCATGCCACCATCGTCGGCGTGAACCCGATTGACGATTGGCAGCCGGTGGCCGCCGCCGCGATGAAGAATCCGGAGGTGACCGCCGCCGTACCTTTCACGCAGATGGACGGCATGTTCTCCTACAAAGGCGCGATGCAGCCGATTGAGATCAGCGGCATCGACCCGACGCAGGAAGGCAAGGTGTCGATCGTGGCCCAGCATATCGTGCGCGGCAGTCTGGAAGACTTGAAACCCGGCGAGTTTGGCGTGGTAGTCGGCGAAATCACGGCTCGGCGCTTTCGTCTGAATGTGGGCGACAAAGTGACCCTGATCGTGCCGGAAATCAGCACCGCGCCGGGCGGCATCACCCCGCGCATGCAGCGTTTGAACGTGGTGGGCATCTTCAAGGTCGGTGCTGAACTGGACGGCTCCATGGCCATGATCCACATGGCCGACGCCGCAGAGATCCAGCATTGGCAGCCAAACCAGGTACAAAGCGTGCGCCTGGCGGTGAAAGACCTGTACGCGGCCCCCAAGGTCTCATCGGACATCGCCGCCAGCCTGGGCGCCGCCTACAAGCCTGACGACTGGACCCACACCCAGGGCAGCCTGTTCAGCGCGATGAAGATGGAAAAGACCATGATCGGCCTTCTGTTGCTGATGATTGTCGCCGTGGCCGCGTTCAACATCATCGCCACGCTGATCATGGTAGTGAACGACAAGGGCGCGGACATTGCGATTTTGCGCACCATCGGCGCGACGCCACGGCAGATCATGGCGATCTTCATGGTGCAGGGCACGGTGATCGGTATCGTCGGTACTTTGATCGGCGGCGTATTGGGCGTGATTGCCGCACTGAACGTGAGTGAGCTGGTGGGCTGGGTCGAGCGGGTTACCGGGCAGCATATCTTCAGTTCGGACGTGTACTTTGTCAGCAACCTGCCTTCGGAGCTGCAAGGCGGGGATGTGCTGCTGATCTGCACGGCCGGGTTTGTGTTGAGCTTTCTGGCCACGCTGTATCCGGCGTATCGGGCGGCGAAGATTGAGCCGGCGCATGCCCTGAGATATTCGTAAACTTCAAGACTGCTTTCGCGAGCAAGCCCGCTCCCACATTTTGATTTGTGAATACATTCAAATGTGGGAGCGGGCTTGCTCGCGAAGAGGTCGGCCCATCTTGCATCAAACTTCAGTCGGCAACTCAATCACAAACCTTGTCCATCCCGCCCCAGATTCACAATAAATCCTCCCGCCATGCGCCCGCACAATCGACTGGGTAATCGCCAGCCCCAGCCCCGCATGCTCACTGCTGCCTTCGTGGCGTGCCGGGTCCGCCCGGTAGAAGCGGTCAAACAACCTCGGCAGCAACTCCGCTTGAATGCCATCCCCGGTGTTCTCCACTGAAAGCCTCACCCCATCCTCGATTCGCACACGTACTTCGCCACCCGGCGGAGTAAACCGTAGTGCGTTATCCAGCAGATTCGACAGTGCCCGGCGCAACATCCCACGATCACCCGTCGTACGGGCCGTGCCCTCGCGCATTAGGCTGATCTGCCCGTCCTCTGCCAGCAATGTAAAAAACTCCAGTAGCGCGTCGACTTCATCCGCCAGCACCAAGGTTTCACGCTTGGGCATCAACAAGCCGTGATCCGCCTTGGCCAGGTACAGCATGTCGTTGACCAACTGCGCCATCCATTGCAGTTCTTCCAGGTTGCTGTGCAGCGCCTCGCGGTAGTCCTCCAGCGGCCGTGGCTGGGTGAGGATGACCTGGGTCTGGGTGAGCAGGTTCGACAGCGGCGTGCGCAGTTCGTGGGCGATGTCGGCGGAAAACGCCGAAAGGCGCTGGAACGCGTCGTCGAGTCGGCCAAGCATGGCGTTGAAGGCTTGGGCCAGGTCAGCCAGTTCCGTGGGCATTTCCTGTTGAGGCAAACGTTGGGTCAAGGAGTGGGCCGACACACTGGCGGCCACTTCGCCCATGCGTCGCAGTGGCCGCAACCCGCTGCGCGCAGCCCAGGCGCCGAGCAGGGCGGTCGCCAGGGCCGATAGGCCGACGGTGAGCCAGATCAGGTGCTGCATGCGCTGCAAGAAGTGCTGATGGTGAGTGATATCGAGCATCAGGCTCAGTTGCGGCGAGTCGGGTTGGCCGGCTCTCAACGGCGCGTTGTAGACCCGGTAGTCGGTGTCGGCGTTTTGCAGGCTGTGCAGGCCGGGTGCCTCGGGCAAGGTCACGCTTGGCGCATCGTCCAGCCAGCGTTGGCCGGCGGCGGTGATGCGTAGCGTCAGGTCGGGCTGGCGACTGAGTTCGGTGCGCAATTGCGCTTCACGCCGGGCAAAGGCCTCCGGCGAGTCGACACCCTGCAAGGTACTGCGCAGCGCCACCAGTTTGCTGTCGAGTTGCTGCTGGTCCAACTCAATGAAGTGCGCCTCGCTGGCGCGATTGAACAGCACCCCGGCGATCAGCGACACCACGGCGGTACAGGCGGCAAACAGGAGCGCCAGGCGGCTGGCCAGGGACAGGCGCTTGATCAATTGACCCGCTCCTCCAACACATAGCCCATGCCGCGTACTGTGTGGATCAGCTTATTGGGGAAGTTGTCGTCGACTTTCAGACGCAGGCGGCGGATCGCCACTTCGATGATGTTGGTGTCGCTGTCGAAGTTCATGTCCCACACCTGGGAAGCGATCAGCGATTTGGGCAGCACTTCGCCCTGGCGGCGCAGCAGCAGTTCCAGCAGGGAGAATTCCTTGGCGGTCAGGTCGATGCGCTGGCCGTCCCGCTCGACGCGACGGCGGATCAGGTCCAGGCGCAGGTCGGCCAGTTGCAGCGCGGTTTCCTGCGGTGTGCTGCTGCCACGGCGCAACAGGCTGCGCACGCGGGCGAGCAGTTCGGAGAAAGCGAAAGGCTTGACCAAGTAGTCGTCGGCGCCCAGCTCCAGGCCATGCACACGGTCTTCCACGGCGTCGCGGGCGGTGAGGAACAGCACCGGAATGTCCATGCCGGCACTGCGTACAGCCTGGAGGATCTGCCAGCCATCACGGCCCGGCAGCATCACGTCGAGGATCAACAGGTCGTAGTCCCCGGTCAGCGCAAGGTGCTGGCCGCTGGTGCCATCGGCCACCAGTTCGGTGGTAAAACCCGCCTCGGCCAGGCCCTGGCGCAGGTAGTGGCCGGTTTTGGGTTGGTCTTCGACGATCAGCAGTTTCATGGGCAGCTCTTGGCAACGGTGGACGACGGCTTTATACCTTGAGTGCCAGGGCGGGGGAGCAACCTGACAAAGTTGTAATCTAGCAGTCAGCTGGCTGGCAGCGGCGCAATCTTAGAGTGCTGCCCAAGCTGTTCATCTATTTTTGGAGAAGACCGATGGCGTTGCGTACACCCCTGTTGTTGGCGGGTTGCCTGTTGGCATTGAGTGTTGATGCGATGGCTGATGCCGCCCACACCTATGCCTTCGGCGAAGCTGCGCCGGCGAGCAAAGCCACGCGTACCGTGGAAGTAACGTTGCAGGACATTTCCTTTTCGCCCAAGTCCCTGGACGTGAAAGCCGGTGAGACCGTGCGCTTTGTACTGGTCAACAAAGGCCAGTTGCTCCACGAATTCAACCTGGGCGATGCGGCGATGCATGCCGAACACCAGAAGGAAATGTTGCAGATGCAGGCCGGTGGCATGTTGACGGCAACGGGCATGGGCAAGATGGATCATGCAGCCATGGGCCACGGTGCGATGAAACACGATGATCCCAATAGCGTACTGGTCGAGCCGGGCAAAACCGCCGAGCTGACCTGGACGTTCACTAAGGCCACGGGCCTGGAGTTTGCCTGCAACCTTCCGGGGCATTACCAGGCGGGCATGGTCGGCAAGCTCAACGTCGATTGATCCGCTGGCGCTTAGGCGCGGGGGCAAAGGCTGGTAGACTGGCTCGGTTTATTTAGCCAGGTTTCCGCCATGCATCCCGCAGCCGAACATTCGCCGCTGGGCAAGTCCAGTGAATACATCTCCACCTACACACCTTCGTTGCTGTTCCCGATCCCGCGTGCCGCCAAGTGGGCCGAGTTGGGCCTGAGCGCCGAGACCCTGCCTTATAACGGCGTGGACTTCTGGAACTGCTTCGAACTGTCGTGGCTGCTGCCGTCGGGCAAGCCTGTAGTGGCCATCGGCGAATTCAGCATCCCGGCCGACTCGCCGAACATCATCGAGTCCAAGTCGTTCAAGCTGTACCTCAACTCGTTGAACCAGACTGCCTTTGCCGATACGGCCAGCCTGGAAACCACCTTGCGTACCGACCTCAGCGCTGCCGCCGGTGCGCCTGTGAATGTGCGTATCCGCAGCCTGGCCGAGATCGAGGCCGAAGGCGTGATGGCGTTGCCAGGTGCGTGCATCGATGATTTGGATATCAGCGTCAGCAACTACGAGCATCCGCGCCCGGAATTGTTGCGTTGTGATGACTCGCGTGTTGTCGAGGAGAGCGTGCACAGCCATCTGCTCAAATCCAATTGCCCGGTCACCAGCCAGCCGGACTGGGGCAGTGTGGTGGTGCAATACCGTGGTCACGCGTTGGATCACGCCAGCCTGCTGGAGTACATCGTGAGCTTTCGCCAGCACTCGGACTTCCATGAGCAGTGCGTAGAGCGCATCTTCCTGGATTTGCAGCGCTTGCTGAAGCCAGAAAAGCTGACGGTGTACGCGCGGTATGTGCGGCGGGGTGGGTTGGATATCAACCCATATCGCAGTACGGAAGACGTGGCGTTCGAGAACGTGCGCCTGGCTCGTCAGTAACATTGAAAAGCCCCGCGATTGCGGGGCTTTTTGCTATCAGATCCCGATATTGCCCAAGGTGATCATGATATTGCGCAATGTCCCGGAAATAACCGGGTGCTCAGCATCGAACTCGATGGCCGCTTGATTCACATCGTCGGAAATACTCGGTGTTTGAGTGGCCGGCTCCAGTTCGAGTTGTAATTCGAACTTGGCAATCAAGGCTTCCAGCGCTTCACGTTTTTCTTCCGACAGCGGCGGTTCCTGTTCCAACTGCCCGCGCAGGATTTCGACCTGTTCTTCCAGTTTTTTGCGATCAGGCATGACGTGTTTCCTTTTATCGATAGGCACTGGCATAGACCGCGGCACGCCGAGAAAGGTCTACGGGCTGACCTGTAGATTAATCCACTGGCGTCGACTGTGCATGATCCGTGTCAGGGCTTCTCGCCTTTGAGCTGGCGCAGGCTGATGTCGGCCAGGCAGGTGCCGAGTTCGCCCAGGTGGTCGATCACCGAGTGCACACCCAACCCATACAGGGCGACGGTGGCCTTGCCGCGCTTATGCTCGCGTTCCTGTTCGCTCAGCGCCTGCCATTGCTCCGGCGCCATGCCGCACAGCGAGCCGCAGGAGGCCAGGCCGATGGTCCACAACCCGGCGTTGAGCCCGGATTGCAGCAAGCGCGGTTCGCCGCTGACCAAGACGCAGCCTTCCAGGCGTTCGATGTTCAGCTGCATCAAGGCTTGCCAGCAGGCGTGGGGCGCAGGCCAGCGAATGGAGGAGGGTGGTGTCGCCTTGACCCACGCAGGCAGCGTGGCGGCCAGCGGGGTGGTGACGGCGGGAGGCAGTTCATCCAGCCAGGCGCAAGGGATGCCCTGTTCCTTGAGACTGCGCAGGATGTTCAGGGCGCCGGGCGTAGCCTGGGACTCAAGGGAGGGCGAGTCGGTGCGAGCACGGGAACCGAAGTCCACCAGGCAGCCACTTAAACCAAACAGGACGGCAGTCAAGGTGGGTGCGCTGGCGATGGCTATCTCGGCGTGAGGCATGTCGACATCCCTGAAATAGCACCAACGCTATCGAGCCAGGATGACAAGTCGATGACAGGATTGTGAATTGTAGGAAATTTGTCCATTTTTGTTGTGACATTTCCTAGTTACTGCCTAATTGCCAACTTCCGTCATATACTGACGGCCTTATTCAGGGCATAGCGCCCATGACAGACCATTCAAGGAGCAAAAGCTATGCGCTGGAGCCACTACTTCGCTCAGCTGTCGGTGTGTGCCACTGTCTTGTTGGCGCCTTTCGCCGCACAGGCCGCGTCGGAAGATGATCCATGGGAAAGCGTCAACCGCCCGATCTTCACCTTTAACGACACCGTAGATACCTATGCCCTCAAGCCATTGGCCCAGGGCTATCAGTTCGTGACGCCGCAGTTCGTACAGGATGGCATTCACAACTTCTTCCGCAACATCGGCGACGTAGGCAACCTGGCCAACAACGTGCTGCAGCTCAAGCCGCATAATGCCGGTGTCGACACCGCGCGTTTGCTGGTCAACACCACCTTCGGTGTACTGGGCTTTATCGATGTCGGCACCAAAATGGGGCTGCAACGCAGCGATGAAGATTTCGGCCAGACCCTCGGTTACTGGGGCGTCGGCAGCGGTCCTTACGTAATGCTGCCTCTGCTCGGCCCAAGCACCTTGCGTGATGCGCCGTCCAAGTACGTGGACAGCTACACCCAACCGTACCGCTACATGAACGATATCGGCTGGCGCAACAGTACTTTCGGCCTGAATATCGTCGACACCCGTGCCAGCCTGCTCGACAGTGAGAAGCTGATCACCGGTGACAAGTACACCTTCATCCGTAACGCCTACCTGCAGAACCGTGAGTTCAAGGTCAAGGACGGCAAGGTCGTCGACGACTTTTAAGTCGTGACGTTTTGAAATGAAAAAGGCGACCTCAGCGGTCGCCTTTTTTGTGCGCGGTTTTCAGCGCATTTTCAGGATCTTGAGGCCCAGGTGCTGGTCTTCGCCCGTGGCCCTGGCCCATACCACCTCAGTATCGGCCTCCAGGCCTTTTAGCGCGGCGTGCTCTGAATCGATGCGCACGGTCAGCAGGTCGCCTACGTTGAACTGGCGAGGCGCCTGCACCTGCATGCCGGAACTGGAAAGGTCCACGCAAACTCCGGCAATCTCTTGCCCTGCATGGATCAGGGACACGTCTGCATCCACACGCATGCGGATGAAATCGCGTTTTTCGGCGTAGTCGCGCTCGTGTTCGCTCATGGGCTTCATCCTTACTTTGTGTTGTGGTCGTGCCTGTTCTTATAACTCCCGGTGATTTGCGGTGTAAAGACGCCCGGCGACCATCGGCATGAGCTTGAAACCCCTGACGGATGGGAGTACCGTCTGCGCCTTAGAAGGGCACCTCTGCTTTACCGTTGTGCATGGGGAAAATCCCAATGCTTTGTAGGACAGAGAGGCTAGAAAGCGAATCCAGTACGTGAGCCCGGCCATTGTCGCGCCACCTACGCCAACCTAATTCTGGCGCCGTTTGCCCACATGCAAAAAACCAGTGCCACGCTGCTGATAATCGATGACGACGAAGTAGTGCGCGCGAGCCTCGCGGCCTATTTGGAAGACAGTGGCTTCAGCGTCCTGCAGGCCAGCAATGGCCAACAGGGTCTCCAGGTATTCGAGCGCGACCAGCCCGACCTTGTGATCTGCGACCTGCGCATGCCCCAGATGGGCGGCCTGGAGCTGATTCGCCAGGTGACTGAGCTCGCCCCGCAGACGCCGGTGATTGTGGTGTCGGGTGCCGGGGTGATGAACGATGCTGTCGAAGCCTTGCGCCTGGGCGCCGCCGACTACCTGATCAAGCCCCTGGAAGACCTGGCGGTACTGGAGCACTCGGTGCGCCGAGCCCTGGATCGTGCACGCCTGCTGGTGGAGAACCAGCGCTACCGCGAAAAGCTCGAAACCGCCAACCGCGAACTCGAAGCCAGCCTCAACCTGCTCCAGGAAGACCAGAATGCCGGTCGCCAGGTGCAGATGAACATGCTGCCCGTCAGCCCCTGGACCATCGACGACTTCCAGTTTGCCCACCAGATCATCCCGTCTTTGTACCTGTCGGGTGATTTTGTCGATTACTTCCGTGTGGATGAGCGACGTGTGGCGTTCTACCTGGCCGACGTTTCCGGCCACGGTGCTTCCTCTGCTTTTGTCACCGTGTTGTTGAAATTCATGACCACGCGGTTGCTGTTCGAATCCAAGCGCAATGGCACTTTGCCGGAGTTCACCCCCTCCGAGGTGCTGGGCCACATCAATCGGGGCCTGATCAGCTGCAAGCTGGGCAAGCACGTGACGATGGTCGGCGGCGTGATTGATGAAGAAACCGGTCTTTTGACCTACAGCATCGGTGGTCACCTGCCGATGCCGGTTTTATACACTCCAGACAGTGTGCGTTATCTGGAAGGGCGTGGTCTGCCGGTTGGCTTGTTCAATGAAGCCACCTACGAAGACCACATCCTGGAGCTGCCGCCGACGTTCAGCCTCACGCTGATGTCAGACGGCATCCTGGACCTTCTTCCAGAGCCTACACTCAAAGAGAAAGAAGCCGCCTTGCCCCAAAAGGTCAAGTCGGCGGGCGGCAGCCTGGATGGCCTGCGGCAGGTTTTTGGATTGGCCACGCTAGGGGAGATGCCGGATGATATCGCCCTATTGGTGTTGAGCAGGAATCTTTGATGAGTACCGGAAGAATCCAATTCGCCGAGCAAGACGGGACCTTCGTCCTGAAGTTTGTCGGTGAAGTGCGCCTGACCTTGTGTTCGGCGCTGGATGCGACGATTGAGCGGATCTTCACAGCGTTGAATTTCTCGGCGATCGTGATCGATCTGACCGAAACCCGCAGCATCGATAGCACCACTCTTGGGTTGTTGGCCAAGTTGTCCATTCTGTCTCGGCAGAAGGTCGGCCTGCTGCCGACTGTGGTCACCACCCACGAAGACATCACCCGTCTGTTGCAGTCCATGGGCTTCGACCAGGTATTCAACATCGTTGATCGCCCGATTCCGTGCCCGGAGTGCTTGACCGACCTTCCGTCCCAGGACCAGTCCGAGGAAGTGGTGCGGGTCAAGGTGTTGGAAGCGCACAAGATCCTGATGGGGTTGAACGAGTCCAATCGCGAAGCGTTCCACGACCTGGTGAATGCGCTGGAGCGGCATTGATCTAGACGAATTCGAAGCATGAAAAAAGGGCGGTTCCCGTGAGGGTGACCGCCCTTTTTGCCGTGGCTGTTTTACAGCTTGGCGGACAACAGCGCTTCGAGTTTTTCCTGGTCCCGAGCAAACTGACGGATGCCCTCGGCCAGCTTCTCTGTTGCCATCGCGTCCTCGTTGGACTCCCAACGGAACTGCGCTTCAGTCAGGTGAACACGAGCTTCACCGGCATGGCCTGGCGACAGCTTGCGCTCCAGCGTGCCTTCGTCAGCCGCCAGCTTCTCCAGCAGGTCCGGGCTGATGGTCAGGCGATCGCACCCGGCCAGCTCTTCGATCTGACTGAGGTTGCGGAAGCTCGCGCCCATCACCACGGTCTTGTAGCCATTGGCCTTGTAGTAGTTGTAGATGCGCGTCACCGACTGCACGCCCGGATCATCCGAACCGGTGTAGTCGTTGCCGTTGGCCTTCTTGTACCAGTCGTAGATGCGGCCCACGAACGGCGAGATCAAGAACACACCGGCCTCTGCGCAGGCCAAGGCCTGGGCGAAGGAGAACAGCAGGGTCAGGTTGGTCTGGATGCCTTCTTTTTCCAGCTGCTCGGCGGCGCGGATGCCTTCCCAGGTGGAAGCGATCTTGATCAGCACGCGGTCGCGGCCAACGCCAGCTTTGTCATACAGGTCGATCAGACGGTGTGCACGCTTGAGAATAGCGGCTTCGTCAAACGACAGGCGGGCATCCACTTCGGTGGAAATACGCCCCGGTACGACTTTCAGGATTTCCTGACCTACGGCCACCGCAAAACGGTCGCTGGCCAAACCCACATCACCGTTGCAATCTTGCACTGCTTCGTCCAGCAGCTTGGCATACCCTTGAATCGACGCAGCCTTGAGCAGCAACGACGGGTTGGTGGTGGCGTCTTGCGGCTTGAGCTTGGCGAGGGTGGAAAAATCGCCAGTATCGGCAACGACAGTGGTGAATTGCTTGAGTTGTTCCAGCTTGGAAGTCATGGGCGTGCTCTGTCCTATGGGTCTGATGACATTACCCGAGCGCCGGCAGGGGCTCAAGGGCGCAAATGCGTTCGATCGTTTGCGAGGGCAACAACCTGAAAACAGCCGTTTGAATGGCAGGTCTGGCTGTTAAATAGGAGGACAAAACGGCCAGCAGGTTCAACCTGATCAACGCCCTTCCAATAACGCGCCCGCCTGATCCAGCAAGGCCAACGGATCGCTCGCCTTATGAATATCCACCGACAGCAACTGCCTGAACTTCCTCGCCCCCGGAAAACCCGTGCCCAACCCCAGCACATGCCGGGTAATGTGGTGCATCGTCCCGCCACCGGCCAAATGTTCGGCAATGTAAGGCCGCAACTGCGCCAACGCCTCGGCTCGACTGATCACCGGCTGCGTGCTGCCAAACAATTGCTGATCCACCTCCGCCAGCAAATACGGATTGTGATAAGCCTCGCGCCCCAGCATTACCCCGTCAAACGTTTGCAAATGCTCATGACACTGCTCCAGCGTCTTGATTCCGCCGTTGAGAATAATCTCCAGCTCAGGGAAATCCTGCTTCAGCTGGGCCGCAACGTCGTAGCGCAGCGGCGGGATGTCCCGATTCTCCTTGGGCGATAACCCCTCCAGAATCGCAATCCGCGCATGCACCGTAAAACTGGTGCAGCCCGCGTCCTTCACCGTCCCGACGAAATCACACAACTCGGCATAACTGTCCCGACCGTTGATCCCGATGCGATGCTTCACCGTCACCGGGATCGACACCGCATCGCGCATTGCCTTCACACAATCGGCCACCAGCGCCGGGTGAGCCATCAGGATCGCGCCGATCATGTTGTTTTGCACCCGGTCGCTGGGGCAGCCAACATTCAGGTTCACCTCGTCGTAGCCGGCCGCCTGCGCCATGCGCGCGCAGGCGGCCAGATCGGCGGGAACGCTGCCGCCCAATTGCAGGGCGAGAGGGTGTTCAGCTTCGTTGTGGCGCAGGAAGCGTTCGTGGTCGCCGTGGAGGACGGCGCCGGTGGTGACCATCTCGGTGTAGAGCAGGGCGTGTTTGGAGAGCAGGCGTAGGAAGAACCGGCAGTGGCGGTCCGTCCAATCCATCATCGGCGCGACGGAGAAACGGCGGGAAAAAGAGTGTGGTGCGGCACTGATCGGGGACATTGGACAATCTGAGGTGGGTAGGGCGAAGGACGCGAGTTTATCAGGAATAAAGGTGCAGGATTCGCGCTGGTTTTCTGAACCAAACCTGTAGCACAAGCAGGTTTCATCATTTCCCGCGTTTTTGAAGGCTAGGATAGTCCTGACAGAGGCCGTCCACGCCTCCAGTCCAATGGGAGCGGGATTATGGCCTCGAAACTGATCAAAATCGTGTTGATCACCAGCACTTTACTGCTGGGTGCTTGCTCGTCCGATTTATCAAGCGTGAGCCACGACCCTTGCTTTTCAGGGGGATGCCAGGCGTTTGGTGACCATAGCCCCAACAAAGCCGCCAAGATGAGTTTTGGAGGCAGTGGGCTTGGGAGCAGTTATGGTGAGTACGGCTCCGGGTTGCTGCACGACGATTGATGGGGTGGTGGGCTGTTGTGCAGCCCAGCGGAGTCAGCGGGTGGTGAGCGTGCCTTTATGAAAAATCTCTCGCCGCGCCCGACGGCTTATGTTTTCGTGCTTGCTTGACGCGTACATTTCATCAAAGCGATTGCGATCAATCCCTTCATATTTACCCAATTCCTCCATGACCATACGATCGTAATCCTGCTCGATCACGAACCGGAAAATCTCCCGCCGATAATAGAAACCGAACTGGAATGCGAGTACCTCGCTGAGGTGTTCTGTCGGGGTGAGGAAACAGTTTTCCAGGTCGATCGCCTTGGCGAGGGTGGGATGCTCCAGATTGATCATCACATTTTCGGCCCAGAAGTCCATGTGCACCACGTTTTTGCTGTGCAGGGTACGCAGCAATTTGAACGATGCAGTGATCAGGCTGTGGATGTCGCGCTCTTGTTCAAGCCAAGCCAGTCCACTGAGGTAGCCGTCGAGCATCTCGGTGAAGATGAAAAACTCCTGGATCAGGCCTAGCGCTGATTTTCTGTAGCCGAAGCCATACAGGCCGGCGACGGGGGCGCCGCGTTTCTGTGCGCTGAAGGTGTTGATGACCTCTTCCACTGGCCAGTCGAATGTGCCGTCGCGCTTTGAGCGGCCGAATGTGACGCGCAATTTGGGCCTGAGGCTGTCGAGCGGTTGGGATTTGGCGAACAGGTCGCTTTCCATTCCTTTCAGCGGGGCGCTGACGCGGTCTTTTAACTGGTAGCGGGTGTCGATCAGGTCTTGAATCGCCTGCAGGGCGCTGTCATCAGTGCTCTGCGTGGTGAAGACCGTGGCGTTGCGGTGGTTGAGTGTCGAAGGGAAATTCTGGAGCACACTGCTGTCTGGAAAGCTCAAAACACATCCTTGTCATTTAAATATGACAGATATGTTACAAGCTATCGATTTTGGATCCAACCTGAACCGAAGCTGAACGAAAATTAAACCCGTGCTGACGGGCGCAGGTTTTTTCTTGACGCAAGGGGAGAGGTTCGGCAGCAGGGGCGCGTTGCGTCCAGCAAAAATTACGGTGAAAAAAACCAGTCACGGTGCAATAATGGCTTAGGGCCATTATTCTACTTTTTAAAGTACTCTTGATGAAAACAACTTTTTCCGCGAAATTGTTTATTGTTTTTGTTGCTTCCCTGCTGGTCTGCGCCACGTTCTTCCTGATTGAAGAGTTTCTATAGCTCAGCTCAGACTCCATTCGACTGTTTGTATTGTCGAATCAGAAAACGACCCATTACAAAGACACTTCCTAAAATCAGCCCTAAAAAGGCACCCAGAAAAATAAATTTCTTAGTGTTATTAGTGGTGGAGGTTTTTACATCGTCAAGGGTGTTAAATGCTTTTAATGTAGTGCGGGTAGCCAATGTCGGTAAGTTTAGTGTTATGGCTTCCGTGTTGGCGGTCGCCATCGCAGATTTCAGCTGGGCAGTGGCCAGTTCTGCGCTGGTGGCAGTGGTTGAGGCGATATAAAGCACGGGCTCGCTTCCGCCTGATTTAGGTGGAGTGTCTTTCAGGCTAACGGACTTGGCAGCCATGATGCCCATGGCGGAATAGAACACATCGTTCTGGATGGTGCTGTACAGCTTGGTTTCCGCACCCAGCTTGCTGGGAGTGACGGGAGCGTCTTTTTCATTGACCTCTTTATACAAGCTGTACAGTGACGGTTTGGTGATGTAAGTGCTGGCAGTCCATTGTTCAGGTGATGTGGCTACGAGTGCCAAAGACACCACGCTACCCACTACGGTGGTTGCAATAATAGTTATCTTGCTTTTCCACAATGCTTGAACAAGCGGGATCAAATCAATTTCATCATCGTTAGGCTGGGCTTTAAGATTCGTTGGACTGCTCACGAAAAATTCCTTTATTTGCGTTCCGGAATTGTAGAGAAAAAAACACAAAACGCCCACGTATTAGTGTGATGGTGCAGCAGATGCGAATAGTTCGTGTTTGTTAAGTCCGGCGCGACTCTTTAAAGAGCTGCGCCGACTTAATTAGTATTTTCGTTCAGGTAGGTAGGACTCAATGGCCGCCCTGCATCCGCCGTGCTACCAGATAAACGCCCAGCCCTACCAACGCCGTCACCGCGCCGATATACCCGGTACTCGTCCACCCCAGTCCAGCTGTGATCGCCATCCCGCCAAACCACGGCCCCAGCGCGTTGGCCAAGTTGAATGCGGCATGGTTGGACGCCGCCGCCAGGCTAGGCGCTTCGTGGGCGATATCCATCAAGCGGATCTGCAGCGGCGCCGCCAATGACACCATGGTGCCGACCAGTCCGATCCCCAGCAGCACGCCCCACAACGAGCCTGCGGCAAACGGGAAGAACACCAACACCGCCATCGACCACACCAGGATCAAGCCCACTGCGCGAAACTGCAGGCGGTCGAACAGTTTGCCGCCAGCAATATTGCCGATGATCCCACCCACGCCAAATGCCGCGAGGCCGAAGGGGATCCATTGCGGCGAGACTTTGGTGACTTCGAGCATGGTCGGCGCCAGGTAACTGAACACGCAGAACATTCCCGCAAAACCAATGGCGCCAATGGCCAGGGCCATCCACACCTGCGGTTTGGTGAAGGCGCGCAGTTCCTTGCGTGGGTCGCTACGGGGTTCGTCGCGTCGGTCGGGAACGAACTGCCAGACCAGTGCAATCGTGCACAGCGCGATGACGCTCACTAGCGCAAACGCCGAGCGCCAGCCCAGATATTGACCGAGGAAGGTCGCAATCGGGTTGCCCAGGAGCATCGCCAGGGTGAGTCCCATCATCACCCGCGCTACAGCGCCGGCGCGTTTGTCGTTCGGCACCATGCTCGAAGCCACCACTGCGGCAATACCGAAATAGGCACCGTGGGGCAGGCCGCTGATAAATCGAAACGCCACCAGTGAGCCGAAGGTCGGGGTGAAGGCCGTGGCCAGGTTACCCAGGGCATACAGCCCCATCAGCAACAGCAGCATATGTTTGCGCAGGAGTTTGGCGCCGAGGATCGCCAGCAGCGGCGCGCCGACCATTACGCCCAAGGCGTAGGCGCTGATCGCGTGGCCGACCTGGGGTTCGCTCAAGTTGAGGTTGTGGGCGATGTCGGGCATCAGGCCCATGATGGCGAACTCGCCAGTGCCGATCGCGAAGGCGCCCACGGCCATGGCAGCTTCCATTTTGGCGGCGCTGCGCGCGGGCAGCACATGCCCGGGTGTTTGCTGGATAGTCATGGGTAACTCTATTGGAATGGATTGCACGAAGGGGAGCCGTCGATGCTACGCAAACGGCGCCGAAGGTGTCTAGAACAGCCTTTTTCGGCAGAGTTCCGCGCCTGTGACCCCAGGTCGCGCCTGCCAGGCTTGACATCGGAGCATTGAAAGCCGCGATTTAGAGCTGTCAATTGGTCAAACGGCGCATAAACGCTGTTTGCCGTGATATTCTGCGCGCCGTCTTGGTCTAGTCTTTCCTGGGTGCGTACATCCGCATACGTCCCAGCGATTGGCTGTCGCCCAGGTAGCTGAAGCCAATAATGATAAGAAGTCAGCGCAGAAGGGACATAAACAGTGAGGTCGATACGTCGGCCTTGTGTGCCCACCCTGCGGTTCTCTCGTGAATGTGCAAACCCCGCGGTGCGTTGCCTGGCGCAACGTGATTGAGGGTTGCCCACGATCAGGGACGGTAGGGCGGATGGCGTTTTATCATAGGTGCTACTGATGTTTAAAAAAGTAAACACTGCCCTGCTGGGGCTGGCTTTGTCGCTGGGGATCAGCTCTGCTCACGCGGAAGAGGCAAAGAAAGTCGATGTGCTGCTGATTGGCGGCGGCATCATGAGTGCAACCCTGGGCGTATGGCTCAATGAGCTGGAGCCGGGTTGGTCGATGGAAATGGTCGAGCGCCTCGACGGCGTGGCCGAAGAAAGCTCCAACGGCTGGAACAACGCCGGTACCGGTCACTCGGCCCTGGCTGAGCTGAACTACACCCCGGAAGACAAGAACGGCAACGTTGAGATCCCGAAAGCGGTCGAGATCAACGAAGCGTTCCAGATCTCCCGTCAGTTCTGGGCCTGGCAGGTCCAGCAGGGCGTACTGAAGAACCCGCGTTCGTTCATCAACACCACACCGCACATGAGCTTTGTGTGGGGCGATGACAACATCAAGTTCCTGAAAAAACGCTACGAAGCCCTGAAAGCGAGCCCGCTGTTCGCTGGCATGCAGTACTCCGAAGACCCGGCGCAGATCGCCAAGTGGGTTCCGCTGATGATGGAAGGGCGTGACCCGAACCAGAAAATCGCGGCTACCTGGAGCCCGCTGGGTACCGACATGAATTTCGGCGAGATCACCCGCCAGTTCGTCGCTCACTTGCAGACCACGCCTAAGTTCGACCTGAAGCTGTCGAGCGAAGTGCAGGACATCACCAAGAACGCCGACGGTTCGTGGCGTGTGAGCTACAAAAACCTGAAAGACGGCACCAAGACCGAAACCGACGCCAAGTTCGTATTCATCGGCGCGGGCGGCGGTGCACTGCACTTGCTGCAAAAGTCCGGTATTCCTGAAGCCAAGGAATACGCAGGCTTCCCGGTAGGTGGCTCGTTCCTGGTAACCGATAACCCAACCGTGGCCGAGCAGCACCTGGCCAAGGCCTACGGTAAAGCGTCGGTGGGCGCACCGCCGATGTCGGTTCCGCACTTGGACACCCGCGTGCTGGATGGCAAGCGCGTGATCCTGTTTGGCCCATTCGCGACCTTCTCGACCAAGTTCCTGAAAGAAGGCTCGTACCTGGACCTGCTGACCAGCACCACCACTCACAACATCTGGCCAATGACCAAAGTCGGTATTCGTGAATACCCACTGGTCGAGTACCTTGCTGGCCAACTGATGCTGTCGGATGACGACCGCTTCAAGGCGCTGCAGGAATACTTCCCGAACGCCAAGCAATCCGACTGGCGCCTGTGGCAAGCCGGTCAGCGCGTGCAGATCATCAAGCGTGACGAAGAGCAGGGCGGCGTCCTGAAACTCGGTACCGAAGTGGTCAGCTCCGCCGACAACACCATCGCAGGCCTGCTGGGTGCATCGCCAGGCGCGTCCACCGCGGCTCCGATCATGCTGACCGTGCTGCAGAAAGTCTTCAAGGACAAGGTCGCGACCCCTGAGTGGCAGACCAAGCTGCACCAGATCGTACCGAGCTACGGCACCAAGCTGAACGACAGCCCTGAAGCCGTTGCCAAGGAATGGGCGTACACCGCCGAAATCCTGCAACTGCCGACGCCACCTGCGATTCCTCAAGGCGCTGCTCCGAAGGCCACCGAGGCTGCCAAGCCAGCAGCTGAGCCAAGCAAGCCGGCCTCTGACCTGGCGCTGTAAGCCAAGTATCGAGCCGATGTAAAAAGCCCGCTGAACCGGTAACGGTCAGCGGGCTTTTTTGTCCCTGGCGTTCAGACCTGGAAGTGCCTGAGCTGCTCATGCAGATGCAACGCCAGTGCATTGCTGCTATCGCACAACAAGTACAGATGTTGCGCTGGCAACGGAGGCAGGTCTGTCATCTGCCTGAGCCCTTCACCCATGCGGCTTTCCTCCATCAGGCCTACCGCCACGCCACTGCGCACACAGGCCTCGACGGCGGATGAATTGGGGCTTTCCAGCAGCATCCGGTGATAAATCCCATGATCCTTCAGTACCTGCAAGGCGGCGGCGCGATAGGGGCAGCCGGCGATGGGGAGGGTGATGGGCAGTGGTGCATTCGGCGGACAGCTAAAGTGCTCGGCCGCGACCCACAGCGGCTGTACCGGGCCCAGGCGTTCTCCCTGGGCCAGCGGGTGTGCGCTGACGGTGATGGTCAGGTCCAGGTGATTGGCCGTGAACAGGTTGAGCAACTCGCCGCTGGTGCGGGCTTCAACTTCCAGTTCCAGCAGCGGGTTGGCAGCGATCAACCGGGGTAAAAACTCGCGGATGAAGGCCGGTGCATAGGTGTCCGGTATACCCAGGCGGATCTTGCCCTGCATGCGCTGGGGCATCAGCGAGATCAGCAGGCGATCATGGCTCTTGAGGAATTCGGTGGTTTCGCCCAGCAGTTTCTTACCGTAGAGCGTCAACTCCACGCCTTGGTTGCTGCGGCTGAACAAGCGTTGGCCCACCTGATCTTCGAGCTTTTGTATCTGTGTGGTCACGGTGGACGCACTGCGGTGAACCTGCTCGGCCGCTTCGTTGAAACGTCCAAAGCGCGCCACGGCGTGAAAGGTACGCAGCAGGTCAATATTCAGTTGTTTAGCCATGATTCCACTTTTATGGATTGATGGTGCAGGTTATTCAAATATACAGAATCATGCGTGACCCTTAGCCTTTCAGTCAACGTGCACTGACCGGAGGCTTCATGACGCGATCAACCTTAAAGCGGCTGCTGTTGCAGGCGGCATTTGTGCTGTCGTGGAGCTCTGGCTATATCGGCGCCAAATTGGGCACGCAGGGCGGCGGGGCGTTCAACCTGTTGTTCTGGCGATTTCTGTTGGTCTCGGTGTGCCTGGGGCTGTTCCTGAACGTCAGGTTGTTGAAGGTTTCCTGGGCGCAGGTTCGCCATTACGCCGTCATTGGGTTTCTCTCGCAGTTCCTGTACCTGAGTTGCCTTTACGTCGCGATCCAGAACGGCTTGCCTCCCGGCATTGCTGCGATTATCGCAGCGCTGCAGCCGTTGATGACGGCGGCGTTGTCGACCGGCAGCGCAACCGAGCGCAGTGGCGGCTGGCAGTGGGTTGGCCTGATGATCAGCTTCGTCGGCGTTTCCATCGTGATTGCCGGGCAGTACGGCAGTGGCGGGGAAGGCGTTGGTCTTGTCATTTACCTGCTGCCCTTGGCTGCGGCGCTGGGGCTGACGCTGGCGACCCTGTATGAGCGCCGCACTGTGCAAAACCAGGACGCAGGCTTGGTGCTACCGCTGTTCATCCAGTCGCTGCTGACCTTGATCGGTTTTGCCGGTGGCGTGCTCTACACCGACACGCTCAGTATCCCCCATGACCCTGACGTGTTGATTTCTATCGTCTGGCTCACCGTGTTCTCTACCTTCGTCGCCTATTTGAGCCTGTGGATGTTGCTGCGCGTGATGACCGCGACCCGCGTGGCGGCGTTGGTCTATCTGGAACCACCGGTCACTCTGGTATGGGCGGCGCTGATGTTTGGCGACGTAATCCAGGCTTCGACCTACGCTGGCATTGTCGTGGTCATCGCCGGGCTGTTGTTGGTGCGCCTAAAGCGACCGACTGTCGCGTGCGCCTCTTGAGGCCTGTGGGTTCAGCAAGCTGACAGACAGCACCTGTTAAAAATACCTTCAGCCAAGCAGGAGCGCGGTTGTTACAACGGGGGATTTCTAGCGGTGCAAGTGGTGGGCGTCAGCGCCCGAGGGTTTTGTATGTGGCTACGTTATGCGGCATTGACGGCCATGGTCGTCGCAGCATCCGGATGTGTGCAAGAGCGCGTGGTGCATGAGCGCAGGCCGGTACAACGCGAGTATGTAGAAGTCATCGCGCCACAACCGCCTCCGGTTCAGGTGATCGAGGTCGAGCCGCCGGTGCGCTATGGCTACATTTGGTCACGCGGCTATTGGCGTTGGGAAGGCGGGCGCTATGTCGCAGTACACGGCCACTGGGAGCCGGTGCGCGAAGGTTATCGCTACGTGCATCCACATTGGGTCCAGCGCAACGACGGCTACCATTGGCAAGGCGGTGGCTGGGTTCGTTGAGCCTTGGTCAGATCGGCTTCGTCGTGCCCAGAAGCCGAACTTCACGCAATAGCGCGGCGCCGAGTTGATCGGTGCCCAGTTCCTTGTAGCCGACGGCTTTGATTTCGCCGTTCTCTTCTGCCTGGATGAGGATCACCGGGGTTTCCTTGCCGGTGGCTTCGTCGACGTGCAGGGCGTACTGCGGAATATCCAGCTTGATCGGCGTGCCTGCGGCCTGGCCTTTCACGTTGATCAGGAAGGCTGCACAGCCCGCGTCGACGTCCAGGCTGGTGGCGGAGCGACCACTGACGAAGCAGGTCTTTGGCAGGTCGGGCCAGGTGATCGATTCGGCGATCACCGTACTGGACGCCATCGCCAAGGTAGCGAGAAGAAGCGTGCGCACGTAGGTCTTTCTCTCGATGGGGGTTGAACGCGATTTTTACCAAAGCCTGGTGGGCGTCGCAACGGCAAAGGCTCAGATCAGTCGTTTCATCCCCGCGGCCTTCGCAGCGTTCAAATCAAAGGTGGCGGTATATTCGCAGCCTGCAGCATGAGCACAGCGTTCTATCAGGCAGTCCGCGAAATCGGCTTTGCTGGCGGTGAATCGTCGCAGTGCCTGCCAGATGATCTCGGCGTGTTCGATGGTCAGTTCTCGGGTGCGTAGCAGCGTTTCGAGCACGGTCACCACATCACCCTTGGCAGACTGATAACAACTTTGCAGGACCCATACCAATTCCACCACGGACACCAGGCTGACAAAGCCCGGTGCAAAGGCGGTGAGCGACTCAATCAATTCAGATGCCTTGGCCGATTGGACGGGATCGTCCTGGGTGACATAGCGCACCAACACATTGGTATCCAGCCCGATCATCTCGCTTTCGCCCCTTGTGCCGCGATGGCACGGTTCATTTCATCCAGCGAGACGGCCTTGGCGGGCTTTTGGATCAGGCCTTTGAGGTCCTGTACGGTTTTGCTGGCGGCAATCATGGAAAATTTGCCGTCTTCCATTTCGACAAATTCAACGCGATCGCCTGTCTCCAGGCCCAGGGCAGTTCTGACCTGAACGGGAATGGTGATTTGCCCTTTTGAAGTAAGCGTGGCGGTGGCCATAGTGAAGATCTCCATCGTGATGCTCCTTACCTTAGGGTAAGGAATTATGGAGGACAAGATCCGTTGGTCCATAGGTTGCTCTTCTGGTGTGAGTTGATCGGAACAGGTAAAAAGATAGCCCGAGTTATGCCTCGGGCACGTCCGAAAACACCCGCAAAGAGATACAACATATGACCGATCGCCAGCTCATCATACCTATTGCCATGCAGCCCATTGTCGAACGCGCCGGCTACGTGCCCGCCGTCAAGATCGGCAAGACGTTGTACTGCGCGGGGCAGGTCGGACGCACGGCGGCATTGGCGGTGATTGACGATCCAGAGGCGCAATTCATCGCCGCCTGGGAGAACCTGAGGCAGGTGCTGGAGGAGGGTGGCTGTACGTTCGAGGACGTGGTGGACATGACCACCTACCACGTCAACATGAGCGAGCACATGGCGGTTTTCCGTGACGTGAAAAACCGCCTGTTCCCGCGCGGGCATTGCGCCTGGACCACCATCGGAGTGTCCGAACTGGCACACCCCGGCCTGCTGGTGGAAATCAAATGCGTGGCAGTGCAGCGCTAGCTTACTGAACCACGCGATAGCACGGCACATACGCCGCGCCGCCCGGCAGCTTCATGCGGTGCTGGGCGACAAACGCCTGTAGCAGCTCGTCCAGCGGTTTCATGATGGCCGGGTCACCGTGGATCTCGTAGGGGCCGTTCTGCTCGATCAGGCGGATGCCCTTGTCCTTCACGTTACCCGCTACGATCCCCGAGAACGCACGGCGCAGGTTGGCGGCGAGTTCGTGGGGCGGCAGCGCGTGGCTCAGTTGCAGGCTGGCCATGTTCTCGTGGGTCGGATCGAACGGGCGCTGGAAGCCTTCGTCGATCTTCAGCAGCCAGTTGAAGTGGAACGCGTCGTTGCGCTCGCGACGGAACTGTTTCACGGCCTTTAGGCCGGCGGTCATCTGGCGCGCCACTTCGGCCGGGTCGTCGATGATGATCTGATAGTGCGCCTGCGCCGCTTCGCCCAGAGTGGCACCGACAAATGCGTGCAACTGTTGCAGGTACGGCGCTGCATGCTTCGGCCCAGTGAGGATGACCGGGAACGGCAGGTCGCGGTTGTCCGGGTGCATCAGGATACCCAGCAGGTACAGGAACTCCTCGGCCGTGCCGGCGCCGCCTGGGAAGATGATGATGCCGTGGCCCACACGCACGAAGGCTTCCAGGCGTTTTTCGATGTCCGGCAGGATCACCAGCTCATTGACGATCGGGTTCGGCGCTTCGGCGGCAATGATGCCGGGCTCGGTCAGGCCCAGGTAGCGGCCTCCGGTAATGCGTTGCTTGGCGTGGGAAATGGTCGCGCCTTTCATCGGACCTTTCATCACGCCGGGGCCGCAGCCCGTGCACACGTCGAGGCTGCGCAGGCCCAGTTCATGGCCGACTTTCTTAGTGTATTTGTATTCTTCGGTGTTGATCGAGTGCCCACCCCAGCACACCACGATCTTCGGCTCGACACCGGGGCGCAGCGTACGGGCGTTGCGCAGCAGGTGGAACACATAGTCGGTGATGCCCTGGGAATTGCTCAGGTCGATGCGCTGGCTGTCCAGCTCGTTCTCGGTGTAGACGATGTCGCGCAGGGCGCTGAACAGCATTTCACGGGTGCTGGCGATCATTTCACCGTCGACGAAGGCATCGGCCGGGGCATTCAGCAGTTCCAGGCGCACGCCACGGTCTTGCTGGTGGATGCGCACTTCGAAGTCTTTGTAGGCGTCAAGGATGGTCTTGGCGTTGTCGATGTGCGCGCCGGTGTTGAGGATCGCCAGGGCGCACTGGCGGAACAGGGTGTAGATGCTGCCGGTGCCGGCTTCGCTCAGTTGCTGGACTTCACGTTGGGACAGGGTTTCGAGGCTGCCCTTGGGGCTGACGGAGGCATTGATGACTTGACGTTGGGGCATTCTGATTCCTTGAAAGCGCAGCCATCGCACCTGCAAGGGGGCGCAATGGCTTGAGAATGATGGGCGCCGAATTCGGTCGCACGAGACGGATATTTACCTCAGGCGCAAGGCCGAGCGCAAACACCGTCCAGCACCATCATGCCGCAGAACTCACTGAATCAGCTTCCAGTTTTTGTAGAAAACCCGACGCAGGGTAAAGGCCATCCCGGCAAACCCAGCGATCACAGCGTTAAGAACCATCGGCACCGGTGTCGGCCGCACGATGTCGATAAACAGGCAGTAACGCTTGGCATCATTTTTGTTGAAAGACGCGTGCATCAGGGTGTCATCGAAGATAAACAGCGGGTCGTCGTGCCAGTAATGCTTGTGCTTGCCGACCTGGATGTAGACGCCTACGTGATGGGGCGCCGGCGCCATGTTGTAGAGCACGCGGAACATCATACGCAGGGGGCCGAAGTGGAAGGAGGTGGAGCGGTTTTCATTGAATACCGACACGCCGATGGTCTTCACGAATGGTAGTTTTTTGCGCAGTTCCGGGATGTCGAGGGTGGTCTCGATGGGTTGGCCATACCATTGGAAAAACAACATGCCGCGCTTCTTCTCGGCCATGCGTTCGTCCAGATAGCCAATGATTTGGTCCTTGTGCACCATGGCATCGTCGATGACCTGTTGCAGGTCTTCACGCCAGGCCGGTGGCAGGTCGGCCATCGTGTAGACGTGGTGGTTAGGCGAGCTGAACAGGTCGAACAGGGTGTTGAACGGCGCCAGCAGCCAAGTGTTGCGGCCACTGCCGATAAAATATTTCTTGAAAGTGTCACGGTCATACAGGCCGTTGCGCAGGAAATCATAGATCCCGCAGACCACGACCAGGCTGAGAAACACCGCAGTCGTCAGGGGGATCAGGCAAATGATCAACAGGACGCCGAGTACCCAGGCGACCGACACGGCTTTTTTGCGTAAGGCAGGCTTGTTCATGAAACTCAGCTCCAGCTGGACGCCATTCGACAGGTCCGGATCCCTGGCTGCGAGTGGTAAGGGTTTTGAAACATGTTGAAACAACTGCGTCATGATAAGGCGTTCGGCGCTGGAGAGGCGTTTTAAATATTGCAAAATTGTGAAGGCTCAACACAGTTTTTAACCGTCTCAGCGCTAAGTGGATTGGATTTTGTAAACAGAAGATTTGCGACTATCGTGACGCTTCGGTTTTTTGGACGTCATAGACCGGTACGATTGAAGTTGAATGGCCACCACTGGCCTTCGGCACCTTGGAAGAGGCAGAAATTTTATGATCATCAAACCGCGGGTTCGTGGCTTCATCTGTGTGACCGCTCACCCTGTTGGCTGTGAAGCGAACGTCAAAGAGCAGATCGACTACGTGACTCAACACGGCGTCATCGAAGGCGGCCCGAAAAAGGTGCTGGTCCTCGGCGCTTCCACCGGCTACGGCCTGGCCGCGCGCATCAGTGCTGCCTTTGGCTGCGGCGCCGACACCCTGGGCGTGTTTTTTGAGAAAGAAGGCGAAGAAGGCAAGCTGAGCTCCGCAGGCTGGTACAACAGCGCCGCGTTCGAGAAGTTTGCCGTCGAGAAAGGCCTGTACGCCAAGAGCATCAACGGCGACGCGTTCTCCGACGAGATCAAGCGCCTGACCATCGAAACCATCAAGAAAGACCTGGGCAAGATCGATCTGGTGGTCTACAGCCTGGCCGCGCCGCGCCGTACCGACCCGCAAGGCGTGGTGCACAACTCCACCCTCAAGCCGATCGGCAAGGCCGTGACCCTGCGCGGTATCAATACCGACAAGGGCGTTGTGGTCGACACCACGCTTGAGCCTGCAACCCAGGAAGAAATCGACGGCACCGTCAAAGTGATGGGCGGCGAAGACTGGCAGCTGTGGATCGACGCCCTGCGTGACGCCGACGTGCTGGCCGAAGGTGCCAAGACCACTGCGTTCACCTACCTTGGTGAGAAGCTGACCCAGGACATCTACTGGAACGGCTCCATCGGCGAAGCCAAGAAAGACTTGGACAAGAAAGTCCTGACCCTGCGCGACAACCTCGCGGCACTCAAGGGCGACGCCCGTGTGTCGGTGCTCAAGGCCGTGGTCACCCAGGCCAGCTCGGCCATTCCAATCATGCCGCTGTACCTGTCGCTGCTGTTCAAAGTGATGAAAGAGCAGGGCACTCACGAAGGTTGCATCGAACAGGTCTACGGTCTGTTCAAGGACAGCCTGTACGGCAGCCAGCCAAAACTCGACGCCGATGGCCGCTTGCGTGCCGACCTGGCCGAGCTGGAGCCGAAGGTCCAGGACGCCGTGGCGGCACTGTGGAATCAGGTCACCGACGACAACGTCAACGAGATCAGCGATTTTGCCGGCTACAAGGCTGAATTCCTGCGTTTGTTCGGCTTTGAAATCGACGGTGTGGACTACGAGGCTGACGTGAATCCGACCGTGAAGATCAACGGTCTCATCTCGGCTTAAGTGATGGAATAGACAGCAGTCTCGATTATGAGGCTGCTGTTTTGTGCTTCCCCAACGCGCGTTCAGCCTTGGTTGAACAGTCGAAGGGCCTTGCTAAAACCAGTGCGCTTGATACTCACCACCTCTTTCTCCCATAGCGGATTCAGGGGCACGTGATAGCCGCTGTCTTTGGCTGTCTTGACCAATTCCGCCATTTCTTTGCTGTCGTGGATCATGCAGATTTCATCGAACCGCCCCAGCTTGGTCGGCAGGAAGAACGTTGCCGGGTAGTTGGCGGCGACATCCGTCATAGGGTTCCCTGCGTCCGTACTGTGGTGAACCACTGGCTCCTCGTTGCCCACCAGGCGGTGATTGATCAGCTCAATCATTTGCTTTACTCGCGGTGAGATGTTACCGAGATCTTGGTCTTCCTTCTTATAGAAGAGATGAGGGTTTTCATAGTCTTCACACAATTCCATCGGCACCTGGAAAGCCTTGGGGTCTGAATAATGCTGTCTGTAGCTATCAACCCTTTTGGTCAAAACGCTGTGCGCGACATCGGGCAGCGGTAGCCGGTCCTCAACGCCGTAGTTGCTGAGGTGGGGCGCCACCATGTGCAGGTCATAGTCGGCCGTCAACGGTTTGCCTCCCGCGCGTTCCGCCAGCACTTCAATAGGCTTGCCCTTATGGCTGATCAGATAGTTATCTGCTGAGGGTGAAGTGCGTTTGCCTTCGAATGTATACACCTGCTGGCTAGGCCCCTGGGCGCTGAAGCGCAGTATGCCGTCCTTCTCTGTGGGTGCCAGTTCAGCGATGTGGCCGAGTTTCATCAATTCACCGAGGCGATTTTGTGAGATCTCCAGAGGGATGGCGACTGCATCGTTCTTGCGGATGCAATCCGCGACTTGCTCATTGGCGCGGTTCAGTTTCTCGGGGGCTTCGTGCTTGAATTTCTCAAGCTTGCCGAAGGCTTGATCCGCGCAGATCAGGCCGGCCTGCGGTCCCCAGTTGGCACTTTTTCCCTTGATATGAAAGTTCTTGGTGGGGTGGCCGGCGTCTATCAACCCGGTGGCGACGGTTTCGACTGGACGCACGCCGATGATGGAGTTGGTCTGCGCCGCAATTTCCTGCAAGGGGACAAGGTGGCTTGGGACTATTCCCGTTTGTTTCCTGGTGCGCTCGAATGCGATCCTTACCGAGTCGTTTGCCTCTGGTGCAGTGGCCGTCGAACGACGCGGTGGAGAGCCTTGCAAAGCATTCAAGCCAAGCTGACGCGATATCTGGGCTGAACTCAGTACGCCTATCATGGTGCATCTCCAAATCATGTTTTATTGGCATGTTGGATGATCCCTTCCAGACCCCAGTATTCCTTCGATTGCACGGGAGACATTAAAGAAGCCATTCTTCGGCGGGGAGGAAAAAGTATGACGGCTTGTATGAAGCGTAATGGGAGGCGGGTCGTTCCGGTGCGCAAACGTGATGCGGCCTAGGTGTTTGTTGCGTTTGAGCGGTGAAATTATCAGAGCGATCCTACGCGTGTTGACTCGCGGCTGGGTGCGATCAGCATGGGGAACTGTCGTGCAACTGAATGGGAGGAGCGTATGACAATTCGGGCAGTGGTTTTTGACTTCGGCGGTGTCCTGTTCGACTGGAGCCCGCAGCACCTGTACCGCAAGCTGATTGCCGATGATCACGAGCGGCAATGGTTTCTCGAGAATATCTGCACCCAGGCCTGGAACACCGAGCAGGACGCTGGTCGCTCCTTGGCCGAAGGTACCCGCAGCCTGATCGAGCAGCACCCAGCTCATGAACGACTGATCCAGGCCTATTACGACCGTTGGCACGAAATGCTGCGTGGCCCATTGACGGAAGGCGTGGCGATCCTCAAGGCGCTGCACCAGGCCGATATGCCGTTGTTCGGGCTCACCAACTGGTCGGCTGAAACCTTTCCTTATGCGCGGGCCAACTACCCGTTCCTGCAGTGCTTTCGCGATATCGTGGTGTCTGGCGAGCTGAAACTGATCAAGCCTGACGCGGCAATCTACGACGCCAGTCTCAGTCAGGTACGCGGCCACCTGCCGGACATCCAGCCCTCTGAAGTTGTATTTATCGATGATGTTGCCGGCAATATCGAGGCGGCCATCGCCCTCGGCTGGCAGGGGATCCACCACGTGTCGGCCGAAGGTACCGCCGCGCAATTGCGAGCGTTGGGCGTGAGCTTCTAGCGCGCCCACTTTTCCATGGCGAAATCCACGAAGGCGCGCAGTTTGGGCAGGCGATAACGGTCCTGGCCGTAGAGCAGGTGCATGGGGCGGCTGGGGAGTCGATAGGCAGTGAGCAAGGCCACCAGCTTGCCGCTTTCCAGGTCCGGTTGTACCAGGGCGTCGGCCAGCATGATGATGCCCATGCCGTTGACGGCCGCCTGGCGTAAGCCTTGCGAGCTGTTGATGGTCAATGAGCCGGACACCGGGACCTCCACCTCGCCGCCCTCGCCGGTCATTCGCCACAGTTTGTCGGCGTCGCGCCAGTTGTCACTTGCCGGGTAGGCAAACGCCAGGCAGTCGTGGTGCTGCAGCTCATCGGGCGTTTGCGGCGTGCCCCGTCGTGCCAGGTATTCAGGTGACGCGCAGAGTGTGAGGGTGTAGTCCTGCATTGGCCGGGCGATCAGGCTGGAGGTTTCCAGTTCACCAAGACGGATCGCCACGTCGAAGCCGCTGTCGACCAAGTCCATCCGCTCATTGCTCAGCACCACGTACAGGTTGATCAGTGGGTAGCGCCGGGAAAATTCGCTCAAGGCCGGTGTCAGGCGTTCGGTGCCGAACACGGGGGGCGCAGTGATGCGCAGATTGCCTTTGGGGATATCGCTGTGGGCTTGCTCGGCAAGTTGTTCGGAGTCGGCCACCAACCCCAGCACTTCCAGGCAGCGCTGGTAATACTGCCCGCCGAATTCCGTGAGGCTTTGTTTGCGCGTGGTGCGTTTGAGCAGGCTCACGCCCAGGCGCTGCTCCAAGGCACGCAGATGGTTGCCGACCATGGTGGTGGACATCCCGCAGGCATGGGCTGCTGCCGTCATGCTGCCGGTCTCGACCACCTTCACGTACACCGACATTGCCTGGAACAGATCCATTATCAAGCCTTGATTTAAAGTCATTGCAGGAATGTGCAGTTTATCCAGCTCAGGTGGCTAACGATACTGCAGCCATCACTACGATGCACTGGAGCCCGCACCATGACCGCCGCCTGCCTGATGACCACTTATCAACCCTTGGCCCTGAGCTTCACGCGTGGCCTGGGCACGCGACTCTGGGACCAGCAGGGCCGCGAATACCTGGACGCGGTCGCCGGCGTGGCAGTGACCAATGTCGGCCATTCGCACCCCCGGCTGGTGACGGCGATCAGCGAGCAGGCTGGGCTCTTGCTGCACACCTCCAACCTCTACAGCATCGACTGGCAACAACGGCTGGCCCAGCGCCTCTCTCAGTTGTCAGGCCTGGACCGCGCCTTCTTCAACAATTCCGGTGCTGAAGCCAATGAGACAGCGCTCAAGCTGGCGCGCCTGCATGGCTGGAAAAAGGGCATCGAAGAGCCGTTGGTGGTGGTGATGGAGAACGCCTTTCATGGCCGTACCCTCGGCACCATGGCCGCGAGCGATGGCCCTTCGGTGCGGCTGGGCTTCCAGCGTTTGCCGGGGGATTTTCTCAAGGTGGGCTTTGGTGATCTGGAGGCGCTGGAGGTGATCACCCAGAAGTTTGGTCCGCGTATCGCGGCGGTGCTGCTGGAGCCGATCCAGGGGGAAAGTGGTGTACTGCCTGCACCACCGGGTTACCTGCGAGCCCTGCGCGACCACTGCACAGGCCATGGCTGGCTGATGATGCTGGACGAAATCCAGACCGGCATCGGCCGCACTGGCACCTGGTTCGCCTTCCAGCATGAAGGCATCGTCCCGGACGTGATGACCCTGGCCAAAGGCCTGGGCAATGGTGTGCCGATCGGCGCGTGCCTGGCACGGTCCGCCGTGGCCCAATTGTTCACGCCGGGCAGTCACGGCAGCACCTTTGGTGGCAACCCGCTGGCGTGTCGTGTGGGGTGCACTGTGCTGGACATCATCGAAGAACAAGGTTTGCTACAGAACGCCGCGCAACAGGGCGAGCGCCTACTGGCGCGGTTGCGCGTGGAGTTGAGTGAACATCCGCAGGTCCTGGCGATTCGTGGCCAGGGGCTGATGATCGGCATCGAGCTGGCCAGCCCCTACCGTGACCTGGCTCAACGCGCCGCTCAGGAACACGGGCTGCTGATCAACGTCACGCGGGGCAAGATCATTCGCTTGCTGCCGCCGCTGACCCTGGATACCAAGGAGGTCGAGATGATCGTGCGGGCCATTACTCGGTTGCTGGCGTAGGGCCGTTGAGCCATTCCTGGTTCAGGGTTTCGGTATCGCCCAGGTAGTCCAACAGCCAGGCCATGGCCGGGGACAGCTTGTTCTGCGCCCAGGCCACACACGACGGGCTGGCCGGAAACGGCCGGCTCAATTGCAGTGCCACCAACTCATCGCGCTCGATCCACGGCAACACCTGATGCGCTGGCGCCATGCCGACGCACAGGCCGTCGCGCAGGCAATCGATGGCAGACGCCCAATTGGGCACCACCAGGCGTCGCTGGTTATCCAATGTCCACGTGTCGCGCTTGGGCAGGTTGCGCGAGGTGTCGGTCATGCACAGCGAGGCGAAAGGGCGTAGTTGATCGTCACTCAGTAACCCTTCGACGCTGGCCAGCGGGTGTCGCGCGCTGACCACGCACAGCCAGTTCAACAAGCCCATGTCGCGGAAAGTGAAGTGACTGGCCACCGGCACGGCGCTGGTCGCGCCGATCACGATGTCGGTGCGTTCATCGGCCAGGGCATCCCATACGCCGTTGTACACCTCGTACTCCAGCAACAGCTCGACCTCAGGAAATTGTCGATAGAAGTCCAGCACCAACTGCCGACAGCGCTGAGGTTTGACGATGGAATCCACGGCCACCTTCAACTGGCCGCTCCAGCCGTTGGCGACCTGCTGGCATAGGCGTCGGGTGCCGAGCATTTTTTTCATCACGCCACGGGCTTCGTCGATAAACAGGCGGCCAGCGGGCGTCAGTTCCACATCCCGGTGGCGCCGCACAAACAGTGGCACTGCCAACCATTCTTCCAACTGGCGCACGGTATAGCTGACGGCTGACGGCACGCGATGCAGTTCCTGAGCGGCGGCGCTGAAACTGCCATGGCGCGCCACGGCATCGACCACATCCAGGGAATATTCTGACCACATGGTGGCTGCCTTCAAATTTATTGATAAAAGTGTCCAATTATTATCGCTTCACACAGAAACTGTCAGCTTCATAATGGGCGCCAGTCAGCAAATAGTTTGATGGCAGGATTAACAAGGCTTCAATGAAAAATTCTTTTGGTTTCACTTGGTATCTGGCGGGGCTGAGCATGCTCGGTTACCTCGCCATGGATATGTACTTGCCGGCATTCGGCGCCATGGGCGAACAGCTGCAGATTGGCGCAGGCGCGGTGGGTGCCAGCTTGAGTATTTTCCTCGCCGGCTTTGCCGTGGGGCAGTTGTTGTGGGGGCCATTGTCCGACCGTCTGGGGCGCAAGCCCGTCCTGCTCGCCGGTTTGAGCCTGTTTGTACTGGGCTGCGCGGGGATGTTCTGGGTCGAGACCGCCCCGCAGTTGCTGGCGCTGCGTTTTGTCCAGGCGATTGGTGTGTGTTCCGCTGCCGTCAGTTGGCAGGCACTGGTGATCGATCGCTACCCGGCCGACAAGGCTCATCGTGTGTTCGCCAGCATCATGCCGCTGATGTCGTTGTCGCCAGCGTTGGCGCCGTTGCTGGGCGCGATGGTGCTGAATCACTTGGGTTGGCAGGCGATCTTCGGCGTATTGCTGGGCGTTTCATTGCTGTTGCTGCTACCGACATTGTTCCTGCGCACCACGGCGAAACGTCCGGCAGAGGCGGGTGAGCGTTCGCACCTCGGTTATGGGCAGTTACTGACGTCTCGCGTGTTTACCGGCAACGTCATGATCTTCGCCGCCTGCTCGGCCAGTTTCTTCGCCTGGCTGACGGCTTCGCCCTTCATCCTGGGCGACATGGGCTACAGCCCCAATGACATTGGCCTGAGCTACGTATTGCCGACATTGGCCTTCCTGGTCGGAGGCTACAGTTGCCGCAGCGCCTTGCAGCACTTCCAGGGCAAGACGCTGTTGCCCTGGTTGCTGCTGGCGTATTGCATCAGCATGCTGGCGTTGTACCTGGTTGCCACGCTGACGGTGCCGACCCTCACCACCTTGCTGATTCCGTTCTGCCTGATGGCGCTGGTCAACGGTGCCAGTTACCCCATTGTCGTGGCGAATGCGCTGATGCCGTTTGCGGAAAATTCCGGCAAGGCGGCGGCATTGCAAAACACCCTGCAACTGGGCCTGTGTTTCCTCAGCAGCCTGCTGGTGTCGTCGATGATCGAGCAACCGCTGCTGATTACCGTGATCGTGATGCTGGCGACCGCGCCACTGGCGGTGTTGGGTTACTGGCTGGCGCGGCCGAAAGCCGGTGATTCGGAACTGGCGACCGCCTAGAACGTCACTTCCAGGTTCACCGTCGGCGTCGATGTGCGGCTACCCCGGCCGCCATCCACGCCGAACTTGTTATGCCAATACTCGTAACCCACCCCAAGGTAGAGGTTTGGCTTGACGCTTTTGCCCGGTCGCACCGCCACCATCAGCGCGGTGCGCATCAGGGCCTCGGGCGCGGTGTCACGGCCGTGGTAGTCCTTGCCTTTTTCCCCGACGTAATTGATGAAACCCTGGAATTTCGCCGCATGGTTGGCGATTTCGAAGGGGCGCATCCACGTCAGGTTGAGCATGTAGGTGTCATCAAACGTGTGGTTCGACTCTTTCGCGCCGGGGATGCCGGTGTGGTTCCTTTCCTTGTAGTACATCAGGCTCAGGTCGAGGACGCCGACGGTGTTGAACTTCAGCGTTGGGCCGATCACCAGTGCGCGTTTCTTGGCTGAGGCGAAGTTGTTGTTACGGTTGGCGTCAAAACCCAGGGTCAGCGCGTAATCCTTGACCAGGCCGGTGCCCAACGGCACATCGAACACCCGCGACGCATACAGTTGGTGGCGATACACCGCGTACACCTCACTCCCGCCATGATCGGTGCCCTTGCGCGGGTCGCGGCTGTCGGACAGGAACACATCGAGGTTGAGGAAATTGCTGCCGTACTGGTAGCCGCTGGCGTGGGTGAAACTGTAGATGCGCTTGCTGAATTCGTCAGGGTTATTCGGATTGGTGAACTGCTGGCCGTAGCGGAATCCTACGCTGTTGTTCATCCATTCCACTGCGACGGCCTCCCCGCCGCCGAGCAGGGTGAGTGCGACGGTTGCGCCCTGTAGTGCCTTTTTCATTGTTTTGGGTCCTTTGGCGTTCTGGCTCATCACGGCCGGGTTGTTTTTGTAACGCCGATGGAGGGTAACTTGTTCGATTGATTGTATACAACTCTATGGACATCCAGTCCAAACATTGCATACAGTGGCCGCACAACAAAAACAGAGAACCCCTCACCATGACTATCCCGAAGGCGTCACCGCAGCGGCCAGAAGATGAGAATCTCGGCGTCGCCGCCAACATGGCTTACGGCCTGCAACATGTGCTCACGATGTATGGCGGCATTGTTGCGGTGCCCCTGATTGTCGGCCAGGCGGCCGGGTTGTCCCCGGCGGATATCGGCCTGCTGATTGCCGCGTCGCTGTTTGCCGGTGGCTTGGCCACGCTGTTGCAGACCTTGGGTCTACCGTTTTTTGGCTGTCAGTTGCCGCTGGTGCAGGGCGTGTCGTTTGCCGGTGTGGCAACCATGGTGGCGATTGTCGGCAGTGATGGCGCCGGCGGGGTGCCGGCGATTCTCGGGGCCGTCATGGCCGCGTCGTTGATCGGGTTATTGATAACCCCGGTGTTTTCACGGATCACCAAGTTCTTCCCGCCGTTGGTCACGGGCATCGTGATCACCACCATCGGCCTGACCCTGATGCCCGTTGCGGCGCGCTGGGCCATGGGCGGCAACAGTCGCGCGGCGGATTTTGGCAGCATGTCCAACATCGGCCTGGCGGCGCTGACCCTGGTGCTGGTGTTGCTGCTGAGCAAGATCGGCAGCGCGACTATTTCGCGTCTGTCGATTTTGCTGGCGATGGTCATCGGCACGGTGATTGCGGTATTCCTCGGCATGGCCGACTTCTCCGGCGTGACCCAGGGTCCGATGTTCGGTTTCCCCACACCATTCCATTTCGGCATGCCAACCTTCCATGTCGCCGCGATCATTTCCATGTGCATCGCGGTGATGGTGACCCTGGTCGAAACCTCGGCGGACATCCTGGCCGTAGGCGAGATCATCGACACCAAGGTCGATTCGAAACGCCTGGGCAACGGCCTGCGCGCCGATATGCTGTCGAGCATGTTTGCGCCGATCTTCGGCTCATTCACCCAAAGCGCCTTCGCCCAGAACGTCGGCCTGGTGGCGGTGACCGGGGTGAAGAGCCGCTTTGTGGTAGCCACGGGCGGGCTGTTCCTGGTAATTCTCGGCTTGTTGCCCTTTATGGGCAGGGTGATCGCGGCGGTGCCGACTTCCGTGTTGGGCGGGGCCGGGATTGTGCTGTTCGGTACCGTGGCGGCCAGTGGTATCCGCACGCTGTCGAAGGTGGATTACCGCAACAACATGAACCTGATCATCGTGGCCACTTCCATCGGTTTTGGCATGATCCCGATTGCGGCACCGAGCTTCTATGATCACTTCCCGACCTGGTTCGCGACCATCTTCCACTCAGGGATCAGTTCGTCGGCGATCATGGCGATTTTGCTGAACCTGGCATTCAACCACTTCACCGCCGGTAACTCAGACCAGCAGTCGGTGTTTGTGGCGGGGACCGAGCGTAGCCTGTGCTTCCGTGATGTGTCGGAACTGCGCGATGGGGATTACTTCAAGGGCGGCAAGTTGTTTGATGCCGAGGGGCGGGAGATTCCGCTGGTGCCGGATGCCCCGAAAAGGTCAACCAAAGCTGAGGCTACCGAGGTCTGAAGTAAGTAAGGGGGGGCTGACCTGCCAGCCCCCATACTGATTCAGCCAGCCTTGAGTACGTTGTACTTCGCTGAACACACCTCATCCAAAAACTTCACCACAGTCCCCATGCACGCCTGGCGTTCTTCCACATGGGGCATGTGGCTGGAGTCTTCAAACAGCGCCCATCGCACATCGGCGATTTCATCCAGGAACGGCTTGACCACCAGCGGCGTGGCCTCGTCGTGTCGGCCGGAGATCACCAGCGTCGGCACATTGATCGCCGACAGACGGCCCGTGGACTTCCAGTCTTTCAAGCTGCCGATCACATGGAATTCGGTCGGGCCGCTCATGGCGTGGTACACCGTCGGGTCTGCATCGACTGCGGCAAATGTGCGTGCCACTTCCTCCGGCCACGGGATGACTCGGCACACGTGCTGGTCATAAAACACCCGCGAGGCGGCGAGGTATTCCGGGTCCTGGTAAGTGCCGGCGGCTTCGTGCTTGAGCAGGGTTTCATGCACACCTTCCGGCAACAATTTGCGCAGTCGGTTGGCTTCGCTGACCCAGGTGCGCATGCACGTCGGCGAGTTGGCGGGGATAAAGGCGCGCAGGCCCTTGGGCTGCAGGATTGCGTGTTCACTGCCGAGCATGCCGCCCCAGGATTGGCCGAGGATCGCGTAGTTATCGCTGATCTGCAGGTGGTCCAGCAGGTTGTCGAGTTCTGCGAGGAACAGGCCCACGGTCCAGAATGACGGGGCTTTTTCGGGGAGATGAGTGGAGCGGCCGTTGCCCAGCTGATCGTAGTGGATCACGGCATGGCCGCTGGCGGCGACGTCCTTGAAGGCGTCGACATAATCGTGGGTGCATCCGGGGCCGCCGTGGATAACCACCAGGGGAGTGCGGCCGCTCGACAAGTCACCGGTGACGCGGTACCAGGTTTGGTAGGCGCCAAACGCCGCATACCCTTCGCGGATTTTTTCGATGAATTCCATTTCGTACCCTGCTCTGAAAAAAGGATCAGGGACACGATAATGCGTGGCAGAAATTTAAGTAACTAGCAAAACAGCTAGGTTTTGCCGAGCGGTCAGTCTTCGAGCAGGCGGTAATGAGTGGCGCGCACCACCGCCTGCACCCGGTTCTTGGCCCCCAGCTTGTGCATCGCCGAGGCCAGGTGCAAGGTGACCACGGCCAGGGAGCGGCTCAATTGCGTGGCAATTTCGGCGGCGGTCAGCCCGTCGGCGGCCCATTTGAGGCACTCGCGCTCGCGTTTGGTCAGGTGAATGTGCGGATAAGTGCGCAGCTCCTTGCTGAACAGCGGGTAGGCCGCTTCCTGCAAGGCATGGGAAATCAGGCTGAAATCCGACAAGGTCTGCTGCGCATCCTTCAACACGGTGCGGGCGTTGCCGGTGCGCAGGCCAGTCAGCGAGGCGAAGCCGCCACGGGGCAGGTGGATCGGCACGCTGACGCCGCAGGTCAACTGCTGATCGTGCAAGTAGGACGAAACCGGCGCATGGCAGGGATCGATGATCTTTTGCAGTGGGGTATCGGCCTTGACGTCGTAGGACCACACGAACGGTGACACCGTGCTCAGGGCCAGATGTTGCACCGGGTCGATCTGGTAGAACCCTTCGCTGCACCACAGGGCATGCCAGTCAGGCGGGGTATTGCGCAGAGCGAGCACCGAGGGCGTGATCAATGCGCCGTCCTGGTCCATCGGCACCGGGGTGTAGTCATACACCAATGCATCGAAGCCCAGTTGTTGGGCGAGGATAAAGGTATTGTCCATCTGCTCGTCCAGGCTCCTGCCCGGCATCAGACGGTGATTTAACGCAGTCAGCTTGGCCAGCATCCGTTCGGCTCCCGAATTCATTTGAATCTCGACTTGCGGCAAGTAGAATGCCACGCCCCGGCGAAGGACTGCCAGGCCAAACCTATAAGAAATACTAGGTTATGGACGCACGGCATCCTCGGTAGTGTTGGCCTGATAAACGGCCGCTACCTGCCAGGCCGATACAACACAAGGAATGTATGCATGTGGCGTGAAATTGCCCCCGACCAGCAGTACAACGTGCAAGTCGACGGCCATAACCTCGTGGTCTACAGCTTTGGCGAAGGCGATGAGGTGCTGTTGTGCCTCAACGGCGGGCCAGGCCTGCCGTGTGACTACTTGCGCGACGCCCATGGCTGGCTCAAAGAGCATAACCTGCGAGTGGTTGCATTCGACCAGCTTGGCACGGGCGCATCAGCCAGACCCACCGACGTTTCGCTGTGGGAAATCCGCCGTTATGTCGAAGAAGTCGAAACCGTGCGCCAGGCCCTGGGCTTGGGCCGTGTGCACCTGCTCGGGCATTCTTGGGGCGGCTGGCTCGGTATCGAATACGCCATCCACTACCCCGACGCGCTGAAAAGCCTGATCCTGGAAAACACCGTGGGCGACATTCCGCACCTGTCCCAGGAACTGGAGCGCCTGCGCGGCGCCCTCGGCAGCGAAACCGTGGCGATGATGCAGCGCCACGAAGCCATGGGCACCCTGGACCACCCGCAGTACCAGGCGGCGATCACCTTGCTCAACTATCGCCACGTGTGCCGCCTGGACGAGTGGCCCGCGCCAGTCAAACGCTCACTCGACGACTGGAACATGGGCCCTTACGAAACCATGCAAGGTCCCAACGAATTCCTCTACATCGGCAACCTCAAGGACTGGAACCGCATCCCCGAGATGGCCGAGTTCAAGATGCCGATCCTGATCACCACCGGCCAGCATGACGAACTCACCCCGGCCTGCGCCATGCGCATGAAAATGGCAGCCCGGCACGCCGAACTGCACGTTTTCCCCAACAGCAGCCATATGCCGTTTTATGAAGAACCCCAGGCGTACTTCCCGGTGCTGCTGGACTTCCTCGCTCGTCACCGAGGCTGACGGATGAACCTGGCGCGCTACCGTTTTGTGCTGTCCCGGCCGCTGCAATTGCTGCCGGTGCTGTTTGGCATCAGCCTGATCACCTTTGTGTTGGTGCGCTCGATTCCCGGCGACCCCGCGCGTGCGCTGCTGGGGTCGCGCAGCACGCCGGATGCCTTGCTGAAAATCCGTGCCCAGTACGGCCTCGACCAGCCGTTGTGGCTGCAATATTTCTACTTTCTGAAGAACCTGCTCAAGGGCGACCTCGGCCAATCGCTGCTGTACAAGGTCGATGCGCTCAAGCTGATCGTCACGCGCATTGAACCGACTTTGGTGCTGGTGCTCGGCAGTGTGCTGCTGGCGCTGCTGATCGCGGTGCCGTTGGCGACCTTGGCCGCGCGCAACAAGGGCGGCTGGGTAGATAATCTGATCCGAGTGTTTACCACCGTCGGCTTGGGCATGCCGGCGTTCTGGCTGGGCTTGATGCTGATCCTGCTGCTGAGTGTGCAATGGGGCTTGTTCCCGGTGTCCGGCTACGGCCGTACTTGGCTGGACAAGGCGCACCACATGGTTTTGCCCTGCCTGACGATTGCCCTGGCGCTGTCGGCGGTGCTGGTGCGCAACCTGCGGGCGAGCATGTTGATGGAATTGCAGGCCGACCATGTGACCGCCGCCCGGGCACGTGGATTGTCGGAAGCCGCAGTGTTTCGTCGCCATGTGTTGCCCAACTCCCTGGTGCCGGCGGTCAACCTGCTGGCGGTGAACATCGGCTGGCTGATCAGCGGCACGGTGGTGATCGAAAGCCTGTTCGCCATCCCCGGCATCGGCCAATTGCTGGTGCGCGGGATCTTCACCCGCGATTACATGGTGGTGCAGGGCGTGGCCATGGTGCTGGCCTGCGCGACGGTGATCGTCAACTTCATCGCTGACGTAGCGACGGTGGCCCTTGACCCACGGGTGAAGATGCAATGAGCAGCCGCCCGTTGATTGCTCCTTGGCGCTTGCGCCTGCGCTTTGGCTTTCGCAATGGCCGGCTGACGGCGGCGTGGGGCTTGTTGATTCTGCTGGTGTGGCTGGTGCTTGCGCTGTTCGCACCGTGGATCGCGCCCTACGACCCGATTGCGCAGAACGCGGATTTCAGTTTGCTCGGACCCAGCCTGGCTCATCCGTTCGGTACGGATAACTATGGTCGGGACATCCTTTCGAGGGTGATCTGGGGCGCACGCATTGACCTGCAACTGGCCATCGTCGGGGTGATTTTCCCGTTCATGATCGGCACCTTCGTTGGCGCGGTCTCCGGATACATCGGCGGGCGTTTTGACAGTGTCTGCATGCGTGTGATCGATGTGATCCTGGCATTCCCGTTCCTGGTGCTGATGCTGGCGATCATGGCTATCCTCGGTCCGGGCTTGAAGAGTTTCTATATCGCCATGGCGCTGGTGGGCTGGGTGTCCTACGCCCGGCTGATCCGCTCACAGATCCTGGTGCTCAAGGAAAGCGACTTTGCCCTGGCCGCCAAGAGCCTGGGCTTTGGCCATGGGCGGATTCTGTTCCGGCACCTGCTGCCCAATGCGATGTTCGGCTCCATCGTGTTTTCCATGTCGGACGCGGTGTTGGTGTTGCTCAATGGCGCCGCCGTGAGTTACCTGGGCCTGGGCGTGCAACCGCCGACCGCCGAATGGGGCACGATGGTGGCCGAAGGGCAGGCCTTCATCACCACCGCCTGGTGGATCTGCACCTTTCCGGGGCTGGCCATCGTGACCTTGGCCATGGGCTTCAGCCTGCTCGCTGATGGCGTGGCGCAAGTGCTGGGGGATCGCTCATGAGCCTGTTGCAAGTGCGCGACCTCAGTGTGATCGCCAATAACGCCGGGAGGGATGTGACCCTGGTTGATCGCGTGTCCTTCGATCTGGCCGAGGGTGAGATCCTCGGCCTGGTCGGGGAAAGCGGCTCGGGCAAAACCATGGCCTGTCGCGGCCTGATGCGTTTATTGCCTTCCCCCAATCTACGGGTGCAAGGCGGCGCCGTAAGGCTGGCCGGCCAGGATCTATTGTCACTGGATGACGCCGGCATGCGTGCCGTGCGCGGCGGTCAGTTGGGCATGATCTTCCAGAACCCCAGCAGCCACCTCGACCCGTTGATGCGCATCGGTGAGCAGATTGCCGAGGGTATTCGCTTGCACCAAGGCACCTCGAAAAAAGATGCGCGGCTGCAAGCCATCGACGTGCTGCGCCAAGTGGGCATCCCTGATCCCCAGGCGCGGGTCGACAACTACCCCCACGAGTTTTCCGGCGGCATGCGCCAGCGTGCGATGATCGCGGTCGCCCTGGGCTGCAACCCGAAAGTGTTGATCGCCGACGAACCCACCACCGCCCTGGATGTGACGGTACAGGCGCAGATCCTGCGGCTGTTGCTGGAACTGCGTGATCAGCGCGGTCTGTCGATCATCATGATTACCCACGATCTGGGCGTGGTCGCGCAAACCTGCGACGCCATCGCCGTGATGTACGCCGGGCGCCTGTGTGAGCACGGCAGCAAATATGATTTGCTGGCGCATCCGCAGCATCCTTACACCGCAGGCTTGATTGACTGCCAGCCCGCCCACAGCAGTGGCCACGACTTGCTGCGCACAATTGCTGGACAGCCGCCGTTGCTGGACGCATTGCCCGCCGGCTGCCGCTTCAACCCGCGTTGCCCACAGGTCGGCGCCTTGTGCACCGAGGTGCTGCCGGAAGGCGCGCGAGTCGCCTGTCATTACCCGTTGGGAGTGCGCCCATGAGCCTGCTGCAGATCAAGGACCTTGAGGTGAAGTTTGCCGCATCCGGCACCGGTTTGTTCGGCTTGAACAAACAGTGGGTGAGGGCGGTGAACGGCGTATCGCTGAACCTGGCGGCGGGTGAAACCCTGGGGTTGGTCGGTGAGTCCGGCAGCGGCAAAAGCACCCTGGGTCGCGCCATCCTGCACCTCAATCCGATCAGCGCCGGGCAGGTGTTGTTTGATGGCATCGACATGGCTCACGGTAGTGCCATCGACATCACTCGTCTGCGCCATGAAACCGCAATGATCTTCCAGGACCCGTATGCCGCGCTGAATCCGCGCCACACCATCGGCGAGACGATTGCCGAAGTGTTGCGGGTGCAGCGCAAGGTCACGCCGGAGCAGGTTCCGGCGCGTGTGAATGAATTGCTCGACCTGGTCGGCCTGCGCCCCGAACTGGCCAGCCGCAAACCCGGCTCCCTCAGCGGCGGGCAATGCCAGCGCGTCGGCATTGCCCGGGCACTGGCGGTGGAGCCACGGCTGATCATCGCTGATGAGTGTGTGGCGGCGCTGGATGTGTCGATCCAGGGCCAGATCATCAACCTGTTGCTGGAACTGCAACAGCGCATGAACCTGGCGATCCTGTTCATCGCCCATGACCTGGCCATCGTCCGCCGTTTGTGCGATCGCGTGGCGGTGATGTACCTGGGCAAGATCGTCGAGGAGGGCCCAGTGGAAGCGGTCTTTACCGCCCCACGTCACCCGTACACGGCGGCGTTGATCCAGGCGATTCCCGAGATCGATCCCCATCGGCCATTGCCTGCCGAACCCTTGCCGGGCGAACCGCCGAGCCCGCTGAATTTGCCTACAGGCTGCGCCTTCCACCCGCGTTGCCGGCATGCCCGAGCCGTGTGTTCCGTGGTGTTGCCGCCGACGCATTTCCTGCACGAGCATCGGTACAGTTGCGTGCTTGAAGAACCTTTGCTTTGACCCCCTGCCATTCATTAACAAGGAGTTGTGATATGCAATCGCGCCACTTGAAGTTGCTCGCCGCCGCTACATTGACCGCATGGTCCCTCACTGCCGGGCTGGCCCACGCCGCCGGCGTGCTGACCATCGGCTGCCGTGAAGACAGCACCACGTTCGACCCGATCAAAAGCGCGCAAAACCGCGACACTTGGGTATTCGCCAACGTTTACGACACCCTGGTACGCGTCGACAACCTGGGCACCAAGATGGAACCGGGCCTGGCCGAAAGCTGGGACATTTCCAAGGATGGCCTGACCTACACCTTCAAACTGCGTGATGCGAAGTTCTCCGACGGCTCGGCGATCACCGCTGAGGACGCCGCGTTCAGCCTGTTGCGCATCCGCGACAACAAGGCCTCGCTGTGGGCCGATCCGTTCAACTTGATCAACACGGCCAAGGCGGCTGATCCGAAAACCCTGGTGGTCACCCTGAAGACGCCGGCGGTAGCCTTCCTCTCGCAATTGGCGTCGCCAACGGTGTCGATCCTGTCGGAAAAAGCCATGACCAAGATGGGCGAAGACGCCTACTCGGAAAACCCGGTGACCTCCGGCGCGTTTACCGTGGACGAGTGGCGCAAGGGTGATCGGGTGATACTCAAGAAAAACCCGAACTTCTGGCAGGCCAAGAACGTCAGCCTGGATGGCGTGGAGTGGGTCTCCGTGACCGACGACAACACGCGCATGCGCATGGTGCAGAACAACGAGCTGGACACGGCGATCTTCGTACCCTTCTCGCGGGTCGAAGAGCTGAAGAAAGACAAGAACGTGGTTATTCACGCCGATCCGTCCACCCGTGAAGATCACCTGCTGATCAACCACGAGCACGGCCTGCTGGCCAAGCCGGAAGTGCGTCAGGCGCTGGACATGGCTATCGACAAACAATCGCTGGTGAAGACCGCCACTTACGGTCAAGGCACCGTGGCTTATTCCTACATTCCAAAGGGTTCGTTGTACCACTACGCCAACAACCTGCAACGCCCGTATGACCCGACCGCTGCGAAGAAGCTGCTGGAACAGGCCGGTGCCAAGGACTTGAAGCTCAACTACGTGGTCAACGCCGGCAACGAAGCCGACGAGCAGATTGCGGTGATCATCAAGGACCAACTGGCCAAGGTCGGTGTGACGGCCAACCTGCAAAAGGTCGACCCGACCCAGAGCTGGCAGATGCTGGTGGACGGTGAGTACGACATTTCGGTGATGTACTGGACCAACGACATCCTTGATCCGGATCAGAAGACCACCTTCGTGCTGGGCCACGACACTAACCAGAATTACATGACCCGCTACAAGAACGACAAGGTCAAGGCGCTGGTGGCACAGGCGCGCATCGAGGCGGACCCGGCCAAGCGCGAGCAGATGTATGTCGAGTTGCAGAAACTGGCGAAACAGGACGTGAACTGGATCGACTTGTACTACAGCCCGTACATCAACATCTCACGCAAGAACGTGAGCAACTTCCTGCAAAACCCACTGGGCCGTTTCACCCTAGAAGAAGTCGTGAAGAACTAAGATCCAGAGAGCACTGCATACAAATGTGAGAGCGGGCTTGCTCGCGAAAGCGGTACATCAGTCAGTAATTTTTGACTGACACTCCGCTTTCGCGAGCAAGCCCGCTCCCACATTTATTTCTCTTGCGTACCTGTTATTGCGCGTCGAACGCCTGGCCGTTGATGCCGGCACTGTCCGGCCCCATCAGGTACAGGTACACCGGCATGATCTCTTCAGGAGCAGGCCGCTCCATCGGGTTTTCCCCCGGATACGCCTGGGCGCGCATGCTGGTGCGCGTGCCACCTGGGTTGATGCTGTTGGAGCGTACCGCGGCCACATCCTCAAGCTCATCGGCCAAGGTCTGCATCAAGCCTTCGGTTGCAAACTTCGACACGCCATAAGCGCCCCAATAAGCCCGGCCCTTGCGCCCGACGCTGCTGGAGGTGAACACCACCGACGCATCCTGGGACAGCTTGAGCAGCGGCAACAGCGTGCTGGTCAACATGAACATCGCGTTGACGTTCACGTGCATCACCCGCATGAAATTCTCACCGGACAACTGCTCGATCGGCGTGCGTGGGCCAATGATCGAGGCGTTGTGCAGCAGGCCGTCAAGGTGGCCGAATTCCTTTTCGATCATAGCGGCCAGCTCGTCGTATTGATGGGGCAGGGCGGTCTCCAGGTTGAACGGGATCACCACCGGTTGCGGCTGGCCTGCGGCTTCGATTTCGTCATATACCTGGGCCAGGTTGGCTTCGGTCTTGCCCAGCAACAGCACGGTGGCGCCGTGGGCGGCGTAGGTTTTTGCCGCCGCCGCGCCAATCCCGCGACCGGCGCCGGTGACCAGGATCACCCGGCCTTTGAGCAGTTCTGGGCGTGCAGAGTAATCAAACATAAACAACCTCGACAGAATTCACAGAAAATCCATTTCGACCATCAGCAACTGCACAGTGCGTTATCCAGCACCTTGCGCAGTTCCAGCGGGTGATCCACCACCACATCGGCGCCCCAGTGGCGCGGGTTGTCGTCCGGGTGGATATAGCCGTAGGTGACCGCCGCGGTGCGGGTGCCGGCGTCGCGGCCGGACTCGATATCGCGCAGGTCGTCGCCCACGAACAGTACGCTGGCCGGGTCCAGGTCGAGCATCTTGCACGCCAGGATCATCGGCTCCGGGTCCGGCTTGCTGTTCTTCACGTGATCCGGGCAAATCAGCAGCGCCGAGCGCTCGGCCAGGCCCAACTGCTGCATGATCGGCTCGGCAAAGCGCAGTGGCTTGTTGGTGACCACGCCCCAGACCAGCTTGGACTTCTCGATGTCTTCCAGCAGCTCGGCCATGCCGTCGAACAGTTTGCTGTGGACCGCGCAGCCTTTGAGGTAGCGCTCGAGGAATTCCTGGCGCAGCTCCTCAAAGCCTGGGGATTCCGGGTCCATGGAAAAGGTCACGGCCACCATCGCCTTCGCACCGCCGGAGATTTCATCGCGGATGTGCTGTGGGTTGATCGGCGCCAGGTCGCGGTCGGCGCGCATGGCCTGGCAGATGGCGATAAAGTCCGGCGCGGTATCCAGCAGGGTACCGTCCATGTCGAAGAGAACCGCTCGCAACTTCACAGGCTCACTCCTCGCGCAGGGTCTGGATCATGTAGTTGACGTCAACGTCGTTGGCCAGCTTGTAGTGCTTGGTCAGCGGGTTGTAGGTCAGGCCGATAATGTCCTTGACGGTCAGCCCGGCTTGTCGGCTCCAGGCGCCCAGCTCGGACGGGCGGATGAATTTCTTGAAGTCATGGGTGCCGCGCGGCAGCAGCTTCATGATGTATTCGGCGCCGATGATCGCGAACAGGTAGGCCTTGGGGTTGCGGTTGATGGTGGAGAAGAACACCTGGCCGCCGGGCTTGACCATGCGGAAGCACGCGCGGATCACCGAGGACGGGTCCGGTACGTGTTCGAGCATCTCCAGGCAGGTGACCACGTCGAACTGCTCGGGCATTTCTTCGGCCAGGGCTTCGGCGGTGATCTGGCGGTATTCCACGCTCACGCCGGACTCCAGCTGGTGCAGTTGGGCCACGGCCAAGGGCGCTTCGCCCATGTCGATGCCCATGACGGTCGCGCCGCGCTGGGCCATGGCTTCGCTGAGGATGCCGCCGCCGCAGCCCACATCCAGCACCTTTTTGCCGGCCAGGTTGACGCGCTCGTCAATCCAGTTAACCCGCAGCGGGTTGATGTCGTGCAGTGGCTTGAACTCGCTTTCGCGATCCCACCAGCGGTGGGCCAGGGCTTCGAACTTGGCGATTTCGGCGTGGTCGACGTTGCTCATGGTGAATCCTCTAAACCTGATAAATCGTTTGGTCAGTTCTGAACCCTGGGGTTCAAAACCTTCGTTATTCGTTGTGCCCGCTGATACGTTGGCCCCAGGCGATGGCCGTGGCGGTCAACTGTTGTTCATCCATGCGGGTCAATTGCCGGTCGTCGAGCAACTGCTTGCCGGCGACCCAAAGGTGTTTCACACAATCGCGTCCGGTGGCATATATAAGCTGCGAGACCGGATCGTAGATCGGTTGTTGCGCCAGCCCCGACAGATCGAAGGCGACGATATCCGCCGCCTTGCCGACCTCCAGCGAGCCGATCTCGCTTTCCAGGCCCATGGCCCGTGCACCGTTGAGGGTGGCCATGCGTAGGGCGCGATGGGCATCCAGCGCGGTGGCCGAACCGGCGACAGCCTTGGCGAGCATCGCTGCGGTGCGGGTTTCACCCAGCAGGTCGAGGTCATTGTTGCTGGCGGCGCCATCGGTGCCGATGGCCACGTTCACGCCAGCCTGCCACAAGCGCTCCACCGGGCAAAAGCCGCTGGCCAGTTTCAGGTTCGATTCCGGGCAGTGAATGATGCTGGTGTTGCTTTCTACCAGCAAAGCCAGGTCATCCTCGCTGATTTGGGTCATATGAACGGCCTGGAAGCGCGGCCCCAACAGCCCTAGGCGACCCAGGCGCGCTAATGGCCGCTCGCCGGTCTGCTCGACGGCTTGCTGCACTTCAAAGGCGGTTTCGTGAACATGCATGTGGATGGCGGCGTCTAGCTCTTCGGCGATTACGCGGATTTTCTCCAGGTTGTCGTCGCACACGGTGTAGGGCGCGTGCGGGCCGAAGGTGATCTTGATGCGTGGGTGGTGCTTGAGGTCGCCGAACAGTTCGACGCCCTGGCGAATCGCCTCATCTGGCGTGCTTGCGCCAGGGATCGGGAAGTCAAGGATCGGGATCGCAATCTGCGCGCGCATGCCACTGTTGTGCACGCAGTCACTGGCGACCTTGGGGTAGAAGTACATGTCGGAGAAGCAGGTGATGCCGCCCTTGAGCTGTTCGGCGATGGCCAGGTCGGTGCCGTCGCGCACGAAGGCTTCATCGACCCACTTGGCCTCGGCGGGCCAGATATGTTTTTCCAGCCAGGTCATCAGCGGCAGGTCGTCGGCCAGGCCGCGAAACAGGCTCATTGCCGCGTGCCCGTGGGCGTTGATCAGGCCGGGGCTGAGCAGCATGCCGGGCAGTTCGCGCACTTCGTTGGCCGAAAGCTTCAACGCTGCGGCCCGTGGGCCGATAAACGCAATGCGCCCGTCGCGGATGCCCAGCCCGTGTCCCTTGAGCACCACGCCAGCGGGTTCGACGGGTACCAGCCAGGTTGGCAGCAACAATAAGTCGAGCGGGGCGGCAGTGGCGGTCATCGCAGGCTTCTTCCCAGGCAGCTATAAAAGAAGGACGAAGTATACCCGAGCGTCCTGGCTGGCGGATCGCTATAATCGGCGGCTTTGTTTATGAGTGCGGAGTAAGGGATGCGCGATCGACTGTTGGCAGCGGAGAAAGTGAAGGCCATCGATTGGCATGATGGCGCGCTGTACCTGCTCGATCAGCGTGCCTTGCCATCCCGGGAAAGCTGGGTGGCCTGCTCTACGGTCGATGACGTGGCGGCCGCCATTCGTTCGATGGTGGTGCGCGGTGCGCCAGCGATTGGCATCAGCGCGGCGTATGGCCTGGTGCTGGCCGCCCGTGAGCGCATCGCCGAGGGGGGTGACTGGCAGGCTGCGTGGGAAGAAGACTACGCTTTGCTGGCCGATACCCGACCCACCGCGTCGAATTTGTTCTGGGCGTTGAAACGCATGCGCGACCGCCTGGACCGCGTCAAAAAGCACGCCGATCCGCTGGCGGTGCTGGAGGCAGAAGCCATCGCCATCCATGAAAGTGATCGCGAAGCCAACCTCACCATGGCCCAACTGGGCGTCGAGCTGATCCGCAAGCACCAGGGCAATGCCCAGGCCATTCTTACCCACGGTAACGCAGGCGCCCTGGCGACCGGCGGCGTGGGTACGGCGCTCGGAGTGATTCGAGCGGCCTATCTTGAGGGCATGGTCGAGCAGGTCTACGCCAATGAAACCCGGCCTTGGCTGCAAGGTTCGCGGCTAACCGCCTGGGAGTTGGCGGGCGAGGGCATCCCGGTGACGGTGAATGCCGACTCGGCCGGCGCACACATCCTCAAGACCAAAGGCGTGACCTGGGTGATCGTCGGCGCCGATTGCATTGCCGCCAATGGCGATGTGATCAGCAAGATCGGCACCTACCAATTGGCGGTGTGTGCGATGCACCACGGTGTGCGTTTCATGGTGGTGGCGCCGAGTTCGACCCTGGACCTGATGATGGCCACGGGTGATGACGTCGCCCTGGAAGAACGCGATACCGGCGAGTTGCTGGAAGTCGCCGGCCAGCGTTTTGCTGCGGATGTGAGCGCCTACAACCCGGTGTTCGACGTGACCCCGGCCGACCTGATCGACGTGATCGTGACTGAAAAAGGCGTGGTCGAACGGCCGGACACCGCCAAGCTGGCCAAGTTGATGTGCCGTAAGCGCCTGCATTAAGCCAATTCGTCTTCAAAATTGGGCTTGGATCCAGCTCTGAGCCCCTCTCGTCGCCCTCAAGCCTGTCATCCGTCAACTTACTATGCTCCATGCGCATCAGGGGGATAGGTGCGTGGCGGCGATTGTGATAACATCCGGCGGTTTCCAGGGTTGCCCCGAGGGGTGGCCTATAACGTGCAGATCCGTGTCATAACTCGTTGATTTGTCGTAAGTCGTTGTCAGGCACTCTGCCGGCAGCGGCGAGCTTCGTTCGTCCCATATGGATGTGACGAGGTTTCACCCGAAAAAGGAATCAGGCTTCTCATGGGCGAACTGGCCAAAGAAATCCTCCCGGTCAATATCGAAGACGAGCTGAAACAGTCCTACCTCGACTACGCGATGAGCGTAATTGTCGGTCGGGCACTGCCTGATGCGCGCGATGGCTTGAAGCCCGTGCACCGGCGTGTGCTGTTCGCGATGAGCGAGCTGGGTAACGACTGGAACAAGCCGTACAAGAAATCTGCCCGTGTTGTCGGTGACGTGATCGGTAAGTATCACCCCCACGGCGACACTGCGGTGTACGACACCATCGTTCGGATGGCCCAGCCGTTTTCCCTGCGCTACCTGCTGGTAGACGGCCAGGGCAACTTCGGTTCGGTCGACGGCGACAACGCTGCGGCCATGCGATACACCGAAGTGCGCATGACCAAGCTGGCGCACGAGCTGCTGGCCGACCTGCATAAAGAAACCGTGGACTGGGTGCCGAACTACGACGGCACCGAAATGATCCCGGCGGTCATGCCGACCAAGATCCCCAACCTGCTGGTCAACGGTTCCAGCGGTATCGCCGTGGGCATGGCAACCAACATCCCGCCGCACAACCTCGGTGAAGTCATCGACGGTTGCCTGGCCCTCATCGACAACCCTGAGCTGACCGTCGATGAGCTGATGCAATACATCCCCGGCCCGGACTTCCCGACCGCCGCGATTATCAACGGTCGCGCCGGCATCATCGAAGCCTACCGCACCGGTCGCGGCCGCATTTACATGCGCGCCCGCTCGATGATCGAAGACATCGACAAGGTCGGTGGCCGCCAGCAAATCGTCATCACTGAACTCCCGTACCAGCTGAACAAAGCGCGTCTGATCGAGAAGATCGCCGAGCTGGTTAAAGAGAAGAAGCTCGAAGGCATTACCGAGCTGCGCGACGAGTCCGACAAGGACGGTATGCGCGTGGTGATCGAGCTGCGTCGTGGCGAAGTGCCGGAGGTGATCCTCAATAACCTCTACGCCCAGACCCAGCTGCAAAGCGTGTTTGGTATCAACGTGGTTGCACTGATCGACGGCCGCCCGCGCATCCTGAACCTCAAGGATCTGCTGGAAGCCTTCGTGCGTCACCGTCGTGAAGTGGTGACCCGCCGTACCGTGTTCGAACTGCGCAAGGCCCGCGAACGCGGCCACATCCTGGAAGGCCAGGCGGTTGCGCTGTCGAATATCGACCCGGTGATCGCACTGATCAAGGCTTCGCCAACCCCGTCGGAAGCCAAGGAAGCGCTGATCAGCACCCCTTGGGAATCCAGCGCCGTGGTGGCCATGGTTGAGCGTGCCGGCGCTGATTCGTGCCGTCCAGAGACCCTGGACCCACAATACGGCCTGCGCGAAGGCAAGTACTTCCTGTCCCCGGAACAGGCCCAGGCCATCCTGGAACTGCGCCTGCACCGCCTGACCGGCCTGGAGCACGAAAAGCTGCTGGCCGAGTACCAGGAGATCCTCAACCAGATCGGCGAGTTGATCCGCATCCTCAGCAGCGCCGTGCGCCTGATGGAAGTGATCCGCGAAGAACTGGAAGTGATCCGCGCTGAATACGGCGATGTGCGCCGTACCGAGATCCTCGATGCCCGCCTCGACCTGACCCTGGGTGACATGATCCCGGAAGAAGAGCGCGTGGTGACCATCTCCCACGGTGGCTATGCCAAGACCCAGCCATTGGCGGCATACCAGGCCCAGCGTCGTGGCGGTAAAGGTAAATCGGCTACCGGCGTGAAGGATGAGGACTACATCGCTCACCTGCTGGTCGCCAACAGCCACACCACGCTGCTGCTGTTCTCCAGCAAGGGCAAGGTGTACTGGCTGAAAACCTACGAAATCCCGGAAGCCTCCCGCGCTGCCCGTGGTCGTCCGCTGGTCAACCTGCTGCCGCTGGACAGTGATGAATACATCACCACCATGCTGCCAGTCGAGGAGTACACCGAAGGTCACTTTATCTTCATGGCCACCGCCAAAGGCACCGTGAAGAAGACCCCGCTGGAATCCTTCAGCCGTCAGCGCAGCGTGGGCCTGATCGCCCTGGAGCTGGACGAAGGCGACGTACTGATCTCCGCGGCCATCACCGATGGCGAGCGTGAAGTCATGCTGTTCTCCGACGGCGGCAAGGTCACGCGCTTCAAGGAATCCGACGTTCGCGCCATGGGCCGTACCGCCCGAGGTGTACGTGGCATGCGTCTGCCGGAAGGGCAGAAGCTGATTTCGATGCTGATCCCGGAAGAAGGCAGCCAGATCCTCACCGCTTCCGAGCGTGGTTATGGCAAGCGTACGGCCATCAGCGAGTTCCCGGAGTACAAGCGTGGCGGCCAGGGCGTGATCGCCATGGTCAGCAACGACCGCAATGGCCGTCTGGTCGGCGCGGTGCAGGTGCTCGACGGCGAGGAAATCATGCTGATTTCCGACCAGGGCACCCTGGTACGTACCCGTGTGGCTGAAGTGTCGAGCCTGGGTCGTAACACCCAGGGCGTGACCCTGATCAAGCTGGCCAAGGACGAAAAACTGGTTGGCCTTGAACGTGTCCAGGAGCCTTCGGAAGTCGAAGGCGAAGAGCTGGAAGGTGAAGAGTTTGACGGCGAGGTGATCGCAGCTGGCGATGACAACGTCGACGAGCCGACCCTCGACGCTGCCGCAGACGAAGAAGAACCGCAGGAATAAGCGGACACACAGGGGGCGGATGAAGATTCGCCCCCTTGTTGTTTGTCCCTTCTGAAAGTATTGAAACACCTGTTTATTGCACCACCCCACCAGATCAGAGTGAGATTGGATGTGAGCAAGAGAGCCTATAACTTCTGTGCCGGTCCCGCGGCGCTTCCTGAAGCAGTCCTGCAGCGTGCGCAGGGTGAACTCCTCGACTGGCATGGAAAAGGCCTCTCCGTGATGGAAATGAGCCATCGCAGCGATGAGTTCGTGTCCATCGCCACCAAGGCCGAGCAGGACCTGCGCGACTTGCTGGACATTCCATCCAACTACAAAGTGCTGTTCCTGCAGGGCGGCGCCAGCCAGCAGTTCGCCCAGATCCCGCTGAACCTGTTGCCGGAAGACGGCACGGCTGACTATATCGACACGGGCATCTGGGGCCAGAAGGCCATTGAAGAGGCCTCTCGTTACGGTCACGTCAATGTCGCGGGTACCGCCAAGCCGTACGACTACTTCGCCATTCCCGGTCAGAACGAGTGGAAGCTGTCGAAGGACGCTGCCTACGTGCACTACGTTGCGAACGAAACCATCGGCGGCCTGGAGTTTGACTGGGTGCCGGAAGTCGGTGACGTGCCGCTGGTGTGCGACATGTCCTCGGACATCCTTTCGCGTCCTATCGATGTGTCCAAGTACGGCATGATCTACGCCGGTGCGCAGAAGAACATCGGCCCGAGCGGCATTCTGGTCAACATCATCCGCGAAGACTTGCTCGGTCGCGCCCGTTCGCTGTGCCCGACCATGCTCAACTACAAGGTCGCGGCCGATAACGGCTCGATGTACAACACGCCGCCGGCGTTTGCCTGGTACCTCTCCGGCCTGGTGTTCGAATGGCTTAAAGAGCAGGGCGGTGTGGCCGCCATGGGCAAGCTCAACGAAGAGAAGAAGCGCACCCTGTACGACTTCATCGACGCCAGCGGCTTGTACAGCAACCCGATCAACCTGACTGACCGCTCGTGGATGAACGTGCCGTTCCGCCTGGCTGACGATCGTCTGGACAAGCCATTCCTGGCCGGTGCCGACGAGCGCGGCCTTCTCAACCTCAAGGGTCACCGCTCGGTGGGTGGCATGCGCGCCTCCATCTACAACGCCGTCGACATCCACGCGATCAACGCGTTGGTTGCCTACATGGCAGAGTTCGAAAAGGAACACGGCTAATGTCTGAGCAAGAACTCAAGGCGCTGCGCGTACGCATTGACAGCCTGGACGAGAAAGTCCTGGAGCTGATCAGTGAGCGTGCGCGGTGCGCCCAGGAAGTGGCACGGGTGAAGATGGCGTCCCTGGCCGAAGGCGAAGTGCCGGTGTTCTACCGGCCCGAGCGTGAAGCCCAGGTGCTCAAGCGCGTGATGGAGCGCAACAAAGGCCCACTGGGCAACGAAGAGATGGCGCGGTTGTTCCGTGAAATCATGTCTTCGTGCCTGGCCCTGGAACAGCCGCTGAAAGTGGCTTACCTCGGCCCGGAAGGTACTTTCACCCAGGCGGCGGCCATGAAGCACTTCGGCCACGCGGTGATCAGCAAGCCAATGGCGGCGATCGACGAAGTGTTCCGCGAAGTGGCGGCCGGTGCGGTGAATTTTGGCGTGGTGCCGGTGGAAAACTCCACCGAAGGCGCGGTCAACCACACGCTGGACAGCTTCCTTGAGCACGACATGGTGATCTGCGGCGAAGTCGAGTTGCGCATCCACCACCACCTGTTGGTGGGCGAGAACACCAAGACCGACAGCATCAGCCGTATCTACTCCCACGCCCAGTCCCTGGCCCAGTGCCGCAAGTGGCTGGACGCGCACTACCCGAACGTCGAGCGCGTGGCGGTCTCCAGCAATGCCGAGGCGGCCAAGCGCGTCAAGGGTGAGTGGAACTCGGCGGCCATCGCCGGTGATATGGCAGCGGGCCTGTATGGCCTGACGCGTCTGGCCGAGAAAATCGAGGACCGCCCGGACAACTCCACGCGCTTCCTGATGATCGGCAGCCAGGAAGTGCCGCCAACGGGCGACGACAAGACGTCCATCATCGTCTCCATGAGCAACAAGCCCGGCGCGCTGCATGAGCTGCTGGTGCCGTTCCACGATAACGGGATTGACCTGACGCGCATCGAGACTCGTCCTTCGCGCAGCGGTAAATGGACTTACGTGTTCTTTATCGACTTCATCGGCCACCACCGCGACCCACTGGTCAAAGGTGTGCTGGAGAAAATCAGTCAGGAAGCCGTGGCACTCAAGGTGCTGGGCTCTTACCCGAAAGCGGTTCTGTGAGGCTTTAACATGAGTGGCAACTTCCTCGCCCTGGCGCAGCCGGGCGTGCAACAACTGTCGCCTTACGTTCCGGGCAAACCTGTGGACGAGTTGGCGCGTGAGTTGAACCTGGATCCGGCGAACATCGTCAAGCTGGCCAGTAACGAAAACCCGCTGGGCCCGAGCCCAAAAGTGTTGGCGGCGATTCGTGAAGAACTGGCTGAGCTGACCCGCTACCCCGATGGCAACGGCTTTGCCCTGAAGTCACTGCTGGCGGAAAAATGCCGGGTCGAGCTGAACCAGGTCACCCTGGGCAACGGTTCCAACGACATTCTTGAGCTGGTTGGCCGTGCGTATCTGGCGCCGGGCTTGAATGCGGTGTTCAGCGAGCACGCGTTTGCGGTCTATCCGATCGTGACCCAGGCGGTCGGCGCTGATGCGCGCGTTGTTCCTGCGAAGGATTGGGGTCACGACTTGCCGGCCATGCTGGCGGCCATCGATGCCCAGACCCGCGTAGTGTTTATTGCCAACCCGAACAACCCGACCGGCACCTGGTTCGACGCGCAAGCGCTGAACGACTTCCTGCAAGACGTGCCGGAACATGTGCTGGTCGTGCTGGACGAGGCCTACATCGAATACGCCGAAGGCAGTGATTTGCCGAACGGCCTGGATTTCCTGGCGGCGTACCCGAACCTGCTGGTTTCACGTACGTTCTCCAAGGCTTATGGCCTGGCGTCGCTGCGGGTCGGCTATGGCCTGTCCACTGCCGTGGTGGCCGATGTGCTGAACCGTGTGCGCCAGCCGTTCAACGTCAACAGTCTCGCCCTGGCGGCGGCCTGCGCGGCGGTGAAGGATGCCGAGTACCTGGAAGAAGGTCGTCGTATCAACGAAAGCGGCATGCTGCAACTGCAGGAAGGCTTCCGTGAGCTGGGCCTGGGCTGGATTCCGTCCAAGGGCAACTTCATTTGTGTCGACCTCGGCCAGGTGGCTGCGCCGGTGTTCCAGGGCCTGTTGCGCGAAGGCGTGATCGTGCGTCCGACCGCCAACTACGGCATGCCGAACCACCTGCGCATCACCATCGGCCTGCCGGCAGAAAACGCCCGCTTCCTGGAGGCGCTGGCCAAGGTTCTGGCCCGTGGTTGATGTCACTGCATTGCAACCTGCTGTGCCTATGATCGGTCGCCTGGTGGTGGTCGGTCTGGGGTTGATCGGCGGCTCCTTCGCCAAAGGCCTGCGTGAAAGCGGGCTGTGTGGCGAAGTGGTCGGTGTGGACCTGGACCCGCAATCGCGCAAGCTGGCGGTTGAGTTGGGGGTGGTGGATCGTTGTGAGGCGGACCTGGCGCTCGCGTGCCAGGGCGCTGACGTGATCCAGCTGGCCGTCCCGATCCTGGCCATGGAGAAATTGCTCGCCGTGTTGGCGGGCATGGACCTGGGCCAGGCGATCCTGACAGACGTCGGCAGTGCCAAAGGCAATGTGGTGCGCGCGGCGCAACTGGCCTTTGGTGGTATGCCGGCGCGCTTCGTACCGGGGCATCCGATTGCTGGCTCCGAGCAGAGTGGGGTAGAGGCGTCCAATGCGCAGCTGTTCCGTCGCCATAAAGTCATCCTGACGCCGCTTGCGCAAACCGATCCGGCTGCGTTGGCGGTGGTGGATCGTTTGTGGCGTGAACTGGGCGCGGATGTCGAACATATGCAGGTCGAGCGCCATGACGAAGTGCTGGCCGCGACCAGTCATCTGCCGCACTTGCTCGCATTTGGCCTGGTGGACTCCCTGGCCAAGCGCAACGAGAACCTCGAGATTTTCCGCTACGCCGCCGGTGGCTTCCGTGATTTCACGCGGATTGCCGGCAGCGACCCGGTGATGTGGCACGACATCTTCCTCGCCAATCGCGAAGCGGTGTTGCGCACCCTGGACACCTTCCGCAGCGACCTCGACGCCTTGCGCGACGCGGTTGATGCTGGAGATGGCCATCAATTATTGGGCGTGTTCACCCGTGCGCGGGTGGCGCGTGAGCATTTCAGCAAGATCCTGGCGCGCCGGGCCTACATGGAAACCGCTGTGAACGCTGATGAGTTGACCTTCCTCGCCGAACCGGGTGGCCGCTTGAGCGGAAGCATTCGGGTGCCGGGCGATAAGTCGATCTCCCATCGTTCGATCATGCTGGGTTCGTTGGCTGAGGGTGTGACTGAGGTCGAAGGTTTCCTTGAAGGCGAAGATGCCCTGGCGACCTTGCAGGCGTTTCGCGACATGGGCGTGGTGATTGAAGGCCCGCACCATGGGCGCGTGACCATTCATGGCGTGGGGCTGCATGGCCTGAAGCCGGCGCCGGGGCCGATTTACCTGGGTAACTCCGGTACTTCCATGCGTTTGCTGTCCGGTTTGCTGGCAGCGCAGAGCTTTGACAGTGTGCTGACCGGCGATGCGTCCTTGTCCAAGCGCCCGATGAGTCGTGTAGCCAAGCCGCTGCGGGAAATGGGCGCGGTGATCGAAACGGGACCGGAAGGGCGTCCGCCGCTGACCATTCGGGGTGGCCAGTCGTTGAAAGGCCTGGCTTATGCAATGCCGATGGCCAGTGCCCAGGTCAAGTCCTGCCTGTTGTTGGCTGGGTTGTACGCTGAAGGTAAAACCGCGGTGACCGAGCCTGCGCCGACCCGTGACCACACCGAGCGCATGTTGCGTGGCTTTGGTTATCCGGTGGTGGTGGAGGGCGCGACGGCGTCGGTGGAGTCCGGTCATGCGCTGACGGCTGCCCATATAGAAGTGCCGGGGGATATTTCCTCTTCAGCGTTTTTCCTGGTAGCGGCTTCTATTGCTGAAGGTTCTGAGCTGCTGCTTGAGCATGTGGGCGTTAATCCCACGCGCACCGGCGTGATCGATATCCTGCGACTGATGGGGGCGGATATCACCCTGGAAAACCAGCGTGAGGTAGGTGGTGAGCCTGTCGCGGATCTGCGCGTACGCGCGGCACCGCTGAAGGGTATCGAGATTCCCGAAGCACTGGTGCCGTTGGCGATCGATGAATTCCCGGTGTTGTTCGTCGCGGCGGCCTGTGCTGAAGGGCGAACGGTGTTGCGTGGCGCTTCAGAGCTGCGCGTGAAAGAGTCCGACCGTATCCAGGTCATGGCCGATGGTCTGCTGGCGTTGGGCGTGAAGTGTGAACCGACCCCTGATGGGATTATCATTGAGGGTGGCCCGATGGGCGGTGGTGAGGTGCATGCCCATGGCGATCACCGCATTGCCATGGCGTTCAGCGTGGCTTCCCTACGGGCGGCGGCGCCGATTCGTATCCGTGACTGCGCCAATGTTGCTACGTCTTTTCCGAATTTTCTTACACTGTGTGCCCACGTCGGCATCCGTGTTGCCCAAGAGGCTCAATTGTGAATATCAAAGCACCGGTGATTACCATCGACGGGCCAAGCGGCTCGGGCAAAGGCACGATCGCCGGCATCCTGGCCAAGCGCCTGGGCTGGTGCCTGCTGGATTCCGGCGCGCTATACCGTCTGCTGGCATTCGCCGCACGCAACCATGGCGTCGACCTGACCAACGAAGAATCCCTGAAGCTGCTGGCCGCACACCTTGATGTGCAGTTTGTCGGCGCGACGGAAGGTCATCCCCAGCGCATCATCCTCGAAGGGGACGATGTGACGGATGACCTGCGCAACGAACAGGTCGGCTCCTGGGCTTCCCAGGTTGCCGCGTTGCCGGCCGTGCGTGATGCGCTGCTGCAGCGCCAGCGGGCTTTTCAGGAGCCGCCGGGTCTGGTGGCCGATGGTCGTGATATGGGCACCGTGGTGTTTCCCGAGGCGCCTCTGAAGATTTTCCTGACCGCCAGCGCCGAGGAGCGAGCTCGTCGCCGCTACTTGCAGTTGAAGGGCAAAGTCGATGGTGTTAGTCTGTCGAGTCTGCTAGATGAGATCCGTGCACGCGATGAGCGTGATACCCAGCGCGCAGTAGCCCCGCTCAAGCCGGCGGCTGATGCCATACAGCTGGATTCCACGGAGTTGTCCATCGAGCAGGTGCTGGAACGCATCTTGAGTGAAATCGCCATTCGCGATATCGCCGGGTGATCAAGAAGGCCGCAGGGGACCAGTCATAGTCCTGCGGTGGCTTCTTTTAACTGAAACTGACCCACACCGTCTGGGGTGTGGAGATGGGCGTATTCTTCGCCCTTATCAACAGGAATTAAAATGAGCGAAAGCTTTGCGGAACTCTTTGAAGAAAGCCTAAAAACCCTGAACCTTCAGGCAGGCTCCATCATCACCGGTGTTATCGTTGATATCGATTACCAAGCTCGCTGGGTAACCGTTCACGCTGGTCTGAAGTCTGAAGCTCTGATCCCGCTGGAACAGTTCTACAACGATGCTGGTGATCTGACAATCAATGTCGGTGACGAAGTTCACGTTGCTCTGGACTCGGTTGAAGACGGTTTCGGTGAAACCAAGCTGTCCCGTGAAAAAGCCAAGCGCGCTGAATGCTGGATTGTTCTCGAAGCAGCCTTCGCAGCTGAAGAAGTGGTCAAGGGCGTTATCAACGGTAAGGTTAAAGGCGGCTTCACTGTCGACGTTAACGGCATCCGTGCGTTCCTGCCAGGTTCTTTGGTCGACGTTCGTCCTGTGCGCGACACCACGCACCTGGAAGGCAAAGAACTCGAATTCAAGGTCATCAAACTCGACCAGAAGCGCAACAACGTTGTCGTTTCCCGTCGCAGCGTCCTGGAAGCAGAGAACTCCGCCGAGCGTGAAGCTCTGCTGGAATCCCTGCAGGAAGGCCAACAAGTCAAAGGTATCGTCAAAAACCTCACCGACTACGGCGCATTCGTCGACCTGGGTGGCGTGGATGGCCTGCTGCACATTACCGACATGGCTTGGAAGCGTATCAAGCATCCTTCCGAAATCGTCAATGTTGGCGACGAGATCGATGTCAAGGTTCTGAAATACGATCGCGAGCGCAACCGTGTTTCCCTGGGCCTGAAGCAACTGGGTGAAGATCCATGGGTTGCTATCAAAGCCCGTTACCCAGAAAGCACTCGCGTTACCGCGCGTGTTACCAACCTGACCGACTACGGCTGCTTCGCTGAGCTGGAAGAAGGCGTGGAAGGCCTGGTACACGTTTCCGAAATGGACTGGACCAACAAAAACATCCACCCTTCGAAAGTCGTACAAGTCGGCGACGAAGTGGAAGTTATGGTTCTGGACATCGACGAAGAGCGTCGTCGTATCTCCCTGGGCATCAAGCAGTGCAAATCTAACCCATGGGAAGATTTCTCTGGCCAGTTCAACAAGGGCGATAAAATCTCCGGCACCATCAAGTCGATCACCGATTTCGGTATCTTCATTGGTCTGGATGGCGGCATCGACGGCCTGGTTCACCTGTCCGACATCTCCTGGAACGAAGTGGGCGAAGAAGCTGTTCGTCGTTTCAAGAAGGGCGACGAGCTGGACACCGTTATCCTGTCGGTTGACCCAGAGCGCGAGCGCATCTCCCTGGGTATCAAGCAACTGGAAAGCGACCCGTTCTCTGAATACGTTCAGGACAACGACAAAGGCGCAATCGTTAAAGGCATCGTGAAAGAAGTTGACGCTAAAGGCGCCATCATCACTCTGGCCGACGATATCGAAGCGACTCTGAAAGCCTCCGAAATCAGCCGTGACCGCGTTGAAGACGCGCGCAACGTTCTGAAAGAAGGCCAGGAAGTAGAAGCCAAGATCATCAGCGTTGACCGCAAGAGCCGTGTAATCCAGCTCTCCATCAAGTCGAAAGACGATGCTGAAGAGAAAGAAGCCATCCAAAGCTTGAAAGACAAGCCTTCGGATAGCATCGCTGCTGGTCCTACCACTCTGGGTGACCTGTTGCGTGCACAAATGGAAAAACAGAACTAAGTTCTGTCAGACCATAGAAAAAGGGCGACTTCGGTCGCCCTTTTTTGTGCCTGAAATTCGTTGAATCAACAACCGAGAACCAAGGCGTACAGCTCAGTGTCAGAAGTGACTATAGTCTTAAGAAAAAAGCGCTCTAGTGTTGTAGCTTCAATAAGGATTTGAATGAACAGGCTTATCGTAATACTCGCCGTGGTAGTGCTTGCAGGCTGCTCCGCCACCAGCGCCAAGACCCACGCCAAACGCGGCGTGAGCGGCATCGAGATCGATTGCTCAGGGCTGGGCAACAACTGGCAGAAGTGCGAAAAGCGCGCTGCCCGAGAGTGCAAGATGCAAGGCTATAAGGTCATCACCAAGTCCAGTGACGCCAAGGATGAGGAGGGTGACTACCTGTTCGGCTGGAACCCCGCCGGCGCAGTAACGCGGACGATGCTGGTGATCTGCAATTGAGCGTATAGCGCGTGCGATACGGGCGTTTATTCAACCAGCAGATAAGTTTATGCATGGGCTGTTCAAATTCATCAAGTCATGCTAAAACCTTCGAAGCGCTTTTCCTAGCTGCTTGAAAAAGAAGGGAAAAATATGACGAAGTCGGAGTTGATCGAACGAATTGTCACCCATCAAGGGCTGCTCTCATCCAAAGATGTCGAGCTGGCTATCAAGACCATGCTTGAGCAAATGTCCCAGTGCTTAGCGACTGGGGACCGGATTGAGATCCGGGGGTTTGGGAGTTTTTCGCTGCACTATCGTGCGCCGCGGGTAGGGCGGAATCCTAAGACTGGTCAGTCGGTGAGCCTGGATGGGAAGTTTGTGCCTCATTTCAAGCCGGGGAAGGAGTTGCGGGATCGGGTGAATGAGGATGAGGAAGAGGGCGTCTGAGCATTTGATAGGGGGGGAGATATGCGCGGGATTAAGCGTGTTTTTGCGATATTGGCAGTGCTGGTCACTGGCTTGATAGTGTTGGCATTCATACTTGAAAACCAGCAGAAGGCTACGCTTTCATTGTTGGGTTGGTCTACATCACAAGTGCCGGTTTCGGTATTTTTAGTGTTGGCGTTGATCGTTGGTATGCTCGTGGGGCCCGTACTGGTTCTGTTGTTTTGCCGAAAAGGGCATAAGAAGTCATTCCCGTCCACGAGTCAGTGACCTGGGATAGGGGCCAGGTGGTCCTTGTCTGTCGCGTCCTTTGCCGGTCACAATCAGTTGCCTGGTAACGGGTGCATGGTCGGTGTAATCGCTGCTGACGAATAAGCCCTCTGCGAGCATGGCCAGCGATCTAAAAAGTAAACCTACTTTCGCTTTGCTTTCTGCAAGGCACGTAGGCGCTATAAGCGTTACCCGCCAGCTATTCAAATTTTGCGGCGTGGATGAGTGAAGGCAGCTGTAATCCTATTATCGCTGTTGGCTATCTCGTATGCGCTATGTTCATGGCGTAGCGAGAGCTGCTATTTTTAAATATAAAAATCCATAAAGAAATATGCATCATGTGCTCGAGGGGTGATCTTCTTAGCAGTTACTAATGCATCTTTGGTGATTCTGTACCATTAAGAGAGTGGCGCACTTCCTTAGTCGTAAGTAATTATTTCATATATAAAACTGTATCGAAGTTTATAGGTTGTGTTCGGCTATACACATAATGAGTATGGTTCTTACGTTTGGTCGGGAGGGGGACAATCTTTGAAAGTATCGAAAATTGCGATAGGCCTGGCTGCTGGCTCACGCCTATGCCTTCCAGAGGGAGGCGTGAGGGGCCGTCGCGTATGATGCTGCATACAAGATCCGCCTCTCCACCAGATAACATCATTGCCAGACGCCGAAGCGAATTAGGGCAGGCTTTGCCATGATGGCAGGGGGGAGGGCGCCAGCGAGTGGTGTCGTCGAGGTATCTATCATGGTAGTCGACCCTATTGCCGGAATCTTTATGCGGATTTTGGGGCGAAGCTATGATTTAATTCGTGCCATGTCTGATACGAAGCGACTGCTTTCGGAAAGCTACCCTTGGCGCCTCATGCCCGATGATTGTCCATGCGCGACTGGGACAGCTGAGTATCCGGTCGCCGCCAGGCGGTAAGCCGAGTGAGGGAGGTCGTCATTTGAAGGGCCACAAGCTGACTTTCAAATTTATATAGTTTAATTGGAGCGTTACTGATGCACCTGCAGAAGCTGGCCAGTGTTACCAAGTTCAAAAATAAGGAAGCGTTGATCGGGATTGTTGGTCTTGGGTATGTCGGTCTGCCTTTAATGCTTCGTTACAATGCGATTGGTTTTCGCGTGCTCGGCATAGATATCGATGTGGAGAAGGTCGACGACCTTAACGCCGGCAAGAGTTATATCGAACATATCGCTTCCTCCAAAATCGCTGCCGCCCGTAATTCGGGGTTTGAAGCAACAGTTGATTTCGCCCGCGTTGCTGAGTGTGACGCATTGATCTTGTGCGTACCCACGCCGTTGAACAAGTATCGCGAACCTGACATGAGCTACGTCATCAACACCACTGATGCGATCAAGCCTTACCTGCGTGCTGGTCAAATCGTATCTCTGGAAAGTACTACCTATCCAGGTACGACGGTTGAAGAGCTGCTCCCGCGCGTCCAGGAAGGTGGCCTCGTAGTGGGCGAGGATATTTTTCTGGTTTATTCGCCCGAGCGTGAAGACCCGGGGAATCCTGATTTCGAAACCCGTACCATCCCGAAAATTATCGGGGGCGACACAGCTGCGTGCCTGGAGGTGGGGACCGCCCTTTACGAGCAGGCGATTGATCAGGTCGTTCCTGTCAGCTCCACCAAAGCAGCAGAAATGACCAAGCTGCTGGAAAACATCCATCGCGCCGTCAACATCGGTCTGGTCAACGAGATGAAAGTCGTTGCCGACCGCATGGGGATCGACATTTTTGAAGTTGTGGATGCCGCAGCCACCAAGCCGTTTGGCTTTACCGCTTATTATCCAGGCCCTGGCCTGGGCGGCCACTGCATTCCGATCGATCCGTTTTATCTGACCTGGAAGGCCCGTGAGTATGGGTTGCACACTCGCTTCATCGAGCTTTCTGGTGAGGTTAACCAGGCAATGCCTGAGTACGTGGTCAGTAAGCTTGCGGATGGCCTCAATGAACGTGGCAAGCCGCTCAAGGGCAGCAAAGTGCTGGTGCTCGGTATCGCCTACAAGAAAAATGTCGATGACATGCGTGAGTCGCCATCGGTAGAAATCATGGAGATGCTCCAGGCTAAAGGCTGCACAATTGCTTACAGCGATCCACATGTTCCTGTGTTCCCCAAGATGCGCGAACACCATTTCGATCTCAAGAGCGTGGAGCTGAATTCCGAGAGCCTGGCAGCATTCGATGCGGTCGTGTTGGCAACTGATCACGAGAAGTTCGACTACGAGCTCATCAAGGCGTCCGCCCAACTGATCGTGGATAGCCGCGGTAAGTACCGTGTAGCGGCGCCGCATATTGTGAAGGCTTGATAGGCCCTCCTGATTGATACGCCCTCCCAGCCCCCCGCCAAGGGTGCGCTGTGAGTCTTCGAATGTTTAAGGAAAGACTCCATGAAAAATTTTGCTCTTATCGGTGCTGCCGGGTATATCGCGCCGCGCCACATGCGCGCGATCAAAGACACTGGCAATGTCCTGGTTTCAGCTTATGACATCAATGACTCAGTCGGTATCATCGACAGCCTGTCCCCAAACAGTGAATTCTTTACCGAGTTTGAGCGTTTTCAAGAGCACGCATTTCGATTGAAGCGGGATCCGGGTACAGCGCTTGATTATGTAGCTATTTGCTCGCCAAATTATTTACATCACGCCCATATTGTTGCTGGTTTACGACTTGGCTGTGATGTTATTTGCGAAAAGCCGCTTGTACCGACTACTGAAATACTGGATGAACTCGCACGCGTCGAGGTGGAAACCGGTAAGCGTGTGTTTAATATCCTGCAGCTTCGACACCATCAGGCGATCCTTGATTTAAAATCGAAAGTTGCCCGTGAGCAAAAAGCGGGTAAGTACGACGTTGAGCTTACCTACATGACGTCTCGTGGCAAGTGGTACATGGAAAGCTGGAAGGGAGATCCGCGCAAGTCATTTGGCGTGGCGACCAACATCGGTGTTCACTTTTTTGACATGTTGCACTTTGTTTTTGGAAAACTTGAACGAAATGTCGTGCACTTTGTTAGTGAATACAAAGCAGCGGGCTACTTGGAATACGAAAAGGCAAAAGTACGCTGGTTCTTGACGATTGACGCGAATGATTTGCCGGCCGCCGTTAAAGGCAAAAAGTCGACCTACCGCTCCATCACGGTAGATGGTGAAGAGCTGGAGTTCTCGGAAGGTTTCACCGATCTTCATACCACCAGCTATCAGGAAATATTGGCCGGTCGTGGCTATGGCATCGAAGACGCACGCCATTGCGTGCAGACAGTGGAGACGATTCGTGCTTCCACAGTGGTAGTTCCTGCAGACGGCGAAGGCCATCCGGTACTGTCTGAGTTATTAAAATAATATCTACCAGGTGGATGACTGTTGCAGTCATCCGCTTCTATTCCTGTTGAGAAGTTGAGCAAGCTTAGTGAGCCTGATTGGAACAAGAGATGCGGCTGGTTTCGTTGCTGAAGAGGGTCGCTCTGAAGCGAAGCTGAAATTCCGCGGTGATGTGCAGGGGCTGCGAGCTATTGCAGTCTTGGCGGTAATGATCTTTCATGCACAAAGCAGCTGGCTCCCTGCTGGCTTTATTGGCGTGGATATTTTTTTTGTAATTTCCGGGTTTTTGATTTCTTCAATCATTATTGAGCGTGAAAAAGATTTCAGTTGGAGCGGTTTCTACTGGAATCGCATCAAGCGGATCGTTCCAGTCTATATTGTCATGCTTGCGGTTGTGAGCTGCGTTTCTTCGATTTTTTTTGTGCTTAGTGATTTTTCCTACTTTAAAAAATCGTTGTTTTCGGCATTTTTCTTTGTAAGCAATCAATATTTTTCTAACTTTGGCAGCTACTTTGCCCCAGGTGCACATGAGCTTCCTCTACTGCATACATGGTTGTTGGCCATTGAAATGCAGTTCTATATTTTCTTGCCAGCGCTGATTTTGTGGACTCCACGCAGGTGGTTGGGTCTATTAGTGGGTGGGATGTGCGTTGTTTTTTTTATGTACGCCGAGTGGCGCCTGAGTCTTCCTGACAATTCAAAGCATGTTTATTTCTCGCTCGTTGCCAGGGTGCCTGAATTCCTGGTTGGCGTTTTTATCGCGGTCGCAGGCATAGGGAACCGTTGGTCATCTCGAGTGGCCTCTTTGGTTTCGGTTGCGGGTTTGTTCTTGCTCGGTCTGTGTTTCATGTACACGGACGAAAAACATTTCCCGGGGTTGGCGGCTTTCTTGCCGTGCTTGGCAACGGGCATGTTGATTGCGGCCAAAGGCAGCATCGTCAGCCAGATTATCTCCTCGCGCGGTTTTGTGTGGCTGGGGACTCTCTCCTACTCGCTTTACCTGTGGCACTGGCCAGTCTTGGCGTTCATGCGTTATTACCTTGGTCATGATGAATTGTCGGGTACTTGGCTGCTCAGTTTTTTGGTGATCACGTACGCGCTTTCATGGATGTCCTACCGCTGGGTGGAGGAGCCTGCGCGGCGTGGACGTGGGATGTGGGGGCCGGCTTTAGGGGGAGGTATCATTACTGTCGCCGCACTCGTTTACATTTTGAGCCCGCGGCTTAATGCCTCCGTGGAAGCAACCTTGCCTGCAGAGATGACCCGTTACGCACCCGACGTCGAAATATGTCACGGGCAGATCGTGGGCACCTGTGTGCGGGGTGATCTTGCCGAGCCGCCGACCGTGCTTGTTCTTGGGGACAGTCACGCGGCACAATTAAACGAGTTCTTTGATGTCGCGGTCGAAAAAGACAAGTTTTCTGCGAGAGTCATTACGGGAAGCAGTTGCGTACCGATTCCGGGTTTTGATGTAGAGCGTTTGCCCGAGTTTGCCGAGGCAGCATGTCGATCCCAGATCTCCGCACTAGCGCCTTATGTGGACCAAGCACGCGTTATCGTAGTGGCCGCGATGTGGCAATGGCAGGTCCCAAGCCCGGCATTCATGACGGCTTTCTCGAATTTTCTAGAGCAGACAACCAAACGCAATGTGCGAGTCATTGTTCTGGCCCAAGTGCCGATGTTTGATGTGAGTCTACTTCGAGTACGACGTTTTGAAACGCTCGGCTTGCCCTCGAACGTCAGTGAAGACAAGGATTGGCGGCAGGCAAATGCCAAAGTCGCAGCTGTTGTCAGCCAGTATAAGGGCGCTGAGTTCATAGATTTATCGGGCAGCGAATTTTTTTCAGACGCTCCTTTTCTTCAAGGCCAACTGATTTACATGGATAATAGTCATCTGAATGAAATAGGAGCCCGCGCTTACGGTATGTTTGCGGCTCCAATTCTTAAGACATTATTAGCCCCCCCGCTCTGAATGGACTATCAGGTATCGCTTATGTTTTCTGATCGTGATTTTCCACTAATGGAATACGCGCCGAGAAAGGCGAAGGGTGTTATTTGCAGCCGTACCGTCGTTGCCAGTTGTGCCTCATTGGACGACGACGTCACGCCTTTAAATGGCCCAGGAGCAGCGCTTTGAAACGGCTTGCCATTTTAGGCGCTGGTGGTCACGGGAAGGTAGTGGCCGATACTGCCGAGTCTTGTGGTTGGCAGTGCGTAGAGTTCTTTGGAGATGAGTGGCCGGCACGCACGATGAATGGTCACTGGCCCATCTCAGGAAATACGGCATCGCTGCTAAGTCGGGTTGGAGAATTTGACGGGGTCATAGTTGCGATCGGCAGTAACAGTGTGCGCCGTTGCAAAGTCGAAGAACTGGAGACGGCGGGTGCGCAGTTGGTTACGTTAGTGCATCCTTCAGCAGTTATCAGTCCGCGCGCAGTGATTGGTACAGGGTCAGTGGTTTTCGCCGGGGTCGTGGTAAGCGTGGATGCGAGGATTGGCCGAGGGGCTATCCTTAATACGGGATGCAGTGTTGATCATGACTGTCATTTAGGGAGCTTTACTCATATAAGTCCCGGCGCCAGACTGGCCGGAGGCGTCCAGGTGGGTGATCTAAGCTGGGTTGGTATTGGCGCCAGCGTGAAACAATCAATACGGATTGGCCAAGAAGTTGTCGTCGGCGCTGGCTCGGTAGTCGTGAGCGACATCGCCGATTCACTCACCGTGGTCGGGGTGCCTGCAAAGGCGTTGTAGATGGGGGCGCACGTACAGCGTCTTAATTTTTTCGGAACTCGATAGGTACTGCGTTGTGCTGAATACTCCTTTCTCTCCTTGGCCTTCTTTTACCGTCGAGGAGGCTGACGCCGTACGAAATGTGATCCTCTCGAATAAAGTCAATTATTGGACAGGCACCGAGTGCCGGGAATTCGAGAAAGAGTTTGCCGCCTGGGTCGGCACCAAGCACGCAATCGCACTGGCCAACGGTACTGTAGCGCTGGATTTGGCACTGCATGCCCTAGGCATTACTGCGGGGGATGAAGTCATTGTTACGTCGCGGACGTTCCTGGCTTCGGTATCCAGCATCGTAAACGCCGGTGCTATCCCCGTGTTCGCGGATGTGGACCCCGACTCCCAGAACATTACAGCCCAGACCATTGAGGCCGTACTCACTTCTCGTACGCGCGCGATCATTTGCGTGCACCTGGCCGGCTGGCCGTGCGACATGGATCCGATCATGGCGCTGTCTCAAAACCATGATCTCAAGGTTATTGAGGACTGTGCCCAGGCCCATGGCGCAACTTATAAAGGTCGTGCTGTCGGCTCAATCGGCGACATTGGAGCATGGTCCTTCTGCCAAGACAAAATCATGACCACTGGGGGCGAGGGTGGCATGGTCACAACCAATGACCGTAAACTCTGGCTGGCAATGTGGGCGTTCAAGGATCACGGGAAGAGCTGGGAGGCCGTCTATGAGCGCGAGCATCCCCCAGGTTTTCGCTGGCTGCATGAAGGGTTCGGGACGAACTGGCGCATGTTGGAGGTTCAAGGCGTCGTGGGGCGAATCCAGCTACGACGAATGCCCGTGTGGCGCGATAGCCGCGTAGCCAATTCACGGCGCATCTGGGACTGTGCCTCAGGTTTGAAAGGCGTGCGAGTGCCGGTTGTACCGTCGGATTACGTACATGGCGCCTATAAATGTTATGTTTTTATCGACCCAGAACAACTTCGCCCCGACTGGAGCCGTGATCGTATCCTGTCGGAAATTGCTGCTCTTGGCGTACCCTGTTTCTCTGGATCATGTTCAGAGGTGTACCTTGAGAAAGCGTTTGATGGCACAGGTTGGCGTCCTGCTGAGCGTCTACCTGTTGCGAAGGTGTTAGGCGAAACGAGTTTGATGTTTTTGGTCCACCCCACGCTAAGTGAGGCGGAAATAGACAAGACCTGCACTGTATTGAAGAAGGTGATCGAGACCGCGACAGGCGGCTGAGTCTTATTACTCTTAATGAGCGGCGTTCTCGGTTTCAGGTCGAAGGCACACAAGGGTGCGTTTTCTATTAATACGTACCGCTAATGATGTAGGTTGCAGGAGCAGCAAAAGGTGTTCGAAGGGGTTATGGGGAGATTAAGAACGGTGCTGCTGGCGTTACCACGCCATCAGAAGCGTCTGATTCAGGTGGCTACAGACGTCTTGCTGGTCTGGATAGCGCTCTGGATGTCGTTCGTGGTGCGGTTGGGTATTGACGATGTGGCCAACCCTCTCATCTTGCATCCCTGGTTGTTTTTCAGCGCTCCATTGGTCGCTATTCCGCTGTTTATCAAATTCGGGATGTACCGAGCAGTCATGCGTTACTTCGGTAACGATGCTCTGATTGCGATCATCAAAGCAGTGAGCCTTTCCTCGTTAATTCTGGGAATTGTTGTTTACTGGTATGGCAATCACCAGAGTGTGGTGCCACGTTCCATAATTTTCAATTACTGGTGGCTAAGTCTCATCATGATTGGCGGGTTAAGGCTCGCCATGCGGCAGTACTTTCTCGGCGATTGGTTCGAAGCATCACAGCATGTGCCCTTTACCAATCGTGAAGATGGCCTTCCCCGTGTAGCCATCTATGGCGCCGGCGCTGCTGGAAACCAATTGGTTGCCGCACTGCGTATGGGGAGACTGATGCGTCCAGTCGCTTTTATCGATGATGACCTCGGTATTTCTGACCGTGTTATTTCCGGTTTGATGGTTTATAAGCCGAAGAATATCCAGCGGATGATAGATTTGACTGGCGCGCAAGAGATCCTCCTGGCCATTCCGTCATCGAACCGAGCGCGTCGGCGAGAGATCCTGGGTTTTCTTGAGGGGTTTCCACTCCATGTGCGAAGCGTTCCAGGTTTCATGGACCTTGCAAGTGGGCGAGTGAAGGTCGACGACATTCAAGAAGTTGATATTGCCGACCTATTAGGGCGAGACGCAGTACCTGCTCAAAGTGAGCTGCTTGAGCGCTGTATCAAGGGCAAAAGTGTGATGGTAACCGGCGCGGGGGGATCCATTGGATCCGAGCTGTGCCGCCAGATATTGTCGCTGCAGCCAACCACGTTGATGTTGTTCGATCATAGTGAATTTAACCTCTACACCATACTCTCTGAACTCGAACGGCGTGTAAGCCATGAGTCTCTGACGGTCAGGCTCTTGCCTATACTTGGTTCTGTGCGTAACCAGGGTAAGCTTCTGGACGTTATGAAAGCTTGGCGGATAGATACTGTATATCACGCGGCGGCTTATAAGCATGTGCCCATGGTCGAGCATAATATAGCTGAAGGCGTATTGAACAACGTAATGGGTACACTCAATACCGCTCAAGCAGCACTGCAATCCGGCGTCTCCAACTTTGTACTGATATCTACCGATAAAGCGGTTCGGCCAACAAATGTAATGGGAAGTACCAAGCGGCTGGCTGAGTTAACCCTTCAGGCGCTCAGCCATGAGCTCGCACCCGTATTGTTCGGTGAGAAATCGAACATTTCCCGTGTAAATAAAACACGATTTACCATGGTCCGTTTCGGCAACGTTTTGGGGTCCTCTGGTTCGGTTATTCCATTATTCCATCGGCAAATAAAGTCCGGTGGGCCGCTGACTGTTACCCATCCGAAAATCACTCGGTATTTCATGACGATTCCCGAGGCGGCGCAGTTGGTGATTCAGGCTGGATCCATGGGACAGGGGGGGGATGTATTTGTCCTTGATATGGGCGAGCCTGTCAGGATTGTAGAGTTAGCCGAAAAGATGATTCACCTTTCAGGCCTGAGTGTACGGTCTGAAAAAAATCTTCATGGGGATATTGCTATTGAATTTACCGGTTTACGCCCCGGAGAAAAATTGTATGAAGAACTGCTGATCGGCGATAACGTTGTTGCGACCCAACATCCGATGATCATGAGTGCCAATGAAGATCATCTCGATTGGGAGGTGCTGAAGTCCAAGCTCGCCGACCTTATCGCGGCTGTAGAACAAGATGACTACACGCGGGTACGACAGCTTCTGCGTGATACAGTGAGTGGTTACGCTCCGGATGGTGAGATAGTTGATTGGATCTACCAGCAGCGTCGCCTCGAACCCTAGGAGCGCGGCACTGCATATGTCCGTTTTGTGGCGGACGGTTCTTGGCTGTCTATGCACGGAATCACAGTTTAAAACTCAAGTAAATTACTAAAATTACCTGGAGGTAATTTGTTAAAAGTAGCTCATGTGACCTCGGCGCATCCTAGACAGGACATACGCATTTTTCGAAAAGAATGCAGGACGCTGGCAGAGCACGGATATGACGTCTCCTTGATAGTGGCAGATGGCAAGGGAGATGAGTGCGTAGATGGTGTGAGTATCGTTGATGCGGGGCTACTTCCAGGGCGTTTGAATCGTATATTTCGTACTACCCGGTATGTCTTTGAAAAAGCGTTGAAAATAAATGCCGATATTTATCATCTGCATGATCCAGAGTTGCTGCCGATTGGCTTGAAGTTGAAGAAACAGGGCAAAATTGTCATTTTTGACTCTCATGAGGATGTACCTAGACAGTTACTCAGTAAGCCTTATCTTCATCCTTTGTTTCGTCGCTTAATATCAGCCGTTTTCTCTGTGTATGAGCGTTATGTGTGTTCGAGGCTTGATGGTATTGTCACGGCGACGCCATTTATTCGTGATAAATTTCTAGCAATGAATTCGGTCGTTCTCGACGTCAATAACTACCCGATGATTGGCGAACTAGATGCTGAAGTTCCTTGGGAGAATAAGCAGAATGAAGTGTGCTACGTGGGAGGAATCGCCTCTATTCGAGGAATAAGCGAAGTCATCCAATCCTTGTCGTTGATAAAAAGCCCCGTGCGCCTGAACCTGGTAGGTGAGTTTTCCGAGAGTGCCGTTGAAACAGAAGTCAAGCAGCTGGCTGGCTGGACATCGGTCAACGCGTGCGGACAGTTAGACAGGGCGGAGGTGCGCGAAGTGCTCGGGCGCTCAATAGCGGGCCTGGTGACATTTCATCCGCTTCCGAATCACGTAGATGCCCAACCAAATAAAATGTTTGAATACATGTCGTCCGGAATACCGGTCATTGCATCAAATTTTCCGCTATGGCGGGACCTTATAGAAGGTAGTGACTGCGGAGTGTGTGTCGACCCGCTAAATCCGCAGTCTATCGCTGAAGGAATTGATTTCCTCATCAATAATCCTGAGCGGGCAAAGCAGATGGGTTGTAATGGCCAGCATGCGGTTTATACTCGTTATAACTGGGATGTCGAAAGCAAAAAGTTGATTGAGTTTTACAAAAAATTCTAGCGTGGGGTTACATTTGAAGATTTTTACTATTATTGGTGCACGTCCCCAATTTATTAAGGCCAGCGTGGTGTCCATGGCTATCGCGCAGCGTCCAGAGTTGGAAGAAGTTATAGTGCACACGGGTCAGCATTTTGACTCGAATATGTCGGATATCTTTTTTGAGCAGTTGGGTATCCCACGACCTGACTACCAATTGGATATTCATGGAGGTTCGCACGGTGAGATGACCGGGCGAATGATGATCCAAATCGAGCAGGCTATGATTAAGGAAAAGCCTGATCGGGTCTTGGTCTATGGCGATACCAATTCGACTCTGGCAGGTGCCCTGGTTGCTGCAAAACTTCATGTTCCTGTTGCACATATTGAGGCTGGATTACGCAGTTACAATATGCGCATGCCCGAAGAAATAAATAGAATTGTTACTGATCAAGTAAGCGACATACTTTTTTGCCCAACACAGACGGCTGTCGACAATTTAGAGCGTGAAGGCTTCTCCAGCAAGCCAGTCCAAGTGTTGAATGTAGGTGATGTGATGCAGGACAGCGCGTTGTTTTTTGCGAAGCGTGCCAGTTCGCCAAAAAACTTCACGCTGGGCAGCGGCTTTGTGCTCGCGACCTTGCACAGGGCAGAAAACACGGATGATATTGAAAGACTCAGAGCAATTGTCTCCGCGTTGAATGCTGTGCATCGGACCATCGCGCCGGTGGTGATGCCGCTGCACCCACGCACACGAGCCGCCATTCAAAAGGCCAGTTTGACGCTGGAAGTGGCTGTGATTGATCCCGTCGGCTACCTGGAAATGATCTGGCTGCTTCAGCGAGCGGGTTTGGTACTCACCGACAGTGGTGGAGTACAAAAGGAAGCGTTTTTCTTCAATAAAGCCTGCGTCACTGTTCGTGATGAAACGGAGTGGGTCGAGCTCGTTGACTCAGGCGCCAACCTGTTGGTGAGCGCGACTGAGAAAACCATAGTCGACGCTGTTTCCGTTCATTTGAACAGGGTCGTTAGCGATAGCGGCCAGCTGTATGGTGGTGGAACGGCAGCCGTTAAAATCGCGGAGTACCTTGCCAGGCCTTGAGAGTTGGCTTTGCCTCGAAGGCGCAGTGCTGATTTCCCTCCGACTCTTTGCTGATTGACGTCTGAGCATTTTTGCCGCGCTAGACGTCTCGCAACCTCGTTAACCGTTACCTGTGTATGAAGTTGGTTAAGCGCCATCAGGTTTTTGAATGGAAGGGGGCTTCTGAGCCGTACCCACATTTTCCATGAGGCCGTGAATCCTGTACCTTAGGCGTATTATTGTCTACTCGGTGACGTGTTTTGCAAGGTCGCCGTAGGTCGTGCCTTCTCCGATACCCACTTGAGGGCGCACGGTGGAAGGCATGGCGCAACAGGAACTCATGGGGATGAGCTACTTCTTGATTTTGGTATCCACAACGAGAGCAGGCTTTCTGAAACCCGGTGCTTGGCATCGGTGGCGGACCTTCTGCGAGCCTCATCAGCGAGCCCCCCAAAGCTTCTTGTCGCCCGTGACGACTGATACTTTTCAACTTCTGCTTTTTAGTCTTCTATTTTCTCGGTGCTGCTCAAGCCTTGCTCCGCGCCAGGCATTTCCGGCGGTTAGATCCCTTTGCTCTGCAACCGAAGGATAAATGCCGAATGTTGAGTTTAATGGCGAATACTAAAGGGCTGTACTGATTTTTTGTATGATTGACGACTAATTATTGAGTAAAACAATGGAATACAACGCTCATCCAAGTGCAATTATAGATGATGGTGCCAAAATCGGCCGCGGCTCGCGTGTTTGGCATTTTGTGCATGTCTGTTCTGGGGCTGTTATCGGGCAGAACGTATCGCTGGGGCAAAATGTATTTGTTGGCAATAGCGTGATTATTGGCAACGAATGCAAGATTCAGAATAACGTTTCCGTATATGACAACGTCACCTTGGAAGATGGTGTTTTTTGCGGCCCCAGCATGGTGTTCACGAACGTCTATAATCCGCGTTCGTTTGTTGAGCGTAAGAATGAATACCGTAATACGCTTGTTAAAAAAGGCGCAACGCTGGGCGCAAACTGCACGATTGTTTGTGGTGTGACAATTGGTGAGTTCGCCTTTATCGGTGCGGGTGCTGTAGTTAATAAGGATGTACCGGCGTATGCGCTGATGGTGGGTGTTCCCGCACAACAAATCGGCTGGATGAGTGAGTACGGAGAACGGCTTGATCTTCCGTTGACCGGTGACGCAGTCGCTCGCTGTCAGCACACCCACGTTACCTATGTGCTGTCTGATAATCAATTAAGGCAAGTGGAAATCTAAATGATTGAATTCATTGACTTGAAGTCTCAGCAAGCACGGATCAAAGACAAGATCGACGCGGGTATTCAAAGGGTACTAGCGCATGGTCAATATATACTCGGCCCAGAAGTTGCCGAGCTTGAGGGCAAGCTCGCCGAGTTTGTAGGTGCAAAGTTTTGCATCACCTGTGCGAACGGAACAGATGCTCTGCAGATTGCGTTGATGGCCTTGGGCGTTGGCCATGGTGACGAAGTTATCATTCCTGGATTTACGTATATTGCTACCGCCGAGACCACAGCATTACTTGGTGCCAAACCGATCTACATAGATGTTGATGCCAAGACTTATAATCTTGATCCTACATTGCTCGAAGCTGCGATCAGTCCTCGTACAAAGGCGATTATACCGGTTTCTCTTTATGGTCAATGTGCGGATTTTGATGAGATCAACAAAATTGCGGGGAAGTATGGTATCCCGGTAATCGAGGATGCAGCGCAAAGTTTTGGTGCAGTGTATAAAGGGCGGCGCTCCTGCAACTTGAGTACCATTGCATGTACCAGCTTCTTTCCAAGCAAGCCATTGGGCTGTTATGGGGATGGTGGTGCGCTGTTTACGAATGATGAAAACCTTGCGCTGATCGTCAGGCAAATATCCAGGCATGGTCAAGATAGACGCTATCACCACGTCCGTGTGGGAGTTAATAGTCGACTTGATACGTTACAAGCTGCCATCTTGCTTCCAAAACTCGAGATTTTCGCGGAAGAGCTTGCGATGCGCGACCGCGTTGCAAAAAAATACGACGAGTTGTTCGCATCCGCAGGAGCATTGGTGACGCCTTACGTAGAACCGTTCAATAGCAGCGCCTGGGCGCAATATACATTGCGCGTTGAGGCGCGTGATGAGTTGCAGCAGAAGTTCAAAGAGGCGAGCATCCCCACAGCTATTCACTACCCAATTCCACTCAACAAGCAACCTGCAGTGGCTGACCATAATGCGAAACTACCCGTGGGTGATCGCATTGCGGAGCAAGTTATAAGTCTGCCTATGGGACCTTACTTGAGTCCTGAAGATCAAGAGAGAATTGTCGAGGTGTCTGCTGGCTGGGCCTTATGAAAGTAAAGCGCGGTGTTCGCGTATGAGCTTTTTTCGGTAAAGTTGAGTGGAAACAATGGGCTGTCGTGTGGTTCAGCTAAATGAGAGCCGTGTGGTGATTCTTTTATAATGAGGGTGAATATAACGAACGGCTATTGGAAGAGCATTGCCTCTGTGCTGACCGGGTCAGCTGTTGCTCAAGCTATCCCTATTCTCGGCGCCCTGATCCTTGCGCGGCTATTCTCGCCTGGTGAGTTCGGATTGTATGCGTCGTGGTTAGGTGTGGTGGTTTTCATTAGTGTGGTCATAACCGGTAGGTTTGAAACCTCGCTAGCGATCGAGCTCGATGGTGAGCCGCGAAAGCTGGCGTTTATATCTACACTGGCGGTTGTTTGTATCGCTTCATTTACACTCCTGCTCTTGTTAGCGGCTGGGGTGGTTTTATTCCCGGTAATATTGCAAAAAATAGCCTTTTCGCTACTGCTGTGTGCCGTGCCCACGGCCCTCACCGTCGCTGTTGTGCAGGTTTGGCAGTCTTGGGCTGCGGCGGAAGGTGCGTACAGGAAGCTTACGGTTATCAGGATCGTCAACGCCGGTGCCATAACCATGTCACAAATTCTATTTGGCTTTTTTCAACCAGATGCTTCGGTATTAGCGCTTGGCTATTTGGTGGGAGGCATAATCGCTTGTGCCTTATGCATCAAGTTGATGCCTGTCGGACAACTGTCGGCTGAATATAGAAATTTTGAGTCTATTAAAGCTTTTTGGCATAGGCAGCGTCGGTTCCCGCTGCTTTCTCTTCCGGCAGATTCGATCAATACGGCTGCTGCACAACTGCCAATCATCATTGTCGCGAGTCGCTTCGGCGCCGAAGTAGCGGGTTTACTTGCGATGACCATCCGTATACTCGGTGCACCGTTGGGGTTGCTGGGCAAGTCGGTGCTTGACGTATTCAAGCGCCATGCCGCGACTCGTTATCGTGAGTTTGGTGAATGCCGGGATATTTACCTTCAGACACTCAAGGTGTTATCTGGCGGTTCGCTGTTGTTTGTGATTTTTATGTTTTTCCTGAGTGAAACGTTATTTGTCTTGGCATTTGGAGAGCAGTGGCGTTTTTCAGGCACTATTGCAATGTGGATGTTGCCTTACTTCGCCTTGGCCTTCATAGCAAGCCCATTGAGCTATATGGTGTACATCGCCGGAAGGCAGCACGTTGACCTATTTTGGCAGATAGCCCTGCTAGTAATGACGTTTGTATGTTTGACAGTGCCCGCTCACTACGAAAGTGCACTAAAAATGTATAGCGGCGGGTATGCCTTGCTTTACGTCGTCTATATAATCATGTCATTCCGCTTTAGCTTAGGGGCAAAAAAATGATCGCCATCGTTGACTATGACATTGGCAACATCGCTGCAGTGTCTAACATGTTGATGCGACTGGGGATCCGCTCCATGGTGACTTCAAGCGCGAAAGATATTGAGCAGGCGAGCAAGATTGTCTTGCCGGGTAACGGTTCCTTTGACGCGTGCATGAAAAATCTCCGGGAGAGTGGCCTGGTGCCGACCTTGGAGGAAAAGGTCCTGCGCGAAAAGACGCCACTTCTGGGGATTTGTGTTGGCGCGCAGATGTTGGGCGTCAAAAGCGCCGAAGGCGAGGAGTCGGGCCTGGGGTGGCTGGATATGCAGGTGAAGAAGTTTCCTGATATTGACGGCCTGCGTGTCCCGCACATGGGATGGAATGAGGTATGGACGGAAAATAAAAACAATCCATTACTTGAGGGTATGGAGGAGGATGCTCGTTTTTATTTTGTTCATAGCTACTACATGAAACCAACTGACCCGGAAGATATTATGCTCCATGCCAAATACGGGATTGAGTTCGCTGCTGGGGTCAGCCGGGGCAACATCGCGGGGGTGCAGTTTCACCCAGAAAAAAGTCACCGTTTTGGCAAACAATTGCTGAACTCTTTTGCCCGAGGTTTTTGAATGCATCGCGCGCGCATTATTCCTTGCTTATTGATTCGTGGAAATGGATTGGTTAAAACGAAGAAGTTCAAGGATGCCGTTTATATTGGTGATCCTGTCAATGCGGTGAGGATTTTCAGCGACAAAGAAGCTGATGAAATTGTCGTGCTTGATATTGATGTGTCAAAAAATGGTGGCGATATCAACTATCAGTTAATTGAAGAGATGGCAGGTGAAGCATTCATGCCCATGGCCTACGGCGGGGGAGTAAAGACACTTGCCCAGATCCGGCAGCTCATCAGGCTTGGTATAGAGAAAGTTGTCATAAATACTGCAGCTGTAGAGTCTATCGATATTATACGTGAAGCGGCTGATATTTTTGGAAGCCAAGCTATTGTCGGTGCTGTCGATATAAGAAAAAATTTGTTTGGTGCGTACAAAGTGTGTGTGAAGTCAGCGACTGTCGACATCAAGCGAAGTATGGATGACCATATAAGTGATCTGGTCGCTGCCGGCGCTGGGGAGATCTTTATAAATAATGTCGACCGTGATGGCACGATGGCTGGCTATGATTTAAAGCCCATACTCGGTGTCACCAGCAAGGTGAACGTTCCAGTGGTTGTGTGTGGCGGAGCCGGGTCGATGGATGACTTGTCATACGCTATCCGTGAGGGTAAGGTGTCTGGAGTTGCTGCGGGGAGCATGTTTGTTTTTCATGGGAAACATCGCGCGGTTTTGATAAATTACCCGACAGATATCCGACTATAATGATGAGTAATTTACGAGCTATTGGAAAAAAATTGCGTCGGCCACTTCTACTGCTGATATTCGCTTTTTTTATAATGCTCGTTTATGCTGTGCAGTTGCAGAGTGCTAATGCTAGTATAGGGTATGCCCCTATATCACTCGATTATAGGTTTTTAATCTACTTAACGGTAGGTTTTTTGTTCGTCGCGATGTTGGTGCCAAGTAAAATAAATAAGCCCTCCGACTTCTTTTGTTTTTTTTATGGTTTTTTTATTTTGCTCCCTTATTTGTTGTTGTGCTCGATAAGGGGTGAGGTGGGGATTGAAAGTTTTACGCTTTACTTTGTCGTATTGTTTTTGCCTCTGTTGATTATAAAGGTGGTGTTGTTAAAGTTGCCCGTTTTTCGCTTTCCTGGTTTATTCAATCAGAGTAACGTCATACTTTTCTTGTGCGGGTTGATTGTTGTTGGTGTAGTCATAGTATTGTCTAATCCGACGCCTTCTGCGGGCTTTGACTTGGCTACCTCATATGATCGGCGGTTGGAGGGTCGCGATATCTTTAGATCGGGATCTTTTATCTCTTATTTTAGCGCTGCCATCATTAATGGGTTTTCGCCTTTAGTCGCGTTTTGGGCATGCTGGAAGAAAAAGGCCTGGTTGGTGATCGTTCCGTTTTTATGTTGGCTAACGTTCTTTTATCTTTTGGGTGTAAAAGCACCTCTGTTGTTTATCGCGGTGGCCGCATTATTGGGTTATGCGGCGAGAAGGCGTAAAATTGAATCATTTATAAGCTATGTATACGGATTGTTGATCGCGTCGTTTCTGATATTTGTTTTTGAATACGTCGCCGGGGGCTATTCCTACGTGGCTGATTATTTTCTCAGGAGGACATTTACTGTTCCTTCTTGGGTGATTGCATCGTTCTTCGAGTTTATGAGCGCAGACTCGATGCATTGGTCGCTTTTGACGGGTATCAGCGGAAGTAAACCTGTCAGCTTCGTCGTAGGAGAGGATTACCTTGGCTTTGAAGGTTTGAATGCCAATACGAATGCATTTATGTATGCGCTTGGCTCCGGAGGGATTGTCCTCTACCTGCTGACCATCTTATTAGTGGCAGGTGTATTTTTTATCTTAGATGCTGCGTATGTCAGAAAAAACAATCCGATTTTTATTTATATAGGGTTTTCGTACTCTATTTTAATTATAGAACAGGCTGCGACTACCGCCTTGCTTTCATCAGGGATCGGGTTGCTCATCGGACTTATGGTTTGCACCAGGAAAAACCAGGACAATAGTTATGTTTGAAAAAAACGCTGGATATAAGATCTGCACTAAATGTGTAATGGATACGTCAGATGAGCAGATTGAATTCGATGCCGATGGTGTATGCAATCATTGTCTGAAATTCGAACATGTTGCCAAGACGAGCTGGTTTCCCGGTGAGGAAGGCAAGCGGAAGTGGCAAGATATAGTTGAAAGGATTAAAACTTCCGGTAACGGCAAGGACTATGATTGTATTTTGGGGCTTAGTGGCGGCGTCGACAGCTCGTATTTAGCGATTAAGCTGAAGGAGTGGGGCTTGCGACCGCTTGTTGTTCATGTGGATGCAGGTTGGAATAGTGAGCTGGCAGTGGCTAATATTGAAGCTATTGTCAAATACTGCGGCTATGATTTGCACACCCACGTGGTAGATTGGGAGGAGATGCGTGACCTGCATTTATCCTACCTTCGGGCGGGGATTTCCAATCAGGACGTACCGCAAGATCACATTTTCTTTTCCAGCCTTTATCACTTTGCGATAAAGAATGGGATCGAGTGCATTCTGTCCGGGGGCAACCTGGCCACTGAGGGGGTATTCCCTGATTCTTGGCACGGCACGGCAATGGATGCAATTAATTTGAAAGCTATTCACAAGAAATATGGCACGAGTAAGATTAAGAACTACAAAACCATCAGCTTTTTTCAATACTATATTTGGTACCCGTTATTCAGAAAAATGCGTACGGTACGCCCGCTCAATTATATGCCCTATGATAAAGAGTTGGCGTTGGAAGAGTTGAAGAGGACGGTCGGTTATAAACCTTACGCGCGAAAACATGGTGAGTCGCAATTTACTAAGTTATTCCAGAATTATTACTTGCCGGTCAAGTTTGGCTATGATAAGCGTCGGCCGCACTATGCGAGTCTGATTGTATCTGGTCAGATGACCAGGGAGGTGGCACTGGAGAAGCTCAGTGAGCCGCTCTACGAAGCGGATCAGCTGGAACTGGATATTTCATATTTTTGCAAAAAGTTGAGAATTTCCCGTGCCGAGTTTGAAGGCTTCATGAGTGCCCCCATTCACCATTACACTGATTTTCCTAATTGGGAAGGAAGGTATCGCGTCCTGAAGTGGTTGCAGGGTTTTGTGGCTCGGGTCACGGGCAAGCGGCTGAGCGTCTATTCCTGAATGGGTATTAGTTTAATGTGATTCCGGTAGCAAGGCAGTTCAAGCTTTGACGGAGTTTCAGATTACACAGGGTTTATTATTATGTGCGGTATATTCGGCCTCATCTCTTCATCAGCTGTCGTCAAAAGCGATCTTGAATCTTTGGCCAGGCATGCAATGCAGCGCGGCAAAGACTCCAGTGGTTTGCTGACCTACGATTCCAGGAATTACAGCGTTGTCAGGGCTGATTACGACGTAGTAAAGCTTTTGAAGCGTACGTCGATCGCCAACGCCACGCTTGTCGTTGGCCACAGTCGGTTGATCACCAACGGGCTCTCGGATAATCAGCCCGTTGTGCGTGAGGGTATCTGCGTTTTTCATAACGGTATCATTGTCAATGATGCAGATATTTGGGACGCGATAAAACCTAAACGCGCGCTTGAAATTGACAGCGAAGTAATTGCAGCGATTACTGAGCAATATTTGCAGGAAAATGCCGATGATTTAATCGGCTTGGCAGGACACGTACTTGCGTTGTGCAAAGGTGTGGTCGCTTGCGCGATCATTATACCGCGCCTGAGCAAGGCTGTTATTTTCTCAAATAATGGCAGTTTGTACCTCGGTCGAACGAATAATGGTGTTTGTTTTTCTTCAGAAAGTTTTCCATTATCGCAGATTGGCTGTTCAGGCATTGTTCAAGTCAGGGAAGAAGCGGTTATCCTTGATGTGCCAGCAGGGTTGAATATTGCCGTCGCTGACGATAATAAGCGTTCTCACAATATTATTCCCCCCTTTAAATATAATCAGGCGGAAGAGAAGTTATTAACTTATTGCACGCCTGAGATTCGCCGTTGCACCAAATGCATCCTTCCCGAAACCATGCCTTACATTTCTTTTGACGCAAGCGGAGTGTGCAATTACTGTCACACGTATAAGCCGCGTAATATCCCAAAGCCAAAAGAAGAGCTTTTCAAGCTGGTTGAGCCTTACCGTCGTAATGGAGCGCTTGACTGTATTGTTCCGTTTTCTGGCGGGCGTGATAGTTGCTACGGACTTCACCTGATTGTCAAAGAACTGAAAATGAATCCGGTTACCTACACCTACGATTGGGGAATGGTCACGGACTTGGGGCGGCGCAACATCAGCCGGATGTGTGCCGAGATGGGCGTTGAAAACATTATCGTCGCTGACGATATAGACAAAAAACGTCGCAACATTGCCGTTAACTTGAAAGCGTGGCTCAAATCCCCACACCTTGGGATGATTAGCATTTTAACTGCGGGCGACAAGCATTTTTTCCGCCACGTCGAAACGGTAAAACGTCAAACGGGTGTCGGCTTGAACCTGTGGGGTGTCAATCCGCTGGAAGTGACTCATTTTAAAGCCGGGTTTCTAGGTATTGCGCCGGACTTTGAAGAGAAACGTGTTTACATGCATGGCTGGCAGAAGCAGTTGGAATATCAGAGCCTACGTTTCAAAGCCATGTTGAAAAGTCCTGGATACTTCAATTCGTCACTGTGGGATACCCTTTCTGGCGAGTATCACCGCAGTTTCACCGAGAAAAAAGATTATTATCATATCTTTGATTATTGGTGCTGGGATGAACAGGTGATCGATGACACCCTGATTAATCAGTATGATTGGGAGACTGCTGTCGACACGAGTACCACATGGCGCATCGGTGACGGTACGGCGGCATTTTATAATTATATTTACTATACGGTTGCGGGCTTCTCTGAGCATGATACATTCCGTAGTAATCAGATTCGTGAGGGTGTGATGACGCGTGAGAAAGCGCTTGAGCTGGTCAAAGATGAGAATCAGCCGCGGTATCAAAATATTCGATGGTACTTGGATGCGCTTGGCATGGATTTCGATAAAGTAATAAAAGTGGTTAACTCAATTCCAAAACTTTACAAAATCTGAAGAGGCTGGATTATTTTCAGATGAAAAAGACTATCTGGTATATCACAAAATATTTTTCGCCCAAGACATCTTCCAGTCCCGGTGGGCGTGGCTGGTTTCTGATTGAGGAGATGACGAAGGCTGGATGCGATGCCGTTGTTATTACCTCGGACTCCAATAATCTGGTTGATGTGCCTGATTTGGATCGACGCGTAACTGAGCACACGGTGTCTGGGGTAAAAATTGTCTGGCTGAAAACACTCAAGTATTCCGTAGCAAAATCCGCAACCCGGATTTTGAGTTGGTTCCATTTTGAATGGAATTTGTTTTTCCTGGATAAGAAAACATTACCGCGACCTGAAGTGATTGTTGTTTCCAGTCTCTCATTACTCACTATCATCAATGGCTTGCTGCTGAAGCGGAAATACAAATGTCGTCTCGTTTTTGAGGTGCGTGATATATGGCCGCTGACGATTGTGGAGGAGGGTGGATTCAGCAACGGAAACCTCTTCGTGAAGGCGTTATCAGTTCTCGAGAAAGTGGCCTATAAAAGGTCGGATCTGATTGTAGGCACTATGCCTAACCTCGAAGAGCATGTGCGTGCCGAGACAGGCTTGAGCCTTCCAGTGTTCTGCATTCCCATGGGGGTGAGTGACGACCATCTGAGCGAAGCCAAAGAGTTGCCAGATGCTTACGTGCAACAATATTTCTCGACGCCTAAATTCAGGATTGTTCACGCCGGTACCATCGGCATCACAAACGCGCTGGAAGTTTTTTTTGAGGCCGCGGCGTTGATGCGCGATCATACCGATGTCGAGTTCTTGATGATTGGCGACGGCGCGTTGAAGGCGCACTACCAAGCCACATATGGTCACTTGGCGAATCTTACCTTTGCCCCCAAAATTTCCCGGGACAGAATCCAGTCAGCGCTTGCCAAGTCTGATCTGTTGTATTTCTCGGTGTATGCATCCAAGGTCTGGCACTACGGGCAGTCTCTCAATAAAGTGATCGACTACATGCTTGCTGGCAAGCCTGTCATCGCTTCCTATAGCGGCTATCCATCAATGATCAACGAGGCAGAGTGTGGAGTTTATGTGCCTGCCGGGGACGTTGACGCGCTGGTAGCCGGGATACTGGAAATGAAGTCCAAGAGCGCCGAAGAGCGAGCGCAAATGGGCGCGCGTGGTCGCGAGTGGCTTCTGTCCAACCGGAACTATCCAAAGTTGGCACAAGACTACATTTCGTTGTTATTCAAGGATGTCGTTCGTTGAAACGATTCATGGATATCCTCATTTCTGCGGTGGCGTTGATTTTGCTATCACCGGTGATCGCGTGGACATCCTGGAAAGTTCGCAAGCATCTGGGGGTTCCGGTTGTGTTTCGGCAATCACGCCCAGGCCTGAACGCGCAGCCTTTTGAGCTGGTCAAGTTTCGCAGCATGCGTGATGCGACAGACGCGAAAGGCAACCCGCTGCCCGACGCCGAGCGCATGACACCCTTTGGTCAGTTTCTGCGGGCCAGCAGCCTGGATGAACTCCCGGAGCTTTGGAGCGTTCTCAAGGGCGATATGAGCTTAGTGGGGCCTCGTCCATTGCTGAATGAATACCTGCCGCTTTACAGTGCCGAGCAAGCGCGGCGTCATGAAGTTAGACCCGGTATTACAGGTTGGGCTCAGGTAAACGGCAGAAACTCTTTAAGTTGGGAAGATAAGTTCAAACTTGATGTCTGGTATGTGGATAATCATTCTGTCTGGCTGGATTTCAAGATTCTTTTCATGACAGTGAAGAAAGTTTTGATTCAGGAGGGTATCAGCGCGGAGGGTGAGGTGACTATGTCAAAGTTCACTGGTTCGAAAAGTTCTGATACAGACTGATTGACCATTTACACTCTGTAACTACCTCATCTTTGACGAATCTCCAACATGACCTAAGTTTGAAAAGCAGCTTCGGAAAAGCTGCTTTTCCCACACCAATGTCATGGAGCGTCAAATGCAAAACACCTACCTCACTTCCCTAATCTTTACCTTCCTCACCACCCTGTCCGTTACCACCACCGCAGCCCCCTCCATCAAACCCGAAGCCCCAATCCCCATCACCACCCAAATGTCCAAAACCGAACAATCCGCCAAGGTCAACCTCAACGCTGCCGACGCCGAAACCCTGCGCCGTGACCTCTTCGGTATCGGTGCCTCCAAAGCCAAGGCGATTATCGCCTACCGCGAAAGCAATGGTCCTTTCACGGCGGTGGATGAGTTATTGGAAGTGAAAGGGATCGGCAAGGCGTTGTTGGAGAAGAATCGCGACAGGCTGGTGATCAACTAAGTCAGCAGGGGAGGCCGGTCATTGACCGGCTTTTTCATCTTGTGAAACCTGGGTTTTCAAATTTTCTCGCACGACATCCAATACGCGCATCGCCAGTGCTTTGTCCTCGACGCTCCGGGCCAGCACCAACGCTCCCACCAGTGTCGACATCACCACCAGGCTTTGTGCATCACCCTGTTCATTCCCCAGCGCCGTTTCAATCTGTTTGAGTCGTGCGCCGAGCACTGTGTCCGTTGTTGCACTGTGCTGGCCTCTTAGCCCGAGTTCGGAGGACATGGTTGGCAGCGGGCATCCCTGATCCGGGGAGGTCAGGTGCCATTCCGACAGGTAGCTGTCGATAAACGCTTCCAGCGGCCGTTTCTGGCTGAACAGCATCTCGCAATGCGCGTCCAGCTCTGCTGCTGCGACTTGCAGCGCCTTTTCCACCAGCTCGTCCTTGGACTTGAAGTGGGCGTAGAAGCCGCCGTGGGTCAGGTTCAGCGCTTTCATCAACGGCTGTAGGCCGGTGGCGCCGATTCCGTCGCGGCGAAAACGCACGGAGGCTTCCTTGATGATGCGTTGGTAGGTCTGGGCTTTGTGGTCGGATGAATAACGCATAGAAGGGCCTCGGTTACAGGTTGGCATTCTAACCATGTTGTATCGATTTACATGTATGTCCTCTGTCTTGGACGTTGGCATGAAAAGTGGTTACCTCTACGCATGAGATTGTTCAACAATCGTGAGGCAGTCATGACATCCAGCTTGTCGTTAGCCGACCAGATTGCCCTGGAGCTTCGCGCTGACATCATCGGCGGGCGGCTTTTGCCGGGGATGCCGTTGGTTGAGGTGGACCTGGTTAAAGCCTACAACGCCTCACGTAACACCATCCGCGAAGCACTGCACCGTCTCGGCCAGGAAGGCCTGACCCGCTACGTGCGTAACAAGGGCGTCATGGTCCGGCGGCTGGAACGTGATGAGGTGCGTGATTTGTTTGTAGTCCGCCGCACGCTGGAGTTGCAGGCCATCGCCCAGAGCGGCCCGCTGACAGAGGTTCAGTCCGAGCGTATGCAGAACGCAATCGACGCCACCACGCTGGCTCGTGAGCGCGAAGATTGGCGAGCGGTTGCCACCCACAGCCTTGTGTTTCACCAGCAGATTGTCGGGTTGATGCGCAGCCCTTTGTTCGATGAGTTTTTTGCCCAGGTCATCGCGCAGCTGCGTCTGGTGTTTTGCGCGGCGCCTGATGAGCAACGCTTCCAGTCGCCATGGTTGGAGCGTGATCGTGAGATTTACACATTACTGGCCCAACAGAATAAGCCGGCGGCAGGCGAGGCGATGAGCCTGTACCTGGATGATTCGGAACGTCTTTCCCTGGCCTTGTTTCACCACCCCTGATCGAGGATCTGCATCATGTACAAAGACTATCCGGCCGCTTATCAGGTCAGCAAAGGTTCGGCGTTGCAGGTCGACACGGCGTTTTACGAGCGCATCCGTGACCAAAAACAGCAACGCACGTTGATCGAGCAATTCGAAGTGCCGATCCGAACGGGCAGGGCGTGGAAGGTGCCGGCCGGGCATGTCTTTCGTGTGACGACGCCGGTTGGGCCGCAGGTGGGTGACTTCAATGTGTGGAATGCCAACGACCCTCGTGAACGCCTGTGGGCAGCGCGCACGCGTCAGTTGCAGGGCGCCCATGTGAGCACGCATGACCGGTTGTGGTCGAATCTGCCATTTTTAAGACCGCTGGTGACGATCACCGATGACAGCCTGGCCAGTTACGGCATCGATGAGCATGGCGGGCGTCTGCATGATTTGCTCGGCACGCGTTGCGATCCGTATGTGAACCGGATGCTCACCGGCGAGGACTTCCATCACCATTGCCATTCGAACCTGACTCGCGCCGTTTTACCCCACGGTCTGACGGAATTCGACGTGCATGACGTGCTGAACATTTTCCAGTGCACGGGCCTGAATCATGACGACATGTATTTTATGAAGGCTTGCCCGGCGCAGAAGGGCGATTACCTGGAGTTTTTTGCCGAGATTGATTTGCTGTGTGCGCTGTCGACGTGCCCGGGCGGGGATTTATCGCTGCCGATGTGGGGGCCGGAGGCGCAGGACCCTTTGACGGTATGCCGTCCGCTCGGGGTTGAGATTTATAAACTAGAGGAGGGATTGCTTAACGGCTGGAGCCAGCCGGAGCGTGCTGCTTATAAAGGGCAGCACGGGTTGCACATTGCCAAGGCGGATTGGGAGTAGCGCTTTAGAGGGGCTGCTTGGCAGCCCAGCGGGAGCAAGCTTCCTCGCCACAGGTGTGTTTCAGGGCAGCCAAGTCAGCGATCCTGCGCGTCCTTGGCATCCGCCTGGGCGTTGCGCTCGGCCACGCGTTTGCGTTGTTCGTCGGTAAGTTCCACCTTGTTGGCGCTGTCTCGCAGCATCATCAACCCTCCGACGATTGACCCGATCGCGACCACCATAATCAACCACGCATACCACGGCATAAGGCTCTCCTTGAGGCAGGTTCCCGTGGGAGAACTTTCCCACGGGAATAACTGCTTTGAGTGACGGGCTTTCTTACTAGTTCAGTGTAGGCCCGTTCTGCCTCTCAGTAGATCAGAGCCCGGTCAACATCGCATCCGCCGGTGCATCGGCACGGTCTTGCGCAGTCATCTGGAAGTAAGCAAACCCCACCGCCATGAAGCCCAGGAAGATCAATCCGATCAGTGCGTTGAACCAGGCCATGGCCACCAGGCACACCACCGCCAATACCAACGCAATGCCCGGCACGATGGGGTAACCCGGTGCGCGGAAGGTGCGTTCCAGCAACGGTTCGCTTTTACGCAGTTTGAATAGGCTGAGCATGCTCATGATGTACATCACGATGGCGCCAAAGACCGCCATGGTGATCATTGCGGCGGTCAGCGTCATGCCGCCCAGGTTGATCAGGCCGTCGCTATAGATCGCCGCGATGCCGACCACACCCCCGGCGATAATTGCCCGGTGCGGTGTCTGAAAACGCGACAGTTTGGCGAGGAAGGAGGGCAGGTAGCCCGCGCGTGCCAAGGCGAAGAACTGGCGCGAGTAGCCAAGGATAATGCCGTGGAAGCTCGCTACCAGGCCAAACAGGCCGATCCACACCAGCATATGCAGCCAGCCTGAGCTTTCACCCACCACGGTTTTCATGGCTTGTGGCAAGGGGTCGTTGATGTTGGACAGGGTGCGCCAATCGCCCACGCCACCCGCAAAGAACATCACGCCCATGGCCAGGATCACCAGGGTCAGAATGCCGCTGATGTAGGCCTTTGGAATGGTGCGCTTCGGATCTTTCGCTTCTTCGGCGGCCATGGCCGCGCCTTCGATGGCGAGGAAGAACCAGATAGCGAAAGGAATCGCGGCAAACATGCCGGCAATCGCGGGTGCGCCAAAGGTGTCTGAGCCGGCCCAGCCGTTCAGGGCGAAGTTGCTGAAGCTGAAGGCAGGTGCCACGACGCCCATGAACACCAGCAGCTCGGCGACGGCGAGCACACATACCACCAGTTCAAAGGTGGCAGCGAGTTTTACGCCGAGGATGTTCAGGCCCATGAACACGATATAGGCCCCGACGGCTGCGTGCTTCGGGTCCAGTGCCGGAAACTGCACATTCAGATAGGCCCCGATGGCCAAGGCGATTGCCGGTGGTGCGAAGACAAATTCGATCAAGGTTGCGAGCCCCGCGATCAGTCCGCCCTTTTCACCAAAAGCGCGACGGCTGTAGGCAAAAGGCCCTCCAGCGTGAGGAATCGCGGTGGTCAGTTCGGTGAAACTGAAGATGAAGCAGGTGTACATCGCAGCGACCATCAAGGAAGTCACCAGAAAGCCCAGGGTCCCGGCCACGCCCCAGCCATAGCTCCAGCCGAAGTATTCGCCGGAAATCACCAGCCCGACCGCGATGCCCCATAAATGCAGGGTGCCCAAAGTGGGTTTGAGTTGTGTGTTCATTGTGTTGCTCTCCCTGAACCGTGTGGAATGATTCAAGGTGTTGCAGCGGCCATGCCAGGAGGGGAATCATTGTCGTAAAGCTGCGCAACTGTCGCCAAGGGAACGGTTCTGCGTTTGAATTCGCATCGCCCTGCACCAGATCAGGGCGAGTCCTACCGCAAGTGCGCATAAATCCCCCTGTAAACCCCGCATAAACCCACTCTTTACGCCGTCTTTACGCCCTGCCTGCTCCCTCGCTCTCGTTCCTTTACGCCACTCCTGCCGACAATTGCCCCACACGCGGCACTCGCCGCTAAACGGAGAGACTTCCATGAGCGTTCTGGACGGGGTGTCACTGCTATTGGCCGTGGCACTGTTCATTTATCTGCTGGTTGCGCTGTTACGCGCGGATCGGAACTAGGAGCGGGCCATGCACAGTTATGACTATTGGCTGATCATTGCCTTCTTTGCGGTGGTGTTGGTGCCAGCCCCGTTCCTGGGGCGGTTCTATTACAAGGTGATGGAAGGGCAGCGCACCTGGCTCACGCCGGTATTTGGCCCGGTGGAGCGTGCCTGTTATCGCCTGTCCGGCGTGGATGAGCATCAAGAACACAGCTGGCAGAAATACATGCTGGCCTTGCTTGCGTTCAACCTCGCAGGCTTTGTGCTGTTGTTCGCGATCCTGTTGTTCCAGGACTATCTCCCACTGAACCCGCAGAAATTGCCAGGTCAGGAATGGACCTTGGCCTTCAACACGGCAGTCAGTTTCATGACCAACACCAACTGGCAGTCCTACAGCGGTGAGGCGTCCCTGAGTTATCTCAGCCAGATGGCGGGCCTGACCGTGCAGAACTTCGTCAGTGCGGCCACAGGTCTGGCAGTACTGGTCGCGTTGTGCCGTGGGATCGGTCGCAAATCCACCAAGACTCTGGGTAACTTCTGGGTCGATATGACCCGCGCTACCCTCTACGGCCTGCTGCCGTTGTGCCTGTTGCTGGCGTTGTTCCTGGTATGGCAGGGCGTGCCGCAAACCTTCGCTCACTACGTGGATGCCGTGACGATGCAAGGTGTGGATCAAGTGATCCCCCTGGGCCCGGCGGCCAGCCAGATTGCGATCAAGCAATTGGGCACCAACGGCGGTGGCTTCTTTGGCGTCAACTCGGCGCATCCGTTCGAAGACCCGACTGCCTGGGCCAACCTGTTTGAACTGGCGGCGATCATCCTGATTCCGGTGGCGTTGGTGTTCACCTTCGGCCACTACGTGAAGGACCTGCGCCAGAGCCGCGCGATCCTCGGCTGCATGCTGGCACTGTTCCTGATCGGCGGCGCGACCTCGCTGTTGGCCGAATACCAGCCCAACCCGACCCTGAACAACCCGGCCGTGGAACAAACCGCGCCCCTGGAAGGCAAGGAAGCGCGCTTTGGCACCACCGGTACGGTGTTGTGGTCGGTGACCACGACGGCGGCGTCCAACGGTTCGGTCAACGGCATGCAGGACAGCCTCAACCCCCTCAGCGGCATGGTTGCGCTGGTCAACATGATGGTCGGCGAAGTGATCTTCGGCGGCGTCGGCGCCGGTATGTACGGCATGTTGCTCAACGTGTTGATCGCGGTGTTCCTCGCGGGCCTGATGATCGGCCGCACCCCGGAATACCTGGGCAAGAAGTTGCAGGCCAAGGAAGTGCAATTGCTGGTGGTGACCCTGCTGGTGATGCCGGTTGGCGTGTTGGTGCTCGGTGCCATCGCCGCGAGCCTGCCTGGCCCGGCCGGTGCCATCAGCAACCCCGGCCCCCACGGTTTCAGCCAATTGCTCTATGCCTACACCTCGGCCAGTGCCAACAACGGCTCGGCGTTTGGCGGCTTCAGTGCCAACACGCCGTTTCACAACCTGATGCTGGGCCTGGGCATGTTGATCGGTCGCTTCGGCTACATCCTCCCGGTACTGGCCCTGGCCGGCAGCCTGGCGATGAAGAAGACCGCACCGATTGGCCAGAACAGCTTCCCGACCCACGGCCCGCTGTTCGTGACCCTGTTGACCGTGACCATTTTGCTGGTGGGCGGCCTGACCTTCCTGCCGACGCTGGCACTGGGCCCAATTGCTGAACACTTGAGCATGGGCTTCTAAGGGGATATGAAAATGAATATGCCTGCAAAAAATGCCGCTCCGGTGCACACCCAGGAGCCTGCCAAAACTGCCATCTCCGCCCTGTGGCGCCCGGCGTTGGTCCAGGCGTTCGTCAAGCTGGACCCGCGTCAACTGCAACGCTCGCCGGTGATGCTGGTGGTCGAGTTGACCGCCATCCTTACCACCGTGCTGTGCTTCGTGCCTGACACCGCCGTGCCCACCTATGTCGCGGTGCAAATCGCGGTGTGGCTGTGGTTCACCGTGCTGTTCGCCAACTTCGCCGAAGCCTTGGCCGAAGGGCGTGGCAAGGCGCGTGCCGACAGCCTCAAGGCCGGCAGCGAAGGCTTGAGCGCTCGTCGCAAGGAGGCCGATGGCAGCTTCAAGGTCGTGCCGGCCACCAGCCTGCGCAAAGGTGATGTGGTGCGCGTGGCCGCCGGGGAAATGATCCCCGGTGACGGCGAAGTCATCGAAGGGATCGCGGCGGTCAACGAAGCGGCGATCACCGGCGAATCCGCACCGGTCATCCGCGAGTCCGGCGGCGACCGTTCGGCCGTCACCGGCAACACCCGCCTGGTGTCGGACTGGCTGCTGATCCGCATCACCGCCAACCCCGGTGAGTCCACCCTCGACCGCATGATCGCGCTGGTCGAAGGCGCCAAACGCCAGAAAACCCCCAACGAAGTCGCGCTGGATATCCTGCTGATCGGCCTGACCCTGATCTTCCTGTTGGTGGTGGTGACCTTGCAACCGTTCGCCCACTTTGCCAATGGCAGCTTGCCGTTGGTGTTCTTGGTCGCACTGCTGGTGACGCTGATTCCTACAACCATTGGTGGTTTGTTGTCGGCCATCGGCATCGCCGGCATGGACCGCCTGGTGCGCCTCAATGTGATCGCCAAGTCCGGGCGCGCCGTGGAAGCGGCGGGCGACGTGCATGTGTTGCTGCTGGACAAGACCGGCACCATCACCTTTGGTAACCGTCGGTGTGCGGCGGTGGTCGCGGCGCCGGGCGTCAGCGGCAAGGAAGTCGCCGAGGGCGCGTTGTTTGCCTCCCTGGCGGATGACACGGCGGAAGGTAAATCCATCGTCGAATACCTGCGCGCCTTGCATCCGCAGGCCGAGCCCTCTGCGGATGAGCTGACCGCTGTGCCGTTCAGTGCGGAAACCCGTTTGTCCGGGGTCGACTACCAGGGCCGTGTGTTCCGCAAAGGCGCGGTGGATTCGCTGCTGGCGTTCATCGGTCAGCAACGGCGCGACTTGCTGCCAGCACTGTCGCGCGAAATCGACAAGATCGCCCAAAGCGGCGGTACACCGTTGCTGGTGTGTGCTGATGGCAAGTTGCTCGGTGCGATTCACTTGAAGGACGTGGTCAAGCCCGGCATCCGTGAGCGTTTCGCCGAGCTGCGCAAACTGGGTATCCGCACCGTGATGGTCACCGGCGACAACCCGCTGACCGCTGCAGCGATTGCGGCCGAAGCGGGCGTCGACGACGTGCTGGCCGAAGCCACCCCGGAGAAAAAACTCGCGCGCATTCGTCATGAACAGAACGACGGCCGCTTGGTGGCAATGTGTGGCGACGGCGCCAACGACGCCCCGGCGCTGGCCCAGGCTGATGTCGGCATGGCAATGAATGACGGCACCCAGGCCGCCCGCGAGGCCGCCAACATGGTCGACCTCGACAGCGATCCGACCAAGCTGCTGGACGTGGTGCAGATCGGCAAGGAATTGCTGGTGACCCGTGGCGCGCTGACCACCTTCTCCATTGCCAACGACGTGGCCAAGTACTTCGCGATCTTGCCGGCGCTGTTCGCCTCGATCTACCCACAATTGGGCGTGCTCAACGTGATGCACCTGCAGAGCCCACAGAGCGCGATTCTCTCGGCCATTGTGTTCAACGCATTGATCATCGTGGTGCTGATTCCGTTGGCGCTGCGCGGTGTGCGTGTGCAAGCGGCGAGTGCGGCGGCGTTGCTGCGCCGCAACCTGCTGATCTATGGGCTGGGCGGGATCCTGGTACCGTTCGTGGGCATCAAGGCGATCGACATGCTGCTGACTGCGTTGCACCTGGTTTGACCCGAATCCTGTGGGTGCCAGATGGGCGCCCACAGGTTGCAATGACCGAATTGAGGAATCCGAAATGTCCAACATGATCCGCCCGGCCTTAAGCCTGCTGGTACTCATGACCCTGATCACCGGCGTCGCTTACCCACTGGTGGTAACCGGCGTCGCCCAAGTCGCCTTCCCGGACCAGGCCAATGGCAGCCTGGTGCGTGACGACAGCGGCAAGGTGCGTGGCTCCAGCCTGATCGCCCAGGACTTTACCGGTGACAGCTGGTTCCACCCACGCCCATCAGCGGGCGCTTTCGCGACGGTTTCCAGCAGTGCCAGCAACCTTGGCCCGAGCAACCCGGCGCTGGCGACGCGTATCTTTGAGGATGCGAACAAACAGCTGGTACCCAGCCAGGGGCCCGTACCTTTGGCATCGCTGACTACCTCTGGCAGCGGTCTTGATCCACACTTGCCACCGCAGGCGATTGCCTATCAACTGGCGCGAGTGGCGGCGGCGCGGAATGTACCGGTATCGACCTTGCAGCGCTTGCTCGATGAGCACATTGAAAGCCCGCTGGTAGGGCCGCCGGTGGTGAATGTGCTGGCGCTGAACATGGCGCTGGAAAAGCTGTAACCCGATCAATACCTGAAGGACACTGCCCGCATGAGCGACTCCGGCCGCGCCGATGCCCTGTTAGCCGATCTGCCCCGGGACGACCGTGGCCGGCTCAAAGTCTTCCTCGGTGCCGCGCCGGGTGTGGGCAAGACCTACGCCATGCTCCAGGCCGCGCACACCCAGTTGCGCCAAGGCGTGCGGCTGATTGCCGGCGTGGTCGAGACCCACGGCCGCGCCGAGACCGAAGCCTTGCTCAGCGGCTTGCCGCAACAACCATTGCTGCGCAGCGAATACCGCGGGGTGATGCTCGAAGAAATGGACCTCGATGGCCTGCTCGCCGCCAAGCCCAAGCTGGTGTTGGTGGACGAGCTCGCCCATAGCAACGCGCCCGGCAGTCGCCATGAGAAGCGCTGGCAAGACATCCAGGAATTGCTCGCCGCTGGCATCAACGTATTTACCACGGTCAACGTCCAGCACCTGGAAAGCCTCAACGACCAGGTGCGCGGTATCACCGGCGTGCAGGTGCGCGAAACCCTTCCCGATTGGGTGCTGCAAGAGGCCGACGAACTGCTGCTGATCGACCTGCCGTCCCGCGAGCTGCTGGAGCGCCTGCGTGACGGCAAGGTCTATGTGCCGGAGCAGGCCCGCGCGGCCATCGATGCGTTTTTCACCCAGACCAACCTCATGGCCTTGCGCGAGCTGGCGATGCAAACCGCCGCCGCCCACGTCGATGACGACTTGGCCCAGGGCTACCGTCAGCTTGGCCAGGCCGCGCCGGCGGTGCGCGGTCGCTTGCTGGTGGGCGTGGATGGCGATGCACAGGCCGAACGTCTGGTGCGCCATGCCAGTCGCGTTGCCCAGCGTCGGCATTTGCCGTGGAGCCTGGTGCATATCGATAACGGCCGTGCGCGGGATGAGCAATCGCGACTGCGTCTGCAAAACGCGCAGCAACTGGCCGAGCGACTGGGCGGTGAGGTGGTGTTGCTGCGGGCGGGGGAGGTGGCCAAGACACTGATCCAGCATGCTGCTGAGCGTCGCGCCAGCCTGTTGCTGGTGGGGCAGTCGCGGATGCGTTGGCGGCGTCGCTTGTTTGGCGGTGGCCTGGCCGCGCGGTTGTTGCGTAATGCGCGAGGCCTGGAAATCAACGTCCTCGACAGCGACGACATCCCGGCACCGCCGCGTTTGCCGGATGTGCGCGGGCTGGTGTGGTTCGACTATGCGTTGGCGGTGGTGGCGACGGTGGTGGCGGCTGCGGTGGCGTGGGCGGTGTCCAGCGTCCTGCCGCTGCCGAATATCTCGCTGGTGTTTCTCGCCGCCGTGCTGCTGGTGGCGGTGCGCAGCAGCCTGGGGCCATCGCTGGTGTGCGCGGCGTTGTCGTTCCTGACCTATGACTTTCTGTTTATCCCGCCGAATTTTTCCTTCGCCATTCAGCGCGAAGAAGATGTGCTGACGCTGTTGTTCTTCCTGTTGATGGCGGCGTTGACCGGCAACCTGGCCGCGCGTCAACGCCGGCAGCTGCAAGCGTTGCGCGATACCCAGGAAGAAACCAGCGAACTGCTCGACCTGTCGCGCAAACTCACCGCCGCCACCGATCGCCAGGCGGTGGTCAGCGCCGCTGCACACCATTTGCAAGGCTGGAGCGACCTGGACCTGTGCCTGGTCAATCGCGATGGGCAGGGCGGTTGGACCATCGAGACCGGCGGCCCGCTGACACTGACCGAAGCCGAGCGCGCTGCTGCCGATTGGGCCTGGCAGCATGACCAGCCGGCGGGCATGGGCACCGGCACCTTGCCGTTCGGGCGTTGGTGGTGGTGGCCATTGTCAGGGGAGGAGGGCCCGCTGGGGTTGCTCGGCGTCAGTCCCAAGCCCGGCCTGGAGTTGAGCGGCCAACGCCGGCGTTTGCTCACGGCCTTGAGCCAACCCTTGGCCCAGGCTTTGGCACGGGCGCAGTTGGCCCAGGAGCTGGAGTCTGCTCGATTGCACGGCGAAACCGAGCAGTTGCGCAGCGCATTGCTGGCGTCGGTGTCCCACGATTTGCGCACGCCGCTGACGTCCATGCGCGGCAGTATCGACAGCCTGCTGGCGCTGGGTGAAGCCATCCCGCTGGAGGATCGCCGCGAGTTGCTCGAAGGCACCCGCGATGAAGCCGAGCGCCTGGACCGCTATATCCAGAACTTGCTCGACATGACACGCCTCGGGCATGGCGCGTTGAAACTGGCGCGGGATTGGGTGTCGCCGGGCGATATTGTCGGCAGCGCCCTTGGCCGTCTGCGTGCAGTGCTGGCGCCGTTGCAGGTGAGCACCGATGTGCCGCCCGAGTTGCCCTTGTTGTATGTGCATGCCGCGTTGATCGAGCAAGCGTTGGTCAATGTGCTGGAAAACGCCGCACGTTTTTCACCGCCGCAGGGTCGTTTGCAACTGAGCGCCGGCGTTGCGGACAACCAGCTGTTCTTCGCCGTGGCCGATGAGGGGCCGGGTATTCCGGAAGACGAGCGCGCCAAGATTTTCGACATGTTCTACACCGCCGCCCGAGGCGATCGCGGCGGACAGGGCACGGGCCTGGGTCTGGCGATCTGCCAGGGGATGGTCGGCGCCCATGGAGGGCATATCAGCGTGGCCGACGGTATCGACGGGCGGGGCACCTGCATCACCTTGTTCCTGCCGTTGCCGACACAGCCTGGTCTGGAGCGCGAGGCATGAGCTACCCTGTTTTCTTCACGGATTTTGATGGAACACCATGAGCCAGACCGCGACGATTTTGGTCATTGATGACGAACCGCAGATCCGCAAATTCCTGCGCATCAGCCTGGCCTCCCAGGGTTACAAAGTGATCGAGACCGGCACTGGCAACGAAGGCCTGGCCCAGGCGGCGTTGAGCAAGCCGGATTTGCTGGTGCTCGACCTTGGCCTACCGGACATGGACGGCCAGCAGGTGCTGCGTGAGTTTCGTGAGTGGTCGACGGTGCCAGTGCTGGTGCTGTCGGTGCGGGCCAGCGAAGGGCAGAAAGTTGAAGCCCTCGACGGTGGGGCGAATGACTACGTCACCAAGCCTTTTGGTATCCAGGAGTTTCTCGCCCGCGTGCGCGCGTTGTTGCGCCAGGCGCCGGCGGGCGAAGCCCAGGAAGCGGCGTTGCGTTTTGGCCCGTTGACCGTGGACCTGGCCTATCGCCGGGTGCTCTTGGACGGTGCTGAAGTGGCGCTGACCCGCAAGGAGTACGCGGTGTTGGCGCAACTGGCGCGGCATCCGGGGCGGGTGATTACCCAGCAGCAATTGCTCAAGGATATCTGGGGGCCGACTCATACGGAGGACAGCCACTACCTGCGCATTGTCGTGGGCCACCTGCGGCAGAAACTGGCGGATGATCCGACCCAGCCACGGTTCATTGTGACCGAGGCGGGGGTGGGGTATCGGTTGTTGAGTGCTTAGCGTGTAGGTGTCTGGCCATCAGCAACACCAGCTCTTTCAGCTCTGCTCGCTTTCATACCGGTCCAACGTATCACTGGCGATTTCCCGCCCCAGCGCGATCAGCTCCGGCGCCTTGTAGAACTCGAAAAATCGGCACACCCGCTTCGGTACGTTGATCAGCACATCCGGCGGGTAACCGGCAATCTTGTACTGCGCCAGCGAGGTCTGCATTACCTCGAAGCTCTGGTTGATCAAATCCAGCAGTGACGCCGGGCCGACGTTATCGATGATGAACGAGCCGGTCGCAGACTTCGGTGCCCCCGGCTTTTCGGGTGCGGCAGCAGGTTGTTGGGATTCGGGCTCGGCCGACTCCAGCCACGGGTTGATCTCCGCTGCCTGAGCCTCCAAGGCTTCCTGCTCCAACTTCATTAATTGTTCGGCTTGCTTGCGGCGAAACGGCAGGTGCGAGCCGAGTGACTTGGCCAGGTTGTTGAACCGGCTCTTGAAGGCGGGCGGGCGCTGGATCACCGGCAACTGGTAGTGCTTCTGGTTAGTGGCGTTGAGGTTGACCGCGATGATCAAGTCGCAATGGCTCGACACCACCGGCACGATGGGCAGCGGGTTGAGCAGGCCGCCGTCGACCAGCATGCGGTTGCCTTGCATCACCGGGGTGAACAGGCTGGGAATCGCCGCGGAGGCGCGCATCGCCTGGTGCAGGCAGCCTTCCTGGAACCAGATTTCCTGCTGGTTGGTCAGGTCGGTGGCGACGGCGGTGTAGGGGATGCGCAATTCTTCGATATTGATCTCGCCGACGATCTTGCGGATCTGCCCGAAGACTTTCTCGCCGCGAATCGCCCCCAGGCGAAAACTCACGTCTACCAGGCGCAATACGTCGAGGTAATCGAGGCTTTCGATCCAGTTGCGGTAGTCATCCAGCTTGCCGGCGGCGTAGATCCCGCCCACCACGGCCCCCATGGAGCACCCGGCGATACAGGCGATGTCATAACCGCGCCGTTCAATCTCTTCGATCACTCCGATGTGCGCATAACCCCGGGCCCCGCCGGAGCCCAGCACCAAGGCAACCCGTTTTTTCATGGTCCATGTCCTCCCCAAGGCAGGGTCCCACAATGCACCCATTGAGGGGGCGGCTTCAATCTTCGCGGGCGGCCAGCGATATTTTTCCAGAATAGCCACGGTGCTCGGGTATGCTCTGGTCTGTAGGTACTATCGATTTCAGGCTAAGGACAGGCACTTTTCCATGTAGGCAACGTCTACAACGTACGACTGTTTTTTCTTTTTGAGGTGTCATCAATGAAAGCCTGGATGTGTGTACCTGTGATCATGCTGGCCCTGGCCGGTTGTGCCGGGAAGACCGCGTACCGCGACAGCTGCGGCAGCCAGTTGGACGCCGCCTGGAAAGAGCTGGACCTGGCCAAGGCTGAAGGCTTTGCTGGCACGGTGAGCTACTCTAAAGCCTTGTCGCTGCTGACGGGCGCCAAAACCCAGCAACAATTCGAAGCGTTTGAAGGCTGCTCTAACAAGGCCGAGAAAGCGCGATTCTATATTCGTGAGTCTCGCGCCGGGCGTTGACCTGCAGCAGCGAGTAGGATTTCTCATCAGACAGTGAGGGCAGGATGTCAGCTTTGGTCGATCAGTTAGTCGCTCAGGTCATTGGCCTGGAAGTAGGGTTACTGAGCTGCCAGGCTCGCCTCGCCGCCGTCACCGACGATGAAGCCCTGCATGACCTGCGCACCACCGTGCGCCGTCTTCGCAGCCTGTTGCGCCCCTTGCGTGGATTGCCGGGAGTGGAACAGCTTGAATTGGCCGCCAGTACTGTTGGGCAACTGACGACGCCGCTACGCGACCGTGAGGTGCTGGCGGCGTATTTGCATCAGCATGGTTATCACGAAGCCGCCAACCGGCGTCTGCGTCTGCAACCTGATGCCTATCGCCAGGTGGCGCTAAGCCCGGAGCTTGCGCATTTGCTGCTGATCTTGGATGCGTTTCCCCGTTTCATCCGCGCGTCGGAGCATCAGAAATTGCTCAAAGGCCTGCGCCCACGCATTCAGAAACGTCTGGCCAAGCAATGGCAGAAACTCGATGAAGCCTTGAAAGACCCTGACCATGATCGCCATCGCCTGCGGTTGTTGATCAAGCGGGTGCGCTATGCCGCCGAAGCCTATCCCGAGTTGGACAAGCTGCCTGCCAACGCGATGTCGCGCTTGAAAAAAGCCCAAGGCGCGTTAGGCGATTGGCACGATTGCTGGCAATGGCTGGCTCAGGCCGAGCATCAGGCGGATCTGCAACCTTGTGTTGCGGTGTGGCATCGCACCATGGCCAAGGCTGAAGGGCAGGCGGACCGCGTGTTGGACAAACTCAGCGCCGATTGTTTCTGAACCGGTCCGGCTTTTGGCCGGAATAGGCGCTGTACCTGGCGGGTCCGATGGTTAAGATCCCTCATCTGTTCCTTTTGATGTGAGACCGCCATGCGCTTTAGTGATTTGCTCGACGCCGCCCGCAGCAACCCGCTGGATGTCACCATCCCCGCCGAATGGGCCCAGGGCCGCGCAACCTTTGGTGGCCTGGTGGCTGCCTTGCAATACGAAGCCCTACGCGCCCAGGTGCCAACCGATCGCCCGCTGCGGTCGCTGGCCATCACCTTCGTCGGCCCTGTAGCGCCGGACGTTCCTGCCAGTTATCAAGTCGAAGTGTTGCGCGAAGGCAAGGCCGTCAGCCAATTGCTTGGGCGTGTGGTGCAGAACGGTGAAGTGGCGACCCTGGTACAGGCCAGTTTCGGTGCGTCCCGTGAGTCGGAAATCGCGGTTGAAAGCGAAGCGCCGCCGGTGTTCAAACATTGGGATGAATGCCAGGAACTGCCCTATATCAAGGGCGTGACCCCCGAATTCATGCGCCACTTGGCGATGCGTTGGAGTGTCGGCGGCTTACCCTTTACCGGTAATAAATCCCGTGACATGGGCGGCTGGGTTCGCTTACGTGGAGATGTCAAAGAAGAGCCGCTGACTGAAGCGCATATCCTCGCCCTGGTCGACGCCTGGCCTCCGGCCTTGCTGCCGCACCTGAAAAAACCAGCACCCGGCAGCACCCTGACCTGGACCATCGAATTCATCCAGCCTTTGCAGGATCTGACGACCCTCGACTGGTGCCAGTACTACGTCAATATCGAACACGCCCGCGACGGCTACGGCCATGCCGCGGCCGCCCTCTGGAGCCCGACCGGCGAGCTGATCGCCATCAGCCGCCAGACCGTGGTGGTCTTCGCCTGACCTCAATGCCGGTGGCGCTGCCGCCAGGCACGCCACCAGCCGCCGCTTAATACAAAACGCGGAAAAGTCACGAACTGCTCGACCACCAAGCGCTGCACCGCATCTTTACGGTCACTGAACGGCTCGCTGGCCTCGGCTTCCAGGCTATGGCCATGACGCTGCAACGCCAAGCCGGCCAGGATCCCGACCACACCCACGGCAAAACTGGCCAGGCTCAAGCTGAAAACCCCGGACACGATCAACAGAAACCCGATGATGAACAGCGGTACGGCAATCAGGTGCAACGCCAAGTTGGTCGGGTGTTGGTGGTTCTGCGGGTAGTTACGCCATTGCCAGGCGGGGAGATTGGGGTGACGTTTGCCCATGATGGTGAATCCTCTGTCCGTTGAAATAGCATGGAGAGAGTTTAGGTGGGGTTGGATGGTGGGGCGAATTGGGGCTGGCTATGGGGGTCATAGCCAGCAAGCTCCTGCCATGTAAACAACTGCTCGATTTTAAGCTTTTCAGTGAAAGCTGGCGTCGATTCTTTCGACCGTTAATTTAACAAAACTCCCGTTCAGTTCTGGATGGTCATAATGTATGCCTTCGTCGCTCAGCGATGTGAAGGTGAGAAATCTCTCGTCACAGAGTTCGCCGTACAGGATGTAGGAGTAGCCAGGATCTATCTTTTCGGCCGACACGTCACTCGGCTCTACACGCTCAATTACGTAGTCGTCAGCAATGCTCATGGTCAGCTCCACATCATAGAATTTCCCAACTTCTATTTGATAGGGGCAGTAGCTTATAAAGCAATTTATGACCGTCCCTTCTATGAGCAGAGTAACGTCTTCTTCTATCTGATCATTGAGTGCTAAAACGCGCACTTTCTTATAGTTATTTGCTATAAGGCCTGATGGTTTTGTCAGAGGGGTCGTCATTTATAGTCCTCCAGAAGTCTTTTCCGCTTTTGGTATGCAGAGTGGTTATATGGCCATTTGTATTCGATCCTGCAAACGCAAATTTAGCCTGCCCTGTCCTATTTGTTCCCATAAGTAAAACATAGCCGGTCGTTGGTGTGTCCCTGTACAAATATTGCACAGGCGTACCATTGCTTACGACATGACGTGCAGCGAGTAAATATTCGTGACTATTTCCTACTCGAAATTCAGCCCCGTGCTTTTCGTAATGCTCGTTGAGTTTTTGCTCGTTGGCAAACTCTGTCGGACGCGTTGAAACAGAAGGGGGACTGGGTTCACCTCTCGTTGCGGAGATGTTGTCTGATGGCTCTTCTATTCGAGCTTGCGATTTGCATGTGCCTCCTTCTGGGCAATTACTTAAACCCAAAGGGTCAATCCAACCCGTCGGGTTGGTCACGTACTGGTACGCGTTGATCCCCCCCGCCAGCTTCACCGGGTCCGGCGTCAGGTAGCGACCAATATCCGGATTGTAGTAGCGATGACGGTTGTAGTGCAGTCCGCTTTCTGGGTCGAAGTACTGACCCTGGAAACGCAGCGGATTGTCGATCTTCGCGGTGTCTAGACGGGTTGTTTCGCCATAAGCACGATAATGCGCGGACCAGACGATCTCGCCATCGGATGCCGTGAGTTCCTGTGGGGTGCCGAGGTGGTCTAATTGGTAATGGTAGGGCTTGATTTCTTTTGGGCCGAAGCCATCCAGCATCGCCAACGGCCGGAAGCTATCGGGTTCGTAGAGATAGCTGCGATGGCGCTCCGCGTGGTGTTCGGCGATGAGCTTGTCGCCCTGCCAGAAGAACTCGGTGGTTACGGCATCCACGGTTTTGCTGATACGCCGCCCAAACGGGTCGTAGCGATAGCTGGCAGTCTGGCCGTTGGGTTTTTTAATGCCGATCAGGCGGTGCTGGCAGTCGTAGCGGTATTCGGTGACGAGTTTGTGGTCTTTGCCGCGTCGTTCGCGGATGAGGTTGCCGAAGGCGTCGTAGTCGTAATGATGGTCGCCCTGGATCATCAGGCGATTGCCCGCCACGATGTCCGGACCGGGGCGGTCTTGCATGAGAACGTTGCCAGCCGGGTCGTGGCCGAAGCGTTCCTGCACGTCTTGGGAGTGGTCGGCGCGGGTCAGACGGCCGATTGGGTCGTAGTGGTAGTGGTGTTCACCTTTGCGGGTGTCGAGCAGGCGGGTGAGGTTGCCGGATGTGTCGTAGTGGTACTGGCGCCGATAAATAGCCCCTTCGATATCGCACAGGCCGTGGTTGAACAGGCGTCCCTGGGCGTCGTACTGATAACTGCTGAGTAACTTTCCTTGGCCTCTTTGGTGTTCTCGACCTGCGTCGAATAGATGAGCGGTGAGCGCTTGGCCATTTACCTCGATCCTCTCGAGTTGGCCGCCTTTGGTGTGGTTGAACGCAACCCGGTTGTTGTCCGGCAGGCGTAGGTTGTTCAGCTGTCCGCAGGCGTCATAAGCGTAACGCAGAGTGCCCCAGCCCTGGTGTTCTGCGAGGAGGCGGTTCTGGCTGTCGTACTCGTAGGCCAACGCCCAGTGGCCGTCTTCGACGCTTAAGAGATTGCCCTGGCGGTCGTAGGCGTAATCGACCAGGTTGCCGTCGGGTAGGGTTTTTCTTACGAGTCGACCGGCATAGTCGCGCTCGTAGCGGGTGACCAACTGACTACCGTCATCACCATGCTCGGTCTTTTCCTGCAGGTTGCCATTGAGGTCGTAGGCGTAATTCGTGCGCTGCCCGTCAAACCCGGTTTCCTGTTGGATCAGGCCATTGGCGTGATACTGGAGTCGGTAGGTTTCGCCCACCTCATTTTCGATCTCGGTCAGCAATAACCGCACATTGTCATAACGGTATTTGACCTGAGTGCCATCAGCGTTGATACGACGGCTGATCAGGTGCAGGCCATCAGCGTATTCGTAGCGGGTGACCTGGCCGAGTTCATCGCGTTCGGAGGTGATTTTTCCGTATGGGTTGTAGCTGTATTCCCGTGTGGCACCGCCGGGCTGAGTCAGTTTCAGCAAGCGGCCTGCTGCGTCCCATTGATACTGGGTCAGCGCGCCATGCTCGTCCTCACGCGCAACTTGCCGTCCAAGGTCGTCATAGCGATAGCGCTTGATTCCGCCATTCGGAAACTGCTCCTCAAGCAACTGCCCACGCTCATTCCAAACCAGCCGATGACAGCTGTGATCGGGATACCAAACCTGCGTCAGTTGCCCGCGTTTGTTGTAGCTGTACTCAGTCGAATTGCCGTCAGGATCGGTCCTACGCGTAACGTCGCCCTGGTCATTACGCTCATATTTCCAAACCGCTTCACCACGCCGCACAACCCGTACGAATCCATTGTCATGCTCGTAGGTCGTCGGCTCATCATCCCCCGGAAACAGCGCCACCATGCGTCCAGCTTCGTCGTACTGATACGCCGTGATCGCCCCCAGCGGATCCTGCTCAACCGTCAGCCGGCCTTTGTCATCGTAGGATTTGAAATGCTCGGCCCCGTCAGGATCCACCCGCTGCACCAGCCGCGCCCGCTGGTCATGCACATAGACTTCCTGACTGCCATCGGCGTTAAACACCGTGACCTGGCCGTTATCGTCCCAGGCATAGCGCGTGTCCATCTGCGAGAAACTGGCCCAATGCCGGACACATCGCGCCGCCTTACCAGACCTTTCCCACTCCCAGAAAAAACTCGCGCCACCGGCCAAGCCACGCTCAAGAATGACGTGCTGCTCGTCGTACCGATAAACCTCGTTTTCGCCTACCGCATTGGTCGCTGAAACCAACCGACCCGTCGCGTCATAGGCGTAGGCAACAACGTTCTGCTCCATCACCCAGACAAACGGACCGTCATCCACCGCCCGCTCAATCTGATAGTCCACCGCCACAATGCGGCCCGACGCATAGCGCAAGAACAGCGAACGCCCCACGCCGTTGTCCAGCCGCTCAATCTGCCCCAGGTAATTACGGAAAATGCGCAGCCGGTTGTCATACGCATCGCTGATCGCCGTCAGCACACCGTCGCGAAAGTGGTAGAAACGTGACCCTTGAGACAGGACCAGTTCATCGGGTAAAGCGCCCAGATAAATCGCAGCTTCGGCCAGGCTATTGGTAATCGCCGGCCGAGAAACCGTGGGTAAGGGCAGGGTAGTCGTGCGGTTCTCATGATCCGTCCACACCACCGAATCCCCGGAAACACTTAGCCGATGCGCCAGCGAGTGACTCCAGCCAAACCCCAGCCCGCAGTCCACTTCCACCGCACTGGTGCGATACAGCCGCGTCCACTCAAACGGCAAGATCCCGTCCAGCGTGCCATCGGTGAGCGTCAGCAGCTCCTCGCCCGTGACCATCGACACCGGGCAGCCGTGAGTAGCGGTTTTGTCCGACGACGCAGCTGCATCCCCACTCGGGTTTCGAGCAGAAACAGGCACATCGTCGACAGGCTCCTGCCGTACCAACACCGTCCGCTGTGACTTGTTCCGAACCACCGGCACCGGGTTGGCAACCACCTGATCCCCAGCCTTCAACGGCACATCCGGAATCGTCCGAATCGGCGTCGCCGAGCTACCCAGCAACATGGGCTTGGCCGCGTCGACATGCGCGTGCAACCGAGGCCCGACCAACTGATCGGCCAACATCTCAAGCCACTTACGCACCCGACCCGACCTGATATGCCCCAACACCTGCATACCCAGCCGAACCTGTACCCCCATGCCCCGCGTCGCCCAGATCAAAAACAGATTGATCAGCACCTCGCCGGTAATCTCGCCCACCAGTTCATACATGTCCGGCGGCGGCAGCATGCTTATCCACGCGACCATCGCCGACAGATAGATGAACAACAGCGGCTCGTCGCTCAGCACCAGCAGGCCATGGGCGATGGCGTCCTTGCCCAGTTTCAGCAGCTCGTCCAGCTCGGCCTGGGTGATGTACTTCAGTAGCTTCTCGCTATTGGCCTTGAGGTCCGCCAACAGGTCGTACAGCTGTGAGAAATTGTCCCAGAGGTTGTAGAGCGCCTTGCCAATCCCACTCGCGAACGCCACGCCTTGCATCGCACTGCGCTCGAACGGCGTGGCGTTGGCGAAGTCTTTCCATCGCGGCTTGAAGGTCATCGTCCATTCGTCACGCAGGCGTTCTTCCAGCCCGGCGATCACCGACTGATAAGACGCATACAGCGCCTTGACGTGTGCCTTGGAAACGTTGGGGTAAAAAGTGATCTGGTAACGCTGGTCGCGGATGCAATCCTTGACTTCAAGAATGCCGCTGGCATCGATGGTTCGACGGATAGGGTCACCGAACGGCGTGCCGTCCGACCTGATGGTTTGCAGCATCACCGGCGTATTGCCGATGGGCACAAACCGCGTGCTTTCAAACATATGCACCAGGGTCAACGAGCCCTGGGCCTTGCAAACAGCCACCGTGCGATTGGGCTGTTTGGAGGATGCGGGAGCGACGAGGGAAACTTCCTGGCCGACCTTGAACACCTGCTCCACGTCCAGAGCCGAGCCGCTCCAGAAGCTTTCGGCCCACTCGTCAAAGGCGTTCAGGCACGTGCGGAAATCACGCAGGACGCTTTCCACGTCCGGCTTTTCGGCATCCATAGGGGAGAGGACGAACTGCGCAATAACCGGAATCATGAAGCGGCCCCGTTGAGTGGGGCACAGGAAAGGTGCATCGGCGGTCCCTCGCGCTGATTGGTCAGGCGAGAGACTTTGGCGAGGTTGGTAGGGAAAAGAAGTCGGCGTTATTCGCCGGAAGAGCTAGGAAGTTTCGCCAAAACCTCGGGCAAACCGAGGCTTTGTTGTAGGCGGGGGATTACAGGGTGAACAATCCTACAGCTTCAACTGCCCAATCGCCTTGCTCAACTCTCCGGCCAGGGTGGCCAGTTCATTGCTGGTGGTGGCAGAGTCCACAGTCTGTTGCACGGTGTTCTCGGTCACGTCGCGAATGCTGACGACGGCGCGGTTCATTTCTTCGGCCACGTGGCTTTGCTGTTCGGCGGCGACGGCGATCTGGGTGTTGCTTTCGCGCATCTGCGCCACGGCGCTGGTGATTTCGGCGAGGGCGGCGCCGGCTTCCTGGGCTTGTTGCACGCAGTCGTCGGCCTTGAACGAGCTTTCCTGCATGAAGTCCACCGCGTCGCGGGTGCCGGCTTGCAGGGCTGAGACCATGCGGGTGATTTCGTCAGTGGAGCTTTGCACGCGCTTGGCCAGGTTGCGCACTTCGTCGGCGACCACGGCAAAGCCACGGCCCATTTCTCCGGCGCGGGCGGCTTCGATGGCGGCGTTGAGGGCGAGCAGGTTGGTCTGCTCGGCGATGCTGTGGATCACACTGACCACGCCGTTGATTTTCTGGCTGTCCTCGGCGAGCTTCTGGATCATTTCGGCGGTTTGTTGCACGCCGGTGGACAGGCCGGCAATCGAGCGCTGTACGCGGCTGACCACTTCCTGGCCGCTGCCGGCGAGGGTATCGGCAGTCTGGGACAGATCCCTTGTGGCGCCTGCGTGCTGGGCGATGTGATAGACGGTGGCGGTCATCTCGTTGATGGCGGTGGCGGCCTGGTCGGTTTCGCTCTGCTGGCCGAGCATGCCGTGTTGCACTTCGTTCATGCTGCTGGCCAGCCGTGCGGCGCCATCATCCAGTTGCCGGGCTGTGCGTGCCACGGTGTTCACCACGCGCTGGTAACCGGCCTGCATCGCGTTGAACGCGCTGGCCATTTGGCCGACTTCGTCTTTGCACGCCAAGGGCACGCGGGCCGACAGGTCGCCGGTTTTCTCCACGTGCAGCATCACGTCCTTGAGGGTGTTGAGCTGGCTGAGCAGGAAGCGGATCAGCAATTGCGAGGCACCGAGCATCGCCAGCATCAGGATCAGGACCGCCACCGCATAGTTGGCGAAGCGCTCTTCGAACACCTGGCTCAGGCTGGGCGCATAGGCAAGGACGGCAACGTATTGACCCTCAGGACGGGCGACGACTTCAGCGCCCATCAACGGGTTCTCGCCGAACACAGGCATGTGGTTGAACTCGACCCAACCCGTGGCGCTGCCCAGGGCTGACAGATCCTGGTCGGCCAGGTGTGGTACTTGGCCGCGCTTGAACGTCAGCCAATGGTCGCTCTCAGGCAGCGTCTCACCCGCTGGCCAGGCACTCAGCAGCCGCGCTTGTTCTTGCGCCGAGGCGAGGGACGCCGTGCTGCGCGCCTGCTGTTCAAGCTGTACGGCATACAGCACCAGCAGCAGGGTGGTGATGAAGGCGACCGCGTTGACGGCCCAGAATTTGTACTTCAGCGAGATATTGCTAAGCCAGGCACCCATGGAAGGTTTTCTCTGATAGCGGAAACAGCATTGGCAAGGTGCCATTATTGTGCCGCTATCCAGGGAAACGGTTTTGACGTGGGTCAATGCGCTGCATCAATCCACTTGGGGCAGTCCAAAAAAGCGACGGGCGCATGCCGTGCTGTGTCTGGCGAGGTCTTCCATGCTTTCGTTGCGGTGCAGGGCGACTTCGCGCAGGACTTCCGGCAGATACGCCGGCTCATTCCGGCCATTTTTCGGCTTTGGCCGTAGTGTGCGCGGCAGCAGATAAGGGGCATCGCTTTCCAGCATCAGACGGTCACCGGGAATTTCCCTGACCAGTGGGTGCAGGTGTGTCCCACGGCGCTCGTCGCAGATCCAGCCGGTGATGCCAATGTGCAAGTCGAGGTCGAGGTAGCTGAACAACGCTTGCTGTTCGCCCGTAAAGCAATGCACCACGGCGGCGGTGAGGTGGTCGCGGTAGTCTTTGAGGATTTCCAGCAGGCGTTGGTTGGCGTCACGTTCATGGAGGAACACCGGTAGTTTCAGCTCGACGGCCAGGGCCAGGTGTTCTTCCAGGACTTTTTCCTGTTGTGGCCGCGGTGAAAAATCCCGGTTGAAATCCAGCCCGCATTCACCCACCGCACGCACACGGCTTTCGCTGAGCAAAGCGCGCAGACGCTGGGCGCTGTCGCCGTTCCAGTCGCTGGCGGAGTGGGGGTGGGTGCCGGCGGTGCTGAACAGGTGCTGGCCGCTTTCATCCAGCTTTTCGCACAAATCCAGGGCCTGTTCGCTGCCCTCGACGCTGGTGCCGGTGAGCACTAATTGCTGTACGCCAGCGGCATAGGCGCGGTCGAGTACCGCCTGGTGCTTCTCGTCGAAACTGGGGTTGGTCAGGTTGACGCCGATATCAATGAGTTGCATGGTGCTATCTCCGCCTGCGGCCGGAAAGCATATCAGAGCTGTAGATTTATAAGAAAATCGAAGAACTACAACGAGTTATAGCTGTCTTTGAACGTCGCAAGCGACATTGTGGTCGGCCCATCGCCCGCCATCATGCCGCCGTTGCGTACCTTGCCAGCGCATAAAGCGCTCTGTTTCTGACCCCCACCGCCCCGTTTTTCGCGAGGGCGTTGGCCAGTATTCTTTTCCGGAGAGCGGATGATCCGACCCTCGGCGTTGCTTATGTTGTGCCTGACGTTGCTGCTGCCCATGGCGGCGGTCGCGCGTCTGGACGGGCCGCTGGAAGTGACCAAGCCCGGTAAGGTCCGCGACCTGGCGGAGATTCGCGCCAGCCGCACCCTGCGTGTATTGGTCAACCAGAGCCGAAACAGTTCCGGCGAGGTCCAGGGCCAGGCCATCGGTGTCGAATACCATCGTCTGCGCGCCTTCGAGCAATACCTCAATGGTCATGCCCGTGATGGCCAGGAGATCAACCTCAAGATCATTCCCAAGGCCAAGGACCAGTTGCTTGGCGCGCTGGCCCGTGGCGAAGGCGATCTGGTCGCTCCGGGTGAATTGCTGGACGTAAAGGCTGCGCACAAGATCAGCACCAGCGACCCGATTGTCAGCGATGTACCGCTGTGGTTGGTGGGGGTGAAGGGCGAGCGGCGGTTCACCAAGTTGGAGCAACTGTCCGGCCGCACACTGGCGTTGACCACCGGCAGCGCGGCGGCGGATGCCATCAGCCAGGTCAACCAGAAGCTGGCGCTGCACAAGCAGCCGCCGGTGAAAGTGGAGTGGGTGGACCCGACCCTGGCCGTGGAGGATGTGCTGGAGATGGTCCAGGCCGGCATTTTTCACCTGACTATTGTTGAAAAACCGATTGCCGAACGCTGGTCGAAGATCCTGCCCAAGTTGCGCTTCGATAAACAGGTGGCGATCAGCGAGCCAGGCGACGAGTACTGGTTCGTACGCCAGGATGCTTCGATGCTGCGGGCCAGCATTGATCGCTTCCTAAAAACTTACCGGACGCCTTCCGACCAGGATGTGGCGTTCCAGCGTATCTACCGTCGTCTCTATCAAGTGCGCAATCCACTGGCTCGCGTTGACCGTCAACGCCTGGAAAAACTGCGCCCGGTGTTACAAAAGCATGCCCGCGAGCAGGGCATGGATTGGCTGAACCTGGCGGCACTGGCCTTCAAGGAGTCCGCTTTGGATCCCGGCGCGCGCAACAGCGGCGGTCCCACCGGCTTGATGCAAATCACCCCTTCGGCAGCGCAGCGGGTAGGGGTCAACAACATTGAGAGTCTCGACAGTAATGTGCAAGCGGGCGCGCGCTACCTGGCGATGATCCGTCGCAAGTTCTTCGCCAGCCCCAAGCTCAACGAGCGTGAGCGCATGGCCTTCGTATTGGCGGCCTACAACATGGGGCCGGAGCGGGTGCAGGGCATGCGCACTGAAGCCAAGCGCCGGGGGCTTAACCCTAATCAGTGGTTCTTCCAGGTTGAGCGTATTGCCATGGAGCAGGTAGGGATGGGCGGCGTCAGCTATGTTAATAGCGTCAACAAGTACTATTTGGCGTTCGATCGGGAGCGGGAGTCTCTGGAGCCGCCAGCGCCGAAAATCGCCTCACGGAAGTAATCGATTTTATCGATATTAATCAGGCATTTTTTCGGCTTTTATCATTGTTTAAACTGATTAATATAGCGGCCAACCAACCCCTATTTAGAAAAGGATTATTACCATGAGCCCACTGATCAACAGCATCCTGTCCACTCGCGCCGGTTACGGCCTGACCCTTCTGCGCATTGTTGTCGGCATCATCTTCGCCGCTCACGGTTCGCAGAAACTCTTTGGCTGGTTTGGCGGCTACGGCCTGGCGGGTACTGCGCAGTGGATGGAAAGCATCGGCCTGGCGCCGGGTACCCTGATGGCGCTGTTGTCGGGCGGCACCGAGTTCTTCGCGGGTTTGGCCTTGATCATCGGCCTGCTGGTTCGTCCTGCGGCATTGGGCCTGACCATCCTCTCGCTGGTGGCGATCTTTTCGGTGCACATCCATAACGGTCTGTTTATGGCCAACAACGGTTATGAGTTCGCCCTGGCACTGCTCGGTGGCTCGCTGGCGGTGCTGCTGGAAGGCGCGGGCAAGCTGTCTGCGGATCGCGCCATCGCCAACTGATCTGCGTAGAACCCTTAAAAGGCCCGCCCTGTGCGGGCTTTTTGCTGATCGGAATTCTTGACACCGCCCCACCGGCTTCTCTAGGATGCCGCTCATGCGCCGATTTAAACAGCTAATTGCGGGGCGCCATGGGTGATCGATATCGGTCCCGACAGAAGCATGTTCCATGCTTCGAAATTCCGCTAAAGCGCTGGTTCGGTGTTGCCTCTCACCTGCCCGCAGACTTTTGAGGCAGAGACACGACACGATGAATGCACTGCGCCCCCTGATACGCCTGGCCCCGATCACCGCGGACCTCACTCAACGCAATCCAAAAATTCTCCTGGGCGGCAAGCATCAGCCGACGCTTTTGCGTTACCTGGATGGCTGGCCGCGTCGCACGGGTCGACCTTCGGCGTTCCTGATCCAGTTTGTCGAAGACGGCGACTCCCTTGCACGTTTTGCCAGCAACAGTTTTGACCTCGCGGTTATCCAGGCGCCAACTGCCGACGCCGCCGATGAGGTCATTCGCCAGTTGACCCGCATTGCCCGGCAAGGGCTGATCGCCCGTCGTTGAGCGTTCATTGAATGACGCTGCCGGCTTTCAGCCGGCGACGGCGTTGGCCCAGAAAGACCAGCCAGGCGATCAGGCATAAGGTCACGGGTATCGCAAAGGTCACCGTCAGTTTTATAAACCACTCCAGTCGACGCACCTGGGCATAGGCTTCGTCCTCCAGGGCATGCAACTCCATAGGCAAGCGCAGACGTTCCTTGTTGAGTGCCTGCAGCCGAGTGGTGGTGTCCACGGGCTGGGTGCCAAGGGCGGTTGTCCACGGGCTAAGCCGCTGCCATTCCTGCTCCGTGCGCTGTAGGCGCCGTTCCAATTCGCTGGCTTTTACGCGATAGGCCTGTTTCGCGACGTTGCGCATGCTCTCCAACCTATTCGGCGACGTTTCCTGCGGCACACGCGGGCGAATGGCGGCGAGTGTGTCGGGGGCGGACAGGTTGTCCAGCGTATTCAAGACAAACAGCGCGTTGCCGTCGGGTGCCGAGTCATTGACCTTATCCATGAGCATGTCCGTGTCAGCCACCACCACGACATGAATCTGCGCCGCTTTCTGCAAACCGGGCGGCTGCCCCTTGATGCCATCGGGAAATACCGAATAGCTCGGCCCCTCGATGCGCGCGGCGATCACATGAGCTCGTTCCTGCTTTGACGCCCCTTCAATCAGTGAGTCGATGCTGGCTGCGCTTGTGAGGCCGTTGGCGTCCAACAGGACAGACTGTTCGGAGCTTTGCAGGAGCGGGGTGAAGGTGGTGCGGCTCTTGATCAGTGGAGAGAGGGCGCCACTGCTCGATACCGTCACCCTATTGAGGTTCCATGTACTGATGTCATGGGTGTTCATCGCCTGTCGGGGTAGGTTCAATCGGACCTGATTGGGCGCGCCCGATGTCTCCCTTGGCGTGTAGACGTCGTCAACCACCAGCCTGTCCGCCGGCATCTGGATACCCCAGGCAGCCAGCAACTCGCTCAGCCGAGTGTTGCCTGGGGGGAGATTTGGGCGTTGCTCAGTCAAAGGGTCGACAAACATCATTAATCTGCCGCCCCTCAAGACAAACTGTTCAATGGCATACAAGGTTCGCTCAGACAATGCCTGAGGGTGCACGACCATCAGTGTTTTGATGGGCTGGGGAACGGATGCGGCAGTCGGCTCCAGATTGACCAGGTCGAATTCCTGCCTTAGCTCCTGCAGCAACCGGCCTGCGGATCCGTCCATCGCCAATCCCGCCAATAGGGCAATGACCGGGCGTTCGGGGTGCTGCAATTTATAGAGCAGATGGCCGATTTCATACTCAAGCAGTGGCTCCTGGTCGAGGCTGAAGGAACCAATACGTCGCACGCCGTGACCTGCTCGGGAGCCGATAAGACCGAGAAACCCGGCATTATCGTCGAGCCCGGAGAGCCGGGCTTTGTAGGCGTCCTCCGAAAAAGGCGCTGGTTCAATCAGGTGCAGGTTGATCATGCCATTGGCTGTTTCCTCGTACTCCTTGAGCAGCTCTTCAATACGCTTGCTGTAGCGTTGCACCGCGTAGCTTCTTTTGGGGGCGTTGGCGGAGTTGAAGTAATACAAGTCGAGCGGGTCTTCCAGTGTGGTGAGCAGCTGTTTTACGGCAGGTGCCAAGGTGTGAACTTTTTGCTCAGAAAGGTCCCACCGTATATCAGGAAGTTTACCTATCCAAACCAGATTGAACGCCAGGAAAAGCAGGAAGGTGACGGTAAGTGTCATGCCGGTGCGCAGCGAGGACCGCATTGAGGATTTCCCTTCTCAGCTGTGTTTGTAGTTGAGTGTGACTATCGTCGCAGCGAGAAAGGCGAGGATCATGCTGATGAAGTAAAGCGTGTCACGGAGTGTGAGTCTCCCATCGTCGATATTGCTGAATCGCAATGTCGGGCTGAGTGCGGCCAAGCTATCAATCAAACCAATAGGGGCTTGGTGTTCAAGTGCGTCCAGGATGGAAGAAAGTCCACTGGCTGTCAGAAGCAGGCCAAGGGTCAATATGAAAATGACAGTGCGCTGGCGTACAAATGCACAAATAAAGCAACCCACGGACAGGTAACTGCCTGCCAACAACCAACTCACAAAAAATTGCGAAGCAATAACGCTGTTATCGGCCCTGCCCAAGTAGTTGGCGATGATGACAAGAGGAGACATCAGAAACAGGGTTGCACCTGCTACGAACCAGGCGGCCAGGAATTTTCCGATCACCCATTCATAGGTTGTGATGGGCATGGTTTTCATTAGCCCGAGAAAGCCTGTACTGGACTCATCCGCCCATAGTTGCGTGGCCAAGGCGGGAATCAGTAGTAAATACAGCCAGGGGTGAAACTGGAAGAACACCTGCAAGTCACTGATGTTTTGTTCCGGCCACGGGCTTATGTACTTTCCCAATGCCACGGACAGTATGAGAAAGACGGCAATGTGTAGGTAAGTACTGGGTGTGCAGGCATAGCTGGCGAGCTGACGCTTGAAAATAATAGGTAATAATTTCAACGGGGCGCCTCCTGGCTCAGGTGGTGGACCACATCATTCAGGCGACCTGGTTCCAGGTTTAACGAGTTGATTTTCCAGCGGCGACTGGCAATCAGCGTATTGATATGGGGATAGATGGTGTGTCCCGGCATGGCGAGAACGGTCACCGTGCCGGGGGCATGTCGATGTTCTTCGATGCCGGCCACGCCGGGCAGGACGGCCAGGGCCAATAGGTCTAATGGTGTGTCCGCGGCCAGGGTGACGGCCTGGAAATGACGTGAGTCGCGTTGTAGATCGGGCAGCGGGTTATCGGCGACCAGGCGACTGCCTGCTATGACTAACGCTCGGGTACACACGTCAGATAATTCATCGCAGTGGCGAGAAGCGATGATGACCGTCATTTCTTGCGTTAAAGATTGGATGAGCGACCGGAACGCATATTTTTGATCAGGTGCAAGTCCTTCGGTGGGGTCATCCAGCAGCAACAGGACAGGGCTATGCACGATGGCCTGCGCAAGGGCAACTTTACGTTTCCAGCCGATGGAGAGGGCATCGAGAGGCGCATCGAGCACGGGAAACAAATCCAGTCGTGCGATGACCTGTTCCAGCCGCGAGCGCTTTTCGGCGCCGTAGAAGCCGCGAACGGCAGCGATGAAGCCAAGGAACGCTTTGACGGACATCGTTGGATGGCCGAGGTCCGTGGACAGTTGATAACCAACGAGTTGCCTTGCCTTAAGTGCATGGATTTGTATATCGAAACCCTGGACCTTTATATAGCCGCTGGAGGGCTGTGTTGAACCGGCTATTAAATCGAACAGAGTTGTTTTGGTCGAATGATCTTGCCCGAATAATCCCACGCATTCTTGTGGATTGGCGATGAACGAAAAGTCGCTGAGTACAGCTGTGTTACCCGTGTGTTTTGTCAGATTGCTTATTTCGATCATTTTTTTACCGAAAAAGTTTGGTATGACGTAGGGGGCGTGAAAAAAGGGTACGGGTAACGCTCGCTTTTGGGAACGTCGATAATGCTTAATAAGAGAAGTCCTACGTGCGGGTTGGGCAGGCCGCTGAAGCAATGTGTTAGGTTTCGGAATGTCCAATTTTCGAATGTTTATTAGTTGTTTATATAAACTTTCTGCACTGCATAATGAGGCCTGAATACCATGATGCTGCTACGTACCCTTGTTCTTGAGCGTAATGGTCAAGATGCTCCGGTTAATGGTGCATTGCTCTGTGGATTTGCCGTAGGTCAGACGGCCTCCAACTTTCTTGTCTATAGCCTGGACGAGGAAGTGGAGCCGGAAAGTTCCAGGGTCTATATCGCCGCGTTACGTAAGAAAGTTGATCGGTATTTCCTGGGCGGGGTTGAGTCCAGGGAGGATCTGCAGTTGGCATTACATGTGTTCAAGCAGATTCTGACGTTGGCCGCTTCGGGAATGAAGGCCGGCGGGGTGACGGAAACCCAGGTGCCCTATCATTTTGTCGATTTGAAAGGCTGCAAGCTGCCGCCTGCCAGGCCCGAGGACCATCATTCGGTGATCATCAAGAAGGCGCTGGTGATGAAGGTGATCACCCTGGGCATGTCTGCGCCGACGCTGCCGGCGATCGAAAGCGCTTCAGTGATCGTACCGTCCATTCGTTTTTCGTCGCAAATGAGCTCATCTCCCAAGGCGATGAATCCTTCCGAGCCTGTCCCTGCGCCTGTGCATGAGCATTCCGTTGAGGAGATTCGACAACCCCCTGCCGAGGTCCCGTTGATGATGGCGCAGGCCGCAACGCCCATCCAGCCGGAGCCCGATGTGCCGACACCTCTGAAACGCCCTCCGCCAGCCGACCACAGTACATTGTTCGAAGTGGACAGCACGTTGACCAACCTGGCCCGTGTTGCTCAAGAGCTGACCCAGCAAAAGCTGGCAGCCATCGAACAGGAGTCTGTACTTGAGCAATGGCAGGCATGCTTGCAGCAAGAGCAGAAACAGTTGGATGAGAAAGCTCGAGAACTGGAGCGGCGCACCACTCAACTGCACGATCATTCGCTTGCGGTCAGCCAGAGAACCGAGGCCCTGAAAGTGATGACGTCGCAGGTATCGGGTTTGCGGCAGAGCCTGCGGGGTGTGCTGCTTGAGCTGGATCAGGCGTTGGATGGCTAGACTGGCCTGGCTACTTTCCCGGGTTCATTTATCATCAACGCCAGCCAGCCGACGCCTGGGCTTTAAACTCAGGCGGATCGGCACCTATGGACATTGCCACGGGATGCAAGCGTTTGAGTACCAAGCTGATTACCAAAGAAGGCCATGAAGCGCTGAAGAAGGAGCTGGATTACCTGTGGCGTGAAAAGCGCCCGGACACCACGCGCAAAGTGACCTGGGCGGCTTCGCTGGGAGATCGCAGCGAAAACGCCGATTACCAGTACAACAAGAAGCTGCTGCGTGAAATCGACCGTCGTGTGCGCTACCTGCGCAAGCGCCTGGAGGACATGCGCGTTGTGGAATACATGCCTGAGCAAGAGGGCAAGGTGTTCTTCGGCGCCTGGGTAGACATCGAAAACGAGCAGGGTGAGACCAAGCGTTTTCGCATCGTTGGCTATGATGAGATTTATGATCGGATGGACTACATCTCCATCGACTCACCCATGGCCCGTGCGTTGTTGCGCAAGGAAGTGGACGATGAGGCCGTCGTGCAGACCCCGGGTGGAGACGTGTGCTGGTGGATCACCGGCATCGAATATGTGAAGTAAGTGAGGTCGGCCCGCGTTCAGTGATGAACGCGGGCCGACCAAGTTTCAACCTTCGCGTAGCACGGTCAACGGGCTGGCGTTGAGTGCGCGGCGAGTGCCGAATACACCGGCACTGCCGATCAATACGGCGCCAATCACCGGTAGCAGCAACAGCCAAGGGTGAGGCTGCCAGGCCAGGTCGAACGCATAGCGATACAGCACAAAGGTCACCAACTCGGTCCCCAGCGCTGCGAGCAGTCCACTCACGGCACCCAGCAGACCGAACTCGATACGCCTGGCCTTGACCAGCAGCTTGCGTTCGGCGCCCAGTGCACGTAGCAGCGCCCCCTGGCGGATGCGCTCATCCAGGGTGGCTTGCAGGCCGGAGAACAGCACCGCCATCCCTGCCGCCAAGACAAACAGCAGTACGTATTCCACTGCCAGGGTCACCTGGGCAAGGATACTGCGCAACTGCTCCAGCAGCGCTTCGACCTGCAGGATGGTTACCGCCGGGAAGGCTCGGGACAGGTCGACGATTTGCTGGTCGTGTCCAGGCGCCAGGTAAAAGCTGGTCAGGTAGGTGGCGGGCAGATCCTTCAAGGTACCCGGTTGGAAAATCATGAAGAAGTTGGGCTGGAAGTTATCCCAGTTGATGGTTCGCAGGCTGGTCACCCGCGCTTCACGGTTTTCCCCGCCTACAGTGAACACCAAGTGATCATCGAGCTTGAGCTTGAGGCTTTCCGCCACCTTGGCCTCGACCGATACGCCGGGGATTTCATCGGTAGGTTGCTGTGACCACCATGAACCGGCAGTCAGGGCATTCCCCGGTGGCAGGTCGGCGGCCCAGGTCAGGCTCAGGTCGCGTTGCACCGCGCGATCGCCGCTGGAGTCCTTGCTGACGATTTCCTGTACGGGCTCGCCATTGATACTGATCAGGCGACCTGGCACCACCGGATACAGCGGCGCGGACTGCGCTTGCAGTTCCAGCAGGCGGGCGCCAAACGCGTCCTTGTCAGCCGGCAGGATATTCAAGGCGAAATAGTTGGGGGCGTCCTTGGGCAGCTGGTTTTGCCAGGTGTCGAGTAACTCGCCACGCAGCAAGGCGATCAAACCCATGGAGAGCAGTATCAAACCGAACGCCAGGGATTGACCGGCCGCCGCCAGCGGGTGACGCAACAATTGCCCCAGGCCCAGTCGCCAGGGCAGCGAGGCGCGCGCCAGCAGACGGCGCAGGCTTTGCAACAGCAGCAGGAGCAAGCCGCCGAGTACCAGTGCAGCCACCACGCCACCGCCGAGCAGGGCGAAGGTCAACACCAGGTCAAGGCTCAGGCGCCACATGATCAGGCCCAAGGCAAACAGTGCCGCGCCATAGACCATCCAGGTGCTGGAGGGGATCGGTAGCAGGTCGCGACGCAAGACGCGCAGCGGTGGCACGCGACCCAGTGCAGCCAGGGGCGGCAGGGCGAAACCGGCGAGGGCGACCAGCCCGGTGCCGATCCCGGCGATTGCCGGTAGAAGCCCGCCGGGTGGCACGTCCGATGGCAGCAAGTCATGGAGGAAATAGAACAGGCCAAACTGCGCCAACCAGCCGAGCAGGGCGCCGGTGAGGCTCGCCAACAGCCCCAGCACACTCAGTTGCAGGCTGAACAGCAACATGGCTTCGCGTCGCGACAGTCCCAGGCAACGCAGCAAGGCACTGGCGTCGAAGCGTCGGGTGGCGAAGCGATTGGCCGACAGTGCCACGGCCACACCGGCCAACAGCACGGCCACCAGGCTGGCCATGTTCAGGTAGCGCTCAGCCTTGCCCAGGGCGCCGCCGATCTGCTGGTTGCCATCCCGTGAATCCTGCAGGCGCTGGTTGGCGGCGAGCCCCGGCTTGACCAGGTCACGATAGGTTTGCAGCACGGTGCTGCCCTGCGGCCCGCGCCAGAGTTCGCGGTAACTCACGCGGCTGCCGGGCTGCACCACACCGGTGGCGTCCAGGTCTGCCAGGTTGATCATCACCCTGGGCGTGAGGCTGTAGAAGTTGCCGGCGCGGTCTGGCTCGTAGGTCAGCACGCGGGCCAGGCGCAGTGTCTTCATGCCCACATCGATGCTGTCGCCGACCTTGAGGTCCAGCGCCGTCAGCAGCCGTGCTTCCACCCAGGCTTCACCGGGTTTTGGTCCGCTGCCCGGGGTTTCATCGCCAAAGGGGGCAGCCGCGCTTTTCAGTTCACCGCGCAGTGGGTACTGCTCGTTGACGGCCTTGATGCTGGAGAGCTGGATGCCATTATCCGTGGCAATGACGCTGGAGAACTCCACCACGCGGGCGTGATCCAGGCCCAGCTCGGTGCCGGACTGGATTTGCTCGGGACGGGCAGGCGAGCTGCCTTCGAGTACCAGGTCAGCGCCGAGGAATTCGGTGGCGCGCAACAGCATCGCGCCGTTGAGGCGCGCGCCGAAGTAACCAATGGCGGTACTGGCGGCGACGGCCACCAGCAGGGCGAAGAACAACACGCGCAATTCACCGGCGCGGGCATCGCGCAGCAATTGGCGCATGGCAAGGCTGAACAGGCGCAACAGCGGCAAACGTGCCATCAAGGCTCCAGGGGCGCGACCATCAGGCCGGCTTCAAGGCGGATCAGGCGTCGGCAACGGTGGGCCAGGCGCTCGTCGTGGGTGACCAGCACCAGGGTCGTGCCGCTTTCTTGGTTGAGTTCGAACAGCAGGTCGCTGATGCGCTCGCCGGTGTGGCTGTCGAGGTTGCCGGTGGGCTCATCGGCAAACAGCACGTCCGGTTCTGCGGCAAAGGCGCGGGCGATCGCCACCCGTTGTTGCTCGCCACCGGAGAGTTGGCGGGGCGAGTGGGTCAGGCGTTTGCCCAGGCCGACGCGTTCCAGCAGGTGCCGGGCACGCTCGCGGGCGTCTTTGCGGCCATCCAGTTCCAGCGGCAGCATGACGTTTTCCAGCGCGTTGAGGCTGTCGAGCAATTGGAACGACTGAAATACGAAGCCCACGTGCTCGGCACGGATGCGCGCGCGCTGGTCTTCGTCGAGGGTACTCAGGGCTTGCCCGGCAAGGGTCACTTCGCCGCTGCTGGGCAGGTCGAGACCGGCGAGCAGGCCGAGGAGGGTGGATTTGCCGGAGCCGGAGCTGCCGACGATAGCCAGGCTATCGCCCTTGTTCAGTTCCAGGCTCAGTTCGTGCAGGATAGTCAGTTCACCTTCCGCGCTGGGAACCACTTTGCTAAGGTTCCGCGCGGTGAGAATGCTTGCGCCCATGGAGAATCCGATGCGAATGTGGTTTTTGAGTGCTGGCCTGGCCTTGATGTGCATGGCCCAGAACGCAGCGGCGGGTACAGTCCTGATCGTTGGCGATAGTATCAGTGCCGGTTTCGGCCTGGATACCAGCAAAGGGTGGGTTGCCCTGTTGCAGCAACGGCTCAAGCAGGAAGGTTTCGACGATAAAGTGGTCAATGCTTCCATCAGTGGCGATACCAGTGCCGGAGGCCTGGCGCGGCTGCCGGCGGCGCTTGCAGAGCATAAGCCGGACGTGGTGGTGATCGAGTTGGGTGGTAATGATGGCTTGCGTGGCCAGCCGCCCGCTCAATTGCAACAAAATCTTGCGTCGATGATTGACCAGTCCAAGGCCGGCGGCGCCAAGGTGTTGCTGTTGGGAATGCAGCTGCCACCCAATTATGGCCCGCGTTACACCACCGCGTTTGCCGAGGTCTATGGCGTGCTGGCCAAACAGAAAAACGTCCCGCTGGTGCCGTTTTTCCTTGATGGCGTGGGCGGGCATCCGGAGCTGATGCAGGCTGATCAACTGCACCCGGCGGTCGGCGCCCAGGGCAAGTTGCTGGAAAATGTCTGGCCGACGCTAAAACCGCTGCTATGACGCTTTTCTACCGGCAGGCTTTCGGCTAAGGTGGCGCCCCCCCGATTTGGAGCCCCTGATGTCGCGTCCTGCCTGGTCCCTGTTTAACTACCAACTGATCGAGCCGGACGAGCAGCTGGATCTGTTCGCCTGCCAGGAAGTGCGGGTGCATCTGGTGGCGCGTCAACTGGAACTGGGCGGCTCCATCGATCGCACGCTGTGCGGCACGTTATTGCCTGCGCAACCGCGTTGGTCGCGGGTTGATCGTTCGATCTTCCAGGACCAGCGCCTGTGCCCTTTGTGCCGCGCCATCCTGGAATCCCAGAAGCGCGGTACGCCGCCGATCTGGCCGGAGCTGCGTTTCGAGTTGTAGGGGGCAGCTAGAAGCGCGCTTCACGTATACAATCGATGTTTACCTACCCGTCGTTCTGCGAAGGATTTACCGGATGTTGTCGCGCCTTTCCGTCGTCACCTGCTGCCTGTCTCTCGCTGCCCTCTGTGCGGCCGGTTCGGCGTCAGCCCTGCAGTTGCCCTTGCCACCACCGGGTGAAGACATCGTCGGCCAGGTCCAGGTGATCAAGGCCAAGTACGAAGACACGTTTGCCGACCTGGGCACCACCTATGACCTGGGCTATTCGGAGATGGTGGCGGCCAACCCGGGCGTGGATGCCTGGTTGCCGGGGGCAGGCACCGAGATCGTGTTGCCGACGCGCTTCATCCTGCCGCCGGGCCCGCGCGAAGGTATTGTGATCAACCTGGCGGAATACCGACTCTATTACTTCCCCAAGGGCCAGAACGTGGTCTACACGTTCCCGTTGGGGATCGGCCGTGAAGGCTGGGGGTCGCCAATCGCCCACACCAGCATCATTGCCAAGACCCCCAACCCGACCTGGACGCCGCCCGCGTCGATCAAGGCCGAGCACGCTGCCAACGGCGACCCGCTGCCCAACGTGGTGCCGGCCGGTCCGGACAACCCGCTGGGGCCGTTCAAGTTCACCCTGGGCACGCCGGGTTACCTGATCCATGGTTCCAATATGAAGTTTGGTATCGGCACGCGTACAAGCCACGGTTGTTTCCGCATGTTCAACAACAACGTGCTGGAGATGGCGGGCATGGTGCCGGTGGGGACGTCGGTGCGCATCATCAACGATGCCTACAAGTTTGGTCGCAGTGGTGGCAAGGTCTACCTTGAAGCGCATACGCCATTGAATGATGACGGGACGCCGTCAGTGGTCGACAAACACACCGCCGTCATCAATGCCTTGCTCAAGCGTGAAGACTTGGCCAACCAATTGCGCGTGAACTGGGACCAGGTGCGTGACGTAGTGGCGGCGGAAGATGGTTTGCCGACGGAAATCGGCGTGCCTGGCGCAGCCTCGGTGGCCGCCAGTGCGCCGATCGATCTGCAGCAGTAACGTTGTGTGATCAACAGCCCGCTACGGCGGGCTTTTTATTGCCCGCGATTCAGGTGCAAACCCCAGGCAATAAAAAGCCGACCCATAAATGGATCGGCTTGATAACAACCCCGAAGGATTATTACTTGCGGCTAGCTTTTTCAAGCATACGCAGTGCGCGCTCGTTAGCTTCGTCAGCAGTCTGTTGTGCTTTTTGAGCAGCAGCCAGAGCTTCATCAGCTTTACGGTAGGCTTCGTCTGCACGGGCCTGGGAGCGAGCTGCTGCGTCTTCAGTTGCAGTCAGACGAGCTTCGGTTTCTTTGGAGACGCTGCTGCAACCGGTAGCCAGAACTGCGGCCAGAGCCAGAGCAGAGAATTTCAGAACGTTGTTCATCGTGTTCCCCTTCAAGGACTTTCTATTAGATGGCTAGTTCGCCCAGGGTGAGCTAATAGCCGGCGTACATACTACCCATTACTTGTAGTAAGTAAACTGACGTAGCGCAAGAAGCAAAAAAAATTCTCGCGCCGAATCTATTTTGGCTAATCTTTTGGAGGTTTGTATAAAAACCGTCCAATTTTTTTCAAACAGGCGAAAATTGGATCCAGGCTGAAAGGGCCGGCCCGCATGTGTTAAGCCTTGTAAATAGATGAAAATTTATATATCCAAGCTGACACTTACGTTCAGCCTGGCTTTGCTTTGCCCGGCATCTTTTGCGCATGTAGAGGTGACTTTAAGAGCGCCTGTTCGTCTTAAGGTTCAACTGCCGGCAATGTTCAGGCTTTCGGTCCCAGGTTGATCGGAGCCCTTTCTATATCCACCAGCGGCAGGGGATGACGAGCGCGCCTTGAGCAATTTCAGGATTGGTGCCTACTATTCCCTACGTGCTGGTTGTAAACGCTCAGGGTTTTCTCGTTGTCGAAACCGGCACGGGGTGGCGTAGATGTTCCTTCGCCGGACAAACATCGGTAAGGTAGGGGTCAGAAACCAAGACCCGCGAGGAGTAGTGATGAGCGAGGCGTTGTCCATCCACCATGACCAGGCTGGTCATCAGTTCGAGACCAATGTGGACGGTCATCGTGCCTATCTGACCTATATGGACCTCGGCAAACAGACCCTGGATATCTATCGGACCTTCGTGCCCAACGCACTGCGGGGCCGTGGGATTGCGGCGGCATTGACCGAGGAAGCCCTGAAGTTCGCCGAAGAGGCAGGCTATACGGTGATCCCGTCCTGCTCCTACGTAGAACGTTACATGGAGCGCCACCAGCGCCATGCCGCAAAGCTGTAAACCGTAAACAGCACCATGAAAAACGCCGGGCTTAGCCCGGCGTTTTTGTGTGCGCAGTTTAAAGTCAGGTGCGTTTGCGTTTAGGCAGAACGTCCTTGAGCTTGGCATGCATGCTGCGCAGGGTGTTTTCGGTAGCCGCCCAGTCGATGCAGGCATCGGTGATCGACACGCCGTACTGCAAGTCGGCCAGGTCTTTTGGAATCGCCTGGCAACCCCAATTCAGGTGGCTTTCGACCATCAGGCCGATGATCGACTGGTTGCCTTCCAGGATCTGGTTGGCGACGTTTTCCATCACCAGCGGCTGCAAGGCCGGGTCCTTGTTGGAGTTGGCGTGGCTGCAGTCGACCATGATGTTCGGCTTGATCTTGGCCTTGTTCAGTGCCTGCTCGCACAGCGCAACGCTGACCGAATCATAGTTGGGCTTGCCGTTGCCGCCACGCAGCACCACGTGACCGTAGGCGTTGCCCTTGGTGGTGACGATGGACACGCCACCTTCCTGGTTGATCCCCAGGAAACGGTGCGGGCTGGAGACCGATTGCAGCGCGTTGATCGCCACGGTCAGGCCGCCGTCGGTGCCGTTCTTGAAGCCCACGGCCGAGGACAGGCCGGACGCCATTTCACGGTGCGTCTGGGATTCAGTGGTGCGTGCGCCGATGGCCGACCAGCTGATCAGGTCCTGCAGGTACTGCGGGGAGATCGGGTCCAGGGCTTCGGTGGCGGTGGGCAGACCCATCTCGGCCAGGTCCAGCAGCAACTGACGACCGATGTGCAGACCGTCCTGGATCTTGAATGAGTCGTCCAGGTACGGGTCGTTGATCAAGCCTTTCCAGCCCACAGTGGTACGCGGTTTTTCAAAATAGACGCGCATCACCAGGTACAGGGTGTCGGACACTTCCGCCGCCAGCACTTTGAGGCGCTCGGCGTACTCGTGGGCAGCCTTCAGGTCGTGGATCGAGCAAGGCCCGATGACGACGAACAGGCGGTGGTCGGTGCCGTCGAGAATGTCACGGATGACTTCGCGGCCCTTGGTGACGGTCTGCAGGGCAGCGTCGCTCAAAGGAATTTCGCGCTTGAGCTGATCGGGCGTGATCAGGGTCTCGTTGGATTCGACGTTTAGGTCATTGATCGGTAAATCAGCCATCGTGTTACTCGTCAGGGTCACGGGTGCCGGCCGCCAGCCATCCCCGTGCGGCGGAGCACAGCATGATTTGAATGCAGGGGGGAGGAACCTTAGCGCGTAACACGGGCCCGCGACAATGGGCAAAGCCCGCTTTAATCCAGCGCTGGCGCCACAAAGGCCTCATGGGAGAACTCGCTGGCATGGCGCGATACCCACTCACGGGCCAGGGCTTCGAGTTGCTGGGGTGTCGGTTCGGCGTCTTCGTGCTGGCGGCAGTAGCGCTCTATCCGGCATGCTTGCTCACCCATCCGTGCACCGAACAGCGCATGTTCATCGGTAAACGCGACACCGACGCGGTAGCCATTTTCCACCTTGCGGCACCACGCCACATAGCCTGGATAACGCGCGCTGGCGCCCAGGGAGGGAATAAGCAGATCAACCGCCGTGCCTTCGCGCCAGGCGCGTGGCCAATGGCAGGCGATGCCGCCCAGGCCGACAGTGTGCAGCCGTTGGCGGGGGATGGCAGGAGAGGGGCGTTGGATTAACTCGACAGCGACATCATCAGGGTGAGGTAAAAAACGACCCATGTACACGGACTCCGAGCACCGTCCAATTGACGGCGGTGGCAGCAGTATAGTGAAGGAACTGGAATTGACCGACCTGGATATTGACCAGCAATTGCTGGGATTGCCAGGTATTTCGCTGGTTGTGTTTACCAGCAGTGGGTGTTCCAGTTGCCGTTGGGCGCGCCAGCAGTTACCCGGCTGGTCACTGCCGGTGGACCGCGTGTGCTGGGTGGATGCCGGGCACAACGGTGGCGCGGTCGAACGCTACCAGATCTTTCATTTGCCGGCGTTGTTCGTGGTGTGCGAGGGTCAATTCCTCGGGCAATTGCAGACGCGTCTTACGCGTGCTGACCTGAACGACTCTATCCACCAAGCGCTTACCCGCACTCCAGAGGATCTGCCATGACCGTACAATCACCCCGCATTGGCATCATTGGCACCGGCGCCATCGGTGGCTTTTACGGTTTGATGCTGGCGCGCGCCGGTTTCGACGTGCACTTCCTGCTGCGCAGTGAATACGCGGCGGTCAGCGAGGAGGGCCTGCACCTCAACAGTACGGTGCATGGCCCTTTGCACCTGCACCCGGTGCAGGCGTATGCCCGCGCCGCCGATATGCCGCCGTGCGACTGGCTGCTGGTGGGTACCAAGTCCACCGGCAACGTCAACCTGGCCCCGACCATTGCCCAAGTCGCCGCGCCGGACGCCAAGGTGGTGTTGCTGCAAAACGGCCTCGATGTCGAAGACAGCCTGCGTGAACACTTGCCTTCGTCGCTGCATCTGCTCGGCGGCCTGTGTTACATCGGCGTGCACCGTTCTGCCCCCGGCGTGATCGAGCATCAGGCGTTGGGCCGGGTCAACCTGGGTTATCACAGTGGCACGGCGGCCAATGACGAGGGCGCGCAAAAGGCGATTGTCGAAGCGGGCGCCGCGCTGTTTCACGCGGCCGGCATCGAGTCCCAGGCCATGGCCAATGTGCATCAGGCCCGTTGGCACAAACTGGTGTGGAACGTGCCCTACAACGGCCTCTCCGTGTTACTCGGTACGAGCACCACGGCGATGATGGCCGACGAGTCCAGCCGCGAACTGATCCAGGCGCTGATGGCTGAAGTGGTACAGGGGGCTCACGCCTGCGGCCATGAAATTCCCAAGAGTTACGCCGAGCAGATGTTCACCATGACCGAAACCATGGACGACTACCTGCCAAGCATGTACCACGACCATGTGCACAAGCGCCCGCTGGAACTGGCGGCGATCTACGCCCGGCCACTCGCTGCCGCCAAGGCTGCCGGTTGCGAGTTGCCGCGGATGCAGGCGCTTTACCAGGCCTTGAGTTTTATTGATCGGCATAACCGCTGAGTCGAGGAGCGTACCGTGGCAAAAGGATTGGGCGACAAACTGGTGTTGGCGATTTCCTCGCGGGCACTGTTCGACCTGAGCGAAAGCCATAAGGTCTACCTGGCCGAAGGGGTCGAGACCTATCGCCAGTATCAGATCGAACACGAGGAGGAAATCCTCGAGCCCGGTGACGCATTCCCGCTGGTGAAGAAGCTGCTGAGCTTGAACGCCAGCCTGGGCCGAGCCCGAGTCGAAGTGGTGCTGGTATCGCGCAACAGTGCCGACACCGGCCTGCGCGTGTTCAATTCGATCCAGCATTACGGCCTGGATATTTCCCGCGCCGCGTTCGTAGGCGGGCGTAGTCCTTATCCTTATTTGGCCGCGTTTGGTTGCCATCTGTTTCTCTCGACCCATGCTGAAGACGTGCGCAGTGCCCTCGATGCCGGGTTTGCGGCGGCGACGATTTTGTCTGGCGGCCCAAATCGCGCCTCCAGTGAAGAGCTGCGGATTGCCTTCGATGGCGACGCGGTGCTGTTCTCCGATGAGTCCGAGCGTGTTTATCAGGCCGGCGGCCTGGAAGCGTTCCAGGCCAATGAACGAGAGTCTGCCCGCCAGCCTTTGCACGGCGGTCCCTTCAAAGGTTTCCTGGCGGCGCTCAACTTGTTGCAGCGCGAGTTTCCAGACGAAGCCTGTCCGATCCGTACTGCGCTGGTCACCGCCCGTTCGGCGCCGTCCCATGAGCGGGTGATTCGCACCTTGCGCGAGTGGGATATCCGCCTGGATGAGTCGCTGTTCCTCGGTGGCCTGGAAAAATCCGCATTCCTGGAAGCCTTCGCGGCTGATGTGTTTTTCGATGACCAGGCCGGGCATTGCGAAAAAGCCATGGAGTTCGTCGCTACCGGGCATGTGCCCCATGGCATCAGTAATGAGGTGAAGCGCTAAGTCAGTCGAAGTCAGCGAGGCACTGCTAAGCTGATTTCATCTCCGCCATCCTGGCAGTTCCAGGGGGTTCTATGATCCGTTCGATGCTGTACGCCACAGACCTCGGTCTGTACGCGCCTTATGTGATGCAACATGCGCTGGCGCTGGCCCGAACGTTCAAGGCGGACCTGTATGTGATTCACGTGGTCGAGCCTATCGGGCTGTTCGCCGAATCGGTGTTACAGAGCTACCTTGATGAAAAGGCCCTGAGTGAATGGCAGAGCCAGGGGTTGACCACGGTGATGGCGACCATCGAGCAACGGGTGCTGGACAGTTTTCGCGAGGAGTTGGGGGAAGGGGAGCAAGACCTGCAGTTGATTCGCTCGGTACGGGTGATCCAGGGGGATCCGTGTGAAGTGATTCTCGAGCAACTGCGCAAACTGTCCGTGGATCTGCTGATCGTAGGCAGTCATAGCCACGCAACTGCGGCGGCCACTCCGTTGGGGCGCACCGCTGCACGGGTGCTGCAGCTGTCTACGGTGCCGGTTTACCTGGTGCCTTCGTTGCAACGTCGACGCAGTGATGACGTGTGATGGATAAAAACGATAAAAAGTTCTAGATTTATCCGTCGAACCTTTAATATAGTTATATACCGTCGCTGATACCCGTGGCGTCTATCTGCTTTGAGGGACACATATGAAGCTTCAACAACTGCGCTACATCTGGGAAGTGGCGCACCACGACCTCAACGTTTCCGCTACCGCTCAAAGCCTCTACACCTCGCAACCCGGTATCAGCAAGCAGATCCGCCTGCTCGAAGACGAGCTGGGCGTCGAAGTGTTCGCGCGCAGCGGCAAGCACCTGACCCGCGTGACCCCGGCCGGTGAGCGTATCATCACTACCGCCGGCGAGATCCTGCGCAAAGTCGAAAGCATCAAGCAGATCGCCCAGGAATTTTCCAACGAGAAGAAGGGCACCCTGTCCATCGCCACCACCCACACCCAGGCGCGTTATGCATTGCCGCCGGTGATCCGCGATTTCATCAAGCAGTACCCGGACGTGGCGCTGCACATGCACCAAGGTTCGCCGATGCAGATTGCCGAAATGGCCGCTGATGGCACTGTCGATTTCGCCATCGCTACCGAAGCCCTGGAGCTGTTCGGCGACCTGGTGATGATGCCGTGCTACCGCTGGAACCGTTGCGTTGTCGTGCCCCAAGGCCACCCATTGGCCAAGCTGCCGAAGCTGACCCTGGAAGCCCTGGCCGAATACCCGATCGTGACGTATGTGTTCGGTTTCACTGGCCGCTCCAAGCTCGACGAAGCCTTCAGCCATCGCGGCCTGACACCCAAAGTGGTGTTCACCGCAGCCGACGCCGACGTGATCAAGACTTACGTGCGCCTCGGCCTGGGCGTGGGTATTGTCGCCAAGATGGCGGTCGACACGGCGCTCGACAAAGACTTGGTGGTGCTCGATGCCAGCGAGCTGTTCGAGTCCAGCGTGACCAAGATCGGTTTCCGCCGTGGCACCTTCCTGCGGGGCTTCATGTGCGACTTCATCGAAAAGTTTGCACCGCACCTGACCCGTGAAGTCATGGCCAAGGCGATCCAGTGCCACAACAAGCAGGAACTGGAAGAGTTGTTCGACGGCGTAGAATTGCCGGTTCACTGAGTCGGCTATTTGGCCTCGGTAACCGTAAAGTGTTGCCGAGCGCCCGCCACCAGAATTTCCACCTCATCGCCTTCGAACTTGCCCAGCAGGCTTTTGCCCAGCGGCGAGCGCGGGGTGATGACGGTCACCGGTTGCCCGACCAGGTCCACTTTCAAGCCCGCCGCATCCGGCGCCAAAAACAGCCATTGCTGGCGACCGTTCTCGTCTTCCAGGCCCAGTAGTGCGCCAACCTCAATACCTCGTTGATCATCGTAAGCGCGCAGCGGCATGTTCTGGCACAGCAGCAACGCCTGCTTGATCTGCTCCACGCGTTTGGCTTGCCCCGCCGCCAGGTAGGAAGCCTCCAACCCCAGGGTGTCGTATTTGTTTTCCGCGATGTTTTCTTCGTGGGTCGCGGTTTCGTAGGCGGTCTGCGCGGCGCGTTGGGCAATGTCGAGGTCGAGGCTGAGCTTCTCGAGTACAAGCGTGTGGACGGCGTGTTTATTCATGGTCATCAATCGCAGAATTGCAGGACATTGGCCCGGGTCTTTTCGTTGGGGGCGTTCTGGTCCTGTTGCAGCCAGAACTGGCATTTGGGGTTGGACAGGTTGCGCGCATTGTTGCGGGCCTTGTCCAGGGTTTGTTGCTGTTCCTGCTTTTGCAGGTTCTGCTGGTACTGCTCGAACATGCGGTTTGGCGGTTCAGGCGCCACCACCGCAGGCTTGCCCAATTGCTGCACGGCCTGGGCCACTGGTGCCAGGCTCTGCGGGAACAGGTAGCGCGAGGCCAGCCACGCTGTCAGCGCGAGGGCGATAAACCCCAACCACACGCCAAACGCGATAGCAGCACTGAGCTTGAACAGCGACAACGGACGATCAGACATGGCGGCCTCCTGGCAGGCATAAACGGCGTGGCGGCGATTGTCGCACAGCCACTGTGCAGAATAATCGCGATCAAGCCTTCTGCATCCGCGCATTTATGCGGACAATCGAGCCTTTGAATGTTGGAGCCCGGAATGAAAGCCCGCTGGGATATTTTTTGTAGCGTCGTCGACAACTACGGCGACATCGGCGTGACCTGGCGCCTGGCCCGGCAATTGGTGGCGGAGCACGCCTGCGATGTGTGCTTGTGGGTCGATGACCGGCGGGCATTCGAGCGCATGTGCCCGCAAATCGATGTGCGGCAAGCGCTGCAATGGCAGGAAGGCGTCGAAGTGCGCCATTGGCCGACCGAGTGGGTGAAGGTGCCGGCAGCGGACGTAGTGATTGCCGCGTTCGCCTGTCAGTTACCGCCCGACTATATGGAGGCCATGGCTGAGCGCGAACGCGCGCCGTTGTGGATGAACCTGGATTACCTGAGTGCCGAAGAGTGGGTGGTGGGCTGTCATCGGCTGCCGTCGGTGAAGTTCAAGGGCGTGCAGAAGTACTTCTTCTTTCCTGGGTTCCGACCCGGCACCGGCGGGTTGTTGCGTGAGGCAGGGTTGCTTGAGCGGCGTAAGGCGTTTCAGCAGGATGCCGGTGCACAGCGGGACTTCCTGCAAGCCTTGGGCATAGTTCCCGCAGTGGATGCGCGGCTTTTCTCACTGTTCGCCTACGAAAATGCCGGGCTGGCCAGCTGGCTGGACGTGTTATCGACGGACGGCCGTGCCACTCATCTGTTGGTTCCTGAGGGACGTATTCTGGGCGATGTGCAGCGCTGGCTCGGTGTGGACCCACTGGTCGCAGGCGATATCCAGCAGCGCGGATCGCTGACGGTGCAAGTCATCGCCTTCGTGCGCCAGGAACAATACGACCACTTGCTGTGGTGCTGCGACTTCAATGCCGTGCGTGGTGAAGACTCGTTCGTGCGTGCCCAATGGGCCGGGCGTCCGCTGTTGTGGCACATCTACCGACAGGACGAAGACATCCATCTCGACAAGCTCGATGCCTTCCTGGCGCTGTACTCCGCCAACTTATCACCGGCGGCCAGGGCGGCCGTTATCGGGCTCTGGCAAGCCTGGAATACCGAGGCCGACATGGCCCAACCGTGGAAAATGCTGCTGGAACACTGGCCGGAAGTGAATCTGCATGCCGAAACATGGTGTCTGGAACAAGGCTTGCAGGCCGATCTTGCGACGGCGCTGGTGCAGTTTTATGAAAGTTGGATATGATACGCCACCTTGAATTTTGTAAATCCCATCCAAATTTCGGATATATGCAATGAAAACTGGTAAAGAACTGAAACCCGGTACAGTGATCCGTCTCGAAAACGACCCTTGGCTGGTTCAGAAAGCTGAGTTCACCAAGTCTGGTCGTAACAGCGCAATCATGAAGACCAAGCTGAAGAACCTGCTGACCGGTTACAAGACCGAGATCGTCTACAGCGCCGATGACAAACTGGACGACGTGATCCTCGACCGCAAAGAAGCGACCCTGTCCTTCATCAGCGGCGACACCTACACGTTCATGGACACCACCGACTACACCATGTACGAGCTGAACGCTGAAGATATCGAAGCCGTTCTGCCGTTCATCGAAGAAGGCATGGAAGACGTCTGCGAAGCTATTTTCTTCGAAGAGCGCCTGGTTTCTGTAGAGCTGCCGACTACCATCGTGCGTAAAGTGGCCTACACCGAAGGTTCCGCTCGCGGTGACACTTCGGGCAAGGTGATGAAACCTGCCAAGCTGAGCAACGGTACCGAACTGCAAGTGGCCGATTTCATCGAAATCGACGACCTGATCGAGATCGACACCCGCGAAGGCGGTTCGTACAAAGGCCGCGCCAAGAAGTAATTCTGGCCTTGCCGATACGAAAAAAGCCCGACTTTGAGTCGGGCTTTTTTATGGACGTTACTTTTTACTTGAGGTGTTGCTTCAGCTCATCCGAGGCCTGGAGCAATGCCGAGCGGACGGCCGGGACCTGGCTGACCACGTTGAGCAAACCGTAATCGTGGATCATCCCGTTGTAGCGCACCGCAGTCACCGGTACACCGGCGGCGTCCAGCTTGCGGGCATAGGCTTCTCCTTCATCGCGCAGCACGTCGGCACCGGCGGTCTGGATCAGCGCGGGCGGCAAGCCCTTCAACTGATCAGCGCTGGCCCGCAGTGGCGAGGCGTAGATCTCGGCGCGCTGCTTGGCGTCGGTGGTGTAGTTGTCCCAGAACCACTTCATCATGTTGCGGGTGAGGAAGTGCCCTTCGGCATATTGGTTGTAGGAACCGGTGTCGAAGTTGGCGTCGGTCACCGGCCATAACAGCACCTGGAACTTGATCGCCGGGGTGCCCTTGTCTTTGGCCATCAGGCTGACGACCGCCGCCATATTGCCGCCGACACTGTTGCCCGCGACCGCCAGGCGCTTGCCATCGACGTTGATCTCTTGGCCATGCTCGGCCACCCATTTTGTAGCGCCGTAGGCCTGGTTGATCGCCACCGGGTAGTGCGCTTCCGGCGAAGGCGTGTAGTTGACGAACACCGCCACCGCCCCCGAACCCGCCACCAAGTCCCGCACCAGGCGTTCATGGGTCGGGTAATCGCCCAGCACCCAGCCGCCGCCGTGGAAGAACATGAACACCGGCAATGTGCCCTTGACCCCGGCCGGACGCACGATGGTCAGGTCCAGCGGCTTGCCATCGACCTGGATGGTCTTCTGGCTCACCTCTGCGGCCGGCAAGGTCAGCTTCACACCCGACTGGGCGCCGGTCAGTACGGCACGGGCGTCCTTGGGCGTCAGTTGTTCCATCGGTTTGCCGGTGCCGGCATTCAACACATCCAGAAAGGCTTGGGTGTTGTGTTCGACTTCACCGGTCGCAGCAAAGGCGTTAGTGATGGACAAGGCGAGCAGGGTGCCGGTGAGTGCTTTACCAATTGTGTTCATTGCGTTCTCCAGGGGCGGCCGAGGTCATTTAGACAGTCACGTGCAGGCGTACATCGACGTTGCCACGGGTGGCGTTGGAGTACGGGCAGACTTGGTGAGCGGCGTCGACCAGGCTTTGCGCGTCGTCCTGAGCCAGGCCGGGCAGGCTGATGTGCAGGTCGATATCCAGGCCGAAACCGCCGGGGATCTGACCGATGCCGACATGGGCGGTGATCGAGGCGTCGTCCGGGATTTTGCGTTTGGTCTGGCTGGCGACGAATTTCAGGGCGCCGATGAAGCAGGCCGAGTATCCGGCAGCAAACAGTTGCTCAGGGTTGGTGGCCTGGCCACCGGCGCCGCCCAATTCTTTGGGGGTGGAGAGTTTGACGTCGAGGATGTTGTCGTTGGAAACAGCACGACCATCACGGCCGCCGGTGGCGGTAGCTACTGCGGTATAGAGCGTTTGCATGGTGTTTTCCTCTCGATTATTAGCGCTAAATGTTTGTGCGCTAAGTAGTTGGTGAGGCGAATGTATAGCGCTAATATTTTGCGCGCAAGATAAATTTATAAAAATATTCTGAGCCGGGGACGAACGGTCATTTTCTACGGGCGCCTCGGACGCGACGCCCTTGACGGGAGAGGTTAAAGGCTGCCTTGCAGGTTGGTGCGCAAGGCAATCAGGTCACCTTGCAACTTGCGCAATTGCTCTAGTTCCAGGCCGCTGGCGCCGAGGATGCACTGGGGTATGCCCATGGCCTTGTCCTGCAGGGTGCGGCCGGCGTCGGTCAACTCCACGACCACCACGCGTTCATCTTCACGGCTGCGGGTACGGCTGAGCAGGCCTTCAACTTCCAGGCGCTTGAGCAGCGGTGTCAGCGAACCCGGATCGGTCAGCAGGCGACTGCTGATTTCGCCGACGGTCAAACCATCCTCTTCCCACAGCACCATCATGGCCAGGTATTGCGGGTACGTCAGGCCTAGCGCTTGCAGCAGTGGCTTGTAGACCTTGGTCATCAGCAGCGAGGTAGAGTGCAGGGCGAAGCACAACTGGTTGTCCAGCATCAGGGATTCGCAAGGATCGGGGTTTTTGCTCATGACGGTGCCTCCGGAAAACGTATCTGGGCTGGAATCTAGCGGGCAAATCTTTAATGCGCCAGATAATTCTGTCCGAGCGGTCAGACCAAGCCACTTTGCAAGGCCAGGTCCCAGGGCGGCACCGGGCTGAAACGGGTCTTGAGGTATTCCAGCAACAAGCGGCTGCGTGCATTGGGTTGCTGTTCCAGGCGCAGCGCATAGATCCCGGTGGTTTCCGGGCTGGGCAGGCCATTTTCGCAAAACAGCGGCAGCAGTTCGCCACGCACCAGGTATTCACTGGCCAGCCACGTGGGCAGGTGAGCAATGCCCAGTCCGGCCAGTGCGCCCGACAGCAAGGCTTCGGCGTTGTTGGCACTCATGCGGATGCGACGTGGACGATAGGTAGCGCGGCGCCCATCCAGCTCAAAGCGCCAGGCGAATGTGGGCGCCAGGCCGTCCCAGTCCAGTCCGTCGTGTTCGCTCAGCTCGCGAGGGTGGCTGGGCGTGCCTCGGCTTTTCAGGTAGGCCGGGCTGGCGCAGGCGACGCGCACGATGCTCGCCAGAGGCGTGGCGATCAAGCGTGTGTCGACGAGATGCCCGGCACGCAGCACCAGGTCAACCTTGCCCAGGTGTGCGCCTTGCATGTCCACAAAGCTGTCGATCAGATGCAGGTGCACATCCAGCCCGGGGTAGACGTTCAGGAAGTCGGCAATCACCGGCGCCAGGTGCCGTCGACCGAAGGCCGCTGGGGCATCCACCCGAATCAGGCCCTCCGGGGCATGGCTCAAAGACACGGCTTCGGCCCGTGCCAACTGCAATTCGCTGACGATCCGCCGCGCCCGTTCGGCAAAGGCCAACCCCGCCGGGGTCGCCACCACCGCATGGGTGCTGCGCTGGAACAAGCGGCTGCCCACCGAACTTTCCAGGCTGTCGATCCGCCGCGCCACCGCGGAGGGCGTCAGCGGATGCCGGCGTGCGGCAGCGGAAAAACTGCCGGTTTCCAGCACGTCGAGAAACAGGCTCAGTTGATCGGTCAGGGTATTGGGGTTCATCGAATAAACGCTTATGCGAGATTGGCACAGCCATTGTGCGTTGCTGTGCGTTTCCGCGCCAGAGCCGACTGCGTAGCATGCAAGGCCTGGGATTGCGGAGTAACAAGCGGTGTTGGATTTAGCGATGTACCTGGTATTGGGCGCGGCCCTCGGCACAGTGGGCGGCCTGTTTGGCATTGGCGGTGGGCTGATCGCGATCCCGGTGCTGGGCGTATTGTTCGGCCTCGATCAACAGTTGGCCCAAGGCACGGCACTGGTGATGGTGGTGCCCAACGTGATGCTGGCGCTGTGGCGCTATCACCAGCGTAACCGTATCGAACTGCGCCATGCGCTGCCGTTGGGCGTGATGGGGTTCAGTTTCGCCTGGCTCGGGTCGATCTGGGCGGTCGGCCTGGATGCGGGCGCGATGCGCATCGGCTTTATTGCCTTCCTGCTGACGCTTTCGGCCTACAACCTGCTGCGCATGTTCACCCGCAACGCACCGCCGACGGCGCAGATGCGTTACTCCTGGCCATGGCTCGGGGTGCTCGGCGCAGCCTCTGGCTCCATGGGCGGCTTGTTCGGCGTCGGCGGCGCGGTGGTCGCGACGCCCGTGCTGACCAGCGTATTCGGCACCACCCAAGTGGTTGCCCAAGGCCTGTCCCTGGCCCTGGCATTGCCGAGTACCGGCGTGACGCTGGTCACCTACGCCTGGCACCAAGAGGTGGACTGGATGATCGGCGTGCCCTTGGCCGTCGGTGGTCTGCTCAGTATCAGTTGGGGCGTGAAAGTCGCCCATGCGCTGCCAGAACGCGTCCTGCGCGGCCTGTTCTGCGGCTTTCTGGTGGTGTGCGCAGTGATGCTGACCTTTAAAGTCTGAAGCCTTCGATGATGTATTCCGCCAGGCAATCGGTGATGGGGGAGTTCATCCGCGTGTTACGCAGCAGATGCAGATTCATGGATGGCAGTGGCGGGAAACCCTCGTCGCGGCCAAGTATGCGCAGGTCTTCGGTTACCAGACTCTCCATGCTGACCATCACGGCCAGGCCCGCATTGACCACGGCCTGGATCGCCGACACGTTGGAGCTGTGGTAGGCCAGGCGATAATCGCGTCCGGCCGCGTCCAGTGCCGAGCAGGCCCACTGGGTATACAGGCAGGCCGTACCGGACATCGCCAGCGGCAGAGCGTCGTGTTCTTCGGTGCAGAAGCACGGCGCTGCCGCCCACACCATGCGCTCGGTGCGCAACAGTTCACCGATCTCATTGCCAGGCTCGCGGCTGACAACGGTCAGTGCCAAATCCCGCCGCTGCATCAGTACCGTTGACGCCTCGCAGTGCATCTCGATCTGGATCAGCGGGTAGGCCTTGGAAAACTGCTTGAGAATCCCTGGTAGGAACCGCATCACGTAGTCATCCGGCGTGCCGATGCGCACCAGGCCCACCATATGCGGCTCGCGCAGGGTGTTGAACACCTCACTGTGCAGCTTCAGGATACGCCGCGCATAACCCAGCAACACTTGGCCCTCAGGCGTCAGCCGCACCTGGCGGCCATCGCGCTCGAACAGCTTGCGCTGCAACACGTCTTCTTCGAGGCGCTTCATCTGCATGCTCACCGCCGATTGCGTGCGATTGACCAACTCACCCGCGCGGGTAAAACCGCCCTGGTCGGCGATGGCGACGAAGGTGCGCAGCACTTCGGTGTCGATACTCGGGAAGCTGGACAATTGATCAATCTCTGAGATGTATTGCATAAGAAACATTCGTTGGATTGATCTTAAGCCCAGGCACACACTTGCGCCATCCCCACTGGAGGGCGAGAAGATGAAAGGTCAAAGAGGTTTTGTGTTGATGGCGAAACGTCCGTTTGCCGGGCTGTTTCACAAGATTGCCCGTTGGCAGGCGCTGCATGAGGAGCGCCAGATGCTGGCAACCTTGAGTGATGATGCGCTCAAGGATATCGGCATCAGCCGCGGTGACGTCGAGCATGAACGCCACCTGCATTTCTGGCAGGACCCGCTGCGAAAATGATCGCGGATGCAGTAGGGTAGTCGGCGCGCCCACACGGAGAACCCCATGCCCGCCGACCTGTCATTCTCTCTCAAGCAAGCACGCCGCATGGCACTGGCGGCCCAGGGTTTTTCCGGGCGCCAGGCGCCTGCCTTGATCAAGGCCGCGCACCTCAATCGCATGATCGAGCGTCTTGGCGTGTTGCAGATCGATTCGGTCAATGCCGTGGTACGTTCCCATTACTTGCCGCTGTTTTCCCGTCTGGGCAACTACTCTCCGTTAATCCTTGAACAGGCTGCCTGGAGCCAGGGTCGACGGCGTTCGTTGTTCGAGTATTGGGGGCATGAGGCCTCACTGCTGCCGATGGCGCTATACCCGTTGATGCGCTGGCGTATGCAGCGGGCGCAGCAGGGGCAGGGCATTTATTCGCAGATGGCGCGTTTTGGCCGTGAGCAACAAGCCACCCTTCAGCGGGTGTTGCAGACTGTCGAGCAACAAGGCGCGTTGGGGGCTGGCAGTTTGTCGACCCGTGAGGAGCGCGCCGGTCCGTGGTGGGATTGGAGCGATGAAAAACATGCATTGGAATGGCTGTTTGCCGCCGGGCTGGTGACGGTTGCCGGCCGACGCGGTTTTGAGCGGCTCTACGACTTGCCGGAGCGGGTCATCCCCAGCGATATCCTTCAAATCGCCGTGACTGAAGCCGAAGCCCAACGTGGCTTGTTGCTGCACAGCGCCACGGCATTAGGCGTGGGGACTGAAAAAGACCTGCGCGATTACTTTCGCCTCGATCCTGCCGACAGCCGTAACCGTCTCGCCGAACTGGTGGAAGACGGCCAACTGCGGGTTTGCCAAGTGCAAGGCTGGAAACAACCGGCGTACTGCCTGCCCGATCCGAAAGTGCCACGCAAAGTACCGGCCAGCGCCTTGCTGTCGCCGTTCGATTCGCTGGTGTGGGAACGCAGCCGTACCGAGCGCCTGTTCGACTTCCGCTACCGCCTGGAGATCTACACCCCGCAAGATAAGCGGGTGTACGGCTATTACGTGCTGCCGTTTCTGCACAACGAGCGGATTGCTGCGCGCATCGACCTGCGCGCCGAACGCGCCAAAAGGCGCCTGGCGGTGCACGCCGTGCATGAGGAAGAGCCGGGCCTCGATGACGAGGGGATGGCGGCGTTGGCGCAGAACCTGCTGCAAATGGCCGACTGGCTCGGGCTGGAACAGGTCCAGCTCAATTGCCAGCGGCCCAGTGCCGACCGGTTGCGGGCAGCTCTGTTGTTCAGCGTTTGACCTGTTTCAACGTCTCGGCAATCAGAAACGCCAATTCCAGCGACTGATCGGCATTCATCCGTGGGTCGCAGTGGGTGTGATAGCGGTCCGACAAACCATCCTCGGTGATCGGCCGCGCGCCGCCGATGCACTCTGTAACATTCTGCCCGGTCATCTCGATGTGAATCCCGCCGGCATAAGTCCCCTCGGCCTGGTGCACTTGGAAGAAGTCCTTCACTTCACCCAGGATCTGCGCAAAGTCGCGGGTCTTGTAGCCACTGCTGGCCTTGATGGTGTTGCCGTGCATCGGGTCGGAGCTCCACAGCACCTGCTTGCCTTCACGCTGCACGGCACGGATCAGGCCCGGCAGGTGATCACCGACTTTGCCGGCGCCCATGCGCGCAATGAGGTTGAGGCGGCCGGGGTCGTTGTCCGGGTTGAGGATGTCGATCAGTCGGATCAGGTCATCGGGGTTCATGCTTGGGCCGACCTTGACCCCGATCGGGTTGTTCACGCCACGCAGGAACTCGACATGGGCGCCGTCCAACTGGCGGGTGCGGTCGCCGATCCACAGCATGTGCGCCGAGCAGTCGTAGTAATCGTTGGTCAGGCTGTCGCGGCGCACGAAGGCTTGCTCGTAGTTGAGCAGCAGTGCTTCGTGAGCGGTGAAGAAACTGGTTTCGCGCAGTTGCGGCGAGCTGTCCATGCCGCAGGCGCGCATGAAGGCCAGGGTTTCGTCGATACGGTCGGCCAGTTGGCTGTACTTCTCGGCCAGTGCGGAGTTGGCGATGAAGTCCAGGTTCCACTTGTGCACCTGGTGCAGGTCGGCAAAACCGCCTTGGGCAAAGGCGCGCAGCAGGTTCAAGGTGGCGGTGGACTGGTGGTAGGACTGCAATAGGCGGTCCGGGTCCGGCACGCGGCTTTTTTCGTCGAAACCGATGCCGTTGACGATGTCGCCACGGTAGGCGGGCAGGGTGATGCCGTCGATGGTTTCATCGTTGGCCGAGCGCGGCTTGGCGAACTGGCCGGCCATACGCCCGACTTTCACCACCGGGCAGCCGGCGGCGAAGGTCATCACGATGGCCATCTGCAGCAGCACCTTGAAGGTGTCGCGGATCTTCGCGGCAGAGAACTCGGCAAAACTCTCGGCGCAGTCACCGCCCTGCAACAGGAAGGCGCGACCCTGGGTCACTTCGGCAAACTGACGGCGCAACTCGCGGGCTTCCCCGGCAAACACCAGCGGCGGGTAGCTGGCCAGGTTCTGCTCCACTTGCAACAAGTGCGCAGCGTCCGGGTACTGGGGTTGTTGCTGGATCGGCAGGGCGCGCCAGCTGTCGGGGCTCCAGGGTTGGCTCATCATGAACTCGATTGGCTGATTGACGGTGGGGCGCCAATGTTATCAGCAATTAGTGCGTGACCTGTTGCCGCCGGTTGGCCGACAATCGCGCCTTTGCCGTGCGGTAAACCCTTTAGGAGTAGTGATGACCGAGGAGCGTGTCGAGCGCCTGCTGGCTGAAGTCCATGATGACTTCGGCATGATCCGTGTGCTCGAAGTGGCCGATTACCGTTTTCTCGAGTTCGGCGATGCCATCGAGCAAAGCTGTGTGTTCACCGCTGACCCGAGCTGGCTGGAGTACGACTACACCCGCGCGATGCTGATCGGCGCGTTGTGCCATGAACAGCCGGAAAGCGCGCTGTTCCTGGGCTTGGGCGCTGGCACGCTGACCCAGGCGTGCCTGAAGTTCCTGCCGCTGGAAGACGTGGAAGCCATCGAACTGCGCCCCGATGTGCCGCGCCTGGCCATCGAATACCTGGGGCTGGACGATGATCCGCGCCTGTACATCCGCATCGGCGATGCCCTGCAATTGCTGGAGACCGCAGAGCCAGCCGACCTGATCTTCGTCGACCTGTATACGGATGTCGGCCCTGGCGTCGGACACCTGGCCTGGACCTTCCTGGAAAATTGCCAGAAGAAACTCAACCCCGGCGGCTGGCTGGTGATCAACCAGTGGGCCACCGATGATGGCAAACCGCTGGGCGCTGCTTTGTTGCGTGGTTTGTATCACCGGCATTATTGGGAACTGCCGGTGAAGGAGGGCAATGTGATCTTGCTGGTGCCTTCGGAGCTGGATCAGGAACTGGACCTGCAGGCATTGTCCGCTCGCGCCGAAGCCCTGGCACCGCGATTGGGTTATTCGTTGCAGCCGTTGATCAAGGCGATCCGCCCGGCGACCTGAGCTAAAGGCCTTTGAATACGCCGGGCCGCTTCTCGATCATCGCCCGTACACCTTCCTTGGCATCTTCGCTGTTGAGCAGTTTATCCACCATCGGCGGCAATGCCGCGGCCGCCACGGTTTCGCCTTCCATCCGCGCCAACCGTGCTGACATCAACGTGGCCTGCACACCCAGCGGCGCCTGACGGGCGATGCGGTTGGCCAGTTCGACGGCGCGAGGCAGCAGGTCTTCGCTGGCCATCACTTCCTGCACCAAGCCCAGGCGCAGGGCGTCATGGGCGTCGAATTCATCACCGGTGAGCAGCCAGCGCATCGCGTTGCCCCAGCCGGCGATCTGATGAAAGCGCAACGTCGCGCCGCCAAACGGAAAGATCCCACGCTGTACTTCCATCTGCGCGAAGCGCGTGTTGCTGGCGCAGAGATTGATATCGGCAGCCAGCATCAGCTCTATCCCGATGGTCAGGCAGTAACCCTGGGCCGCGACGATCACCGGTTTGTTTACACGGGGGCCGGCAAACACACCCCAGGGATCGCAACCTCCCAGAGGAGGCTGCCAACCACCGGCCATCACCCCGCTGACATTGGCCAGATCGAGCCCGGCGGTGAAGTGATCGCCATGGGCAAACACCACGGCGACCCGCGCTTCGGTATTTCGATCAAATTCGCCATACGCCAGGCTCAGCTCATTGAGCAGGTCCAGGTCGAAGGCGTTGCGCTTGGCCACCCGATCCAGTCCTAAAAGCAAGACATGGCCCTGGAGTTCACGGCTGACGCGGCTACTGCTGGCTTGATTCATCGGGTGTGCCCTCGGGCGCGGGAAAGGGTTTCGGACCGAAGGGCCAGAAAGGTCAGGTGAACCGTTTAAGCGTTATGACCAACAGGGCCGGGCCTTAGAAAAATAGACCTTGCCGGTGTTATCTGCAAAGACTGTGACACAGCGCGGTTTGTCGGTGCTTTCCGATAAAAAAAGCTCCCTTTTTCAGCTATTTCCGGTATAGTGCGCGCCGGCCTTTAACCGGGCCGCGTTTAGGTAGCGCAATTCCCCGAAGTCAGCTTCGGCTGCACGTCCGCACAGCGGACTCTCCCTTGACGAATCTTTTTCATTCATTCGTTTTCGCAAATCCCCGCCGACAAAGCAGCCAGGGCGACTCTTGAGTCTCAACACGGCATGCGCAGCTTTGGAGCATGGGTCTTTGCGGATGCACTTAGAGGCAGACCCATGACCCAGGAAACCGGCGGCTTCGCCGCTTTTAATCTTAACCCGAACATTCTCGCTGCCGTCATCGCGACCGGCTACGAAGAACCTTCGGCGATTCAGCAGCAATCGATCCCGATCATCATGGCCGGCAAGGACATGATTGGCCAGGCGCAAACCGGTACCGGTAAAACCGCCGCGTTCGCCCTGCCTATCCTGCACTGCATCGATCCTGCCAAGCGCGAACCGCAAGCCCTGATCCTGGCGCCAACCCGTGAGTTGGCGCTGCAAGTAGCAACCGCTTTCGAAACCTACGCCAAGCAAATGCCAGGCGTTACCGTTGTGGCCGTTTACGGCGGCGCGCCTATGGGCCCACAACTGAAAGCAATCCGTAATGGCGCACAGATCGTTGTCGCCACTCCGGGCCGTCTGTGCGACCACCTGCGTCGTGACGAGAAAGTCCTGTCGACCGTGAACCACCTGGTTCTCGACGAAGCTGACGAAATGTTGAAGCTGGGCTTCATGGATGACCTGGAAGTCATCTTCAAGGCGCTGCCACCGACCCGTCAGACCGTACTGTTCTCGGCGACCCTGCCGCAGTCGATCCGTGCGATCGCTGAGCGTCACCTGCGTGACCCTGAGCACGTGAAAATCCAGACCAAGACTCAGACCGTTACCGCGATCGAACAGGCTCACCTGTTGGTTCACGCTGACCAGAAGACCTCGGCTGTATTGAGCCTGCTGGAAGTCGAAGACTTCGACGCGCTGATCATGTTCGTGCGCACCAAGCAAGCCACCCTGGACCTGGCCAGTGCCCTGGAAGCCAAAGGCTACAAAGCCGCTGCGCTGAACGGTGACATCGCCCAGAACCAACGTGAGCGCGTGATCGACTCCCTCAAGGATGGCCGCCTGGACATCGTTGTAGCGACCGACGTTGCCGCCCGTGGCCTCGACGTTCCACGTATCACCCACGTGTTCAACGTTGATATGCCTTACGATCCAGAGTCCTACGTTCACCGTATCGGCCGTACTGGCCGTGCCGGGCGCGAAGGTCGTGCACTGCTGCTGGTAACTCCACGTGAGCGCCGCATGCTGCAAGTGATCGAGCGTGTCACCGGTCAGAAAGTGGCTGAAGTGCGTCTGCCGGACGCCCAGGCCGTTCTCGATGCTCGCATCAAGAAACTGACCAACAGCCTGTCGCCGCTGGTGGCTGACGCTGAATCGACCCACGGCGACCTGTTGGACCGCCTGACCGCCGATATCGGTTGCACCCCGCGTGCCCTGGCTGCAGCCTTGCTGCGCAAAGCTACCAACGGTCAGGCCCTGACCCTGGCAGCCATCGAGAAAGAACGCCCACTGGTTCCGAACAACGCGCCACGCGGTGATCGTCCAGAGCGTACTGGCGACCGTCCAGACCGTGGTGATCGTGAGCGTCGCGCTCCGGTGCCATTGGCTGAAGGCCGTGCTCGTTGCCGTACCGCGCTGGGCGCGCGTGATGGTATCGCTGCCAAGAACCTGCTGGGCGCTATCCTCAACGAGGGTGGCCTGGCACGTGAAGCCATCGGTCGCATTCAGGTCCGTGACAGCTTCTCCCTGGTGGAACTGCCGGAAGACGGCCTGGAAAAACTGCTGGCCAAGCTGAAAGACACTCGCGTTGCCGGTAAGCAGTTGAAGCTGCGTCGCTACCGCGAAGATTGATCCGCCCCTGGGCTGATTGATCGCACATAAAAAATCCCCGACTGGTTCGGGGATTTTTTTTGCCTGCGGTTTGAGGTGTCTCGGTTAGCCGAAGCGGTAGATGTCCATGCCCAGCGCGCCCAACGTGAAGCCCTGGTGCGCGATGCTGAAATCCCCCCCAGCGCCACGTGCGAAGTACAGCGGCAGCAGGTGCTCGTCACTGGGATGGCTGCGCACGGCATTCGGCGCCTGGCGGCGGTAGTCGTGCAGGGCGTCTTCATCGTCAGCAGCCAGCTTGTCGACCACCCAGTCCCGGAAGTCTCGCGCCCAGGGTTCGATGCTTTCAGGCCCTGCGTGCCAGTCCAACTCGCCCAGGTTGTGGGTGATGCTGCCCGAGCCGATCAGAAGTACGCCCTGCTCGCGTAGGCTGGCCAGCGCATGCCCAACCCGGGTCTGCAGGGCAGGGCCCATGCCACTGGGCAGCGACACCTGCACCACCGGGATATCGGCCTCCGGGTACATCAACGACAGGGGCACCCAGGTGCCATGGTCGAATGGGCGGCGGTCATCGGTGCGCGCATTCAGGCCGTCGGCCTTCAGCAGCTCGACAATTTCCCCGGCCAGTTGCGGGTTGCCCGGTGCCGGGTACTGCACGGCAAACAGTTCGCGGGGGAAACCGCCGAAATCATGCCAGGTTTCGGGCGCCGCATTGCCGCTGACGAGCAGTTCATGACTTTCCCAGTGCGCCGACACCACCACGATGGCTTTCGGGCGGGGCAGCTCGGCAGCGAGACGCTGAAGGGCCGGGCCGCTGGCGCCGGGTTGCAGGGCAAGCATGGGCGAGCCGTGGGAGATAAACAGGCTGGGGAACATAAGTGGGGTCCTGAGCGTTAACATGGGCCCATCTTCAAACAGATCATTGATCTAAATCTAATATAAGTTTTAGCACCATTTGATCGAATTATTGGGAGGATCTATGGAGCCTACATTTTGGCAGGAGCGCTGGGCGCGCAATCAGATCGGCTTTCATTTGCCCGAGGTCAACCCTTACCTGCAACGACATTGGCCGCAGCTGGCGCTCGCCGAAGGCTCCAAGGTATTGGTGCCGCTGTGCGGCAAGAGCCTGGACTTGATGTGGCTGGCCAGCCATGGGTTGCGGGTCATGGGTGTGGAGCTGTCGGAACAGGCCGTCGAGGCGTTTTTCAGTGAGCAGAACCTTGTGCCACGCATCACTCGGCGCAATGCCTTTACGGTGTATCAGGCCGACCTGATCGAAGTATGGTGCGGCGACTTTTTTGCCCTGGACGCCGAAGCCCTGATCGGGTGCGCCGCGTTATATGACCGCGCGGCCCTGATTGCCTTACCACCGCTGATGCGTGTGCAGTACGCCGAGCAGTTGAGCCGCTTGCTGCCGTCGGGTTGCCAGGGGCTGCTGATCACACTCGATTACGACCAGACGCAAAAAGCCGGGCCGCCTTTTGCGGTGTCGGATGAGGAGGTGAAGGTGTTGTTCGGGTCGGACTGGACCCTGAAAGCGCTGCAAGAGCAAGACGTTCTGCAGGAGAGCTGGAAGTTCGTGCAGGAGGGTGTCACGCAGCTTGATGAGCGGGTTTACCGGTTGACCAAGGCCTGAATCGGCATCACAAAAAAGGGGCGATTCAATCGCCCCTTTTTGCATTGCAAGTTATCAGCCCATACGACGCAGTGCGTCGATACGCTCTTCCAGCGGCGGGTGGCTCATGAACAGGCGAGCCATGCCCTGCTTGATGCCACCGTTGATGCCAAAGGCGGTCAGGCTGTCCGGCATATGCACCGGCAAGCCTTGTTCGGAGCGCAGGTGTTGCAGCGCTGCAATCATCGCCCCGGTACCGGCCAGGCGGGCACCGGCTTCATCTGCACGGAACTCTCTCTTGCGAGAGAACCACATAGTGATTGCACTGGCCAGGAAGCCCAGCACCAACTCGGCGAAGATGGTCGCTACGAAGTAGGCAATGCCGCGGCCGCCCTCGTTCTTGAAGATCACTTTGTCAACAAAGTTGCCGATGATCCGCGCGAAGAACATCACGAAGGTGTTCACCACGCCTTGTACCAGCGCCAGGGTGACCATGTCACCGTTGGCCACGTGGCCGATCTCGTGCGCCAGCACGGCCTTCACTTCATCGTAAGAGAAGCGTTCCAGCATGCCCTGGCTTACCGCAACGAGTGCGTCGTTCTTGTTCCAGCCGGTGGCAAAGGCGTTGGCTTCATAAGCCGGGAAGATCCCGACTTCAGGCATTTTGATACCGGCTTGGCGGGATAGCTCCTCGACGGTCTGCAGCAACCATTGCTCATGCCGGGTACGGGGCTGGGTGATCACCTGGGTGCTGGTGCTCATCTTTGCCATCCACTTGGAGATGAACAGCGAGAAGAGCGAGCCGGCAAAACCAAAGACCGCACAGAAAACCAGCAGCTGATTGAGGTTCAGGTCAACCCCGTTGGCCGCCATGAACCCATTGAAGCCGAAAAGGCTCAAGGTGATGCTGGCAATCAGCACGACCGCAAGGTTAGTGGCCAAGAACAGCAGGATGCGCATCATGGTTGTAGAGTTCTCCTCATGCTTAATATGTCGCGTACTGCGGGGTATATAAGGTGCGGCATGGGGTGATTCAACCGAGCGACTATTTCAAACTGTGTCCTACAGCCTGAATGTAGAGTCTCGAAGGGCATTTCCGATAGGGAAAAGACGGCTGAATCGGTTCGCCGGTGCCTCGCAGTCCCGTGAATACAGGGGGTAGCAGGCTTTTTCAGTCACGGCGAAGTGCCTGTACGGGGGAAAGCCAGAGAAGTGTTGCCAGATACTCGCTGTACGACCGATTGTCGGTCGTACAGCGTCGCTTCCGTTACTGGCGATAGGACTTGAGGAAGTTGCCGATGCGACCAATGGCCATCTCCAGGTCATCCACACGCGGCAATGTCACTACACGGAAGTGATCCGGCCACGGCCAGTTGAACGCGGTGCCTTGGACGACCAGCAGCTTTTCCGACAGCAGCAGGTCGAGCACGAACTTCTCGTCGTTGAAGATAGGGCATACCTTCGGGTCGATCCGCGGGAAGGCGTACAGCGCGCCCATGGGTTTCACGCAGCTCACGCCCGGAATCGCGTTGAGCAGTTCCCAAGTGCGGTTGCGCTGCTCCAGCAGGCGGCCTTGGGGCAGGACCAGGTCATTGATGCTCTGGTAGCCGCCCAGGGCGGTCTGGATGGCGTGTTGGCTCGGCACGTTGGCACACAGGCGCATGTTGGCCAGCATGTCGATGCCTTCGATGTAGCTCTGGGCGTTGTGCTTGGGACCGGAGATGGCGATCCAGCCGGAGCGGAAGCCCGCCACGCGGTAGGACTTGGACAAGCCGTTGAAGGTCAGGCACAGCAGGTCCGGTGCCAGGGAGGCGGTGCACACGTGCACGGCGTCGTCGTAGAGGATCTTGTCGTAGATCTCGTCGGAGAACACCACCAGGTTGTGCTGGCGTGCCAGTTCGAGCATGCCCAGCAACACTTCCTTGGAATACACCGCGCCGGTCGGGTTGTTCGGGTTGATGATCACCAGGGCCTTGGTGTTCGGGGTGATCTTGGCCTTGATGTCGGCCAGGTCCGGGAACCAGTCGGCGCCTTCGTCACACAGGTAGTGCACCGGATGGCCGCCCGCCAGGGTCACGGCGGCGGTCCACAGCGGATAGTCCGGCGCCGGTACCAACACTTCGTCGCCATTGTTGAGCAGGGCCTGCATGGACATCACGATCAGCTCGGACACGCCATTGCCCAGGTAGATGTCTTCGATGCCGACACCTTCGACCTGCTTTTGCTGGTAGTACTGCATGACCGCCTTACGTGCGCTGAACAGGCCTTTTGAGTCGCTGTAGCCCTGGGCGGTGGGCAGGTTGCGGATCACGTCCTGGAGGATTTCATCCGGCGCTTCGAAACCAAAGGGCGCCGGGTTGCCGATGTTCAGCTTGAGGATGCGATGGCCTTCCTCTTCCAGGCGTTTGGCGTGCTTGAGCACTGGGCCGCGAATGTCGTAGCAGACGTTGGCGAGCTTGTTCGATTTGCTGACCTGCATGGCGATGTGATCCTGAAAATGTACGATCCAGACGGTGTGGACACTACCGTACTGCGAATCCTGCGGGGCCCGCACCCATAAATACGTTTGAATGCCGGTAGCGCGGGTGCCAGACTGGCGTTTTGAAGAGGCGCAATCATACGTGCCGCCTGATCCATGGAAAAGACACAGATCAGGCTTTTTCAGTTGCCGAGGTGTACCGATGGAAAAGTTGCAGAAAACCGTTGAAGAATGGAAGGCGATGCTCGATCCGGAGCAATACAACGTGTGCCGTCTCAAGGGCACCGAACGACCTTTCAGCGGCAAGTACAACGCCACCAAGACGGATGGCGTATACCACTGCATTTGCTGCAACGAGCCGCTGTTCGACTCCACCACCAAGTTCGACTCCGGTTGCGGCTGGCCCAGCTTCTACGCGCCGATTGCCGACAGCGCGATGATCGAGATCCGTGACGTCAGTCACGGCATGATCCGCACCGAAGTCACCTGCGCCAAATGCGATGCCCACCTGGGGCACGTGTTCCCGGACGGCCCGCCGCCGACCGGCCTGCGTTACTGCATCAACTCGGTGTGCCTGGACCTGGTGCCGCGCTAGGTCTGCCAGCGCTCCTGCGGATAACGCGGGAGCGCCCTATAGCGGGCTATCATTCCGGTCAATTCAATTGCACACAATTTAATTGCCTACTATGTTTATCCTTCTTTCGACCTGACAGAGGCATTGCCATGAGCAACAACCTGCTGAGCATCCCTTGCACCACCATCAAGGGGGAGCAAAAGACTTTGGCCGATTTCGCCGGCAAGGCCATCCTGGTGGTCAATACCGCCAGCAAGTGCGGTTTCACCCCGCAATACAAGGGCCTGGAGCAGCTTTGGCAGCAATACAGGGATCAAGGGTTGGTGGTGTTGGGCTTCCCCTGCAATCAGTTCGGCAAGCAGGAACCGGGTAACGAAGGCACGATTTCCGAATTCTGCGAGCTGAACTTCGGTGTCAGCTTCCCACTGTTCAAGAAGATCGACGTAAATGGCAGCGACGCCCACCCATTGTTCGTGCAACTGAAACAACAGGCGCCGGGTTTGCTCGGTTCCAAGGGCATCAAGTGGAACTTCACCAAGTTCCTCATCGGCCGCGACGGCCAGGTAGTCAAGCGCTTTGCGCCGACCACCAAGCCGCAGGACCTGACCCAAGAGATCGAAGCCCTGCTCAAATGACCGTCTCCCTGGCGCTCGACCATCAACTGTGTTTCAAGCTCTACGCCGCCTCCAGGGCGGTGACCCGCGCGTACAAGCCCATGCTTGATCAGTTGGGCCTGACCTACCCGCAATACCTGGTGATGTTGGTGTTGTGGGAGTGGCACGTCGCAACGCCGCTGCAACCCACGGTCAAGGCGTTGGGTGAGCGCTTGATGCTGGATTCCGGCACGCTGACGCCGCTGCTCAAGCGCCTTGAGCAACTCAGTCTGGTCAGGCGCCAGCGCAGCGCCAAGGATGAGCGGGAAGTGCACTTGAGCCTGAGCGAAACCGGTGTGCAGCTGCGTGACCAGACTCATGGCCTCAAGACGCGGCTGCTGTGCGACAGCGGTATTGACCTGAACCAGGCTGACGCGCTGCGCGAGGGCTTGGACCAGTTGCTTCGACAGATCAGAGACTTGTCGTCTTCGGCACCCACAGCTCCAGCAAGCCACTGAGTTCCTCACGCCGGAACGGCTTGGCCAGGTAGTCATTCATGCCCGCAGCCCGGCAACGCTCGCGCTCTTCGGACAGCGCGTTGGCGGTCAAGGCAACGATTGGCAGGTCTGGCCAGCGCCCGCTGCGACGGATCTGCCGACTGGCCTCATAGCCGTCCATCACCGGCATATTGCAGTCCATCAACACCAGGTCGAAGCGTTGTTCCTCAAGGAATTTGAGCGCCTCGCCACCATGGGCTGCGACGATCACTTCACACCCCAGTTTGCTGAGCATGCCTTTGGCCACCAGTTGGTTGACCGGGTTGTCCTCCACCAACAGGATGCGCGCGCGGTGTGCCAAGGGCGCGGCCTCCATCTGGATCGGGTCTAGGATCAGTTGTGCGTCGCTGCGTAAGTTACGTTGCAGGATCTGATACAGCGCGTTGCGGCTCAGCGGGCGTGCCTGTTGTTGCAGCGGAGCGAGTGCCGCAACTTCTTCGCTGGGCATGAAATTGCCATAGGCGGTCACCAGCAGGATTGGCGCGCTGAGGGTGGGGCGCAGGCGAAACAGGCATTCCGGGCAGTCGGTGATCAGCAGGTCCGGGGTTTGCCCGCTCAAGTCATCGTCTTGCGAGTAGCAGCGAGGTGTCAGGCCCCAGTGAGGCAGCAGGGTGGTCAGCAGTTCGGTGAGGCCGCTGCCGGCATGGGTAATCGCGATGACCTCACCCTTGAGCGGCAGTGGCTGGACGGCGGGCAAATGGGTGGGCAGCGGCAGGTCGGCGCAAAACTGGCTACCGAAGCCCACTTCCGAACTGATGCTCAGTCGACCTTTCATCGCTTCACACAGGTTGTGCGTCAGCGCCAGGCCCAGGCCGGTGCCGCCGAACTGGCGAGTGATGCCGGCACCCGCCTGGGTGAAGGGCTGGAAGATCTTCACCTGGGCTTCCTGCGCAATGCCGATGCCGGTATCGCAGACCTCGATGCGTACCTGGCCCTCCCGCGCGCTGAGGCGAACATCTACCCGTCCGAAGCGCGTGAATTTCAGGGCGTTGGACAGCAGGTTGCTGACGATCTGCCGCACGCGAGTCGGGTCGCCCAGGACCTGCGCCGGAAAGTGCGGGTCGATCAGGCACGTCAGTTCGACGCTGGGCGCGGCGTTCTGTGACAACAGGTTGGCGGTGTCTTCCACCAACGAACCCAGGTCGAACGGGATGCGCTCCAACTCCAACTGGCCAGCGTCGAACTTGGACAGGTCGAGGATATCGTTGAGCAACTCCACCAGCACTTTACCCGAGTCATGGGCGATGGACAGTTGCTGGCGCTGTTCGGCGTTGAGCGGGCTGTCGAGTGACAGCGCGATCATCCCCAGCAGGCCGTTGAGCGGTGTGCGGATTTCGTGGCTCATGTTGGCGAGGAACGCCGCCCGTGCCTGGGCCATGCCCAGCGCGTGCATCTTTGCCGCTTCCAACTCATCGTTGGATTGGCTCAACCGCTGGTTGCTGGCCTTGAGCTCCAGGGTGCGGGCGGACACGATGTCTTCCAGTTGTCCCAGGTATTCGGTCAACCGATCTTCGGCGTGGCGGCGTTGCTGGATCTCCGTCTCCATGTTTTCGAACTGCTGGTTGGCCACGTTCACCAGCACGCCGATCTCATCGTGCTCGTGGCCGGGCGGGCAATCCAGGCGTGCCTGCCGGCGGTTGCTCAGCTCGCGGATGATGCGCACCAGCGGCTGGGTCAGCATCACGTAGAACAAGCCCAACAGGATGCCGGTCAGCAACAGGCTACGGACGAAGCCGTTGAGCAGGGTGATCTCGGCACGGCGCAGGAAACGGCTGCCAAAGGCATAGGTGTCGACGTCCAGGCGCAGCACCCCGAGGGACTCGTTGGGCATGTGATTAAGGAACAGCCGGTCTTCGAACTGACGGTTGGCGCCGAACAGGAAATCGCTGACAGGTCGGTAGGTGCTCTCCTTACGTGGGCGGTCGACATCGGCCAGCACCACGCCGTTGTTGTCGATCAACTGGGCATGAATGATGGCGGGGGAGTGCAGCAGGCCCAGGGCCAGTTCCTGGGCCAGTTCGGCGTCGATGTTGTAGGCGATGCGTGAGGCGGGGTTGTGGCTGATTTCGATCAGCGAGCGAATTTCACGGTTGATGGATGCGTCTTCGCTGGCATAATCAATGCCGATTTGGATCAGGCTGAGCAAGGTTCCCAAGACGAAACCGACCAGCACAGTCAATCTGGCTTGTTTATAAGACAAGCGGTGGGCGAACTTGATATCCATCGAGTGTTGAACCACTTCACGTTTCCCTTCGCCCGGCAAGCATAGCTGAACATCCACAGGCTCTGGCTTACCCGGCATGAATCGTTTTTTTACGCAGCCTCGTGCGGTCTGCCGCAGGGTTGCCAATACGCCATCTTTTGCAAGAACTTGCCAGAGGAATAATCGTGGATGCTCGATTGAATGCGTTTCTTGAACGGGCCGATGCAGTGCTCGCCCGCCTGGAACCCTTGTTACCCGCGCCCCGCCAAACCATCGATTGGAACCACTGCCTGGCTGCCCGCTGGCAGCGTGAAGGCCGCACGGGTTTCCTGTTGCCGTTGGATGTAAGCCTGGAGATGCGCCTGTCCGACCTGATCGGTGTGGACAAGCAACGTGAAACACTGGCGCGCAATACCCAGCAATTCATCGACGGCCTGCCTGCCAACCATGCACTGCTGTGGGGTTCGCGTGGCACCGGCAAATCCTCCATGGTGCGTGCCTTGCTGGCCCAGCATGCCAAGGCCGGCTTGCGCCTGATCGAAATCGAGCGCGACCATTTGGCCGACCTGCCACGCGTGGTTGAACAACTGGTCAAGCTGCCGCAGCGGTTTATCCTGTTCTGTGACGACCTGTCGTTCGAGGCCGGTGAAGGCGATTACCGCGTGCTTAAAAGCGTGCTTGACGGCTCCCTGGAGCAGGCCCCGGAAAACGTGCTGTTGTATGCCACCTCCAACCGCCGTCACCTGGTGCCGGAAAACCAGAGCGACAACGACAACTGGAAACGCGTGGACGGCGAGTTGCACCCGAGCGAAGCGGTGGAAGACAAGATTGCCTTGTCCGACCGCTTTGGCTTGTGGTTGTCGTTCTACCCCTTCACACAAGAACATTTCCTGGATGTGGTGGAGCACTGGATCGGCGAGCTGGCCAGCAAGGCCGGTTTGCAGTGGCAGCGCGATGAAGCCCTCGACATCCTGGCCGTGCGCTGGGCGACCGGACGCGGCAACCGCAACGGTCGTTGCGCTTATCAATTCGCCCGTTACTGGGTAGGCCTCAAATTGCTGGAGCTGCAACCATGATCGATCTACAAAGCGCTGGCACTGGCCTTGATGGCTACGCCATGCTCTATGCGCAACTGGAGTCGCTGCTGGCCGATGAGCGGGATTTCATTGCCAACAGTGCGCAGTTTTCTGCGTTCCTGTTCAACCAGTTGGACGACTTGAACTGGGCTGGCTTCTACCTCAACCGTAACGAAGAGCTGGTGCTGGGCCCGTTCCAGGGCCAGATCGCCTGCGTGCGCATTCCGTTTGGCCGTGGCGTGTGCGGTGCAGCGGCCGCCTCGCGGCAGACCCAGCGCGTGGAAGATGTGCATGCGTTCCCAGGGCATATCGCCTGTGACAGCGCGTCCAACAGCGAACTGGTGGTGCCGTTGGTCAAGGACGGCCAACTGATTGGCGTGCTTGACCTCGACAGCCCGTCGTTGGCGCGTTTCACCGTCCAGGACCAGGCGGGTATCGAACAGCTGGCGGCGATCTTCCTGCGCTTGACCGACTGCTGATCACGGGAGGGGCGGCCTGCGCCCCTTACTGTCCCTCCAGGCCGTGAAGCTGCCCTTGCAGCAACCTCTCCAGTTCCAGCATGAGTTTTTCCAGGGCTTTTGCCCCGGCTTCGATCACCGCCCAGTCATCCTCACGGGCGCACGCCTGTTCAAGGGTTTCACACTGCCCAGCCAGTGGGGTCGCCTGAACAATGCGCGCAGCGCCCTTGATTTTGTGGGCCTGTTCGGTGATCTCCTGGAGCGGGGCGTGTGCACTGATCAGCGCCGCCAGTTCCTGGCGATCATGCCGACTGCTGTTCAACAGTTCTTCCAGCAAACGCCAGCTCAATTGTGGGTCGCCACCGGTGAGGGCCTCGAAGTTGCCGAGGTCCAGGTGCAGGTCAGTGGTTTGCGGGGCGATCTTTGCCAGTTGCCGTTCCAGTGCCGTGAGGCTGATCGGTTTGAACAGGCAGTCGTTCATGCCCGCGTCGGCACAACGCTGCTTCTCTTCGGGCTGGGCATTGGCGGTAAACCCCAGCACCACGCAGGGCGCCAGCTGCTCGCGCTGTTCGTACTCGCGGATCGAGCGACTCAGCTCATAGCCATTCATGATGGGCATGTTGCAGTCGGCGATCACCAAGTCGAAACGCTCCTGACGCCAGGCCTGGAAACCGGCGGCGCCATTCTGGGCGGCGCTGAACTGATGCCCCAGGTAGCCCAGTTGCTGGCACATCAGCAAGCGGTTTGCGGGATGGTCGTCCACGACCAGCACGTTCAGCACTGGCGCGCTTGCAGGTGCCTCAGGCTTGTATTCAAGCACCGGCTGTTCCGGCTGAAGACGGGTCATGTTCAGGCTGATATGCACCTGGGTACCCACCATCGGCACGCTGCTCAGGCTCAATTGTCCACCCATCATCGCGCACAGGCTGCGGCAGATCACCAACCCAAGGCCAGCGCCGCTCCTGGCAAGCTGCCCGGAATTGTCGGCCTGGGCAAAGGGCTCGAACAGGCGCAACTGATCATCCCGACTGATCCCTATGCCGGTGTCCTCAACCACCAGTTTCATCTCGACCTGCTGCGCCAGTTCGGTGGGCAACACCTCGACCTTGACTTTCACCTGGCCGCGCTCGGTGAACTTGATCGCATTACTGACCAGGTTCGACAGCACCTGCTTGAAGCGCAGAGGGTCGATCAAGACTTCGGTGTCATCCAGGTTGGGGTTGAACTCAAGCGACAGGCTGAGGGTTTTCTGGCGTGCCAGGCCGTCGAACACGCGCACCACCGACTCGATCACCTCCCGCAGGTTGACACGCTCCGGCGCGAGGCTCAGGCGGCCGGATTCGATGCGCGCGATGTCGAGGATATCGCCGATCAGTTCGAGCAGGTCCCTGGCCGAGTTGTACGCCACTTCAATGGCCGGGCGATCAAGATGACCCTGGTCGGCGCGCTTGAGGGTGAGTTCGAGCATGCCGATCACCGCGTTCATCGGCGTGCGGATTTCATGGCTCATGGTGGCGAGGAACGTGCTCTTGGCCCGGTTGGCCTCGTCGGCGCGTTCTTTGGCCGCGCGGATTTCATCGAACAGCTGGCGTCGTTCGCTGATGTCGATCCAGCCGCCAATAATGCCTTGCACCTCTCCAGTCGAGTCACGGTAGGGCAGGATCCAGTGGTAGATCGTCAGCTTCTTCCCTTGGATATGCAGCGTGCGGTCAAGGATCAGTGGGTTACCTTCGGCCATCACGCGCTGATAGTCGGCATGGTATTGCGTCGCATCGGTTTCAAGGGCGGCGCTCATCTGGATGGCGCTTTTGCCGATCACGTCTTCGCGCTTGACGTTGAACACCTGCAAGTAGCTGTCGTTGCAGGTCTGCAGCAAGCCTTTGCGGTCACGTACGTAGATGGGGTGCGGGGTTTCGTTGACCAAAGCCCGCATGAACTCGAACTGATCATTGAGGGCGCGCTCGGCCATTTTTCGATGCTTGATCTGACGGCGCATGTAGGCGTTCCAGCTCAGGGAGATCAGCAGCAAAAGCCCGGTGCCGATGATGATGCGCGCGATCAGTTGGTGATAGTTGCGCCAATAGCTGTCGGAGGCGGCGGTGTAACCGCGCCAGCGACTGTTGATGACCCCCAGCTCATCCGGTGCGATGCTCAGCATGGCCTTGTCGAGAATCGAGCTGAGTTCGGTGGCGTTGCGTGAGGTGGCCAGCGAAAATTTAGCCGGCGTGGTGCCAATACTGAAACTGATCTGGACCTTGTCCTGAAACATGGAGGACGAGAGGTAATAGTTGGCGATGACCAAGCTGTTCACGGCACCGTCGACCTGTCCTTGCACCAGCAGCTCGGCGGCTTTGAAATTGTCGCCTGTTGCGATCACTTGAATGGTTGGGAAGTGCTCGCGCAGGAACGTCGCCATTGGGCTGCCTTCAGTGACAGCCACGCGTTTGCCTTCCATTTCCTCCAGGCTGGTCGCCGACTGGTTTTCCTTGCGTGTCAACATCACGTACGAGTTTTCCAGGTAGGGCCGGCTGAAGTTCAACCGGGCTTCCCGTTCCGTGCTGGGAACGATGGCGCCAATGATGTCGGCCTTCCCTGCGCCGACCTGTTCGATCATTGACTGAACGACGCGCTCACGTTGGATTTCAAAACGCAGCCCTGTGCGCAGGCGAACCAGTTCCAGCAGGTCGGCGGTGATGCCACGGAAGTTGCCATCGGCGTCGAAGAACGACAGGGGGGCAAAGGTCTCGTTCACGATCACCTTGACCACCGGATGCTCCTGTAGCCAGCGCTCTTCGCGTTGTGTCAGTTGCAGTTTCTGGTCGGTCAGCAAGATATCGCTGCCGGCGCTCCAGCGTTTGGCAATCGCTTCCCGTTCATTGGTGGGCACGGCCGTCAGTACGGCGTCGACAATGCTCAAGAGCGTCTGCTGGTGTTGGGGCATGGCGAAGCTGAACCCGTAGGCTTCGTGTTTGCCGAAGTTGGCCATGCGGATGTTCTTCAGGTAGCCCTTGTTGATCATGTAATGAGTGGAAATGGTATCGCCGAGGAATACATCCGCCTGGTCGAACGCCACCGCATTCAAGGCGTTTTGATAAGAGGGATAAGCGCGCAGGGTCGCCTTGGGGTACAGTTTTTCCACCTCGCGCAAGGGCAGGTAGTGGTAGACCAGCGCCAGGCGCATGCCGGCCAGGCCATTGGTCAGGCTGCGGGTCTCTCCTTCGCGGGTGACGAGGACCGGCTGGTCCACCGCATAGGGCTCTGACAGCGTGAGGTTTGGGTTGGCCGCCTCAAAACCGTTGGAGGATCCCAGCAAATCGATAGCCCCCATTTCAAGCGCGCGGATCGCGGCCTCGCGAGAGGGGTAGCGCAATACTTTCACCGGCAGGGCCAGCGCCTTGGCCAGCAGGCCGGCGTAATCAGCGGTGAGACCCTCGTAGTCACGTCCGCTGGACGTGAGGTCGAAAGGTGGGTAATCAGGCGCCGCAGTACCCAGCACCAACTCGCGCTTGTTTTGCAGCCATTGGCGTTGAGCCTTGTTCAGGTGGGTTTCCAGTTGAACCGAGCCTGCACGACTCAACAAGGCGAAATGTTCCGGGCCCGTTGGCGGGTTCGCAAGTACCACGGTGCTGAAGCACAAACCGGCACTCAATATAATCAGATAGTCCTTTATACGCCTGGGCATCCGCTTTCTCACACTAGCGCGTTTCGTTTTGCCATCTCGATAAGTTCTACCAAGGACTTGGCTTGAAGTTTCTGCATCAGCCTCTTTTTATAAGTGCTTACTGTTTTGTTACTCAGAAACATGCCCTTGGCAATTTCCTTGTTGGTTCGTCCTTGTGCAAAAAGTTGCAATACCATCAGTTCCCGGTCATTGACGGTCTTGAATAGTTCAAGCTCCTGGGATTCGACGCTATCGACACCATTGGTATTCAGTGCCTGGCTGGGGAAGTAGTTGTAACCGGATAACACTGCACGGATGGCGCTCAGCAACTCGCTCAGGTCGCCTTCCTTGCACACGTAGCCATCGGCACCCGAACGCATGCAGCGTGTGGCGAACAGGGTGGGCGATTGGGCGGTCAGTATCAGGGTTTTCATCGGGGTGTTCATGGCGTTGAAGCGGCAGAGCACTTCGAGGCCATCCAGCTTGGGAATGCTGATATCCAGGATAATCAGGTCAGGCAGGCATTCGCGTACCATTTGTATGGCGTCGCACCCGTTATCGGTTTCGCCCACGACTTTATAGCCTTCGTGTTCCAATAACATACGGATGGCGAGCCGTATAACCGGGTGGTCATCGATAATAAAAACTGAGTTCATGATCACATTCCGTACAAGTGCAAATAAAGCGGGCACATTAGCTCAGAAGAGGAGGGAGGAGCATGAGTCGAAGGGTGAGTAGATATAAAACAGGAAAAATCCTACATTAAAAAAGGTAATGGCCTACCGGCTGCTGAGGCTTGGTGAAGCGCTACGTCGAGGCTTTGAACGTGAATAGGCTACCGGTTGCTGCTATGGATTTAACTGATGTTGTGCTGTCGTCTTTCGTCGGCTCATTATGTTTAATTCCTACATTTTTAACTTGAGTAATGGGCAGAGCAAGTGTGCAAGTTCATCCTTGTTCAGCGGCTTCGATAGATAGCCAAGCAGTGGCAGGCCACGGTCCATGGCTTGGCTTATCAGGCTGGCGAGTTCCGCCACCGGTAAACCGCTTAACAGGATGGCGGTCGTGGTAAAGCGTCGGCGACTGGCAATTTCAATCAGTTCGAGTCCCGGTAAGTCGGGTAGGCATTGGTCACACAAGATGATGTCGAAAGGCACCTCGGCCTGCGACATCAAGCAGATTGCCTGCTCGGCGCTTTCGGCCGGCGTCAGTCTTGCGAAGCCGAAGCTTCTGAGCAGGTATTGGGTGGCGAGGAGTTGGAACGGGTGATCCTCCACCAGCAGGATACGGAGCGAGTAACTGGGCATTGGGGCCACACGTTGAGTCAAGCATCGAGGGAGGGCGCGTAGGACCAGGTCGCCAGGGTCGCCCGGAGCGTGCGTGATTATTCATCGAGTGGTTGTGCGAATTCGATCAGGCCGCTCTGTTCCCGTCGTAGGTCGATTCCTTTCAAGAAACAGGCGGCATGATCGTGGTCGTTACTGAGGGCTGGAACGTCCGGTCATTTCCCGGGCCATCTCGGTGGCATAGCTGTCGGTCATGCCGGCGATAAAGTCGATCATGCGCAGGAACGACGCGTGCAGCGGCCATTCAGGGTTCGGCGCATTGTTGCCCAGCAGATCGAGAATGCGCCGGTTCTTGAACGATGGTGTACGCCCGCCATGCTGCTCCAGTGCCGCACCGCAGAACGCATTCAAGAGAATTTCCAGGGTGGTGTAGGCGCCGATCTCATGCAGGGTCTTGCGCTTGTCCTGGAAAATCTTCTTGCGCGCCATGTCCTTGGCATCCAGCACGCAACGCTTGGCCGGGCCGTGCATGTGCTCCACCAGGTCGCCGGGAAGGGTGCCGGCGAGCAGGGCGTCCTGTTGCTCGACGAAGGCCTGTGCCGCTGCGTTGGTCAGATGCTCGATGGCCTTGCCGCGCAGGATCGCCAGCTTGCGTCGGCGCGAGTCCTGGGCGCCCAGTTGGCGATAGGTCTGGGGCAGGTCATCGCCCACCAGGTTGAGCAGCAGCGACTCGACTTCGGCGTATTCGAGCAACTCCATTTCCAGGCCGTCTTCCAGGTCGATCAGGGCGTAGCAGATGTCATCCGCCGCCTCAATCAGGTACACCAGCGGGTGCCGGGCCCAGCGCTGTTCTTCGAGTTGTGGCAGGCCGAGCCTGTGGGCGATCTGTTCGAGGATCGGCAGTTCGCTCTGGTAGCAGCCGAACTTGTGTTTCTTGTAGCCCAGGGAGTCGGCGTGGCGGGCAGTCCAGGGGTATTTCAGATAGGTGCCCAGGGTGGCGTAGGTCAGCCGGGTGCCACCGTCGAACTGGTGGTACTCAAGCTGGGTCAGTACGCGGAAGCCTTGGGCGTTGCCTTCAAAATTCAGGAAGTCATTGCGCTCTGCGCTGCTCATGTCGTCCAGCCAGCCACGTCCTGCGGCTTGTTGGAACCAGTGGCGGATGGCGTCTTCGCCGGAGTGCCCGAACGGTGGGTTGCCGATGTCATGGGCCAGGCAGGCCGACTGCACCACCATGCCCAGGTCGCTTGGGTCGCACCAGTCGGGCAGGGCGCTGCGCAGGGTTTCGCCGACGCGCATGCCGAGGGAGCGACCCACGCAGCTCACTTCCAGGGAATGGGTCAGACGCGTGTGAATATGGTCGTTGCTCGAGACCGGGTGCACTTGGGTCTTGCGGCCCAGGCGACGAAATGCGCCGGAGAAGATAATACGGTCATGGTCTTTGTGAAACGGGCTACGGCCCAGTTCTTCCGGGCTGTGCAGCGGTTTGCCAAGACGTTCGCGAGTCAGCAGGGTGGGCCAATCCAAGGCGGGTACTCTCCGTGCGGTGAATGACCCTCCCAGCTTCCCGGTTCAGCGCGGCCTGGGCAAGCGAAAATCTACAGCCCGGCCGCGTCGATATCGATTAACAGCAAGCGCTGACCGTTATCGAAGAATTGTCCGGCCGTGAGGCAATACTGATTGGTGGTGGCGTCGCGGTAGGTCGAGGACAGCGTCAGGCGCCGCTCCTCCCAGCCCTCGGCCAACAGGTGATAGAAGTACGGACGCCAAGACCAGTTGTGGCCCAGGTAACGGCTGTCGGACTGCCAGGCATCCTGGCGCCACTCAAAGTTCGGTGTGAGTTGGGTGCCGTGCCGGTCGCACTGGTAGAAGCGCAGCAGCCAGGGAAACGCCGGCAGTTGCGGCAGTTGGTTCAGCGGCGCCTGGGCCTGGGCCCAGGTTTGCAGGATCTTCATCAATTCGGCCAACTGCTGGCGCAGTTGCATGACGCGGCCGCGTTCTGCCAGCTTTTGCTGGACGTACACCGTGCGCAACTGGGCGAAACGCGGCACGAAGGCGTCGGCGGCGAACCAGTCCAACTGCGCCTGGGCAAACAGATAGCCCTGCACATAGCGCGAACCGCACTCCAGGGCGAAGCTCAATTGCGCCTCGGTTTCCACGCCTTCGGCAATGATCCAGCAGCCGGTCTTCTCGGCCATCTGCGCCAGGGCTCGCACCACTTCGCTGCTCGGTCCACCACGGGCGGCCTCCTGGAACAGGCGCATGTCCAGCTTGAGGATATCCGGTTGCAACGCCAGCACTCGGTCGAGCTGGGAGTAACCGGCGCCAAAGTCGTCGATGGCAATGCGCGCACCGGCTTCGCGATAGCGCGCCACCACGTCGGCCAGGCGCCGGATGTCGCCACCCAGTTCGGTGATCTCGAACACGATGCGCTGCGGGTCGACGCCATGGTGGTGGATCTGCTTCAGGCTTGGCAGGGCCTGGCCCGGTCGCAGGCGATTGATCCAGCGTGGCGAGATGTTCAGGCTCAGGAACCAGTCTTCGGGCGCTTCGTGCAAGCGGCTCAGCGCGTTGTCGCGAATCTGCCGGTCGAGTCGGCGCAAGGTCACGCCCGGCGTGCGCGGGTCAGCGAACAGCGGGCCCACGGACTGCAAGCGGCCATCAGCCTGGCGCAGGCGGCCCAGGGCCTCGACGCCGGCAATTCGGCCGGTGGCGGTGTCGATAAACGGCTGGAAGCAGGCGAGCGGTTGCCCGTCGATCACGGGGCCTCCTTAGAAACATTGGCGAAAAAAGGCCCGGCCCTCGAAAACGAGGGCCGGGCCGATTCTGTTAGCAAGAATGCAGCCAGCCAGGCTCAACTTTTACGCGAAGAGCCCTGCATGGCCAGTTTGATCAACGGGATCAAGCCGGCACCGAGGCGCACCAGGCGCGTCAAGCTGCCAATGCCGCCGCCCTTGGCACCTTTGCCGGTAAAGAACCCCATCAGGGTCACCGCGGCCACGCCCCACAGCGGCGCGTGCTTGATGCCCAGGCTGTCCTGCCAGTTGCTGCCCATATTGCGCACCTTGTTCAAGGGCAGCATCAGTTGCTGGGACTCGTGGCGGATCTCCTGACGGTGAATTTCCATGCGCAGGCGGATCAACGCCTTGCGCATTTCCCGACGGGAGGTGGTTTGCGGGATTTCAGTGATGCTCATGGCAGCAGGCGCTCCCGATCATTGGCCAGCTCTTCAAGGGTGGCGTGGAAGGGCGTGGACTCATCGAATACCGCCGCCTTCAAGCGTACCCCGCAAAACGCGGCGGCCAGGGTATAGAACACGCAGAGGCAGATGATCCCGGTCAGGCGGTAGCCGGTGTCCCACACCAGGATCATCACCAGGGTCGACAACCCCACCAGCAACAGCAGCGCAAATACCAGCGCCAGGCCGGCAAACAGCAACAGGCTGACGGTGCGGGCCTTTTGTTCCTGCAACTCGATGCCAAACAATTCGACGTGGCTGTGCAGCAAGCCCAGCACGGCCGCGCCCAGACGTCTTGAGGTGGTGCCCGTGGACGAGCCCGTTTCGCCGATAGACATGGTTAGCGCCTTGTGGCCAGCAGGCCGATCAGAAAGCCCACGCCGGCGGCAATGCCCACCGACTGCCAAGGGTTGGCTTGCACATAATCTTCGGTCGCAGTGACCGCCGCCTGGCCGCGTTCGCGCAGGGAATCTTCGGTCTGCTTCAAGGTTTCACGGGCCTGCAACAGCGTGTCGTGAATTTTTGCGCGCAGCTCATCAGCCTGGTCGCCCGCCAGCACTTTGGTGTCGTCCAGCAACCGTTCGGTGTCAGTCACCAGGGTTTGAAAATCCGCCATCAGTATTTCTTGAGCAGTCTTTGCAGTTCTTCTGGCCATGGTTATCTCCGTGATTGGCTGATCTGTACGTTTCGAGTCACCGGCTTCGGTGAAGGTTCAGTGCAATTGTGTGGTACAGCTTTTGCTTTGCCTTGGTGCGCAGGCCCCGGGGCTTGCGCTGAATCTGGGCGGTCGGGCAGGAAGCCTTGAAAAACCTTACCCTAAATAACTGAAATTCGCGGAAAAACCCTGTCGGCAACGGCTTGTTGTGTTGATCGCTGCGCTAAAGCGGTTCACGCCCTCTGAAGAGGGGTGGGACCGGTGGTGCCAATTTAGTGCGCTCGACCCTGGCTTGAACCGCTTTGGTGCTTTTTGCCTTTATTGCAGGCCTGCCAACCTCCATGGAAAATTTGCAAAGTGCAGTGGACACGCTCGTCCACAGCTCCAATACCCTGTTTATCCTGATCGGCGCGGTCATGGTCCTGGCCATGCACGCCGGCTTCGCGTTCCTCGAAGTCGGTACGGTGCGCCAGAAGAACCAGGTCAACGCCTTGTCGAAGATCCTCAGCGACTTCGCCATCTCCACCCTGGCCTATTTCTTTATAGGCTATTGGATCTCCTACGGTGTGAGCTTCATGCAACCGGCAGCGGTACTCAGTGCCGATCACGGCTATGGCCTGGTGAAGTTTTTCTTCCTGCTGACCTTTGCGGCGGCGATCCCGGCGATCATTTCCGGGGGCATTGCCGAGCGTGCAAGGTTTGCTCCACAGCTCTGCGCGACCGCGTTGATCGTTGCGTTTATCTACCCGTTTTTCGAAGGCATGGTGTGGAACGGCAATTTCGGCCTGCAGGCCTGGCTGCTCGCGACCTTTGGCGCCAGCTTCCATGACTTCGCCGGTTCCGTGGTGGTGCACGCCATGGGCGGCTGGCTGGCGCTGGCGGCGGTGTTGCTGTTGGGCGCGCGCAATGGGCGCTACCGCGAAGGGCGCCTGGTGGCGTTTGCGCCGTCGAGCATTCCGTTCCTGGCGCTGGGCTCGTGGATTCTGATCGTCGGCTGGTTCGGCTTCAACGTAATGAGCGCGCAAACCCTGAACGGCGTCAGCGGTTTGGTCGCCGTCAACTCGCTGATGGCCATGGTCGGCGGCACGGTGGCAGCCCTGATCATCGGTCGCAACGACCCAGGCTTCCTGCATAACGGTCCGTTGGCCGGGTTGGTGGCGATCTGCGCCGGCTCCGACCTGATGCACCCGGTGGGCGCGCTGGTCACAGGTGTCGTGGCCGGCGGCTTGTTTGTGTGGTTCTTTATTGCGGCCCAGGACCGCTGGAAGATCGACGATGTACTGGGTGTGTGGCCCCTGCACGGTCTGTGCGGCGTGTGGGGCGGCATCGCCTGCGGCATCTTCGGCCAGACCGCGCTCGGCGGGCTGGGCGGTGTCAGCCTGATCAGCCAGTTGATCGGCACCGCCCTCGGCGTGCTGGTGGCGCTGGCCGGTGGCCTGTTGGTGTATGGCGTGATCAAGCGCGTCACCGGGCTGCGTTTGAGCCAGGAACAGGAGTATTACGGCGCGGACTTGTCGATTCACAAGATCGGCGCGGTCAGTCAGGATTGATCGGCTCGTCTGCCGGCCGATAAAAACCGTGTAGCAGGCGATAGCGGGTCTGCCGCACTTCGTCGACCCGCGCCTGAACCTGTTGGTCCGGCAGGCCCAGCAGGATCAAGGCATGGGAGGCGAGCATCAGGCTCGACTCCAGTAACTCGGGCACCACTTCACTGGCGCCTGCGGCTTTCAGTTCTGCCAGCTGGCTGTCGTCGCGGGTACGCACCAGGATTGGCACGTCGGCGTTGATCCGACGCGCTTCCTTGAGCACCACCAGCGCCACGTCGGTGTTGTCCACGGCAATCACCACCAATCGCGCACGCTCCAGGCCGACAGCACTGAGCAACGCGCCACGCCGGCAATCGCCGTAATGCACGCTGCTGTCTTCAGTGGCGGCTTCCTGCACCCGTTCCGGGTCGTCATCCAGGGCGATGAAGGTTTGTTGTTCGTTGCGCAGAAATCGCCCGATGGATTGGCCGACACGGCCATAGCCACAGATCACCGCGTGCCCGCGCAGCTCGGCGTTGAGCGCGGTGATTGCTTCCAGCTGCACCTGCTGGTTGGGTTTGCGGTGCAGGCGCAGGGCGATGGCGGGGGCGGCGCGCAGTAGCAGCGGCGTGAGCAGCATCGAGCAAAAGGTGGCCGCGAGCAGCAGGCCGTTAAATTCATCCGGGATCAACCGGCTTTGCTGCATCTGTGCCATCAATGCAAAGCAGAACTCGCCACCCTGGGCCAGGGCCAGGCCGCTGCGCCAGGCGGTTTCACTGTCGCTGCCGCGCAGTTTGACCAGCACGGCGACCACAGAGCCTTTGACCAGCATCAAGGTCAGGGTCAGGCCGAGGATCAGCAGGCTATGGCTGACGAAGAGTTGCAGGTCGATGAGCATGCCGATGCTGACGAAAAACAGCCCCAGCAGGATGTCGCGAAACGGCCGGATATCTGCCTCGATCTGATGGCGGTAATGGCTTTCGCCCAACAGCATGCCGGCCAGGAAGGCACCGAGTGCAGGGGAGAGCCCGAGCAGATGGGTGAGCCAGGCGGTCAGCAATACGATCACCAGCGCCAGCAGCACAAACAGCTCCGCTGAATGGGAGGCGGCCACTTCATGAAACAGGCGCGGCAGCAACCAGCGGCTGGCCAATAGCAGGCCGACAAACAGCACCACGGTCTTGCCCAGGGTCAGGGGCAGCGCCCAATACCAGGCTTGCTCGCCAGTGCCAGCAAACACTGGCACCAGGGTCAGCAGCAACACCGCGACCACATCCTGGAAGAGCAACACGCCAATCGCGTTCTGGCCGTGACTGCTGAAGATCTCCCCGAGGCTGGTCAGCTCCTTGCTGACGATGGCTGTGGACGACAGTGCCAGTCCTGCCCCCAACAACAGGGCGATACCCGGCGCCACACCCAGGATCATCAACAACAGTCCCAACAGCACCCCGCACCCCAACACCTGCAAGCTGCCCAGGCCAAATACAACTCGGCGCAGGGCGAGCATCCTGGTCAGGGAAAACTCCAGGCCCAGGGAAAACAGCAGGAACACCACGCCCAGTTCGGCCAGGTCGGGTAGCTCTTCACTGTCATTCACCCAGTCCAGCGCGGTGGGGCCCACGGCCAGGCCGACACACAGGTAGCCCAGCACGGGGGGCAATTGCAGGCGACGAAACAGTGCAATCACCACCAGGGATGAGGCCAGGATAATCAGCAGGTTGGCAAACACACGCATCTCCGTTGCAGGTGGGCAGGCAAAAAGCCGCGAGAATCGCTGAAACAGTTATAGGCCATGGTGACCTGGGTCAGGGTTTATAGAGTGGGCTTCAGGCGGTCACCGGGCTTAGAATGTCTGCCTGTTTTCTGATCAGGTCCCTTCGCCATGCTTCCTGAATGCCAGCTGTTCGGCACCCTGGGTTGTCACCTGTGTGAGATTGCCGAAGCCGAAATCATGCCGCTCGTCGAACACGGGTTGCTGGTGGAATTGGTGGAAATCACCGACCCCGACGACCTGACCGAAGCCTACGGCCTGCGTATTCCGGTGCTTCGCCGGGTAGACACCGGGGCGGAACTGGATTGGCCATTTGACTCACAACAGGTTGTTGCCTTCCTTCGTTAGGTTTATGCGATGGCAGGTTTCCAAATATTAAGTTACTGTATGTTTGTACAGCGATTGAATTGAGGGAACGCCCGTGGTGAATGTCGAACAACTGAAAAGCAGCGTCAATCGCATGTCCGCCGACGTCGTGCGCGACGCGGTGAACGAGCTGCGCCTCGATGGGCTGGTCACGGAAGGCAAGACGCCCTTTAACAAAGTGCATTTCAATACCTGTTTTGCCGAGATCGAGGCGCTGTTCCAGCGCGCCGGCTACCACAAGCAGCTGGATGTGGTGGGTTACCAGGGTTTGTTGTACGCATTGTACGATCCGGGCCGCTGGGAGGCAGTGGACGTGCTGCGCTGGCTCAAGGAGTTCACCGACGCCGCCAGTGCTTCGCCGATCCTGCGGGCGGAGTTGGCCAAGGCTTGAGATCCGCCCTAGGTTCAATCCCGCGCAATGCGGGATAATGCCCGCCGGTTTTGTCACAGGCTTTGAGCATTTCATGTCCACCTCCGGTTTTTCCGCGTCCCAGCACCAAGCCAGCACTTTGTATCTGCCACCCGGTTCATGGGTAACAGTGCTGGACTGCCTGTGCGAGCACTTCCCGGCGATCAGCCGCGAACACTGGCTGGACCGCATTGCGCGAGGCCGGGTGCTGGATATCAACGGCACCCCGATCACCGTCGACCTGGGCTACAAGGAAGGCTTGTGCATCTATTACTTCCGCGAAGTGCCTAACGAGAAAGTCATCCCGGTGCAGGAAACCATCCTGTATGCCGATGAGCATCTGGTGGTCGCCGACAAGCCGCACTTCCTGCCCGTGACGCCGGCCGGTGAATACGTCGAGCAAACCCTGCTGCGCCGCCTGATTCGCCGACTGGATAATCCCTCACTGGTACCGTTGCACCGCATCGACCGGCACACGGCGGGGCTGGTGCTGTTTTCGGCCAATCCGGCCAGTCGATCGGCTTATCAGCAACTGTTTCCCACACGCCGGATCGATAAATTCTACGAAGCCATCGCACCCGCTCTACCGAACCTTACGTTCCCCAGGGTGCATAAAAGCCGACTCGTCGATGGCGAGCCGTTCTTTCGCATGCACGAAGGTGATGGCGTCCCCAACACCGAAACGGCGGTGGAGGTGCGCGAGAAAAACGGCGATCTGTGGCGCTACGGCCTGTTCCCGGTGACCGGCAAGAAGCACCAGCTGCGCGTGCACATGAGCGCCCTCGGCGCGAGTATCTGCAACGACCCGTTCTACCCCCACGTGATCAAGGACGCGGTAGACGATTACGCCAACCCCCTCAAACTGCTGGCCCAGGGCGTGCGTTTTATTGACCCGGTCACGGGGGAGGAACGCAGTTTCCGCAGTAGGATCACCCTGGACTGGTAACCCCCGGAAACAACAAGGCCCGCGCGAGGCGGGCCTTGATGGCAAACGCTAAGAGTTACAGGTCTTTAACGGTGCGAACCTGATCTTTGTTGATGCGGGTGCGCTTGCCGTCAAGTTGTTCGAATTCGTAGAAACCCGAATCTTCGTTGTATTTCGGGGTGTCGACGGCCTGGATTTCGCGACCGTCATTCAGGGTGATCACTGTCGGCGAGGCGCAACCGGCGAGGGTGGCGAGGCCCAGTGCAAGCATGAGAGCGGCGATGGTCCGTTGAGTCATGAGTCTGTCTCCGAGAGAATACTTTTTAATGGCTGACCTTGTGACGCATGCAGCATCGACAAAGTTCCGGGTGCGAGGTTCATTCTGACACGCCCGACGGCGTCTGTAACAGCTCCAGCGTATTAAGGTTGGCCAGGCGCGGGTCATCTGCCGGGCATTCCAGGCCCACGCCGCCCAGCTGTAGGAAGAGCTTGCGCGGGCTGCGCTCACCGGCGTGCCAGGCCCTGTCCACCGCATCGCGCAGGCCGGTGGGCACGATGCAGATCAACGGTTCCCAGAACTCACCATGGCGCACCATCACCGGCAGCAGCGGGTTGTGTTGCGCGGTCTCACGCAGCGCCTGGATCAGCCCTGCGTCGATATGCGGCACATCGCACGGCAATATCAGCAGGTGCGCATGGCGTGCGGCGGCGAGTCCCGCACGGATACCGGCGAGGGGGCCGGGGAAGTCCGGGCTGTCGTCGCTCACCAGTCGGTCGGCATAGGCGGCGTACTGCTGTGGGTTGCGATTGCACGAGATGATCAGGTCGTCCGTGAGCGGTCGCACCAAGTTCTGCAAATGCGCAATCAACGGCTGGCCACGCCACTCCAGCAGGCCTTTGTCCTGGCCGCCCATGCGCTGGCCGCGCCCACCAGACAGCAGCAAAACCGAACAGGGCAGTGGGGACGAATCGATAGGCATGGCAGTTCCGCAGCGGCAGCAAAAGGGGGGCCTGTGATATAACATCGGGCTGTTCCTTCGACAACCGGACCGTGCCATGAAAGCCAAGGCAGATGCGCCCTTCGTACCTCTGAATATTGCTGTATTGACCGTCAGCGACACTCGCACCCTCGACACAGATACCTCCGGCCAAGTCTTCGTCGACCGCCTGACGGCCGCCGGCCACCACCTGGCCGAGCGCGTGCTGCTCAAGGACGACCTCTACAAGATCCGCGCCCAGGTCGCCCACTGGATCGCCGAAGACGTGGTGCAAGTCGTGCTGATCACCGGCGGCACCGGCTTCACCGGTCGTGACAGCACCCCCGAAGCGGTGAGCTGCCTGCTGGACAAACAGGTGGACGGCTTTGGCGAACTGTTCCGCCAGATTTCCGTAGCCGACATCGGCACCTCCACCGTGCAGTCCCGCGCCTTGGCGGGTTTGGCCAATGGCACGCTGGTGTGCTGCCTACCGGGCTCCACCAATGCGGTGCGTACCGGCTGGGACGGCATCCTTGCAGAGCAATTGGACAACCGTCACCGCCCGTGCAACTTCGTCCCGCACCTGAAACAGGCCGAGCCTTGTGAATCCCGTGGGTAAGCCCGGCAAGACCGGCGCGCTGCTGCCGGTGGAAGACGCTTTGGCTCAACTGCTGGCGATGGCCGAAGCCGCACCGATCCGTGAGCAGGAAAGCCTGTTGCTGGCGGATTGCGATGGTCGTGTACTGGCGCAAGACCTGATCTCCACCCTCGACCTGCCGCCGTGGCCGAACAGCGCCATGGATGGTTATGCCGTGCGGTTGGCGGACTGGACCGGCGAACCCCTGGTGGTCAGCCAACGCATTTTCGCAGGCCAGGCGCCACACCCCCTGGCCGCCGGTACCTGCGCCCGTATCTTCACCGGCGCCCCCGTACCGGAAGGGGCCGACTGCGTGGAGATGCAGGAGAACGCCGTGGTCCACGCCGATGGGCGCGTGAGCTTCACCGAACCCCTGCACCTCGACCAGAACATCCGCCCCCAGGGCCAGGAAACCACCGTAGGCGAGCTTGTTTTAACGGCTGGCACGCGCCTGGGCCCGATTGAACTGGGGCTGGCGGCGTCCCTCGGCCATGATCGCCTGGCAGTGATCCGCCGCCCACGCGTGGCAGTTCTGTCCACCGGCGATGAGTTGATCGAACCGGGCTTGCCGCTCGGGCCGGGGCAGATCTATAACAGCAACCGGCGCGTGCTGTGCTCATGGCTTACGCGCATGGGCTGTGAAGTGATTGACGCTGGCATCCTGCCCGACGATCTGGAGCAAACCCGCGCGTGCCTGGGCGGTTTGGGCCGTGTCGACTTGATTCTGTCCACGGGCGGTGTGTCGGTGGGCGAGGCGGATTTCCTTGGGATCGCCCTGCGTGAAGAGGGTGAGCTGGCGTTATGGAAACTGGCGATCAAACCGGGCAAGCCGCTGACGTTCGGCCACTTCCGTGGCGTGCCGGTGATCGGGCTGCCCGGTAACCCGGCGTCGACGTTGGTCACGTTCGCGCTGCTGGCACGCCCTTATCTGCTGCGCCGCCAAGGTGTGCAGGACGTCGAGCCACTGCGTTTCGACGTGCCGGTGGGGTTCGAGTGGCCCAAACCGGGCAACCGCCGCGAATACTTGCGCGGTCGCATCGAGCAAGGCAAAGCGATCATCTACCGCAACCAGAGCTCCGGCGTGCTGCGCAGTGCGGCGTGGGCGGAAGGGTTTGTGGAGGTGTTGGAAGGCACGACGCTGGCTATCGGCGACCGGGTCAACTTCATTCCCTTGAGTGAGGTATTTGGCTGACACACAGTTCACCGGTGGCGGGCGCACAGTCAAGATAAGTCCTATGAGCCAAGCAGGGCGGGCAGGCTAATTTTTCGAGTCCCGGTTACTGGAGGACTGAAGATGACTATCCAACCTGCTGCATCCGTTCATGGCGTGGCGGCACCCGTGCATGCCGAACCTGGCTTGCCCACGGCAGCGTCAATCAATTCAAGCACTGCGCGTAGCGTTTTGAGTCAATTGATCGGCAGGCCGCTTTCCGAGAACACTTATCGGGAGCGGCTTGCCTGCATGATCGCCGATCCGAGCATCACTTCCTGGCAGGCGCTGACGCGTAACCCTGGCCAGTTGCAGCGGCTGCAGGATAATGAGCGCCTGAGTTGGTCCGATCCGGCCGCAGCTGACAAAAGCATGCCGACGTTGGCCCAGGCCCTGGGCAAGAAAAATGTCTGGCTGCCCGAGGTCGACAGCCTCAATGCCAACATCCTGAAGAACCTGACGGTACAAGTGGCAGAAAAATACCTGGCGCAATTCCAGTCCATTCTTCAAGACCCGGCACCTGCCTTGTCGCAGGATGTCTCGATAGTCCGCGGTGCGCCATCAGCGGGTAAAACCACCTTTCTCACCGGCCAGTTCGCGCTCAACACCGATGTTGTCAAAAACATGATCCAGAACCGTATGCCCGGCACGAGCATGTTGCAGGTGCATGACCAGGGCGCGGCGTTGGTTCAGCAGTTCATGGGCCCCATGGAAAAGCGCCTGGGGCAGCCACTGACGCGAGATGCGTTGTACCTGTGGCCAAACGATTTCAACCAGAAAATCGCCGATATCGCACGCTTGAGCCAGGAACCCAAGTTGCACTTCCACGATATCCAGGTGGACCTGGCGACCTTGTGCTGTCGGATTCTCAAGCGTGGCACCGATGAGGCGGTGATGGACTTCAATGTCCTGAGCCAGTTTTTCAGCGCGGGCCTGGAGCATCGTGGCCCAAGTATCGAGTCGGTCAAGAACAGTCAGGACGGGCTAAAGGAATATTCGCTGTCGGCCTGGAACGGTCAGCAGAACGTGCTCGTTGCTCAACGCGCACCCGGTGCCCAGGATTTTGTGATCAAGGATCAGGCCCTGTTCGATAAAGTGACTGCCCGGGATAGCCGTTCCATACAGGCAGAGGTAGAGAGTGTTCGCAGCACCGTGATTGACGCGCCGTTCATCGAGGCCTTCACTGCTCCACTTCCGCCCGCGCAGGCGAGTGCATTTGGCGCGGCATTGCGGCGGTATGAGGGGCAGACGTTCGAGCAGGCGTTGAAACAGCACGCTCAGCGCATGCCGGTTGCTACCTCGGTAGCGGCCCGCGTGTTGGCCGGTGTGAGGCCCGGCTGATTCAGTAGTCATCCCCTCGTTCGGTCACGTCGCGCTCTACCGGCGCGGCGTGCGGGTCGTACCCCACCGGGAACTTGCCCTTCAGCGTCCAGGCAAAGGCAATGATCTCGGCAATCGTGCGGTACAACTCCTCTGGAATACTGTCACCCAGTTCCATCCGCGCGAGCAGTTTGACCAGCTCGGCGTTTTCATAGATCGGCACTTCGTTTTCGCGCGCCAGCTTCAGGATGGCTTCCGCCAGGGCATCGTCGCCCTTGGCGGTCAGGGTGGGTGCTTGCTGGCCGTCGTACTTGAGGGCAATCGCCTGGCGCGGTGGTGTTGGGTTTTTCATGCGGTTTCATCCACCCAGCGTTGCTCCAGTCCGGTTTTCGGCCCGCGTGGCGGGGTGCCGAGGTGGCAATCGAGGTCGCCGACATTGATGCCAGACGTCACCAGGCGTTCGCGCAAGCTGCCCAAGTGGCTTTCGATCAAACTGGCGGTGAATGGCCGCGAGGCCCACAACTGGCTGGACAGTTTGCCCTGGCTCAATTGCGCCTGCACCTGCAGCGGCCCCAGCGGCTCCATGTCGAAGGCCAGTTCGACGCGCCAGAGCATCTGCTTGGCGTCCTTTTTATCTTTGCGTTCGGGCTGGTCCTTGTCCGGCGCCGGTTCTTCGCGCTGGAACTTGACCTGCAATGGGACGATGTCTTGCAACGTGCGCATGGGGATTTCCAGCTGCCAGGTGGTTTGCAGACGGCCGTCGGCGGTGGTGCCGGTCTGTTCCAGGCTCGACAACTGATGGCTCTGCAGCCGCGAGATCGCCCCGGCGGCCAGGCGCAGCAGGTTTTCCAGGTCGCCTTCGCCCTCCAGTTTCGCCATCAGCCGTTCGGGCAAGGGGAAGCCGGCGGGTATCTGGCGGGCGCTGACCTGGCCGAGGGTGTTCAAAGGGCTGCGCACGAAGTTGGGCAGCACCTGGGCCAGGGTGTTGGCGGCGAGGATGGCAGTCATATTGGTGCTGGCGGGCAGGGTCGGTAGCAAGTCGGCGACCAGGCGCAGCAGGGCGCCTTTCATGTCCAGCGGTGGGACTTGCGGGTTTTGCCCGGCGAGCAGCTTGGCTTCCAGAAAGGCACCGCTGTTCTGGATGACTTGCGCCAGTACCTTGGGGTTGCTGACCTGGGCCAGGTCGGGCAGGGCGGCGAGTAAACGCTCGGCAGCGCCGCGCAGCTCGGCGGAGGTGCTGTCGCCGCGTGGCAGGTTCTGCAGCGCCGTGAAGACGGCATCCAGCGAGCCTTGGCGACTTTGCTGGGTCGACAGTTGTTGGGTGACGGCCAACTGATCCTTGAGCCCGCTCAGCGGCACAAAGCTTAAGGTCTGCGCGTTCTGTACCACGGCACTGAGCAGGCTGCCGACGCGCAACGGCTGCGGGCTTTCCACGGTCAGGGTCGCGCCAGTCAGTGCGCTGTTGAGCACGGTGACCAGCGAGCGATAGATCGCCGGTTGCGCCGTGCCCTGGGGCAACATCTGGGTGGTCAGCACCTTGGCCTGAAGCAGCGAGCCCACCGGCATCTGGTTCGTGTCGATGCGGGTCAGGGCGGCGACATTGGCGCTCAAGGCCTGTTGCAGGCTGAGGGTCAGGTTGCCGGTGGGCGTCTGGCTCACCGCCACATTGCTGCCCAGCGGCAGTGGCTGCGGGCTGCTGGCCTGCACCAGCGTCTGACGGCCGCCTTCAAGGGTCAGCTTGAGCAGCAACTGAAAGGCTTCACCGCCTTGTTTCAGGGCGATGACTTCGGCGTTCGCGGTTTTCCCAGGGTCGATCAGGCCGATCTGCGGCTCCAGCAGTTTCAGCAACTCGCCGGCCGCAGGCGCAGGGCCGGGCCCGGCTGCCGGGGCGGGTGGAAGCGTAGGAAGGTTGATCTCACCGGTCATCGCGCGCGTCGTCTCTGGGGAAATTGCCCTCTTTAGAGTAGGGCATCACATGTATAATGCCGCCCGTCTGCAAAGAGAGCGGTAAAAACCTCACAACTATTTGATCCAGCTCTCTAAAATCGGTCGCCAAAGCCGTTATTGTGCATTTCTCTTTAACGGCCGCTGCACCGCCGACTTGAACCGTAAAGGCCCGCGATCTTTTGACCAGCCCTCTTCTTGAAGCCGTAGCGCTCTCCTGTGAACGCGACCTGCGCCTGCTGTTCGAGCACCTCGAACTGCGGCTGACGGGCGGCGACATGGTGCAGGTCAGCGGCCCCAACGGCAGCGGCAAGACCAGTTTGCTGCGCCTGTTGGCCGGGTTGATGCAGCCGACGGCTGGGGAAGTTCGCCTGAACGGCAAGGCCCTCAACGAACAACGTACCGAACTGGCGCGCAACCTGATCTGGATCGGCCACGCCGCCGGCATCAAGGACGTGCTCACCGCCGAAGAGAACCTCAGCTGGCTCAGCGCCTTGCATCATCCCGCGTCCCATGATGCGATCTGGCAGGCCCTGGCCGCCGTCGGCCTCAAGGGCTTTGAAGACGTTCCCTGCCACACCTTGTCCGCCGGCCAGCAGCGCCGCGTGGCCTTGGCGCGTTTGTATCTGCCGGGCCCGCCGCTGTGGATTCTCGACGAGCCCTTCACCGCCCTCGACAAACAAGGCGTCGCCCAGCTGGAAGAACACCTGGCCCAGCATTGTGAGCAGGGCGGTCTGGTCATCCTCACGACCCACCACACCCTGACGCGCATGCCCGCCGGCTACCGTGATCTTGACCTGGGGCGGTGGTCGGCATGAGCGTATTCGCCCTGTTGGTCGCCCGTGAAGCGCGCTTGCTCTGCCGTCGCCCGGCGGAATTGGCCAACCCGCTGGTGTTCTTCGCGATTGTCATTGCGTTGTTCCCGTTGGCAGTCGGCCCCGAGACTAAACTGTTGCAAACCTTGTCCCCAGGACTGGTGTGGGTGGCCGCGCTTTTATCGGTCCTGCTCTCGCTGGATGGGCTGTTTCGCAGTGATTTCGAAGACGGTTCCCTGGAACAGTGGGTCCTTTCGTCGCACCCCCTGCCACTTCTGGTACTGGCCAAGGTACTGGCACACTGGGCTTTTTCCGGCTTGGCGCTAGTCTTGCTCTCGCCGCTGCTGGCGATGATGCTGGGCTTGCCCGTCGAATGCCTGCCGGTGTTGCTCCTGTCCTTGTTGCTCGGTACGCCGGTGCTCAGCCTGTTGGGGGCGGTGGGCGCAGCGTTGACCGTGGGTTTGAAGCGGGGCGGCCTCTTACTGGCCCTGTTGATTCTGCCTTTGTATATCCCGGTGTTGATCCTGGGCAGCGGTGCTTTGCAGGCCGCGCTCATGGGCATGCCGGCGACCGGTTACCTCCTGTGGCTTGGTAGCCTGACCGCCCTGGCGGTAACCCTGACACCCTTTGCTATAGCGGCCGGCCTGAAGATCAGCGTCGGCGAATAATGAGGTCTGGTTAAGCGTTGTCTTAACCAGTAAAGACCCTAAGCTTTTCGCAACGACGAAAAGCTACCGTGATGGAAACAGCAATGAACTGGACCTGGTTTCACAAGCTCGGCTCGCCCAAATGGTTCTATGGCATCAGCGGCAAGCTGCTGCCGTGGTTGAGCATCGCTGCCGTATTGCTGATCGGCATCGGCCTGGTCTGGGGCCTGGCCTTCGCGCCGCCGGACTACCAGCAAGGCAACAGCTTTCGCATCATCTATATCCACGTGCCCGCCGCGATGCTGGCCCAGTCCTGCTACGTGATGCTGGCCGTGTGTGGCATCGTCGGCCTGGTGTGGAAAATGAAACTCGCGGACGTGGCCCTGCAATGCGCCGCGCCCATTGGCGCGTGGATGACCGCCGTGGCGCTGGTCACCGGCGCAATCTGGGGCAAACCCACCTGGGGTTCGTGGTGGGTGTGGGATGCGCGACTAACGTCGATGCTGATCCTGCTGTTCCTGTACTTCGGTCTGATTGCCCTGGGCAACGCGATCAGCAATCGTGACAGTGCCGCCAAGGCCTGTGCGGTGCTGGCGATTGTTGGCGTGATCAACATCCCGATCATCAAATACTCGGTGGAGTGGTGGAACACCCTGCACCAGGGCGCCACCTTCACCCTCACCGAAAAACCGGCAATGCCCGTGGAAATGTGGGCGCCGCTGCTGCTGATGGTGTTGGGGTTCTACTGTTTCTTCGGCGCGGTGCTGCTGATGCGCATGCGCCTTGAAGTGCTCAAGCGTGAAGCCCGCGCCAGCTGGGTCAAGGCCGAAGTGCAAAACAGCCTGGGAGCGCGCGCATGAGTTTTGCTTCTTTCAGCGAGTTTCTCGCCATGGGCCATCACGGCCTGTACGTCTGGACGGCCTATGGCATCTGCCTGGCGGTGCTGGCCCTCAACGTCGCCGCGCCGATCCTGGCCCGCAAGCGTTACCTGCAACAAGAGGCGCGTCGTCTGCGCCGGGAGACCGAAAAGTGAATCCGCTGCGTAGAAAGCGTCTGTTGATCATCCTTGCCATACTGGCCGGCGTCGGCATTGCCGTGGCCCTGGCCTTGAGTGCCCTGCAGCAGAACATCAACCTGTTCTACACCCCGACCCAGATCGCCAATGGCGAAGCCCCTGTCGATACGCGGATTCGCGCCGGCGGCATGGTGGAGCAGGGCTCGCTGAAGCGTTCCGGTGACTCCCTGGACGTGACGTTCATAGTCACCGACTTCAACAAAGCCGTGACCATCACCTACCGCGGTATCCTCCCGGACTTGTTCCGCGAAGGCCAGGGCATCGTCGCCCTGGGCAAGCTCAACGCCGACGGCGTGGTGGTCGCCGATGAAGTGCTGGCCAAGCACGATGAAAAATACATGCCGCCGGAAGTCACCAAGGCCCTGAAAGACAGCGGCCAATCCGCGCCAACGCCAGCGAAGGAGGGCTAAGTGATGACGTCCGCACTGTTTATTCCGGAGCTGGGCCAGTTGGCGATGATCCTCGCCCTGTGTTTTGCCGTCGTCCAGGCCGTGGTGCCGTTGCTCGGCGCCTGGCGTGGCGACCGCCTGTGGATGAGCCTGGCGCAGCCGGCCGCCTGGGGCCAGTTTGCCTTTTTGCTGTTCGCCTTTGGTTGCCTGACCTACGCCTTCATGACCGACGACTTTTCCGTCGCCTATGTCGCCAATAACTCCAACACCGCTTTGCCCTGGTACTACAAGTTCAGCGCCGTGTGGGGCGCCCACGAAGGTTCGCTGCTGCTGTGGGCGCTGATTCTCGGCGGCTGGACCTTCGCCGTGTCGGTGTTCTCGCGCCAACTGCCGCAAGTCATGCTGGCGCGGGTGCTGGCGGTGATGGGCATGATCAGTATCGGTTTCCTCCTGTTCCTGATCATGACCTCCAACCCGTTCAGCCGCATCCTGCCGCAGATTCCTACAAACGGGCATGACCTCAACCCATTGCTGCAAGACATCGGCCTGATCGTGCACCCACCGATGCTCTACATGGGTTACGTGGGTTTCTCCGTGGCCTTTGCTTTCGCCATCGCCGCCTTGCTCGGTGGGCGCCTCGATGCGGCCTGGGCGCGCTGGTCGCGGCCGTGGACCATCGTCGCCTGGGCTTTCCTCGGGATTGGTATCACCTTGGGGTCGTGGTGGGCGTATTACGAACTCGGCTGGGGCGGCTGGTGGTTCTGGGACCCGGTGGAAAACGCCTCCTTCATGCCTTGGCTGGTGGGCACGGCGCTGATTCACTCGCTGGCCGTCACCGAAAAGCGCGGCGTGTTCAAAAGCTGGACGGTGTTGCTGGCCATCGCGGCATTTTCTCTAAGCCTGCTCGGCACTTTCCTGGTGCGTTCCGGCGTGTTGACCTCCGTGCATGCGTTCGCCTCCGACCCGGAGCGCGGCGTGTTCATCCTGATCTTCCTGCTGTTTGTGGTCGGCGGGTCCCTGACGTTGTTCGCCCTGCGCGCGCCAGTGGTCAAGAGCCAGGTCGGCTTCAACCTGTGGTCGCGGGAAACCCTGTTGCTGGGCAACAACCTGGTGTTGGTGGTGGCGGCGTCGATGATTCTGCTCGGCACGCTTTACCCCTTGGTGCTGGATGCCCTGAGCGGCGCCAAGCTGTCCGTCGGCCCGCCGTACTTCAACGCGTTGTTCATTCCATTGATGGGCTTGTTGATGGTGGTGATGGCGGTCGGCGTGCTGGTGCGCTGGAAAGACACCCCGGTTAAATGGCTGGCGGGCATGCTGATGCCGGTGCTGTTGGGCAGCGTGGCCTTGGCGGTGATCGCCGGGTTTGCCTACGGCGATTTCAACTGGGCGGTGCTCGCGACCTTCCTGCTCGCCGCCTGGGTATTGCTGGCCGGCGTGCGTGACATCGTCGACAAGACCCGCCACAAAGGCCTGATCAAAGGCCTGCCCAGCCTGACCCGCAGCTATTGGGGCATGCAGATCGCCCACATTGGCATCGCCGTGTGCGCCCTGGGCGTGGTGTTGTCCAGCCAGAACAGCGCCGAGCGCGACCTGCGCCTGGCGCCGGGTGAGTCCATGGACCTGGCCGGTTACCACTTCATCTTCGAGGGTGCCAAGCACTTCGAAGGTCCGAACTTCACGTCAGACAAAGGCACCGTTCGTGTCGTGCGCAACGGCAGGGAAATCGCCGTGCTGCACCCGGAAAAACGCCTGTACACCGTGCAGAGTTCGATGATGACCGAGGCCGGCATCGACGCCGGTTTCACCCGCGACCTGTATGTGGCGTTGGGCGAACCCTTGGGCGACGGCGCCTGGGCCGTGCGCGTGCACGTCAAACCGTTCGTACGCTGGATCTGGTTCGGCGGCCTGCTCACCGGTTTCGGTGGTTTGCTGGCCGCGCTGGACCGCCGTTATCGGGTCAAGGTCAAGAGTCGGGTGCGTGAAGCACTGGGCCTGCAAGGAGCGGCGGCATGAAGCGTTGGTTGATGGTTGTACCGCTGGCGATGTTTCTGGTGGTTGCGGTGTTCTTGTATCGCGGGTTGTACCTGGACCCGGCCGAGCTGCCCTCGGCGATGATCGGCAAGCCGTTCCCGGCGTTTTCGCTGCCGACTGTGCAGGGCGACAAAACCCTGACCCAGGCCGACCTGCTGGGCAAACCGGCGCTGGTCAACGTGTGGGGCACCTGGTGCATCTCCTGCCGCGTTGAACACCCGGTGCTGAACAAGCTGGCCGAGAAAGGCGTGGTGATCTACGGCATCAACTACAAGGACGACAATGCGGCGGCCTTGAAGTGGCTGGCCGAGTTCCACAACCCGTACCAGCTGGATATCCGCGATGAAGACGGCAACCTCGGCCTGAACCTCGGCGTCTATGGCGCCCCGGAAACCTTCTTCATCGACGCCAAGGGCGTGATCCGCGACAAGTACGTCGGCGTGATCGACGAAGTGGTCTGGCGCGAGCAACTGGCCGCCAAGTACCAGGCGCTGGTCGATGAGGCCAAGCCATGAAGCGTCTGTTAGCCGCTGCGGTCCTGGCGCTTGGACTGGTCGGCGTGGCCCATGCCGCCATCGACACCTACGAATTCGCCAAGGACGGTGACCGCGAACGCTTTCGTGAACTGACCAAGGAACTGCGCTGCCCCAAGTGCCAGAACCAGGACATTGCCGACTCCAACGCACCCATCGCCGCCGACCTGCGCAAAGAGATCTTCCGCATGCTGGGGGAGGGCAAGGACAACCAGCAGATCATCGACTTCATGGTCGATCGCTACGGTGATTTCGTGCGCTACAAACCGGCCCTCACCGGCAAGACCGCGCTGCTCTGGTTCGGCCCTGCCGGGCTGTTGTTGGCCGGCGTCGTCGTCATGGCCGTGATCGTGCGCCGCCGTCGCGTCGCGCCGACTGACGGCTCCGACGCGCTGTCCCCTGATGAGCGTAAACGCCTCGACCAATTGCTGGACACCAAGACTGATGATTGATTTCTGGCTCGCAGCCGGCTTGCTGCTTCTGATTGCCCTGAGTTTCCTGCTGATCCCTGTACTGCGCGGCCGCCGCGCCCAGCGTGAAGAGGATCGCACCGCGCTGAACGTGGCGCTCTACCAAGAACGTGTGGCCGAGCTGCAAGTGCAGCAGGACGAAGGCGTGCTCAACGCAGCCCAACTCGACACCGGCCGCGCTGAAGCTGCGCGCGAATTGCTGGCCGACACCGAAGGCGTGGAAAAACCGCGTGAATCGCGTCTGGGCAAGCCATTGCCCTTTTTGGCGGCGTTTCTGGTGCCTGTCCTGGGCGTTGCGCTGTACCTGCATTACGGGGCCAGCGACAAGGTCGAACTGACCCGCGAGTTCTCCCAGCCGCCGGTGTCCATGGAAGACATGACCCACCGCCTGGAGCGCGCTGCCGCCGCCCAACCGGATTCGCCGGAAGGCCTGTATTTCCTCGGCCGTGCCTACATGGCCCAGGACCGTTCCGCCGATGCGGCCAAGGTCTTCGAACGCACCGTGGCCCTGGCCGGGCGCCAGCCGGAACTGCTCGGCCAGTGGGCCCAGGCGCAGTACTTTGCCGACAACAAACAGTGGTCGCCCAAGGTTCAGGCGCTGACCGATGAAGCCTTGCAGCTGGATCCGAAGGAAGTCACCAGCCTTGGCCTGTTGGGTATCGCGGCCTTTGAAGGTCAGCGTTATCAGGAGGCGATTGACTACTGGAACCGTCTGCTGGCTCAACTGCCGCCGGAAGACAACTCCCGCGCAGCGCTGCAAGGGGGCATTGATCGCGCTGCTGAGAAGCTGAAAGAAAGCGGCGTCACCGTCGCCCCTCAAAAAAACGCGATGAAGGTTCGGGTAGATCTGAGCGCCGACGTGAAGGCCAAAGCCCTGCCCACTGACAGCGTATTCATCTTTGCTCGTGCGGTCTCCGGCCCACCGGCGCCATTGGCGGCCAAACGCGTCACGGTTGCCGAACTGCCGATCACCGTCGAATTGGGCGATGCCGACGCAATGATGCCGCAGTTGAAACTGTCGAACTTCCCCGAAGTCCAACTGGTTGCGCGCATATCCCGGGCTGGTGTTCCGACAGCTGGCGAGTGGATCGGCCGCAGCCAACCCTTGGCCAGCAGCACGACTGCCTTGCAGCAGCTGACCATCGACAGTCCGGACAAGTAAATCGAGGAAACGCCCATGACCGCATTTGCACGCATCACCTTGCTCAGCCTGGTACTCGGCCTGAGCGCTTGTGCGGTCCACCGCCCACCTCCCGCGCCGACCGGCCCGACCATCCCACCGTCAGGCCCGTCGACCCAGCCAAGCACCAAACCCTCGGGCCCTGTGACGCCAGCGCCGAAGCCAGTGCCCACCAAATCCGCGACCTTCGCCCCACCCCCGGGCGCCGTGAGCCACTGGGACGGCAAGATGCAGGTGTATGTGCTGGACGAACAGCCCGACACCTTCTACCGCCAGCGCACGTATTACCGCTGGAGCAACGGCTGGAGCCGTTCGATCAGCCCGAACGGGCCGTGGGAAGAGACCGACGTGCAAGGCGTGCCGCCGGGGTTGAGCAAGCAGTACGCGCAATGAAAAAAGGCGACCTTCGGGTCGCCTTTTTCATGCCTGTGAAACACGCTCTCCAATCTCAAAGATCATCTGTGGGAGCGTTGCTCAGTGTTAGTCAGTTAGGCATATCCGACTCATCTCCCGGCATGATTCGTTTCATAAACTCATCGAAAAGAGGAACTGTAAATGCCGTGTCCCCGTGATTCGGGCTCCAGATCATTCCTTTCGCAATCAGGCTATTGCGGATGGGCCCCAGCGCCTGAACCCGGCGACCCAGTCGATCAGCAATATCTCCGGATCGATGCGGTCCGGGTCCGAGCTCTGCCATTGCTCGTAGGTACTTCTTCTCCGCAGGAGTGAGACGATCAAAGCGTACCCGAAAGAAGCTCTCATCGAGCGCCGCTACGGCCTCGCCGGAGGCGAGTTCCACGTTGGTAATCGTGATAGGGCTTTCCCCCGCGACATCCCATGCGTGATTGCCCCACTCTTGGAGGAAATACGGATAACCCCGGGTTCTGCTGACGATGATTTCAACAGCTTCAGGATCGTATGCCACGCCTTCGTCTTCAGCTGGTTTGACGATGGCGAGTGTTGCCTCAGCCTCAGATAGAGGCCCGATTTCCGGGTAGTCAAACAACCTTTCGGCATATGATTTTGCGTTGCCCGCTCGACCTCGCAGCTGAGGAAGACCCGCTCCCACTACGGTGACAGGCAGGCGTGACTGGGCGCAGCGGTGCAAAGCAGAGATGAGTGCAGAGAATTGCGACTCTTCGACGTATTGCATTTCGTCGATAAAAATCACCAGTGCGGAGCCAACTGACTTGGCTGCCAGGCCTGCTTGCTCAAGCAGTGCGGAAAGATCAGCCTCCAGATCGCCGTTATCCGCTAGACCCGCCTCAGGTTCGAGATCCAGTCCCACCTCAATATCGGCCTAGATAACTTTCAGTGAGCCGGCAAAGCCTGCCAGCGCGCGCAAGCCACGGCGGGCCAGATCCTTTGCCGCGTCCAGGCGGCTCAGTCGGAGAAGGGCCAAACGCAACTGCGGGGCGAGTAAAGCCGGAAGGGATCGATTCTCCGGGGCTTCAATACGTATGGTATGTACACCTTCACCTTCTGCATCCAGACGCATCTGATCCAGTAATACGGTTTTTCCAACCCCTCGGGGTCCGACCATCAACACGCTTTTTGCCGGACGACCTGTTCGCAAGCGGGCTATACCTATCCGCACACGCTCTCGTAGCTCACCTCTTCCTGCAAGCTCGGGCGGTGGTGTGCCTGCTCCGGGGGAGTAGGGATTCGTAATAGGGTTCATGGATATACCGAAGTTATCAATGTTATGCGATTTTCATAAACTAGCTAAACTCCCTACATATCTTAAGCTTTAGCCTACGTCGCGCATAGATATTGAGCGCTTCAAACAGATTGAAGCAGAGGCTGTCTCCACTGCCATCAAAACCTTGCATCAAACCTTAACCAAACATTTTTCTGTCCAGAATGCGCCGGCCATGCTGATCGCGCCCAGGCTCTAAGTGGGAGCGGTCAACGAAATGCATCAGTTCACGGGGCACTCCCGCTCCAGCGCCGTATTCACCCACAACTGAGCAATCTCAATCATCTGCACCACCGCCAACACCTGCTTGCGGCCCGAGCCATCCAAGTGTTCGGCACAGTCGTACGCACTTACAGTTGCCGATTCCAGCGAGCAGCGATTGCGAGACGCTAACGGTGCGTTATAGCAACCGCAACCGAAAGGGAAGGTAGGAAAAATCGCATATGTTGTGGCAAGCCTGCTCGCCACAGGGTTGATCCGAGTTTCAGCCAAGTCCAACCTTTCACAAAACCTTCATCCAACCGACCCCCTCCAGTCATGTGCAAGTAATAGCACTGACACCTCCCGCGCCTACTGTCGTTTGAACTCAATCGCAGCCATCCCCTGGCTGTTCAAACAAGACAGAGAAGCCCATGAATCACGCTATCCATGTCGATCACTTGAACAAGACCTTTGCGAAGAAATCCGCGTTGGTCGACCTCGAACTCACCATTGCCCCAGGTGAGATGGTCGCGCTGATTGGCGCTTCCGGTTCTGGCAAGTCCACCTTGTTGCGCCACTTGGCGGGGCTGGCCTGTTGCGACAAGAGCAACGGCGGCAGCGTCAAGGTGCTGGGCCGGGAAGTGCAGGCCAGTGGGCGCTTGAATGGCAAGGTGCGGCGGCTGCGCGCAGACATCGGCTACATCTTCCAGCAGTTCAACCTGGTCAACCGCCTGAGCGTGCTCGACAACGTGCTGCTCGGTTGCCTGGGCCGCATGCCGCGCTGGCGCGGCAACCTCGGCTTGTTCAATGCTGAAGAGAAGGCGTTTGCCCTGGAGTCCCTGGCGCGCGTTGGCCTGGCCGATTTGGCCGCGCAACGGGCTTCGACCTTGTCCGGGGGCCAGCAGCAGCGCGTGGCGATTGCCCGTGCATTGACCCAGCGCGCCGAGGTGATCCTGGCCGATGAGCCTATCGCTTCGCTGGACCCGGAGTCGGCACGCAAGGTCATGGAGATCCTCGCCGACATCAACCGCCGCGACGGCAAGACCGTGGTGGTGACCCTGCATCAAGTCGATTACGCCATGCGTTATTGCCCGCGTGCCGTGGCCCTCAAAGGTGGCCGTATTTATTTCGACGGCCAGGGCAGCGAGATGAGCAGCCACTTCCTCAATGATTTGTACGGTGCCGACGTCGACACCAGCCTGATGTTTTCCGACCAGTCCCGCCAAACCTCCATCACCCCTCGGCTGGCCCTGGCGCGCGCTTGAAACCCTACTCACGAGCCACAGGAATCCTTTCCATGTTGAACCGTATCGGTCACGTTTTTCTGTCCGCGGTGTTGCTGGCCAGTGTGGCGTTGGGCAATGCCCATGCCGCCGACAAGGCGATCAACTTCGGCATCATGTCCACCGAATCCTCGCAGAACCTCAAGAGCATCTGGCAGCCGTTCCTGGATGACATGCACAAGAAGACCGGCCTGACCATCAACGCCACCTTCGCCTCCGACTACGCCGGCCTGATCCAGGGCATGCGCTTCAACAAGGTCGACGTGGCCTGGCTCGGCAACAAGGCCGCGATGGAAGCGGTGGACCGCTCCAACGGCGAGATCTTCGCCCAGACCGCCGCCGCCAACGGTGCCGCGGGTTACTGGAGCGTGCTGATCGTGCGCAAGGACAGCCCGATCAACAACGTTGAAGACATGCTCAAGAACGCCAAGAACCTGACCTTTGGCAACGGTGACCCGAACTCCACCTCGGGCTACCTGGTGCCGGGTTACTACGTATTTGCCAAGAACCATGTGGACGCCGCCACCGCGTTCAAGCGCACGTTGAACTCCAGCCATGAAGTCAACGCGCTGAGCGTTGCCAAAGGGCAGTTGGACGTCGCCACCTTCAACACCGAAAGCTGGGAGCGCCTGGAAGTCACCCAGCCGGACAAGGCCGCCATGCTCAAGGTGATCTGGAAATCGCCGCTGATCCCGGCCGACCCGATGGTGTGGAGCAAGGCCCTGAGCGACAGCGAGAAAACCAAGATCCGCGACTTCTTCGCCCACTACGGTGACACCGATGAGGAGAAGGCCGTGCTGAAGAACATGCAACTGGGCAAGTTCCTCGCCTCCAGCGACGACCAACTGTTGCCGATCCGTCAGCTGGAGCTGTTCAAGCAGCGCACCACGATCAGTGCGGACGACAAGCTTGAGGCCGCCGACAAGGCCAAGAAACTCGCCGATATCGATGCTGACTTGGCGAAATTGCAGCAGCGCATCTCCGAGCTCGACAAAAAAACCGCAGCCAACGGCTAACTCCCCTGTGGGAGCTGGCTTGCCTGCGATAGCGGTGTATCAGCTAGCACATTTGTGACTGACAGACCGCCATCGCAGGCAAGCCAGCTCCCACATTTAGATCGAGGACAACCATGACAACCTTGCACGCTGAAGCCGTCGGTAAACGCACCTGGCCGCAATACCTCGGCTGGGGCCTGTTCCTGGTCCTGCTGGCCTGGGCCTGGCACGGCGCCGAGATGAACCCGCTGGCGCTGTACCGTGACTCCGGAAACATGGCGACCTTCGCGGCCGACTTCTTCCCGCCGGACTTCCACGAGTGGCGCTCCTACCTCAAGGAGATGATCGTCACCGTGCAAATCGCCCTCTGGGGCACGGTGTTGGCCATCGTCTGCTCGGTGCCGCTGGGCATTCTCTGCGCCGACAACATCACCCCTTGGTGGATCCACCAACCGCTGCGCCGGGTGATGGACGCCTTCCGTTCCATCAATGAAATGGTGTTCGCCATGCTGTTCGTGGTCGCCGTCGGCCTCGGTCCTTTTGCTGGCGTTTTGGCCCTGTGGATCAGCACCACCGGCGTCCTCGCCAAGCTGTTTGCCGAAGCCGTCGAAGCCATCGACCCAGGCCCGGTGGAAGGCGTGCGTGCGACTGGCGCGAGTGCCTTGCAGGAAGTGATCTACGGCGTGATCCCCCAGGTGATGCCGCTGTGGGTGAGCTACGCGCTGTACCGCTTCGAAGCCAATGTGCGCTCGGCCACGGTGGTCGGCATGGTCGGCGCGGGCGGGATCGGCGTGATCCTCTGGGAAAACATCCGCGCCTTTCAGTTTGTACAAACCTGCGCGGTGCTGCTGGTGATCATCGTGGTGGTGAGTTTGATCGACGTGTTGTCCCAACGCCTGCGCAAGCAGTTCATCTGACGTCGGAGGGGTGCCCGCGCGGCGCTTTTTTTAAGCATGCAGTTGTCTAGACAAGATGAGCCGGTGTACCGCGAACTCGCGGATATCCTGCGCCGTGAATTGAGCAGCTACAGCGCCGGCGACTTCCTGCCCGGCGAGGTGCACATGGCCGAGCGTTTTGGCGTCAACCGCCACACGCTGCGCCGCGCCATCGACGAGCTGGTATTCGAAGGCAGCCTGTTGCGCCGCCAGGGCAAGGGCACCCAGGTACTTGATCGCCCGTTGATCTACCCGATGGGCGCCGAGACCTCCTACAGCCAGTCGCTGTCGGCCCAAGGCGTGGGCGTGGAAGCGGTGCTGCTCAAGCGCCGTTACTGCTACGCCAGCCGCGATGAGGCGCAGCACCTGGGCATTGCCGAAATGGCGCCGATGATCGAGCTGCAGACCCTGCGCAAGCTCGACCACCAGCCCGTCAGCCTGATTCGCCATCGCTATTGCGCCAGCCGAGCGCTGCTGCTGGCCGACTACACCGGCGGTTCGCTGCGTCAGTACCTGCGCGAACGCGACCTGCCGCTGACGCGCACCCAAAGCCTGATCGGTGCGCGTTTGCCCAACCGTGATGAAGCCGCGCTGCTGATGATGCCTCGGCACTTGCCGGCCCTCACCGTATTCACCCTTTCCCGCGATCGCGACGGCCGCCCGGTGGAGCTGGCGCAGTCCACCAGCCGTTCGGATCGCTTCCAGTACCAAGTGGTGACCTGATGGAGACCCTGATGAATCTGTCCCCGCGTCAGCATTGGATTGGTGTGCTCGCCCGCGCCCAACTCAGTGAACTGCAACCTCACGAAGCCGCGTTGAAAGACGCGGAATACCAACTGATCCGCGCCCCGGAAATCGGCATGACCCTGGTGCGCGGCCGCATGGGCGGCAATGGCGCGCCCTTCAACGTCGGCGAAATGAGCGTGACCCGCTGCGTGGTGCGCCTGGCCGATGGTCGCACCGGCTACAGCTACCTGGCCGGGCGCGACAAGGCCCATGCCGAGTTGGCGGCCCTGGCCGATGCCCACTTGCAAGGCACGCAGCCAAGTCTTTGGCTCAGCGATTTGATCACCGCGCTGGCCAATACACAGACCGCTCGACGCGCGCAAAAAGAAGCCGACACCGCCGCGACCAAGGTCGAGTTCTTCACGTTGGTTCGAGGAGAAAACTGATGAATGCGCAACTGTTGCAACCGGCGTTTGTCGACCCGGTCCTGGACGCCCAGCGCGGTTTTCGTGCCGCCCTCAAAGCCTTGGCCGAGCCCGGTTTGATCCAGCACCTGCCCTGCGCGCCGCGCCTCGATGGCCTGGCGCCCGCCACCTATGCCCTGTGCCTGGCGATGCTGGATGGGGACACGCCGCTGTGGCTGGCGCCGAGCTTCGACACGCCGCTGATCCGCGCCAACCTGGCGTTCCACTGTGGTTGCCCGTTGACGGCGAACCGTGAAGACGCGGTGTTCGCCTTGCTCGGTGAGCAAGACCTGCTCGACCTCAGTGGTTTCAACCACGGCAATGACCGTTATCCCGACCAATCCTGCACCCTGCTTGTGCAGCTCACCGACCTGGAATCCGGTCGCGGCCTGCTCTGGCGCGGTCCGGGCATCAAGGCCCAGCGCCAGGTGCAGGTGCCCGTGCCGCAAACCTTCTGGCTGGAGCGCCAGCGTCGCGAAGCCTTCCCCCGTGGCCTGGACGTGTTGTTTGCCGCCGGCCATCACCTGATCGGCCTGCCGCGCAGCAGCCGTGTCGCAGAGGAGCGTGCCTGATGTACGTAGCCGTCAAGGGTGGCGAACAGGCCATCGACAATGCCCACCGCCTGCTGGCGAAAAAACGCCGGGGCGATACCGCGATTCCTGAACTGAGCGTGAGGCAAATCCGCGAGCAACTGCCCCTGGCCGTGGCGCGGGTGATGACCGAAGGTTCGCTGTTCGACGAAGAACTCGCCGCGCTGGCGATCAAGCAAGCGGCGGGGGACCTGGTGGAAGCGATCTTCCTGTTGCGCGCCTACCGCACCACGTTGCCGCGCTTCAGCCCGAGCTTGCCGATCGACACTGCGCAGATGTCGTTGAGCCGACGCCTGTCGGCCACATTCAAGGATGTGCCCGGCGGCCAGTTCCTCGGCCCGACGTTCGATTACACCCACCGCCTGCTGGATTTCTCGCTGCTGGCCGAAGGTGAATACCCCGGCCCGCAGACCACGCCGGATGCGCGCATCGAGGCCTGCCCACGGGTGCTCGGCCTGCTCGCCAAAGAAGGCCTGATCAAGACTGAAACCGACGACAACGCCAGCGTCGCCGACATCACCCGCGACCCACTGGAATACCCGGCCAGCCGTGCCGAGCGCCTGCAAGCGCTGGCCCGTGGCGATGAAGGTTTCCTGTTGGCGCTGGGCTACTCGACCCAGCGTGGCTACGGCCGCAACCACCCCTTTGCCGGCGAGATTCGCATCGGCGACGTCGAGGTGTGGATCGACCCGCCAGAGCTGGGCTTTCCCATCTGCCTGGGCAGCATCGAAGTCACCGAGTGCGAGATGGTCAACCAGTTCGTCGGCTCGGCCACTGAACTGGCGCAGTTCACTCGCGGCTACGGGTTGGCGTTCGGGCATGCCGAGCGCAAGGCCATGGGCATGGCGCTGGTGGACCGTTCGCTGCGCGCGGGGGAATACAACGAAGAGATCGTCTCGCCGGCCCAGCGTGAAGAATTCGTACTGGCCCACTGCGACAACGTCGAGGCGGCCGGTTTTGTCTCGCACCTCAAATTACCGCACTACGTGGACTTCCAGTCCGAACTGGAGCTGATCCGCAAACTGCGCCAACCGGCCGAGGGCCCGAGCCATGAATGACGCCGCCTACAACTTCGCCTACCTCGACGAACAGACCAAACGCATGATTCGCCGCGCCTTGCTCAAGGCCGTGGCGATCCCCGGTTATCAAGTGCCGTTCGGTGGCCGCGAAATGCCGTTGCCTTACGGCTGGGGCACCGGCGGCATGCAATTGACCGCTGCGATCCTCGGCGCGGAGGACGTGCTCAAAGTCATCGACCAGGGCGCCGACGACACCACCAACGCCGTGTCGATCCGGCGCTTTTTTGCGCGCACCGCAGGCGTTGCCACCACCGAAGCCACGCCGGATGCGACGGTGATCCAGACCCGCCACCGCATCCCGGAAACTCCGCTGCAGGCCGATCAGATCATGGTCTACCAGGTGCCGATTCCCGAGCCGCTGCGCTTTATCGAACCGTCGGAAACCGAGACCCGCACCATGCACGCCCTGAATGATTACGGGGTGATGCACGTGAAGCTCTACGAAGACATCGCCACCTTCGGCCATATCGCCACCAGCTACGCCTACCCGGTGATGGTCGACGAGCGCTACGTGATGGACCCGTCGCCGATCCCCAAATTCGACAACCCGAAACTCGACATGAGCCCGGCGCTGATGCTGTTCGGTGCCGGTCGCGAGAAGCGCCTGTACGCGGTGCCGCCCTACACCCAGGTCACCAGCCTCGACTTTGAAGACCACCCCTTCGACGTGCAGAAGTGGGAACACAACTGCGCCATCTGCGGCAGCCATGAATCGTTTCTCGATGAGCTGATTCTGGACGATGCGGGCACCCAGAGTTTTGTCTGTTCCGACACCTGGTATTGCGCGCAACGCGTCAAGGAGAACAACCAGTGAGCCAGCCGTTATTGCAAGTGCGTGACCTGTCCCTTTTGTACGGCCCGGAGAAGGGCTGCCAAGGCGTGAGTTTCGATCTTTACCCCGGTGAAGTGTTGGGCATCGTTGGCGAGTCCGGCTCGGGTAAATCCACCTTGCTCTCGCTGTTGAGCGGGCGCCTGCCGCCGCAAGCGGGCAGCATCGGGTATCGCAGCAAGGACGGCGAATGGCTGGATTTGTACAGCGCCAGCGAAGCCGAGCGCCGCACCTTGCTGCGTACCGAGTGGGGCTTTGTCGAACAGAACCCCCGCGACGGTTTGCGCATGGGGGTGTCAGCCGGCGCCAACATCGGCGAACGCCTGATGGCCCAGGGCGTGCGCAATTACGCGCAACTGCGCGGTGCCGGTCTCGATTGGTTGAGCCAGGTGGAAATCGACCCGCAACGCATCGATGACCTGCCGCGCACCTTCTCCGGCGGCATGCAGCAGCGCCTGCAAATCGCCCGCAATCTCGTCTCCAGCCCACGGCTTGTATTCATGGACGAACCCACCGGCGGTCTCGATGTGTCGGTGCAAGCGCGCCTGCTCGACCTGCTGCGCGGCTTGGTGCGTGAGCTGGATCTGGCGGTGGTGATCGTCACCCACGACCTGGCTGTCGCGCGCCTGTTGGCCGACCGCCTGATGGTGATGCGTCGCTCCCGTGTGGTGGAAACCGGGCTCACCGACCAGATCCTCGACGATCCACAGCACCCTTACTCTCAACTGCTGGTGTCTTCGGTATTGCAGCCATGACAAATGCCTTGATCGAGGTCCGTGACCTCTCGAAAACCTTCACTTTGCATCAGCAACATGGCGTGGTGCTCAACGTGCTGCGCGGCGTCGAGTTCAGTGTGCAGGGCGGTGAATGCCTGGTGCTGCACGGCCAGTCCGGCGCCGGTAAAAGCACCTTGTTGCGTACCCTCTACGGCAACTATCTGCCGGCGGGCGGCAGTATTCGTGTGCAGCATGGGGGCGCGTGGCTGGAGCTGGTCGGCGCCGAGCCACGTGACATCTTGCAGGTGCGTCAGCAAACCCTCGGCTACGTCAGCCAATTCCTGCGGGTCATCCCCCGCGTGGCGTGCCTGGACGTGGTGATGGAGCCGGCGTTGGCCCGTGGCTGGTCCAAGGCCAATGCGCAGTCGCGTGCCGAACACCTGCTGACCCGCCTGAATATCCCGCAACGCCTGTGGCAGCTGGCGCCCGGCACCTTCTCCGGGGGCGAGCAACAGCGCGTCAACATCGCCCGCGGCTTCATGGTGGACTGGCCGGTGATGCTGCTGGATGAGCCCACCGCGTCCCTGGACGACAACAACCGCCAGGTGGTGCTGGAGCTGATGAACGAAGCCAAGGCCGCCGGCGCAGCGCTGATCGGCATCTTCCATGACCGCGCCGCCCGTGAAGCGGTTGCCGACCGCCATTTCGACATGACCCCCACGCCTGTTGCCCAAGAGGAATACGCCCATGCCCGCTGAACAGATCCTCAGTAATGCCAAGATTGTCACGGCTGATCGCATGTTCCTGGGCTCGGTGGTGCTGCGCGACGGCAAGATCGTCGACCTCGCTGAAGGGCGCAGCCAGTTGCCCCAGGCCCAGGACCTGGGCGGCGATTTCCTCTTGCCTGGTCTGGTGGAGCTGCACACCGACAACCTGGAAAAACACATGACCCCGCGCCCCGGCGTGGACTGGCCGTCGACCTCCGCCGTGCTCAGCCACGATGCGCAGATCATCGCGGCGGGCATCACCACGGTGTTCGACGCGGTGTCTATCGGCGACGTGAACCCCAAGGGCAACCGCATGAAAAAGCTGCCGGCGATGCTCGACGCCATCGCCCAGGCGGAAGGTGCCGGCCTGACGCGCGCCGAGCACCACCTGCACCTGCGCTGCGAGCTGTGCCACCCGGACACCCTCAGCGTGTTCCGCGACCTGGTGGAAAACCCGTTGGTGCAACTGGTGTCGGTGATGGACCATTCGCCGGGCCAGCGCCAGTTCGTGCTCGAATCCAAGTACCGTGAGTACTACATGGGCAAGTACCACCTGAACGACGAAACCATGGACGCGTTCATCGTGCTGCAAAAGGCCAATTCCCTGGCGTACAGCGACCGTTATCGCGCCGCCATCGTCGAGCATTGCCTGGCGCGCGGCCTGTCCGTCGCCAGCCACGACGATGCGACATTGGCCCACGTGCAAGAGTCGGCGCGCTACGGCATGACCATCGCGGAATTTCCCACCACACTGGAAGCGGCGAAGGGCTGCCACGCGCTGGACATGAAAGTATTGATGGGCGCTCCGAACGTGGTGCGCGGTGGGTCGCACTCGGGTAATGTGGCCGCCGCCGGCCTGGCGGCCGAGGGATTGCTGGATATACTTTCCAGCGACTATTACCCGGCCAGCCTGTTGCAGGCGGCCTTTGTGCTGGCCGACCAGCAGGACGGCGGCGACCTGTCGCGAACGGTCAAGATGATCAGCCTGGCGCCGGCAAAAGCCGCGGGCCTGAGCGATCGCGGCGAAATCGCCATTGGCCTGCGCGCGGACCTGGTCCAGGCCCGCAGCCGCGAAGGGCTGCCGGTGGTGCAACAAGTATGGCGACAAGCGAAGAGGGTGTTTTGATGGCAGGCAGGTTGATCTATCTCATCGGGCCGTCCGGCTCGGGCAAGGACAGCCTGCTGGATGCTGCACGGCCACGCCTGGCCGAGCGCGGTTGCCGCATCGTGCGCCGTGTTATCACCCGCTCGGCGGAAGCGGTGGGCGAGGCCGCGCAAGGGGTCAGCCCGGAGCAGTTCGCCGCGCTGCAGGCCGAGGGCGCCTTTGCCCTCAGCTGGCAGGCGAACGGTTTGTCCTATGGCATTCCCAAGGAGATCGACGCGTGGCTGGCGGCGGGTGACGACGTGCTGGTCAACGGCTCCCGCGCGCACTTGGCACAGACCCGCGCGCGTTATCCGACGTCGCTGGTGTTGCTGTTGACGGTGGACCAGGCGGTGTTGCGCCAGCGTTTGATCGCACGCGGGCGTGAGGCCTTGGCGGATATCGAGGAGCGCCTGGCACGCAATACGCGGTTCACCGCTGAGTTGATCGCGGGGCATGGGGCGGGGTTGTTCGTGCTGGACAACTCCGGGCCGCTGGAACATACGGTCGAGCGCCTGCTGTGCTGCCTCGACCACGGGCACTCGGCATGCGCCTGACGCTGCTCGGCACCGGTGACGCGCGGCAAGTCCCGGTGTACGGCTGCGAATGCCCCGCGTGCGGTCTGGCGCGCAGCGACGCAAGCCTGCGCCGCCGCCCGTGCAGCGCGCTGATCGAATGCGGCGACCAACGCTGGCTGATCGACAGCGGTTTGCCCGACCTCACCGAGCGCTTCCCGCCGCGCAGCTTCAACGGGATTTTCCAGACCCACTATCACGCTGATCATGCCCAGGGTTTGCTGCACCTGCGCTGGGGGCAGGGGCTGGTGATTCCGGTGCACGGCCCGGCGGATCCGGAGGGCTTGTCCGATCTGTACAAGCATCCGGGCATTCTCGATTTCAGCCAGCCTTTTGCCGAGTTTGAAACACGCCAATTTGGCGAGTTGAGCGTCACGGCGTTGCCGTTGCAGCATTCCAAACTGACCCTGGGTTACCTGCTGGAAGGCGAGGGGCGGCGCATCGCCTACCTCACCGACACGGTCGGCCTCCCGCCGGCAACATTAGCCTGGCTGCAACGCGAACCCCTGGACGTGCTGGTACTGGATTGCTCCATGCCGCCGCAGCCGCAAGCGCCGCGCAATCACAATGACCTGACGCTGGCGTTGCAGAGCATTGAGGAAACTGGCGCGCAACAGGGGGTGTTGACCCATGTGGGGCATACGTTGGATGCGTGGTTGCTGGAGCATCGGCGTGAGTTGCCACGGCATGTCACGGTCGGCTGGGATGGCCGGATTATCTGAACGCCTACGGTTGCACAGAACGCTACTTCCTCAATAACCCTTCAACGTATTCGATAAATGCCTTGGCCTTGGCACTCGGCATTCGCCCCGTCGGCAATACCGCCCACAGGTCCTTTGGCGGGAGTTCCCAATCGGTCAATACGGGCTTCACCTCACCCCTGGCCAATTCCGGCGAGAACATCCATTCGGACGTCATCGCCAGGCCGTGGTGGGCGAGCACACCTGCGCGCAAACCTTCGGAAGAGGTGACGCGCAAGCGTCCTTGAGCGGCGATGGTGTGTTCGTGAAGGCCTTGTTTGAAGGGCCAGAGCGGGCTTTCCCCGAGGCTGTAGATCACGGCCTGGTGGTTGAGGATATCCGCCGGGCTCTGTGGCTCGCCGAAACGTTCGAAGTAGGCCGGCGTACCGAATACCCTGCACGGACTTTGGCCAAGCCGGCGAGCAGTGAGGCCCGAATCACTCAGGTTGCCGATACGCAGGGCGACGTCGATGCCGTCTTCAACCAGGTTCAGGAGTCGGTCGTCGAGCAAAACGTCGATGTTCAGGCCTGGATGTTGGTCCAGGAAGGGGCCCAGGTTAGGAATGATCCGCATGCGGGAGAACGTCACGCCGGCGCTGACCCGCAGGTTGCCCGTCAATCCGGCGCTGGCGCCACGGGCGGCCTCGTCGGCTGCGTTGGCTTCATCGATAGCCCGCTTGGCCCGTTCGAAGTACACCAGGCCCGCCTCGGTGGGGGTCAGGCCCCGTGTGGAGCGCATCACCAGCCGCACGGCAAGGCGCGCCTCCAGTTGCGCAATGCTCTTGGACACGGCGGGCTGGCCGATGCCCAGGCGTTTGGCGGCTGCGGAGAACGAGCCGGTTTCGACGACGTGGACGAAGGTTTCCATGGCGGTGAGGCGGTCCATCGGTGGCTCCTGTCGGGCTTGGCGGCGTTCAAGCCTAAGGCGATGACCCGGATGTGTCATGCGTTTCCAATGTCGAACGGGTGGGTTTTCAATATCCAGTAAAACAGCCGTCAGTCAGACCTGCGTATTTTGTGCTTGAGTAAAGGTAACTCTAGGGTTATTTTTATTCAGGCCAAGCCAAGGAGGCTCGGGTGCAAAGCAGGTTATTGATCAAGGAACTGCAAGAGGCAGGTTGGGTGCTGGATCGGGTCACGGGCAGTCATCATATTTTTACCCACCGCTATAGCCCCTACACCATCCCTGTGCCGCATCCCAAGAAGGATTTGCCGCTGGGCACCGTCAGAAGCATCAGGAAACGCGCCGGCTTGTTTCAGTTTTAAGGAGAACGTTCATGCAATACCCAATCTGTATCGAATGGGGCGATGACTTCACCGCCACCGGTATTCAGATCCCCGATATCCCAGGTGCGGTCACCGCCGGGGACAGTTTCGAAGAGGCCTATAACGCTGCGGTGGAAATCGCGCACATCATGCTGCAAGAGATTGCCGCAGAAGGCGGCCCGATTCCGATGCCGACGTCGGTAGCCAACCATCACGCGCACGAAGACTACGCCGGCATGGGTTGGGGGATGTTGGAGCTGGACATCTCGCCCTACCTGGGCAAGACCGAAAAGGTCAACGTGACGTTGCCTGGTTACGTCATCCAGCGCATCGACCGGTATGTGCGTGAACACAAGGTCAAGAGCCGCTCTTCCTTTCTGGCGGACGCTGCGCTGGAGAAGCTGGTGCGGTCCTGAGGAAGGGTTAAGGGATATGTCCTGACCGTTGGGATAACCGTGTAGTTGAGCGAACAGTGTTGTTTTAGATTTTGTTTTTTTCTTGCCAAAACAACGCGATGCCGTCCGGGTCTTTATGTTGTCGATTGTTTAAATTGCAAAGGCATTCCTGGTGGTATCGCCTCGTGTTTCTGGGCATTCGGGTGTTGTGGTTGGTATTAACTTTACGGTGGTGTCGGATTTTTCAGCGTGCGACTTTCCCTCTGGACCCGTTGGCTAACAATCAGTTGGCCGACTCTCTTTATTGAAACCAAAGGCGTCGCACAATGAATACTTATGACCTGCGCAGTAGGAGTCCTCTGAATAACCTGCCGGTATCGGACCCCGGCCCATTTGGCGTGGGGGCTGGCAACAAGCCCTCATACACAACGGACCAGGCAGCCAGCCAACTCACGCGAGAAAACCTGCGCTTTCATGACCGCAACGGCGATTCGAAAGTCGATGTGAATTACACGGTGGATGGCAGTTTCACCCAGCAGCAGCAACGACGTGTTCGCCAGGCCGTGCAGTCCTGGCAGGATGTGGCCAATATCAACTTTCGCGAGCAGGCGGGCGGGGCGGACGGCACACTCAACATTCGCAACAACCCAGGCAGTGACCGTGGGGTGGCCACCTTCCCTGGCCGTTTCACTACCCAGACAACGGCCACGATTGGCACACGGGGAGAAAGTGGGGCACCGGCATTGGGCAGTCTGGGCAGTCACTTTTCGGTGACGGCTATCCATGAGGTCGGCCACGCCATCGGCCTGCATCATCCGGGGAACTATAACGGGGGCGGTTTCGATTACCAGAACGGCGCGGTCTACGCCGAAGACACCAAAGCGCGTACGGTGATGAGTTATTGGTCGGAGAAAAACCAGAAGGGGCACGATTTCAAGGGGCAGAATCCGTCTGCGCCGATGATGGACGATATCGCTGCAGCCCAACGCCTCTACGGTGCCAATCATGAGACCCGCAAAACCGATACCACCTATGGCTTCAACTCCAATACCGAGCGCGAGGCGATGAGCCTCAAAAGCGCTGCGGACAAACCTGTCTTCTGTGTGTGGGACGGTGGTGGTGTCGACACGATGGATTTCTCCGGGTTTTCCCAGGACCAGAACATCAACCTGAACGCCGAGTCTTTTTCTGATGTGGGCGGGTTGAAGGGCAATGTGTCCATCGCCAAGGGCTGCACGATTGAAAACGCGATTGGCGGCGCAGGGCGAGACAACATCTCGGGAAATGAGGCGGCGAACCGGATCAAGGGCGGCGGGAAGGGCGACTCCTTGAGAGGCGGTGGCGGCGCCGACACCTTTGTCTACGACAAGGCCAGCGATTCCACGCCGACCGACCCGGACATGATCGAGGATTTCACCACCGGCACCGATAAGATCGACGTATCGGGTGCCTTGAAGGAGGCGGGTGTGCGTGCGCTGGTTTTCACTGATCGGTTCAGTGGTCGCGCCGGGGAGGCGGTGATCAAGCATGATCCGAGTACGGGTCTCTCAAGCCTGGCGATTGACCTGAAGGGTACGGGTAAGCCGGACCTGTTGCTCAAGAGCAAGGGCGAAATCAAGCCAACGGATGTGCTGTGGGAGGGACAAGCACCGGAGGTGCAGCCTGCACCTGCTCCCACTCCGGCGCCGCCTCCTCCGGTCCCGACACCCGCTCCCCCTCCTGTGACGGATAAGACGCAGGAGCAAGCTGCCGGCTTGATTCAGATGTTCGCATTCACCCTGCTGGCCTTTTTCTCGCAGTTGCTGAGCCTGCTGACATCGCCTGCCGGCCAAGCATCCGCGGAAAAAAAACAGTCTTGAACCTCTCCTCAAGCAGTGGCGACCGTGGCCTGACGTGAGGCACTCAGGAAACGCAGCAGCGCGATCAAGGGGAACGCGCTGCCCACCAGCATCACGCCCAACCAGCCGCCGTGTTCATACACGCTGCTGGCAATCGCCGAGCCGAAGGCACCGCCGATGAAGATGCTGGTCATATACAGCGCGTTCAGGCGGCTGCGGCTGTTGGCGTCGAGGGCGTAGATGGCGCGTTGGCCCAGCACCATGTTCATCTGCACGCAGAAGTCCAGGACCACGCCGGTCACCGCCAGGCCGATCACGCTGTACAACGGGTGCACGAAGGCTGGCAGGAAGCTCAACGCGGCAAACAGCATGGCCAGTAACGACGCGCGGTGAGTGTGACCGGCATCGGCCAGGCGACCGGCGATGGGCGCGGCAATGGCGCCCAGCGCACCGACCAGGGCAAACAGCGCGATCTCGCTTTGGCTCAAGCCGTGGTTACGCGCCAGCTCCAGTGGTGCGGCGGTCCAGAACAAGCTGAAGGTAGCGAACATACAACCCTGATAAAACGCCCGCTGGCGCAGCACCGGCTGCTCACGCAACAAGGTGCCGAGGGAACGCAGCAACTGGCCATAGGTGGCACTGTGGTCGGGCTGGCGCTTGGGGATGGTGATCAGCAACACAACGCTGATAAACGCCATCAACGCCGCTGCGGCCATGAACATCGCGCGCCAGCCGAAGTGGTCCGCCACCACGCTCGACACGGGCCGTGCCAACAGGATACCGAGCAACAGGCCGCCCATGATGCTGCCGACCACGCGGCCACGGGACTCGGCGGGCGCCAGGTGTGCGGCCAATGGGATCAGGATCTGCACCGACACCGAACTGAAGCCGATCAGCAGCGATACCAACAGGAACAGATTCGGCTGCTCGGTAAACGCCGCACCCAACAGACTGGCGATGGCCAGTACGGTGGTGGCGATCATCAGCTTGCGGTTTTCCAGCAGATCGCCCAGTGGTACCAGGAAAAACAGGCCCAGGGCGTAGCCGATCTGCGTCAAGGAGACGATCAGGCTGGCCATGGCGGGCGTGAGGCCGATGTCCGGCGCGATCAGCTCGATGATCGGTTGGGCATAGTAGATGTTGGCAACGATGGCGCCGCAGCAAAACGCAAACAGCATCACCATGCTCCGGGTCATGGTGGTTGTAGCGTGGGACGTAGCGTTCATGGTGTTCTCATAAATGCGAAGGAAAGTGGGGCGAGCCTAAAGACAACACCGTAGCCCGGGTAGGCCGCTGGCAGTGATAACACTCATGCCCGGTAATGATGAGTGAATCGTTAACTTTCTGCGCGAAGGGTAATGATACATTCAGAAACAACTGCCGAAACAGGAAATCCCATGAAGATCACGTTGAACAAGATGCTCCTGGCTTCCACCCTGGCCGCCGCGATGGCCGTAGGCCTGGCCCAGTCTGCCGAGGCTCCCCGCGTGGGCGTGCGCGGTGCCATTACCGCGATGGAAGGCGATGCGATGCACGTCAAGGTCAACAGCGGCGAAGACGTCATCGTGCACCTGACCCCAAGCACTCAGGTGCGCGCGGTCACCCTGGCCAAGATCGATGAGATCAAGCCAGGCAGCTACATTGGCTCCGCCGCCATGCCCAACGCCGATGGCACCTTGACCGCACTGGAAGTGCACGTCTTCCCACCGGCCATGGCCGGCACGGGCGACGGGCATCGCGCGTTTGACTTAAAAGAAGGCAGCAGCATGACCAATGGCACCGTCGGCGACTTGGTCGTCAGCAACGGGCGCACCTTGACCGTGAAGTACAAAGGTGGCGAGCAGAAGATCGTGGTGCCGGACGATGTGCCGATCGTCAACCTGGAGCCGGGGGATCGCAGTTTGCTCAAGGCGGGGGTGAAGGTGGTGTTGTTTGCAGCGCAGGGGGCGGATGGAACAATTACGGCCCAGGCCATCTCAGCCGGCAAAGATGGCGTGACACCGCCGATGTAACTGCCAGACACAAAGCCCAATGTGGGAGCAGGCTTGTTGTGGTGAGCGGGCTTGCCCCGCGCTGGGCTGCGAAGCAGCCCCACTCACTGCAACCAGCCCGCTCACACAATTGTTACTGCGTTTCGCCGGTTATTGACCGGAGTAGATCTGATCAAACACCCCACCATCATTGAAGTGAGTCTTCTGCACGGTGCGCCAGTCACCAAAGGTCTTCTCTACCGACAGGAAGTCGACTTTAGGGAAGCGGTCGGTGTACTTGGCCAGCACTTTCGGGTCTCGTGGACGCAGGTAGTTGTTGGCCGCAATTTCCTGGCCTTCTGGCGACCACAGGTACTTCAGGTAGTCTTCGGCCGCTACACGGGTGCCTTTCTTCTCGACCACCTTGTCGACCACCGACACCGGCGGCTCGGCTTCGGCGGAAACGCTTGGGTAGATCACTTCGAACTGATCACGGCCGAATTCACGGGCGATCATTTCCGCTTCGTTCTCGAAGGTCACCAGCACGTCGCCGATCTGGTTGGTCATGAAGGTGGTGGTCGCCGCACGGCCGCCGGTATCCAGCACCGGAGCCTGCTTGAACAGTTTTCCGACAAAGGCCTTGGCCTTGTTTTCGTCGCCGCCGTTCTTCAGCACATAACCCCAGGCCGACAGGTAGGTGTAGCGGCCGTTACCCGAGGTTTTCGGGTTGGGCACGATCACTTGCACGCCGTCTTTCAACAGGTCCGGCCAGTCCTTCAGGGCTTTCGGGTTGCCTTTGCGCACGATGAATACGGTGGCGGAGGTGAACGGCGCGCTGTTGTTCGGCAGGCGGGTGACCCAGTTGTCCGGCACCAGTTTGCCGTTGTCGACCAAGGCGTTGATGTCAGTGGCCATGTTCATGGTGATCACGTCAGCCGGCAGGCCGTCGATCACCGAGCGCGCTTGTTTGCTGGAACCGCCGAAGGACATCTGCAGGGTCAGCTTGTCGTTCGGGTGCTCGGCTTCCCAGTGTTTCTGGAAGGCGGCGTTGTAGTCCTTGTAGAAATCGCGCATCACGTCGTAGGAGACGTTGAGCAGTGTGACGGGGGCAGCCTGGACGGCGCCCGCCAGGGCAAGGCCGGCGGCCAGGAGAGAGGCGCTAACGAGTTTTTTCACTGCTCATTCCTTGTTGTTCGAGAAGGTAGTCGATTGAGTAGGGGCAATATGCCAGCGACTATAGCTGCCGGCGCATAGACGTTTAAAGATTAAAACGTACTTTGCTTATTCCACTTTACGGAAAAGGTTACTCCCGCACCGCGAGCAGAAGGCGGCATTCGGTTCATGGCTATTCTTCTTGCACACCGGGCAGTCGGTTTGCAGTTGTTCACCGCGCATGGCACTCGCCAGTTCAGCGGTGAAAATCCCGGTGGGCACGGCGATGATCGAGTAACCGGTGATCATCACCAGTGACGAAATCACCTGGCCCAGTGGCGTCTTCGGCACAATGTCGCCAAAGCCCACGGTGGTCAGGGTCACGATGGCCCAGTAGATGCCTTTCGGAATGCTGGTAAAGCCGTGCTCCGGGCCTTCGATCACGTACATCAAGGTGCCGAACACCGTGACCAGCGTGCACACGCTGACCAGGAACACCACGATCTTCTGCTTGCTGCCCCGCAGCGCCGCCATCAGGTAGTTGGCCTGCTTGAGGTACGGGCTGAGCTTGAGCACGCGGAAGATCCGCAACATCCGAATGATGCGGATGATCAACAGGTACTGCGCGTCGCTGTAATACAACGCGAGGATGCCGGGCACGATGGCCAGCAAGTCCACCAACCCATAAAAACTGAAGGCGTAGCGCAACGGCTTGGGCGAGCAATACAGCCGCAACCCGTACTCGATCAGGAAGACGAGGGTGAAGCCCCACTCGATATAGGCGAGCACATCGGCATAGTTCTGGTGAATCTGGTCGATGCTGTCGAGCATCACGATCACCAGGCTGGCCAGGATGATCAGCAGCAGGATGCCGTCAAAGCGCCGTCCTGCGGTGGTGTCACTCTGGAAAATCATGACGTAGAGCCGCTGGCGCCAGTCGTTGTTGCTGTCCATAAATCCCGCCTGAAACTGATATCGAGCAAGCCTAGGGGGATTCGAAGGGGCTGTCCATGCAGGGTTTGCGCAGCACTCGAACACCCGCATGCACCAGCCAACAGGCGAGGATGAACGGCGCGGTCAGCGCAGGCAGGTGCAGGGCGGCAAAGCCGGGCGTGAGCGTGATCGCCAGCAGGATGCCCAGCAGCGGCAGCCAGGGCTGGCGACGTACCTGGCTCAACGCTAAGGCAGCCAGCGCCGGGTTGTAGCTGTGCAGGCCGAGGAGGGCGCTGGCGGGTTCGTCCAGCCAGAGCGCGATCAGCACGCCGACACTGGCGCCGATCAAGGCCCAGGTAGCGGCGCGGCGGTTGGCCAGCCACAGGCCCAGCGCAATCAGCGCGCCTGATACGGGCTGGTCCAACAACATGATTTGCGCGAGTCCGGTAAATGGCGCGGCGAGGATAGCCAACGTGTCGGGTTCGCTCAGGGCAAAGGTACTCTCTGGCACCGTGCCCAGCAGCAACCAACCCAGGCCGACAAAAGGCGCGGTGTAGGCGGGCAAGTCGTTGGGCTGACTGGCGCGTTTCAACCATTGCCGCGTCAGGATTGCACTCAAGCCGCCGCACGCCAGGATCAGCGGCGGCAGCAAGGCCGACCAGGCGAAGTGCTGGCTGATCAACAAACCCAACAACACACCGTTATAGCTATACAGCCCGGCCTGGCGCTCGGTCTTGGGATAACCGCGACGCTGGGCCGTGAGCAATCCCGCCACGCCGCCCAACAGCGCGCCGCCGAGCAAGGTCGGCGCGCCGATCAGGATCGCCAGCAGGCACAGCAGGCCGCACAGCGGTTGGCGTTGCAGGAAGATCTGGCTAAAGCCGTTGAGCAGGGCTTCAGCCCAGTCGGGGCAGGTGTGGTTGTGCATGGTGGTTAGTCAGTGAGACCGAGTTGTCCCCTTCGCAAGCAAGCCCGCTCCCACATTTGACCGAGTCGTCATGTCGAACCGTGATCGAAATGTGGGAGCGGGCTTGCTCGCGAAGAGGCCCTTACAGGCGCTAGATCAACGTCTCTATACGCAAAGAGTTGGTCGACCCCGGCTGCCCGAACGGCACCCCCGCCGTAATCACCAACGTATCCCCACGCTCCGCCATGCCCTGTGCCTGGGCAATCTCCAGCGCCGTGGAACAGACCTCATCCACCTGGCGCAGCCGATCATTGACCACCGAATGCACGCCCCACGCCACGCTCAATCGCCGTGCCGTGGACAGGTTCGGCGTGAGGTTGAGGATCGGCGCCACCGGCCGTTCCCGCGCCGCGCGCAGGCTGGAGCTGCCCGACTCGCTGTAGTTCACCAGCACCGCCACCGGCAGGATGCTGCTGATACGGCGGATCGCGCAGCTGATGGCGTCCGACACCGTGGCATCCGCCTTCGGTCGGCTGACATCCAGTTGCGCCTGGTAATCCGGGCCGTTTTCCACCTGGCGGATGATCTTGCTCATCATCTGCACGGCTTCCAGCGGGTATTCGCCGGACGCGGTTTCCGCCGACAGCATCACCGCGTCCGCGCCTTCGGCCACGGCATTGGCGACATCGGTGACTTCGGCGCGGGTCGGCGCCGGTGAGAAGCGCATCGACTCCAGCATCTGCGTCGCCACCACCACCGGTTTACCCAGTTGGCGGCAGGTGCTGATGATGTCCTTCTGGATCTGCGGCACGCTCTCGGCCGGTACTTCCACGCCCAGGTCGCCTCTGGCCACCATGATCGCGTCGCTCAGTTCGGCGATTTCCCGCAGGCGCTGCACGGCCGAGGGTTTCTCGATCTTGGCCATCAGGAAGGCCCTGTCGCCGATCAGCTCGCGGGCTTCGCGAATGTCTTCCGGGCGCTGCACGAACGACAGTGCCACCCAATCCACGCCCAGCTCCAGGCCAAAGCTCAAATCGCGCCGATCCTTGGCGGTCAATGGGCTGAGTTCCAACAGCGCTTGTGGGACGTTCACGCCTTTGCGATCAGACAATTCACCGCCATTGAGCACAGTGGTGTCGATGGCGTCGGCATGTTTGGTGATCACCCGCAGGCGCAGCTTGCCATCGTCCAGCAGCAGATCCATGCCGGGTTCCAGCGCTGCGATGATTTCCGGGTGGGGCAGGTTGACCCGGCGCTGGTCGCCCGGTGTTTCGTCCAGGTCCAGGCGCAATGCCTGGCCGCGTACCAGTTGCACCTTGCCCTCGGCAAAACGCCCGACCCGCAGCTTTGGCCCTTGCAGGTCCATGAGGATGCCCAGTGGGTAGTTCAACTGGCGCTCGACCTGGCGAATCCATTGGTAGCGTTGGGCATGGTCGGCGTGGTCGCCGTGGCTGAAATTGAGCCGGAAGATGTTCACACCGGCTTCTACCAGTTCACGGATGTCGTCGATACCGTCGGTGGCCGGGCCCAGGGTGGCGAGGATTTTGACCTTCTTGTCAGGCGTCATGTTTGGCAGTCTCAAGGATCAGGATGGCGCGGAAGTCGTTGACGTTGGTGCGCGTGGGCTCAGTGATGATCAAACCGTCGACGGCGGCGAAATAGCCGTAGCCGTTGTTGTTATCCAGCTCATCGCTGGCCGACAGCCCGAGGGCTTCGGCGCGCGAATAACTGCACGGCGTCATGATCGCGCCGGCGTTGTCTTCCGAGCCGTCGATGCCGTCGGTGTCACCGGCCAGGGCGTACACGCCGGGCAGGCCCTTGAGGCTGTCGGTGAGACTCAACAGGAATTCCGCATTGCGCCCGCCACGGCCATTGCCGCGCACGGTCACGGTGGTTTCGCCGCCGGAGAGGATCACGCACGGCGCCGCCAGCGGTTGGCCGTGCTGCACGATCTGCCGGGCGATACCGGCGTGTACCTTGGCCACGTCCCGTGCTTCGCCTTCGAGGTCGCCGAGGATCAACGGGCTGAAACCGGCCTGGCGGACTTTTACCGCCACCGCTTCCAGGGATTGCTGGGGGCGGGCGATCAATTGGAAGTGGCTGCGGGCGAGCACCGGGTCACCGGGCTTGACGGTTTCCGAGGCCGGGTTCTGTAACCAACTGCGCACCGAGGCGGGGGCGTCGATGTTGTAACGCTTCAGGATCGCCAGCGCCTGTTGCGACGTGCTCGGGTCACCGACCGTGGGGCCGGAGGCAATCACTGTGGCCTGGTCGCCGGGCACATCGGAAATCGCGTAGGTGTAGACCGTGGCTGGCCATGCGGCTTTCGCCAGTCGGCCGCCCTTGATGGCCGAGAGGTGCTTGCGCACGCAATTCATCTCGCCAATGGTCGCGCCGGACTTGAGCAGGGCTTTGTTGATGGCCTGTTTATCGGCCAGGGTGATGCCTTCTGCGGGCAACGCCAGCAGCGCAGAGCCACCGCCGGACAGCAGGAAGATCACGCGGTCGTCTTCCGTCAGGTTGCTGATCAGTGCCAATACGCGCTGGGCCACGGCCAGGCCAGCAGCGTCGGGCACCGGGTGCGCGGCCTCGACCACTTCGATTTTCTTGCAGGGCGCGCCGTGGCCGTAACGGGTGACAACCAGACCGGTGACTTCGCCCTGCCAGACGTTTTCCACGACCAGCGCCATGGCGGCGGCGGCCTTGCCGGCACCGATCACGATCACACGGCCGCTGCGGTCGGCGGGCAGGTAGGGTTCAAGGACTTGCCGGGGGTGGGCAGCGTCGATGGCTGTGGCAAACAGCTCGCGAAGCAGATGTTGCGGATCGACCGACATAAGCGGGCTCCCGGGGATTTTTTGTTATTAGAGGTGCTTCAATTTCAGGAACTGGAATGCGATCAAATGTGGGAGCGGGCTTGCTCGCGAATGCGGACTGACATCCAACATCCATGTTGACGGATACACCGCTTTCGCGAGCAAGCCCGCTCCCACATTCGACCGCATTTCAAAGGTAGGAGCGGCGTGTATTACTTCTCGCGAATCGAGAAATTCGCCATATGTTCCAGGCCTTTGATCAGCGCCGAGTGGTCCCAGTTGCCGCCGCCAATCGCGGTGCACGTACTGAATACCTGCTGCGTACCGGCGGTGTTCGGCAGGTTGATCCCCAGTTCCTTGGCGCCGGCCAACGCCAGGTTGAGGTCCTTCTGGTGCAGGTTGATGCGGAAGCCCGGGTCAAAAGTGCCCTTGATCATGCGCTCGCCATGCACTTCGAGGATCTTCGACGAAGCAAATCCGCCCATCAGCGCTTCCCGCACCTTGGCCGGGTCGGCGCCGTTCTTGGAGGCGAACAGCAGCGCTTCCGCGACCGCTTGGATGTTCAGCGCGACGATGATCTGGTTGGCCACCTTGGCGGTCTGGCCATCGCCATTGCCGCCCACCAATGTGATGTTCTTGCCCATGGCCTGGAACAACGGCAGCGCGCGTTCGAAGGTCTGCGGCTCGCCACCGATCATGATGCTCAGGGTGCCGGCCTTGGCGCCGACTTCACCACCGGACACCGGGGCGTCCAGGTACTGCGCGCCGGTCTCGTTGATCTTGGCGGCGAACGCCTTGGTGGCGGTGGGGGAGATCGAACTCATGTCGATCACCACCTTGTTCGGCGACAGGCCGGCGGCGACGCCGTCTTTGCGGAACAATACGTCGTCGACCTGCGGGGTGTCCGGCACCATCACAATGATGAACTCGGCTTCCTGCGCAACCTGCTGCGGGTTGGCCAGGGCCACTGCGCCAGCGTCGATCAGCGCTTGCGGCGCCTTGCCGTGGTGTTCGGAGAGGAACAGTTGGTGACCTGCTTTCTGCAGGTTGGCGGCCATGGGTTGACCCATGATGCCGGTGCCGATAAATCCGATTTTAGCCATGAAGAAATCCTCTATTTAGATGGCGTTGTGGGTCTTCAACCAACCCAAACCCGCTTCGGTGGTGGTCAACGGCTTGTACTCACAGCCGACCCAACCCGTGTAGCCGATGCGGTCCAAATGTTCGAACAGGAAGCGGTAGTTGATCTCACCGGTGCCCGGCTCGTTGCGCCCAGGGTTGTCCGCCAATTGGATGTGGTTGATCTCACCCAGGTGCGCGGCCATGGTGCGGGCCAGGTCGCCTTCCATGATTTGCATGTGATAGATGTCGTATTGCAGGAACAGGTTGTCGCTGCCCACCTGTTCGCGAATCGACAGGGCCTGCGCCGTGTTGTTCAGGTAGAAGCCTGGGATGTCGCGGGTGTTGATCGCTTCCATCACCAGCTTGATGCCCACGGCTTGCAGTTTTTCAGCGGCGTACTTGAGGTTGGCGACGAAGGTTTTTTCCAGGGTTTCGTCGTCAACGCCTTGTGGCCGGATGCCCGCCAGGCAGTTGATCTGGGTGTTGCCCAGCACCTGGGCGTAGGCGATGGCCAGCTTGACCCCGGCGCGGAATTCCTCGACCCGGTCCGGGTGGCAGGCCAGGCCGCGTTCGCCCTTGGCCCAGTCACCGGCCGGCAGGTTGAACAGCACCTGGGTCAAACCGTGGGCGTCGAGTTGCGCCTTGATTTCGGCAGAGCTGAATTCATAGGGGAACAGGTACTCGACGCCTTGGAAGCCGGCGTCGGCGGCCGCTTTGAAACGGGCAAGAAAGTCCTGTTCGGTAAACAGCATGGACAGGTTGGCGGCGAAACGCGGCATAAGGTTCTCCTTAATCGAGTAGGGAAATGGCAGTCGGCGCATCGTTGCCGACCAGTGCCAGATCTTCGAATTCGTTGACGGCGTTGATCTCGGTGCCCATGGAAATATTGGTCACGCGCTCCAGAATAATCTCAACGATCACCGGCACCTTGAATTCTTCGATCATTTCCTCGGCGCGGCGCAGGGCCGGCGCGATCTGGCTTGGCTCGAACACGCGCAGGGCCTTGCAACCCAGGCCTTCGGCGACGGCCACGTGGTCCACGCCATAGCCGTTGAGTTCCGGCGCATTGAGGTTGTCGAAGGACAGCTGCACGCAGTAGTCCATTTCAAACCCGCGCTGAGCCTGGCGGATCAGGCCGAGGTAGGAGTTGTTCACCACCACGTGGATGTACGGCAGCTTGAACTGTGCGCCCACCGCCAGTTCTTCGATCATGAACTGGAAGTCGTAGTCACCGGACAGCGCCACCACTTTGCGGCTCGGGTCGGCCTTGACCACGCCGAGCGCGGCGGGGATGGTCCAACCCAACGGACCGGCCTGGCCGCAGTTGATCCAGTGGCGTGGCTTGTACACGTGCAGGAACTGCGCGCCGGCAATCTGCGACAGGCCGATGGTGCTGACGTAGCAGGTGTCTTTGCCGAACACCTGGTTCATTTCTTCATACACGCGCTGTGGCTTGACCGGCACGTTGTCGAAGTGAGTCTTGCGGTGCAGGGTGGCTTTGCGTTGCTGGCAGTCATTGAGCCAGGCGCTGCGGTCCTTGAGTTTGCCGGCGGCTTTCCACTCGCGGGCCACTTCAATGAACATCGTCAGGGCGGAACCGGCGTCGGACACGATACCCAGGTCCGGCGTGAAGACGCGACCAATCTGGGTCGGCTCGATGTCGACGTGAATGAACTTGCGGCCCTCGGTGTACACCTCGACCGAACCGGTATGACGGTTGGCCCAACGGTTACCGATGCCCAGCACCACGTCCGACTTGAGCATCGTCGCGTTGCCATAACGGTGGGACGTCTGCAGACCGACCATGCCGACCATCTGTGGGTGATCGTCCGCAATGGTGCCCCAGCCCATCAGGGTCGGGATCACCGGGATGCCAGTCAGTTCAGCAAATTCCACCAGCAACTCGCTGGCGTCGGCATTGATCACGCCGCCGCCGCTCACCAACAGTGGGCGTTCGGCCTGGTCCAGCAGCGCCAGGGCTTTTTCCACCTGCACGCGGGTGGCCAGGGGCTTGGCCAGGGGCAGCGGCTGGTAGGCGTCGATGTCGAATTCGATCTCGGCCATCTGCACGTCGAACGGCAGGTCAATCAGCACCGGGCCTGGGCGGCCGGAGCGCATTTCGTAAAAGGCTTTCTGGAAGGCGTACGGCACTTGGCCCGGTTCCAGGACGGTGGTTGCCCACTTGGTCACCGGCTTGACGATGCTGGTGATGTCCACGGCCTGGAAGTCTTCCTTGTGCATCCGGGCGCGGGGCGCTTGACCGGTGATGCACAGGATCGGGATCGAGTCGGCCGAGGCGCTGTACAGGCCGGTGACCATGTCAGTGCCCGCCGGGCCCGAGGTGCCGATGCACACGCCGATATTGCCGGCCTTGGTGCGGGTGTAGCCCTCGGCCATGTGGGAGGCGCCTTCAACGTGGCGAGCAAGGACGTGATCGATGCCACCCACTTTCTGCAAGGCCGAATACAGCGGGTTGATCGCGGCGCCTGGGATACCGAAGGCGGTGTCCACACCTTCGCGACGCATCACCAGAACAGCGGCTTCGATTGCTCTCATTTTGCTCATGATATTGGTGCCTCTTGCGTTTTGTAATTGTATACAAGTGGTGTGTGGTCAAAGTGTATTCATGGCGAGCGGCGTAGGTCAATGCATTTTATAAACTGGCCTTTGCGTTCGTCGGAACCGCTTTTTTCGACGTATGGAGCCTTTGTGCGAAAATATTGTATACAAAATTAAAATTCATTGTGTTCTATTTGTTTGATCGAGCATCTGATCATTCAGACCTCCACCGCTTTCCCAATAACAAAAGAAGGACGGCACCATGAGCGCTTTAACCTTGAAACTCGCCACCCAACTGGCCAGCCAGGCCCTCAGTGCAGGGCGCACCATTTCTGCTGCACCGCTGACCATCGCCGTGCTCGACAGCGGCGGTCACTTGGTCACCCTGCAACGGGAAGACGGTGCCAGCCTGCTGCGCCCGCAAATCGCCATCGGCAAGGCTTGGGGCGCGATAGCCCTGGGCAAGGGTTCACGCCTGCTGGCGCTGGACGCGCAGCAGCGACCGGCGTTTATCGCGGCGTTGAACAGCCTGGGGCAGGGCAGCGTGGTGCCTGCGCCGGGTGGGGTATTGATTCGGAGTCAGGAAGGCGTGGTGCTGGGGGCGATCGGCATCAGCGGAGATACGTCGGACATTGATGAGCAGTGTGCGATTACGGCGATTGAGGGGGTGGGGTTGATGGCGGATGCGGGGGTGTCGGCCTAGTTTTTTGCTGATTTTTCTGGCCCCTTCGCGAGCAAGTCGAAGCGTCGAACCGCCGCTCCCACACTTGATCGAGTTCCAGCATGAGAATGCGGTTCAATGTGGGAGCGGGCTTGCTCGCGAAGGGGGCAACTCGGTCTTGCCCCTACAACCAAACTGCATCCCACAGCGGATAGTCGCCAATCTGCTTCACCAGCCCCGCCCGCAGAGGATTGGCCACCACATACCGGGCCATCTTCACCAAGTCATCTTCCTTGCGCAGCGCGCGGTCGTGAAAGCTGGTTTGCCATAGCCTGCCTTTGCGACCAGAAGCACCGTTTACGCTTCGGGTGCTTTTGGATTTTACTTGGCACATCAAGTCGCCCAGTGATCCTTTTTGTAACTCGACCAACCAGTGAAAGTGATCTGGCATTACCACCCAGGCCAGCGAGTTTGCTAGTCCGTGGTAGTGAGCGAGTCTGAATTGCCAAACCACCAGCCGACCCAGGTAAAAGTCACTGAATATCGGCGCACGTTCGTAAGTATTGGTGGTGATCAGATAGATGCGATTGGGTTCGCTGAACCGCCCGATACGCAGGCGGTGTGAGTTAGCTAGATCAGGCATTCCTTGGCCTCTCTTTAAACGGTGTCCTGAGAGGCTAGATCTCGGTGGCTGATGCTGATCTACAAGCTTTTGGCAGGATGTGTCTGGGAGGGCGCTTTCGCGAGCAAGCCCGCTCCCACGGGGGGATCTTCAGTGTTTGATAATTTATGTCTGGCGCAAACTCCACAGGCACCACATTTCCTCAGTCCGGCTCGCAGCCCTTGAGCACCAACCGAATAATGGTCTGCGCCGCTGCTTCATAATCCGCCTCGTCCAACTTGGCTTTTCCGGTCACCGCTGAAATCTGCCAGTCAAAATCCGCATAGGTCTGCGTCGCCGCCCAGATGCTGAACATCAAGTGATTGGGGTCAATCGGCGCGATCAGGCCGCGATCTACCCAGTCCTGGATACAGGCGATGTTGTGCTTGGCCTGGGCGTTGAGCTGTTCGACCTGGTCCGCGCTGAGGTGCGGGGCGCCGTGCATGATTTCGCTGGCGAAGACTTTGGACGCAAACGGCAGGTCGCGGGAGATGCGGATTTTCGAGCGAATGTAGTGGCTCAGTACCACCGAGGGTTCGCCATCCGGATTGAACGGCGTGGAAGCCGCCAGGATCGGCTCGATAATGCTTTCGAGCACCTCGCGGTAGAGGTTGTCCTTGGACTTGAAGTAGTAATAGACGTTGGGCTTGGGCAGCCCGGCCTTGGCGGCGATGTCGCTGGTTTTGGTCGCGGCGAAGCCCTTGTCGGCAAACTCCTCGCTCGCCGCCCGCAGGATCTTTTCTTTGTTGCGCTCGCGAATGGTGCTCATAAACCTGGAGTTTCCTTGCCAAGACTGGCGGTTGCGCATGGTAGCACCGGCCATCCGCGAGCCTCAACAATCTGCCCGCAGGGCCTTGCGCCGCGCTATGCTCGCGTCATCCCACTCTTACGGAAGCCCGATTCATGGCAGGAAGCAGCTTGTTGGTGTTGATCGACGATATCGCCGCGGTACTCGATGACGTTGCCCTGATGACCAAAATGGCGGCAAAGAAGACCGCCGGTGTGCTGGGTGATGACCTGGCGCTCAATGCCCAACAGGTCTCCGGCGTGCGTGCGGAGCGGGAAATTCCCGTGGTGTGGGCGGTGGCCAAGGGGTCGTTCGTCAACAAGTTGATCCTGGTGCCGGCCGCCTTGTTGATCAGTGCGTTTGCGCCCTGGGCGGTGACGCCGTTGTTGATGCTCGGCGGTGCCTACCTGTGTTTCGAGGGGTTCGAGAAGCTGGCGCACAAGTTCCTGCACAGCAAAGACGAAGACCATGCGCAACATGTGCAGTTGGTCGAAGCCGTCTCGGACCCGGCAACCGACTTGGTAGCCTTCGAAAAGAACAAGATCAAAGGCGCCATCCGTACCGACTTCATTCTCTCCGCCGAAATCATCGCCATCACCCTCGGCACCGTGGCCGATGCACCCTTGATGCAGCAGGTGATCGTGCTGTCCGGCATTGCGATTGTCATGACCGTGGGCGTGTATGGCTTGGTGGCTGGTATCGTCAAGCTGGATGACCTGGGTCTGTGGCTCACTCAGAAGCCTGGCCAGGCGGCACGCAGCATCGGTGGTGCCATTCTGCGTGCGGCGCCGTACATGATGAAGAGCCTGTCGGTGATCGGTACGGCGGCGATGTTCCTGGTGGGCAATCTACATGTACGCATATGGACTCTGGAGTCCAAATGTAATAGTCTATGGACATGTGGACATAAAGGATGGCTTTGGTGGCGGATAAAATCTCAAAAAAACAACCGTGTGCGAGGTATGATTCTTTAGCTCGGCGGATCTTGTTACCCGAGTTCCGTTTCCAGCGAGTCCACTTTACAGGTCACGTCAACACACACCTGGCTCCTCCTTTACAAGAGTTCGTTGCAGATCCCCTTTCTTATCGAAAATTCCCAGTGATCATCCAGGGGAACGGCGAGCCTTGGGATATAGGTAATCTATATCTAGTTCATAAACTACAAACTGAGATTAACTACGAGTCCCGCACCTATAGAGGGATTGCAGACCATCTCCTCGATTATCTAAGGTTTTCCGAAAGTGAAGGCTTAGATGTTTTTTATTTTCCAGTTAATGACCGGCTAAAAATTACATATCGCTATCGGCAGCGCCTAATAGATCAAGCCGTCTTGGGGCAAATTGGTTTAGGAACAGGTACGGCAAGAATAAACGCTGTAGTAAAGTTTTACCGTGAAATCATGCGCTGTAGATTGGTTGATGAAAGCTTTTTAGGTGTTGAACCTTTTAAAGATGTCTTCAAGTATATATCGACACTGAATAACTATGGGATCGCGTCCGCAGTAAAGGTGCAGTCACATAACCTCGCAATAAAAAGTCGGGTGTCGTCTGAGCCGGATCGTATTTCTGATGGAGGTAAACTTCGTCCTCTAGATGTAGAAGATCAGGAAATTGTTCTAAAGTTTTTGCTTAGCTCGTCGCGTGAATATCAGTTGATGTTTTACTTGGCACTTTTTACAGGCGCGCGAATTCAAACCGTTTGCACATTGCGGATTAGTAGCTTGAGTAGGCCGCTGGATAAAGATGGGATGCTGCGTTTGAAAATCGGTATGGGCACCGGAGTCGATACTAAAAGCGGTAAAAGAATGGTATTGCTCGTGCCTGGATGGCTAGTGAGTGATTTAAAAATATATAGCAAATGCGAAGACTCCCTAAAAAGGCAGTCCCGTTCATTTTACAGGGATGCAGGTGATAATTATCTGTTCCTCACTAAGAACGGCAACCCGTACTATACTAGCAAGACAGAACTTCTCGATCGCCAGGAAACACAGCGATACGGCTCAGGTGGGGGTGGGCATAATGCAGATCTCGCCCCCCTTCAAGATGGTGCAGCCATACGGCAGTTCATAACTGAAATTCTGCTTCCAAAAATATATCTTGAGCATGCCGATTTTCAAAAATTTACATTTCATGATTTGCGAGCATCTTTTGGTATAAACTTGCTTGAGTCAGAGTTGGATACTGGGGGGGAGGGGCGCACTACTGAAGTCCTAGAGTATGTGCAGCAGCGCCTTGGCCATAGTGATAAAAAGACGACATTGCAGTATTTGAATTATAAATCGCGACTTAAGTGGCGCGCCTCAGTGCAAGGAAAGTATGAGTCTCGGCTTTTTAAATATGTGAATACTTCAGCAGTATCAGTGGTTGCGGAGGTTCCTAGTGATCTCTGAGTTTCAAGCCCGTGCGATCACGCAATTGGACGTTGGCGATTACAATGCGGAAGCCTTGCAGCCGGAATCTGTTGTGTTGACGTCCAAGGTTGGATTATACAGCGCGCACACATATCGCTGGGATGTCGGCGCTTTTTGTTACACGTCGCGAGATTCAAGATCGCAGAGATGCGGCGGAGTTAAAGTTGATCCGGCATCTTTCGATGTGCGGCGTCGTGATTTTGTAAGGAAACTGATAGAGCGCTTTCGAGAAGGTAATCCCAATACTGTAGAAGGGAACTTCCGTGATGTTCGGCGCTTTATGAATTGGATGGATTCTAAATATGATGTTAGTCAGATTCACGATTGTACATTGCTCAAAGCAGCTTATCAAAACTACACGTCCGATCTGTTGCGAGAAATGCACGTAAGCGGCATTGCCGGAGCACCTCTCAGTCAGGAAACCGCAAGGAGTTATCAGCGTGGGGCTCGGCTAACCCTCAGTGTTGCATTTGATTTAGATGATGTTCAGTTGAGGCGATTAGCAGCCTTTATCGGTCGCCGTAAACTAAGTAGGGGCGATTTTGTCATCGGTACTTCGTCTGATGACAAAGCGGTTATGTTTGCTGCACTTGTTAATTTTATTGATGAAGTTCATCGTGTCATTGTTTTAGATGGCGCGCTGCCGGTAAAGCTAGTTTCAGAAAAGGACAAAGATTATTACTATTACTCCTCGAGTCAAGCCGGGTTGTCATCAGAAGTGTCTGGGACTATTTATGATATTTTGAATGAGCTTTCAGAATTTCCCTCGCGCCGATCAGTTCTCCTACGTTTGAAGACAGTTGATGAGTCAGTGCGTGAGCGCAACGCCTATTGGAATGCGAGGGCGTCCTTTAAAAACTTTAGGTCTGACATTGAATGCCCAGCAGCAAGGGCTCTGGCCAACAAAGCAATGGTTGCAGCATTAATATGTTTCGTATCGGCTTCGGGTCAGAATTTGAGTGTCTGTCGAGACTTAAAACTTACGACTGAGCAGGTAGTACCCTCGACGCAAGGACGACGTTTTTCTGGTACGAAAGGCCGAGCTGACGGTAAGGAAGTATATCCGGAGTTTGGGGTTGAGTTTGCTCCGCTTTATAAAAAAATCTTATCTATTCGTCAGTTCATGGTTCAGCAACAAGAAACGGATTTGGTGTTTCCGGTGTTCAGCAAGAAAGCTGAATTGGTAAATATTCAAAATATCAATATCAACGGTTTGAAAAGGTTCTTTTCGAATTCGCTTCCAAATTTGAGCTGGGTAACTCCCAAAGAATGGCGTCAGAACGTTAGCTCCGAATATTTGAAGTTGAGCGGAGGAGACACCCACCTTGTAGCAGAAAAGCTTGGAAACACCGAGGGGGTAGTCCGAGCGCATTACGGCCGGTCTAGCTTCGAAGATTCTGCAGACCAGCTTAACTCTTTCTTTAATGCTCTACATCAGTCCGCGCTTATACGAACCCGTAGTCAAGCGACCATTCCAGTACAGTTAATCGATGACACGGTTTCTTCACATTCGGTACCGGCGGGCCAATGCGTAAATAGTGATGACAACGCGCCTGACTTGGCTGAAGGTTTTACTCCGCTCGCCCCATTGCCATCTTGCAAAGACCCTGAAACGTGCCTGTTTTGCGCTCATTATGGAGTGCATGCTGATGAGCATGATATTCGTAGGTTGTTGTCCTTGAAGTTTATTATCAACGAAACCAAAGCCCGACGATCCTCAGAAAGTTTTAATAATCGTTTTGTTCCAATGTTACATCGGGTCGAAGAAGTCCTTGAGGCAATCGTGAGTAAAAATCCTACTATGGTAGAGCTGATTGAAAATGTCTCCAAGGGAATTGATCATGGAGATCTTGATAGTTTTTGGGGGGTTCATTTTGATACCTTGGTATCAATAGGCGTGGTGTCATGAGCATTATAGAAGGACTCCAGTTGGCGGGGGTGAAAGCTATCTCTTTGCCCGATGTGTACCACGAAATTAGGCACTCCATTGTAGGTGATGAGTTTGTTGTATCTCGGAGCCTCGGCGGGGCTGTTGTCTCAAGATATGGTGATAAAGTTTGGGATGTGAAGGTATATTGTGCGGCAGGTAAAACGATTTACAATTTTGTCAATTGGCGCTCTGATCAAGGTAGTGAGTTATTTGGTATAGTTGTAGGTGAGATGAAGCAGGTGCAAATTGCTAGGATGAATTTGTACTCAAAGCCGCGTAAGGTAGGCTCTATTATCCTGACCCCGCTGAGGTTGCTGGCTAACTTGGCGATGGATAATAATCTCACGCTCCGACAGCTTCTAGGCTCATTAGATAATGTAAAACTACTTGGCGACGCGTTGTCGGCGAAGAGTAAAAGTTCTGTTATGGCAGTGATCGAGCTTCTTAGCGAGCTATACGATTTAAGTTTAATGCACCCTGACGCGCGTTTTCCTTACTCCCCCCAGGATTGTATTCGGGAACTCAGGCAAGTTTTAGGGTATCAGTATGGTCTGGAGGTGGAGCAGACAATGCTGATTCCTACAAGACGCTACGCATCCTTGATAGCTGGTCTTGATTACGCGCTCGATGAGTTTAATGGAGTATCTGGCTCTCTATGTAAATTCTTTGAAGCGAGAAAACATAATCCTATGTTTGGCTGCCAGGTCTCCAAGTATCGGAATAATGGCAGGGCGGTTGTATGGAGTGCAGCGTTGGAAGCAGTCGGTTTACATGACTACTTTTCAAAATATTCTATTGTGAATATGGTAGATCTTTATTCTCATTTGAATTTTATTCGTTATTATTCTAAGACATGGATTCATTTATTTAGCGGTATGCGGTGCAATGAGGCTCGATGCTTGCCATTCAATACGCTTCAGAAGATTGAGGTCAATGGTGAGGAATTTATAGTGCTCCGAGGGTATACCTCAAAAATTGAAGGTCAAAATCAGACTCCCACGTTTTGGGTCAGTGCTCCAATTGTCGAGAAAGGAGTTACGGCTGCGCAGTCGCTTGCGAAGATTGCTGTGATAAGGAACGGGTGGGATGATTCAGAACCGTCAGCTTTTCCGTTATTTCCCGTTATCTCCCAGCGTAAGGAAAACACTCAGTGCGTGCATTATGCGACTGCTCCTATCATGGCGACTCCATTAGTTCGCTTTACCTACAGGGCGCTGAAACGTATTGATGGACTTAATATAGTTGAGGAGGATTTAGCTGAGCTTGATGAGTTCGACGGATTTCGAGATTGGAGAGGTAAATCTAATCTGAAGGTCGGTGCGCAGTGGCCCCTATGTACACACCAATGCCGTAGATCACTTGCTGTTTATTCCGCTCGTTCTGGCTTGGTCTCTCTGGGCGTCTTATCAATTCAGTATAAACACCTTACGGAGGTTATGACGTCGTACTATCGTGCTGATAGCGCTTTTGCGCAAAACTTTATAGTTTCTGATGATCAGAAGCATTTTGTAAGTGAAATTGCGGCAGAGCAACGAATGTTTGGCTACGTTAAGTACAACCAAAACGTCATAAACTCTTCTGGACGTCTATGGGGTGGGGAGGGGAATAGAATACAGGTTTCACGCGATCGGGGTCGCCCATTGATCATTGCGACTGACAGAGAAGTGACTCTTCAAAAGTTTAAAAGTGGAGATATGGTTTATAAAGAGGGGCCTTTGGGTGGGTGCGTGAATCCTGAACCATGTGAGAAGATTGGTTTTATGAATGTATTAGTGTGTACTGACTGTAAATACTCAATCCTTGATGGCGCCAGTGTTGTAAAAATTAAGCATGGACTTCGTAATCTTGAGCGAAGTATGTCTATGTTTGCGCCGGAAAGTCCGTTTTATAAACAGCTTTCTAATGAGGTTAATGCGATCACGCAACGCTTAACCAAAGTTGATGGGGTTTAAGAGAGGATACTATGAGTGCAGTTAACGATTATCTCGCTGCTTTAGATCGGATGATAAATGGGTGCCCCCAAATTGTTCCTGTTGGATGTGCAATTAATAACGATGCGGTTGCACTTGAGGCTGGCCGAAAGCGAGGATCTATAAAGAAGAAGCGCTATCCAGACCTCTGCAGAGCGATTGACGAAGCCGCTGAAAGGCAGCAGCTGAAGGTTGCTGATTCCCTAAGTTCGACTACTCTAGAGCATGTTAGTTCGACAGGCAAGGGCCTCCAGAAGCAGTACAAAGCGCTGGAGAAAGATTATCATGTTGCACTCCAGAAGAATATTTCCCTTGTGTACGAGGTGTTTACACTGAAGAAGAAAGTTGATGAGTTGGAGAAGAAAACCAATGTGTTAAATTTTCCTAAGCTTCGGTGAGGCAATATTAATAGCGTGTAGGAGTAGTGTCGGATCGAATAGATTGTATTTTAATCTAAATAATTTTATTGAGATACCTATGCATTTTTGCCTCTGATAGTCCTATATCTCTCGCCGTTTTCATTACGGGTATACCCTTTGCCCGAAGCCTTTTGGCAGCGCTTATCTTTGCGTCAGTGCCCATGCCCAACGGGCGTCCAGGCGGTAGCTTTGATGCCGTGGCTGCCTAGCCAAGCCAATATGATCGAATGCTCCAGCGAGCAGATAGGCGATGCTCATCTGGTTGCTACCCTCGATCATTATTTTGGTGTGGTATGTGTTCTGGCGCTCGCGCATGGTTGTTTAGTTGCCCGGCTCCATATAAACGCTGACCAGTTAGTGAGAGAACTCCTCAGTCAGCCAGCTTCCGAAAACTCATTCGAGTGCGTAGTCCTAAATTAGAGCAATGCTCCGTATTGTCAAAAATGAGGCTGTTCAAACTATTCCATTATGAATCTTCTGATTTCCGATCCGTTGACCAAAGCCTATTGATAGTCGTCCAGGCGTATCCGAGCTCGCGCGCAGCTTCAGCGCGACTATAGCCCTGTGCTTTCAATCGCTGAACCTTATCCTTCCTGTCCCGGGCTTCAGCCACCGATGGCGCTTCGAGCTTCTGAGGTTCTGCAGGAAGAACGATATCCGCCAACCCCAGTGCCTCCATTTCAGCAATGGCTGAGAGCATCACCTCGCGAGGAGTCTGATGTTGACTGGCTGCGATGACCAAACCGAAGAAGGTTGCAGCATTCACGTGTAGGGCGTCAGCCAAGGCTTTCGTAGATTCCACAGTAGCTGTGGTTTTCGAGGCCTCAAGCTTGCTGATGAACGACTGAGCAACCTCGCCGGCGATCGCGTGCTGATGCAACCCTTTGGATCTACGTAGCAGCTGAAGCACGGCTGCGTAAGGGCGGCGCAGTGACATCTTGGCGTCTCTTCAAAAAGAGACGGTATGCCGCGTTTGCCAATCAACATACAAATATATATAGTGATTCGCGTGGTGATCTTGTCGGTTTGACGGGCTGTCTCCGCTACGTAGGCAGCCTAGCAGTTGTCAATTTATGCATAACCTTGAAGGAGCGTGAGCCTTGATCGGCCCAGCCCAGAGTGACCTTCTCCTCGGGATCAGTGACCCATTGCAGGGCTCCTCCTCCTCGGTAGAGGAGATCATTGCAACACTTGCTCTGCGTACGCGACTCAAAGCCTATTGTCTGGTTGAGGAGTGGACGATTTTTCGCGCCGACCTAACTCCTGAAGAGTTCGCAAAGGTTCACGCTGCCAACCACCTTCCGCTTTTCGTGTTTGCTCAGAGGGTGATCGCGGACAGCCGAGGCCGCTTTCAACCTGGCGACTGGGTACGTTCCAGCATGTGCGTCACATTCGATGACGGCTTTATGTTCGAAACCAAGCATACGGTTTACGTCCTGATGGGGGCGGGGCATCAGCAAGCTGCCAGCCTCAAGACCATCTTCTCCTTCTTCTAATCTCCACTCCTGTAAGAGCTCCGCGAGACATAAGGACACACGATGTTCAGAACAAACGACACCGACATGATAGGCATACCGGGGATGTTCGGGGAGGGGCAGTACCAATGGCGTCAGGTATCCAGAGTGCTCCGTAAACACTGGTACCACCTGACTGTTCAAGCCGGGCAAGAGGGTCGGAAATCTGAAGCCGCCTTCATGATCGATAACGAGCATCAACTGCAACAGATTCTGATCGCTCAGAATGAGGAAATCAGAGTCACCGATGTCCAGGTAGTGACGCCGCCATGGATGAACCATTGTGATGGATGGGGTATGGATCGCGTGGTCAAAGTCACTGTTGGCAATGATGAGCATGACTGTGATGTGTGCCTGATAGAAGTAGACGGTGGCTCTGTGTACCACAGCTCACATCGCCCAGGTTTTCAAATTAAGTCACTAAAAAACCGTCGACCAGTTTTTCTCGAAAGCATGATTCGATCAGCATGAAATTTACCAAGATTCTTGCACGGTATCAGAGCATCTGGTTTCGTGCGCAATTCCTGATAACGCCAGATGGGCTGCCAGCGGAGCGTGGTGATGCTGAACACAGTTGATGTGAATTTTCACGGGAAACGCCACACAGATTTTGATCTTGTGCGCATCATGAGAGCCCAAGAGCAAGGGTTTGACGAACCGGTTACGGCTTACCTCTGCGGGGTTTTCATCAGATCGCACGCTGGTATCGGTGTGGTTTTCGGTCATGCGCGTAAAGATCAGTACGGCCGGTTCGAGAATGGTCATTTGATTCGGACTTCTGACGTGTTGAAAGTCGAGCGCGAGGGAAAGTTTTGGGTGATGACAACTATGAACTCTCGCTACGTATTAGCCACATTTCAGCGCGGTAATGGACGTTCGAGCCTCCGAGATTTCTTGCGACTGTCCAAGGGACAGCATCACGTATCTCCCCGCAATCTTCAGTAATGGTCAAAACCCGATGCCTAGAATGTCGCCTTAGCCATAGCGTATGTTTCAGGATGGAGGCAGAAACACTATGAAGATCAAACAAGGTAAAGTTATCCGCATAGCCTCCGGGATATTCGAAGGCTACAGCAGAGCGGGCCCATTTGTGGCCAGTCGAGAGTTTGACCTCGTTGCTTTGATCGAGACTCTAAAGCCGCCTCGAGACTATGTTCAAACTCTGGTTGTATACAGCCTAAGTTGTTTATTCGGTGAACCCACCCAACTACTTCGACATCGCAACCGTCCCAACCCTCTTGCCTAACCCACCATGATTGAGAGAAGCCTTCAATCCATGACACACCAATCTACAGTGACCCTCACTGTTGCTCCACCAACACGTTATGGGCAAATTGCTTCTCTATCGACTTGCTGGAAACGCGGAATCCTAAGTTTTATTGGCTGAACAACTCGGCATGTCTTGTGCAATGACCTTGTCCCCGGACTTAAGGTGTATCAAGACCCATGCGAAAAAGCCCACAGAATTTACCCACTCAGAGCACGCGATCCAAGTCGCGGCTCAAAAATAATTCGATAATTGGAGTTATCTCGATCTGCGGTTTGTTGATTGGCTGCGGTCAAAACGCCTCGGCCGTTGCGAGCAGTGATCAACCGGTAAGCGGCGGTACGCTGGTCTACGCCACTGACCGCGAACCGACCTGTCTTGACCCTCACGTTGCCGGGGATATGCCTCAAGTGTTTCTCGCGCAACAGTATCTTGATTCGCTGGTATCGATGGATGCAGAAGGTCAGATAGGCCCGTGGCTGGCCAAACGCTGGGAAGTTTCCTCCGACGGGCTGAATTACACATTCCATTTGCGTAGTGACGTCCGATTTACCGATGGAACACCATTTAATGCAGCAGCTGTGAAAGTCAACCTTGATCATATGGCCAATCCGACGACCCAGTCCGGTACGGCGGGTGGTTACATCCGCCAGTACCGCAGTACGGAGGTACTCGATGAGTTCACGGCAGTTGTTCACCTGTCCACGCCATATGCTGCGTTTCTGGAAGTCCTGGCGCAGGGTTTTCTCGGTATCGAGTCACCCACCGCGCTGCTTCGGCCACGCGATGTAAACTGCGAAAGCCCTGTCGGGACTGGTCCTTTCAAGGTCGTACGCTGGGATCGCCAGAGTCATGTTGAACTTGTGCGCAACCCTGATTACAACTCTGCGCCACCCACGGCCAAACATCAGGGGCCGGCTTGGCTCGAGCGGATCGTCTGGCGATTCATTGAGGAGCCTACGGTGAGGTTTGCTTCTTTGCAGACTGGTGAAGTGGATGTGATTGAGGGATTGCCACCGGAATCCCATGAAGCTGCCCGGCGTAATCCGGACTTGACGTTGATCATTGCCCAGCGCCCCGGCAACCCCACAAATGGCACGCTGAACATCACTCGTGCGCCGTTCAATGACTTGAATGTGCGTGAAGCCTTTGTACGCAGTGCTGACATCGAAGGTGCGCTGAAAAGCGTTTACTTCAACGAGTTTCCCCGCGCCGGTGGGCCGCTGAGTTCAACGACGCGTTTTTACAATTCAGATTTCGAGAGAGCACAGGATTACGACCCAGCCAAAGCAGCGCGACTACTTGACGCTGCGGGCTGGGTGCAATTCGACAATGAAGGATATCGGACCAAGGACGGTAAACGACTGCAGGTCCACGTAGTCATGGAAAATAGCACGCCACCGTCGGAATACATGTTGTGGGAACAGGTCCAGGCTACGACCCGCCAGGTTGGTTTCGAGTTGATCGTCGAACAGATGAGCGATGTACAGGCGGCCAAACGTGAGGCGGATTGGGACTACGACGTCCGCCAAGGCTACTGGAACACTAACACAGCGGACGTACTGCGGATCATCTTCAGTTCTGAATTCATTCGCCCGGCAGGGGTGGGTGGGTATCACCAGAACACTGCTGGGTTTAGCGATCAGGCGTTCGACGAGATTATCCAAAAAGCACTGACGACTCAGGATACAGAGCAGCGCAGAGTCCTTTACTACAAGGCTCAGCAAGTGGCTTCAAGTCAATACCTGCAACTGACCACATACGCTCAGAGTACGCGGTTGGGAATTTACAAAACAGCCCACGGTGTCCGCTTGGACCCTTCGTTGGCCGTTACTTACCTCTATGACGCGTGGGTGAGTAAATGAGCAGCTCGACACTTTCCAGTGAACTTCTCAGTCTACAACGCGAACGATTTATACGATTGGGGCGACGGGCGCTTTGGCGTCTTGCCGGTGGCATTATGGTGCTTTGGGCGGTCGCCACTCTGACGTTTTTTGCCTTGCGCTTGATGCCTGGCGATCCCGTATTGGCGATCCTCGGCGGTCCGAGCGGTAACCCGACTGCGGAAACCATCGCGGAAGCAACCCGTGAATTTGGACTCGACAAACCGCTGCCCGTGCAGTACGTCTTGTATTTGGGGCGGCTGATTCAGGGGGATCTGGGCATTTCCTATTCCCAACATTTGCCTGTGACCAAAGTTCTCGCCGAGCAGTCCTGGCCGACGCTCCAACTGACGTTCACGTCGTTGATACTTGCATGGGTGTTGGTATTGACGTTGACGGTATTGACGGCAGGCCGACAGCGATTGTTGTGTAGACTGGCTTCGCTAATGGAAACCTTGGCCGCGGCGTTACCACACTTCTGGCTCGGAATACTGCTATTGGCGATCTTTGCTTTTGGTTTGCGGCTATTTCCACCAGCGGGCAGTGACGGCTGGCAAACATTGGTGTTGCCTTCGGTGGCATTGGCCATTCCGCTGGCAGGTTTTATCGCTCAGGTAACTCGAGAATCACTCGAATTGACCCTCGATCAACCTTTCGTTCTTACCGCCAGAACCCGGGGGCTCAGCGATTTTTCTGTGCGTTTCAAGCATGCGTTGCGCCATGCGATTCTGCCTGGTATTTCGCTGTCAGGCTGGGCGATCGGGGCGTTGATCAGTGGTGCTGTGGTGATTGAAGTGATTTTTTCCCGTAAGGGCTTGGGCCGTCAGCTATTCCAAGCTGTTCAGACCCAAGATTTGCCGTTGACCATCGGTATAAGTTTGGTGGTCGCCGCCGGCTACGTGTTCGCGAACATTCTTGTGGATCTGCTGTACCTGTGGATCGATCCTCGCCAACAGAGGAATTCGGTATGAGCGAACTCATTTTAGAGGCCGCGGGGCCCGGGCTCCGGGTTCAACGCGCAGCGCGTATAGTACGGCTGGGCCCACTGCTGTCAGTCTCGTTTCTGCTTTTTCTGATCGTCGCGGCACTGGTGCCGCAGCTGTTTGGCCACAGTGATCCACTGGCGATCGTTCCGCGCGATGCATTTCAAGCGCCTAGCTGGGCGCATTGGTTCGGCACCGATCAGTCAGGACGGGACATCTTCTCCCGGGTGATTTTCGGGGCTCGTCAGTCGTTGTTCATCGGTATTGCTGCGACTGCACTCTCCATGGGCATCGCGATTATCCTGGGCTTGTTAGGAGGGTTGGGAGGTGCTCGAGTCGACCGTGGTGTCGGCTGGTTGATAGAAGTGCTATTTGCGTTCCCCAGCCTGATTCTGGCGCTATTGTTCGTGGCGATCTTCGGTAGCGGTATTGGCCCGCTGATCATCGCCACCGGTCTGGGCGGCGCGCCGGGGTATGCACGCATGATCCGCGGCCAAGTACTGGCAGTGCGCAATGCAGGTTATATAGAAGCCGCGAAGGCACTGGGGCACCCCCCGTTTCGAATCATTGCCCGGCAGCTTCTACCCAACGCTATGCGCCCGCTTATCGTGACACTGACGATGGGGGTGGGGCAGGCAATCGTATGGGCTTCGGCCCTAAGTTTTTTGGGACTTGGCGCACGTCCGCCAGCGCCAGAGTGGGGGACAATGCTGTCGATGGGCCGAGACTTCATCGCCAACGCCTGGTGGATGACGTTCTTCCCGGGACTGTTCATCGTGCTGACTACGCTTTCAACCACGGTCGCTGGCCGTTATCTGCAACAACGCCTAGAGGGCCGACTAAAATGAGCGATAAACGTTTGATCGTCGAGGGCTTGTCTATCGAGTTCGCTGGACAGTCTGTGGTCCGCAATGTGTCGTTCACCCTCGAACCGGGGAAAACGCTGGCGCTAGTCGGTGAGTCTGGCTCGGGTAAAAGTGTCACCGCACGCACTTTGATCGGACTGGCGGGTGCCGGTGCGCGGGTGACAGCTCGCACCCTGAGCTATGACGGCCAGGATTTACTGCGTTTGTCAGAGCGTGGCTGGCGTGATTTGCGAGGCAGAGGTATCGGTTTTGTGCTGCAGGATGCGCTGGTGTCGCTTGACCCGTTGCGCCCAGTAGGCAAGGAAATACTCGAAGTCCTCGAGACACATCGTTGGGGTGATCGCCGCAGTCGAGCTGAACGAGTTATCCATCTGCTTGAAAGTGTTGGCGTACCTGATCCGCGGCTGCGGGCCCGGCAACGCCCCGATCAGCTCTCGGGTGGGCTTCGCCAGCGTGCGTTGATCGCCAGTGCGCTAGCACTAACCCCCGGTCTAGTCATTGCTGATGAACCCACCACCGCGCTGGATGCCACGGTGCAGGCGCAGATTATCGACGTGCTGCAAGCTATCAAAGCACGTGGCGATTCGTTGCTAATCATTAGCCACGACTTAGCGGTGGTTGCCCAGCTCGCGGATGAGTTATTAGTACTGCGTCATGGCGAGGTGGTGGAGCAAGGGTCGATGGAGCAAGTCTTGCGCGCCCCGCGTCATGCATACACCCGCGCGCTGCTCGATGCGGTTCCTGCCGAGCATGCTCGTGGCACGCGTCTGTCACCCGGGCTCAATATGGGCACGGTGAAGCCTCGTCCTGGCGTAGACTCACCAGTGTTGTTAACGGCGTCACGGTTGGGCAAAAGTTATGTCGGGCCGGATCATAAATCACGTCAAGTTGTCGACGATGTCAGCTTCGAACTTCGGACCGGGCGTACACTGGGCATCGTTGGCGAGTCCGGTTCGGGCAAGACCACCGTTGCGCGGATCGTTCTTGGCTTGCTGGAGCCCGATGCCGGTGCAGTGACATTCCTCGGTATTCCTTGGGCAGGTGCTGGCGACAACCGGGTTGAAGAGAAGGGGCGCCGCGCGTATCGGCGCGATGTCAGTGTCATTTACCAAGATCCGTTGAGCTCCTTCGACCCGCGCTGGAGCGTCGGACAGATTCTGGCCGACGCACTCGATGTCGCCGGAATCGTTGCTGATGGACAACCGGCGCGCATCGCTCAACTGCTGCACCAAGTTCGACTTCCTGCAGACCTTGCGACACGCAGACCGTTGCAGCTGTCGGGTGGACAACGTCAACGCGTGGCCATCGCCCGTGCGATCGCCAGCAACCCAAAAGTCATCATCTGCGATGAACCCGTATCGGCCTTGGATGTCTCGGTGCAGGCGCAGGTTCTCGATCTCCTAGCAGACCTGCAGGTTGAGTTGGGCTTGGCATATTTGTTTATTTCCCACGACCTTGGGGTCATCCGCCATGTCAGCGACGACGTTTTGGTAATGCGGCGCGGCAAGGTAGTGGAGAGCGCAGCGGTTGAAACGCTGTTCCAAAACCCGCAACATGAGTACACCCGTCGTCTGTTGGGGGCAGTGCCACGCCTGCCTGGTGCAGGTTCCGCGCTTGTGGTACCACCGATTGAGCCGGAAAGCGCAGTATTGCTGTTTAACGAAACTCGACTGTGGAAAATCGCCATATAAGTTTGAACTTCTAGTAAAAAACGGCCACCCGTCAATTGTCCGAGATCTGAATGCGCCTTTTTCACGGCCGAAGAACTCAACGCGGCGCAGCTAAGTTCTTACCGAGTATCTCCACCGGGCTTGCGCCGCTTGAACTTGATCGGCCACTACATATCGACGAAGAAGTATGGATGGCTAAAGTAGGCATTTTTACATGTCGGATTTCCATTCGATACAGCGGCTATGGTAGCTCTATCAGAGAAGTGATTGCCTTGAGCATCTGTATTGAATCGGTGGACACCCACGCGACCAGGCACTGCACTCATTTTCGAGTATATCGAAGGGCTTTAGGATTATGGCGGTAGAGGGAGGGCGAGCTCATGCGCTAATGCTGGTTAGATCGCTATCTGAAGCAGCAGTGTTGGGCCGCGCTAGTTGTGAGGTCTGTAGGTTTTTTTTGATCTCCGCTCGAATTTTAAGCTAATGCGCAAACTCGCGTGCCAGTATAGGATAAGGAAGCACTACGGCGCCGGATCTTTATAGACCGATGGGGCATTGCGTTCATGTCGGACGTTAAGGGACTGCCGGACTTTCTTCACCTTTCCCGGATCGCAATGGGCTTCAGCTATGGAATAATTTCGACGCCATCGGGCAAAGGCTGACGGCACGTGGAATGACTTACCAGTAAAATGTAGTAGTCAAGGCAATTCTAATTCAGACTGCGATCGTGGAGGACGGGCAACCGCACTGTTTTAAATTCTTACAGCTTTACTCGCCGCGGCGCAGGTCGGGATTGTATGCGACGCCTTAGCAGTCATGAGTGTCCGATCAATTGAAGTATAGCCACGCGCTAGGTCGATAATGTGTTCATGCAGCTAAACGTTATCAAGTTTCTGCTTGTCCATTCACTCTGCAGGCGGTGGTGTTGCGCAGCCGAGTCTTTAAATTCGGTTAGACTGCGGATTTTTCACTATCAGGATTGCTGCTGCCGCGCAGTACCTCATAAAATATATATTCTGAATGCGACAGGGATTGATATTCGTACTCGTTTCTTGCTAGTACAAAATGCTTCACCGGCTCTTCTGTTGTATTGGCGCGACTTGACCGGACACTTACTACTATCGAGAATACGGTGACCTTAATTACTTTGTTCAACACCGAATACAATTCCTGTGCTTTCAGCTCAAAATGATTGAGGGGGGATCTGTGTTTTGTATTAAATATACCATCGAAGGAGCTGGGAAGTGGTACGTTTTTGGGGGGCGTCGGATTAAGCTATGCAGCCATATTGACTTGTGGGGGTTCAACAAGATGATTAAATTAAATCTAACAAATACCATACTTTCGCAATCGTTGACCAATCGCTGTATGTGAAGTTTTTAGGCGGGCAGCTAGCAGGCGAGTCGTCGGGTATTTTGGGAGAAGCTGTGTCAGTAACTCACGCTCAAACATCTGCACCGCTTCTCCGAGGCTATGAAATTCGGATGACAACGATAGTCTGGCAGATTTAGAAGTGGAAACATCGAGTTCAAGATCTGCCGCGTTTATTAAAGACCCCTCCGTCGTTGCAGCAGCTCTGAATATAATATTTTTTAACTGGCGTACGTTGCCAGGCCAAGAATTTGCCAACAAAGCTTTTTGAGCATCTGTTGAAAGTCTTAGAGCATTCGTTCCAATCTGTGTGCACGCTAGTCGAAGAAAAAAAGACGCTAATAACAAAATGTCTTGCCCTCGATCTCTTAAGGCAGGGACATTTATATTTAAGACGTTGAGTCGATAATACAGGTCTTCCCTAAATGCTCCTTGCCCCACGAGAGTTTCAAGGTTGCGGTGAGTTGCAGCGAGCACCTTAACGTTGACTTCTATTTCCCGGTCGCCACCGACACGCCGAAATGTACCGTCATTCAGAAACCTTAAAATTTTGGCTTGAAGGTATAGAGACATTTCACCGATTTCATCCAAAAATATCGTTCCACCATCCGCAAGTTCGAGCAATCCTGGTTTTCCACCGCGTTGCGCACCCGTGAAAGCGCCTGCGCTGTATCCAAACAACTCGCTTTCCGCAAGGCTCTCAGGCAACGCAGCGCAGTTAAGAGCTAAAAATGTGCGGTTTCTACGATTGCTTATTAGGTGGCATGCCCGAGCAACAAGCTCTTTGCCGGTACCCGTTTCTCCTTGAATAAGAATAGGAACGTCAAAAACCGCCAATTTCTTAATTCGACACTTCAGCGATTCAAGGGATGAAGACATTCCAATGAGTTCGTCAACACCTTGTTCCTCATGCATTGCCGCTAGACGCTCACCCACCCGCCTAGGTGGATAAAAGGATATTAGGGTTCCCGCGACTCTGTCTCCGTCGCCATCGTTGCCCACAGGGGTTGACTCCATTAAATAATCAGTACCCTTGATCATGACGTTAGACATAACGAGCTCACAGTCTTTCTGAAGTAACGCTTTCAATACCTGCGAATCACCCAATATGTCTGCTAATGGGCCAGTCGGATTTTCATTTCCAATTAGCTGGCAAAATGCGCTGTTGGCTAGTAGTAACTTGCCCTGAAGATCAATTGCGATTGTAGGATCTTCTACTGTTGCCAACAAGGAGTCTAGTTGAAGGCGCCGACGGTCTCCTGGCAGGATATCGACCCACTCCACGCTGCAAACACCTGGCACAGCCAATAAGGTCGATCTGAGCTCTTCTAGAACTGGAATATCCAACGCAGGGGCATCGATATAGACGTTCGGCGGCGACATTTCAACCGCCTTTAGATTCAAGTTTCTAGCTCCGAGGATCGCAAGCACTTCCTTGGTAATTCCTACTCGATCAGTAAACGAAACGTGGATACGCATAAATCCACCTGCCCATGGCCTTTAAAAAGTGAGATATTGTTTAGAAGCATCAAGGTTAACGGGTTGGGCTGCCATCGCTTCTCTTCAGCTGAAGCCAAATATCAGGATTCACGTCCTCGGTTTCTCCGGTGCGCGCAGGGCAGTAGACTGATGAGTAAATCGCTCGCGTAAAGAGTATTTAAATTAGCCTATTAATTTATTGGCTTTGCCAGAGTTTGAGTTCAAAGGAAGTAGGTTTTGAGTGAAGGGAATCCGTTGAACTCGACCGAACTGTAACTGGTCGTGTAGGCTCCAGTGGATAACCAGTAGAGCCTATCTTCGATGGCCAAATTCAACGGAAGACCATACTTATAGTGCTCGTACATTATATCGGCGCTATCACACGTCGGGCCGGCTATTACCACCTCTTCGACTTCCCCTTGGCTTTCTACCCAGATAGGAAATTTTATTGATTCATCGGTAGTTTCAATTAGTCCGGAAAATTTTCCAACATCAGTGTAAACCCAGCGCTCTACAGATGTGCGCGATTTGCGTGCGACCAGCACCACTTCACTTACCAAAATGCCGGCGTTGGCAACAAGCGAGCGACCAGGCTCTAAAATAATTTCTGGCAATTCATCACCGAAGTCATCTTTCAAAAAACGAATTATTTCTTCTGCGTAAGTCTCCAGGCTGTTGGTGCGTTGGAGGTAGTTTGCCGGGAATCCACCGCCCATATTGATCATTCTGAGGGTAATTCCGTCCTCTTCTTTTAAGCGCTCAAAAATTACTTTGACTTTAGATATAGCGGCGTCCCAAACGTCGATGTCACGTTGCTGGCTGCCTACATGGAACGATACGCCGTAGGGTACTAAGCCGAGTTGCTTGGCGAGTATAAAAAGATCCAGCGCCATATCTGGATTGCAGCCAAATTTACGCGACAGCGGCCAGTCAGCTGAGGTTGAGCCTTCGGTAAGTATGCGTACATAGATCTTTGAGCCTGGTGCAGCCTTGGCGATGTTACGTAGATCGGCTTCGGAATCTGTGGCGTATAAGCGTACTCCTTTTTCATAAAAGTACCTCACGTCACGTGCCTTCTTGATTGTGTTTCCGTAACTGATTCGCTCTGGATCTACGCCGACGTTGATCACCTTGTCTAATTCATAGATGGAGGCGATATCAAAATTTGAACCCTTATCGCGAAGCAGTTCTATAACTTCAGTAGCTGGATTCGCCTTTACCGCATAATGGATTTTTGCGAAAGGGAAGCAAGCTGTTAACTGGTCATAGGCGTTCCCTATTGTTTGTTTGTCGATCATCAAAAATGGAGTTTCATGTTGGTCTGCGAATTCTTTCAGGCGTTCAAATGTATGCGGTAAAAAATAGTCTTCGACGTTGATTTTCACGTAGGGGCTCCATTGGATAAGGGTAATAGAAGTTAAGGGCTAAGTGCAGTTTGCAGTTGTAAGCAAGAAGCTCAAATTGCTGTGAAAGTCACCATGTTTTTGATGGGTGCGCAAGTACAAGTGGCGGAGGATTTTGCTTAAATATCTGCAGGTACAGGAACTTGGTTGGTTATTGATAGCCTTCAGAATGGGAGTGAACGAGGCCGGAGAAAATTCGTACCCCTAATGCAATGAGGCCATCATTGAAATCATAATAGGGATTATGAAGAGGGGTTGAATGCTGTTCACAATCAGAACCCAGCCAAAAGTAAGCTCCGGGGCAAGCCTCCAGCATGAAAGAAAAGTCTTCGGTCGCCATCGAAGGGGGAGCATTCCAACGGACACTGTCTTGCCCCAGCATTTGCCTAGCAACGAGGGCTACTCTCGTAGCAGCTTCTAGGTTGTTCTGTGTTACGGGATAACCAGGGCGATAGTCCATGGTGCCAGTAACGCCAAATGCTTGTGGGAGGTGATCTACCATTTCTTCCATAAGTTGACGAACATGCTCCCTAACGCGTGGCTGTAAGCAGCGGACAGTTCCCTTAAGGACGGCCACGTCAGGGATGACATTGTAGGCAGACCCAGCTTCCACTGCTGTCACGCTGATCACTGCTGGATCCAGTGGAGATAAGCGACGAGAAATCAGGCTTTGCAGGGCGGTCACGAGTTGGCTCGCAACCACAACCGGATCTATCCCTCGATCAGGCATAGCCGCGTGGCATCCCTTACCATGCAGCGTGATATCGAACATGTCTTGTGACGCCATCATGGCGCCCGGATTGACTTGCAGTTGGCCTTGGGGAATGCCAGGCCAATTGTGCAATCCGTACACGCAGTCCATTGGAAAGCGCTCGAAGAGTCCATCTTCGATCATTTTTCGAGCGCCGGCACCTGTCTCTTCAGCAGGCTGGAAAATGAAGTGGACTTTACCTACAAATCCGCGTGTTTCACTCAGATGGCGAGCTGTAGCTAGTAGGATACTGGTATGACCATCGTGGCCACAGGCATGCATGCATCCGACATTGCTAGACCGATGTGCAATCTCTCCCTTCTCCTGCATCGGCAGCGCATCCATATCTGCCCGCAAACCGATCGAAGGCCCCGGCCCCTTTTCTAGCGTTGCAACAACGCCAGTCCCGCCGATGCCAGTGAACACGTCCATGCCGAACGATTTCAGCAGTTCAGCGACTCGTTGAGCAGTACGTTCCTCTCGATAGCCGAGTTCGGGAAATGCATGAAACTCTCTGCGCCAAGCGATCGCGTCGGTAATTAAGGAGAGAGATGGCAGAGCGTTTGGGCTATTCATTTTTTGTTCCTAACGAAAGTCGCTGTACGCTGGTACAGACATGCCCAGCGGCATAAGGCTTTGAAGATCTTTTTTATGGAGGGCACCATGTTCCCCGATGTCCATGGTGCACGCAGAACCGCTAAAGCCCGATAAGGGTCGCTTTTACTTCGGTGTATTTGTCAAAGGCATGCAGCGACTTATCACGACCATTCCCAGACTGTTTGAAGCCGCCAAAAGGGGTAGACATATCGCCACCAAAATACTGATTGATTTCAACGGTTCCCGCACGCAAAGCTCTTGCCGCTTTGTGAGCTTTGGATATGTCCCTTGTCCAAACCGCAGCCGCAAGCCCATAAGGTGAGTCGTTTGCGATGCGTATCGCTTCCTCAGTCCCTTCAAAAGTTAAGACCGACAGGACGGGCCCGAAAATCTCCTCTTGTGCAATTCGCATACTGTTCGAAACGTCGTCGAAGATGGTCGGTTCTAGATAGTTCCCACCTGTTTCGTTAAGTGTGCGTTTCCCGCCAATGATCAATTTTGCTCCTTCCGACCGACCTGTCTCGATATAGCCCAAAACAGCCTCTAATTGGTGTGAATCGACCATTGCGCCTACTTTCGTGTCAGGCTCAAGTGCATGGCCTGGATTCCAAGCCTTCAGTGCGTCAATTAGCAGGGGCATGAACTTGTCCTTGATAGACGCCTCCACCAGCAGTCGCGAGGCAGCATTGCACACCTCTCCTTGGTTAAAGGCGATTCCAAGAGCCGCAGCCTTTGCTGCCTTTTCGAGATCGGGCGCATCGGCGAAAATGATGTTCGGACTTTTACCCCCGGCCTCCAACCAAACACGCTTCATGTTGGACGCGCCGGAGTATCCCAGAAGTTGCTTGGCAACTTTCGTTGACCCGGTGAAAGCGATGACGTCAACGTCCGAATGAAGTCCCAATGCTTTGCCGACTGTGTGACCGTAGCCGGGTAAGACGTTGAAAACTCCAGCAGGTATCCCTGCTTCGTTTGCTAGTTGTCCAATTCGAATAGCAGTGAGTGGGGATTTTTCCGATGGTTTCAGTATCACTGAATTACCAGCAGCCAAGGCTGGGCCAAGCTTCCAGCTAGCCATCTTCAGTGGGAAGTTCCATGGAACTATGGCAGCTACGACACCCGCAGGCTCGCGTGTCACGAGACACAGTTGGTTTTTCGATGTTGGAGCTACTTCATCGTAAACCTTGTCGATGGCCTCAGCGCTCCATCGAATAGCCTCAGCTGCCCCAGGGATATCCAAGGTCATCGAATCGGTGATGGGTTTACCCATGTCCATGCTTTCGAGTAGCGCAAGCTCTTCAAGATTGGCGTCGATGAGATTGGCGAAACGAATTAATACTTGCTTACGCTCAGATGGTGACATATCGCACCAGATCCCGGACTCGAATGCTCGGCGCGCGGCCCGTACCGCGATATCAGCGTCTTCGCTACCTGTGCAGGCAACGTTGACCAGGAAACGGCCGTCGACAGGACTCAAGCACTCAAATGTCTCGCCAAATTTAGCGTCAAGATATTCCCCATCGATAAAGGCACGGCCCTCAATCTGCAGTGTATTTAGGAGCTTTTCCCACTCTGCGCGGCTGCTGATACTCATGATGCCTCCTTGTGGTATCTGAAACGCCAGCCATATGGCTGGCGTTGGTGATTGAGAGTTCGGTCAGGAGAAAAGGTCAGAGCGTAGTTGTTCGTTCAGAACGACCTTCAACTGATCAACGAGCCAATCAATCTCTTTGCGATCCAGGATCAGAGGCGGAGAGATCTGAATTAGAGGAGTGCCTTCATGGTCAACAGCACTACGGCAGAGGACACCAGCAGCGACGAGTGCCGGAGCGAGTTTTTTCTGAACGAAGTCGATCGCTTTCGTCGGGCCTGTCCAAGAGCGCTTCTCTTTGCTGGATACCATTTCCAGGGAGTAATGGTAGCCAGCACCACGCAGATCTCCGACATACGGATGGTCAAGCAGTTCGGATAAGCGAGCCTTGAAATATGCCTCATTACTCCTGACATTTTCGTTGACTTGCAGACGCTCCATAATCTCCAAGTTGGCCAAAGCTGCAGCACAAGCAGCAGGGTGGCCACCGTAAGTAAGGCCGTGCAAATACATTTGCTGTGGGCCGCTAAGGACGGTATTGAAAACCTTGTCAGAGGTGATCATGCCGCCCAACGGTACGTGGCCAGATGCAATACCCTTGGCAAAGGTAATTACATCGGGTTTGAAGTTGAATCGAGTAGAGGCAAACCATTCTCCCAGGCGACCAAAAGCACAGATCACTTCATCCGCGACCAGCAGTACGCCGTGGCGATCACAGATTTCGCGTACGCCTTCAAAGTAACCAGCAGGCGGAGTGAGGCTACCCCCAGCACTTTGCATCGGTTCCATGAATACACCGGCAACGGTATCTGGCCCTTCTTGGATAATCAAAGAGTCGAGCTCTTCCAGCAGGAAACGGGTGAACTGTTGTTCGGTTTCGTTCTCTGGACGGCGATAACGCTTGGTGTTTGATACATGACGTGCGCCGGGGACGAGCGGTTCGAAGATTTTACGGAAGTTAGTCATACCGTTCACTGACAGAGCGCCGTAGCTCACGCCATGGTAAGCGCTTCGCCGACCGATGAACTTGGTACGAGTTGGTTCGCCCTTTGCCTGATGGTACTGACGGACTAGCTTGATTGCTGACTCATTCGATTCGGAACCGCTAGAAGTGAAGAAAACGCGATCCATACCTTCAGGTGCAAGTTCGGCAACTTTTGCGGCCAACCGGATGGCCGGCTCATGGGCATATCCCCAGTTGGTGTAATAAGGTAGGTCGCACATTTGGCGTTTCACGGCTTCACCGATTTCCTCGCCATGGCTGTAGCCAATCTGTACACAGAAAAGACCCGCCAACGCGTCCATGTACTTGTTGCCTTTCTCGTCCCAGAGCCAAGCGCCTTCACCACGGCTAATGACTGCCAGGGGCGCGTCTTCATAGGCGCTTTTATGAGTGAAGTGCATCAATAGATGCTTTCTCGCTAACGTCTGAAGTTCAGTGTCTGCAGAGCTTTTTGATTCGCGAGGAGTAACAATATTCATATCGTTCATGGCAGAGTACCTTTTTTTGACAAGGCTATCCTAAGCGCTCGTTATGACAGAGCGAGCCAAGGAGTAAGCGGGGGTTTCTAACTGTTAGATATTTTCGGAATGGCTCTTTGGTAGTTTTTTAGTGAAGCCTTTGGTTATCCATAGTAAATAGACTATGCCAATGCCTAGCCAGATCAGGCCTACCTCAAATGACTGGCGGGTTAAGCTAGTCCATAGCCATAGCGTTAGAATCAGGCCGATAGCAGGAAGAACACCGTATCGGAAATAACCGATTGCAGTACGATTCTCCTGTTCGCTAAGGAATACCTTGCATACCGACAAGTTTACAAATGAGAACCCAACAAGTGCGCCAAAACTGATCATGGTGGTAGCCAGCTCCAGACTGATCTCCAAAGCTGTCAGCGATATCAAGCTAACTACTATGGTCGCCATTGCCGGCGTACCGAAGCGCTTCCAAGTCGAGCCGAATATGCGCTTCGGAAGAACATCATCTCTCCCCATCGCATAAAGCACGCGTGTCACACTAGCTTGTGCAGCCATAGCGGATGCGAAGCATGCAGCTACATAAACCGCTGTGAAGAAGGCGGAAAGAAAATGGCCGCCAGCGCGCTGCATGACATCTAGGCTGGCCGAGTCAGGGTTTGTGAGGGACTGCCAATCGGGGTAGACAATATGACCTACGTAAGAAATAGCTATATACAGTAATCCGCTGACGAAGGTGCAGAGCATAATTGCCTTTGGCATATTGTGCTTTGGGTTGACTGTCTCTTCTGAGAGGGTCGAAACCGCATCGAATCCCAGAAACGAAAAGCACAGAATTGCAGCGCCGCTGAGAAGGGCGGAAATGTTAATGCCAGAGTCGAAGAAGGGGTAAGTGAAAGAGGGAGGTGGGTTTTGAGATACAGTCTTCAAAGATATTGCAATAAAAACTGCTACAAATACGATCTGTGCTACCACCAGTATCAAGTTAACCTTGGCTACTAGCTTGATCCCAAGAATATTGAGAACTAGAACTGTTAATAAGCACCCAATTATCCATGCTGCTGATGGTATTTCGGGGAAATAAGGCGTCATGTAGATACTGATGACTAAATAGCAAATCATCGGCATAAACAGATAGTCTAGCATCAGCGCCCAACCGACAAGAAAACCTGCATTCCCTCCGAAGGCGATACGGGCGTATGAGTATGCGGATCCAGCGATTGGATGCTTACTTGCCATTCGGCCATAGCTGTAAGCTGTAAATAGCATAACTATGAGCGTAACAATATAAGCTAACGGCAAATGTCCAGAGGTGCCTGTAGTCACCAGGCCGTAAGTGGTGAATACCGTCAGGGGAATCATGTAGGCCAAACCGAAAAGCACTAGGGATGGAAGACCTAGAACGCGTTTGAGTTTGTCGCTTGATTGAGATGTGGGCGTGGTCTCCGGATAGGGAATTATGCCGGGCTTTGTATCGATAGCTGCTGCTTCTCTCACAGTAGTGACTCCTACTTTTTTTGTTTGGAGACGGCGTCTGGGTCTAAGACGCCAGTTGATTTTATGCGTAGCTAAAATCTTTGCTCAGCTCAATTCTGAGCACGTTGCGACTTTCCCGTGAGAGGTATTCAGGACATCACAGGAGATAATTTCGGACATTGGATGTTCGAGCGATGTACCACCTGAACAGGCGCCCGAATGACCGTGGAGTGTGAGGGATGGGCGCGGAGGTAGCCTGATTGCGGCAGCGGCGATCACGCATCAGGTCAAGTGAAATGGTGGGGCGGGCACATGGATAATTTCGAGATTACCTCAGCATGCTATAGCTAATACGGATACGGTTATTGACGCAACCGGAGAAAATGGCCGACTTAGCGATCAATCAGCCCTTTGCGGTACTCACGTGGTGATTTCCCAGTCCAGCGTCGGAAAGCGTGACGAAAGCTCACCGTGTCACTGTAGCCAAGCTCCTGAGCAATACTTGAAATGCTTTTGGATTCAATTGCAAACAGAAGGCATGCACGATCATGCCTCACCTGATCAAGTAGATGTTGGAAGGAGCTACCCTGGTGATCCAGTCGTCGACGCAACGTTCGTTCCGTCAAGCAGAGCTTCTCGCATACGCGAGAAAGGGAGCTGAAGGTTACAAGGTCGCTTTGCAATAGCTGCTTGACGTGAAGAATGCAATCGTCTGACGCTTTTGTTGCCCATTGACGCTCTAAGTCTTGGCACTGAGCATACAACGCGTGAAAACTGACCATATTCGCGAGCGGCGCCTTGTTCTCGAACACTTTTGCAGGAAAGAAGACTCCATTTTCAGATGCGCCATATTCCACTTCGCAGCCGTAAAAGGCTTTGTTCTTCAGAGTGTGGTCGGTTGATGGCGCTGGGTAACGTACAGCTACCCTGGACGGAGGCGTACTAAATCCCATCAAGTCTTCAACTACAGTTTTCACTGCAGCTAGACACATATCGGTGGTCATGACCTCCAAGTCGGAGGAGTAGCCATAATTGTTAATTACAACGGCCGTCTGAGTCTCACCTTCTCTGACTCGCACAGTATGATAAAGCCCCATAGCCAAGGGGAACTCCTCCATACAGGCTAAGGCTACTCGAAGGTTTTGACTGACGAGCATCGTATAGCCAGGCATGCCGAAACTCGAGACATGAACTCGTTGACCAATCTCTAACCCGACTGATTTGTCTCCACTGAGTCGCTGGAGGTTGCTGAAAACCTTGAGCTCCTGTTCTCGGGTGATGAATGTCGATGGTAGATCCAGTTCGTCCAGGCGCAAGCGTGCACCTTCTAGGATCGCTGCAGGATCTATTCCTCGCTTTCGAGCCTCTTCCACCGCTAAAACAATCACATGTGTAGTAGCGGGAATCTTTGTCGGGGAGGTATGCAGCATGAGCAGTCGTTCGCTCATCGACATGCTTGCATTTTCGCCAGATTTACCCACCGTAGAAGTGCTAGTGAGTAGCTTTGACCTACTCCCGGGGGGTTCGAGCCGACCCTGCATTATCAATACCTCACCTGAGGGCTAGAGATTTGGAGGCTCGAAGACTGCGCTCTTCGCGGAAGGAGCGATGTGGGCGTTCTTGAGTGGTAGTGTTGAACCTACCCATCCAACCATTTCCATATTCAAAAGCAAAAGACGTGCCCATTTCAGAGCGATGCTCGAAACCACCAATGTGACGCTGCTGCGTTAGGGATAACCTTCAGCTCTGGTTCTGAGCACCTCTAAATTATAACAGGGCTGAGATGGAGCCTCGTAGCGAACGTCGGTTGCCAGTGTCATCAAAAGGTGCGCCCGTACCAAAAAAATGGATCGTGCACTCTTCCTGAGCAGGTTGTGGCGACTGCCGAATGAATGCGTTTTGAATATTTTTGATCGGTAAACCGCGCGAGTGACGATCATTGCGCAAGATGACTAAAGCGTTGAAGCCATCACGTGGATTTCAAGCATCTGGCGCTGTCGGCACCGGCATCATGCGCGTTGACTCGCCTAAGAGATGCGATGGGCTGAAGCCTGCAGGAGGCAATCTTTTCTAGTGCGTTGGATAGCGTGAGATGCCCCTCTGGCAGCTTGCTCTCCTGCTTGATTCGAGTTCGGTTTGACGGGTGAAGCAAATTGATCCCAGTCCCAAGTCATCGGCACCGAGCAAGGCGAAAGCCGTTGCGGATGAAAGCAAAAAACGAGTCGCGCGTAGGTACTGTAGCTTTGCAATCTGGCGATCAGAACGTCGCGGGCGTGTTGACCCACAAAATTCTTGAGGTTTTGTCAGAGACGTTTCGATATCGGTGACCTTGCGCTGAGTTAAAGAAGAAGGAATCACCAGTCGCCAAAGAGTGAACCTCGTCTTCAACCAAGAGCTCTAGTTCGCCTTCTAGTAAGAGTCCGAATTCCTGTCCAAGGTGAGAGATGGACTCATTACTTCCTCCCTTTGCAGGGACGACGTGAATGTTGACCTGCAGTAAATATCCTGGGCCTGATGGCACAAGATTTTCTAGCTCAACATTATTGCTTGAGCGCCTGTGTCCGGTTTTTAAAATTGGGCGCTCGCCGGCTCGTATAACGTGAACCTTTCCCTGAAAATCTGGGTTAGCGAAAAGATCCCCCATGTTTATTCCAAGTGCGGCAACTACGCGATGTAAAATGGGAAGAGACGGGCTCGCAATACCATTTTCAATCTTCGAGAGGTAGCCTTCTGTCACCTCAGCCTTCAACGCAACCTCTTTCAAGCTTCGCGCTTGGAGCTGCCGAGTGTGTTTGATTTTGGCGCCAACTTTGAAGGTGGCTTCTTTATCGCTCATCCCGTCCCGCCTCATCAGCATCCCCTCATTGGGCGGCTTTCTTTTTAAGTAATTCTACGGGGATGCTAACGTCTTTCACCTGCTAGAGCCAGAATGCTCTCGAGGAGCACCTGGCCTCCAGCGGTAAGGTGCTGAGGGTCTGTCCACTCCGACTCATGATGGCTAATGCCATCTCTCGACGGCACAAAAATCATTGCGGTCGGTGCGATTGCTGAAACGCGGCTTGCGTCATGCATCGCGCCACTCACGATAGGTATGGATGAGAAGCCGGCCTTGATAGCCGACGACTTTACGACCTCAACGCAGTGTTGATCGAAGTGCACGGCAGGGACATGCATCGTTTGCTTGATTTGCGAGTGCACGCCGTGTCGAGCATCGACCTCTTCGAAGACCCTTTCGATTTCGCTGACGAACGTATCCAGTACATCGCTTTCTGGATGGCGCAGATCGATGGTGAAGGAGCTCAGCCCAGGCACCGTATTAGGTGAGCCAGGGCTGACATGAACCCGTCCAACCGTGAACCTAAGTTCCTTATTCATCGAAAGGGCTATAGTTCGCAGAGTCGATACCATCTCAGCGACCGCCGCAAAAGAGTCTTGGCGTAAGTGCATGGGAGTGGTGCCAGCATGACGGTCGCTTCCTTCGACTGTCACCTCAAACCAGCGTACTTCCTGAATCCCTTGTACTACACCAATCGACACAGCTTTCTCCTCAAGGATTGGCCCTTGCTCGATGTGAGTCTCAATGTACGCGCCTATCGTCAGGTCATTCATGGGGACGCCGAAGTAGCCAATACGCATTAAGTCGAACTTGAACGTGGAGCCTTCCGTGCTCGACAAATCCCAGATAGCGTCATGAGACAGCTGGCCTGTAAATCCACTTGAGCCTGTAAGGCCTGGCTGAAAGCGAACCCCCTCTTCATTTGTCCAGTTCACCACAGCCACGTCGAAGTCCGTCTGGGTGTTGCTCTCCTGGAGTGTTCTGAGGACTTCCAGACCTGCAAGTACGCCATAGATACCATCGAGCCTTCCGCCATGTGGCTGGGTGTCTAGGTGACTGCCAGTCAAGATGACTTTCCTGTTAGGTCCCAGACCTGGCCGAATTGCAAAGATGTTGCCGAAGCAGTCGACTTTCACCTCTGCACCAGCGGCCTTGCACCATTGGACGAAAAGATCTCTGGCATGCTTATCCTCATCGCTGAGAGCCAGCCGGCAGCACCCTCCACCTGGTGTGGCACCAATCTGATTAATCTCCTCAAGCGACTGCTGTAGGCGATCCCCATTGATTGACAGGCGGGTCATAAGGCTACCTCATCCTGCGCGGGGGTAGTCTTTAGGTGAGATTGATCGCAAATCGTCGGTGTGACGAAAGTCTGTCCATCTGAGTATTCGAAGGGGATTTTTGTCCCGGTAACAGCAATATTGAGACCGTTTGTTCGGATGCTGGTTATCGAAGCAGTTGAGGAAGAAACCGCATCGATTGAAGCACATTTTCGCTTTTTCATTTTTGGGCCCATCCAGAGAAGCATTACCGTTTTTTGGTTGTTACGCAGATCAGGGGGGTAGCCAGCCGCAATAAATGATGCGGAGTCGTCGTTGATGCTTAGCTATTCCATTATAGGAAATATAGATTCCCTGTAGGAAAGTTGCTTTCCCAAAAGTTAATCTTGTTTCCTTCGGTCGTCAACCCTGCCGGGTGCCCTTTGTCGAGGAGTCGGGAGAGGAGCATGGTCAGAGGGGGCTATAGAAAAATGACCATGCTTCGCTCGAACGAGAGGCGTTTACGGGGCTTGATGATTCGCCGATTCGGGGGGGGGGGCAGAACCGCCCCTTCGAGAAATTGGGGACGAGATTAGAAACAGAAGCCGCTCTTGGCTCATCGGTCAACTGGAGAAATGAGTGCTTATAAAAACAGGGGTGAGCAGTCCACTGAGTGGTGGGAGCTGAGGGGCAAACGGGAAGCTATTGTCCGGCTTTGCTATCAGCACTCAAGGACACTCGGATGAGGAGATGCTTCGAGCTAGTGCCATGGAATTTTTTACTAAGCGTAACGGTCGCCAAAAAAGCTCCTGAGCATGGCCCAGGAGCAAATAGCTGATGGCATGAGATTCGGGTGACCAAACCACAGAGCAACTTCACATATGGGGCTGAAGCTGTTCACCTCAATACGGCAGCTGTAAGAGCAAAATCGACGGTTTGACCAAGCCGTCGGCTTTGCTGGAAATCGCCCTCTTTACCAGCAAAAGCTCTCCTCAAGAATGCTTTCGTAAAAGGCTCGATCCTTCCATTTCCATAGGTTGCTGTATACCCATCATATCCAGCAGAGTCGGAGCGATGTCGCACAGAGACCCATTCTCAAGTCCAAATTTCCCTGCGTTTCTTCCGACTAAAATCAGGGGCACTGGATTTTGAGTGTGGGCGGTATGTGCTTGACCAGATTCAGGGTCGAGCATTTGCTCGACGTTCCCATGGTCTGCTGTGATCAGGCACTCTCCATCGATCTCCAATGTCGCCTGCGTCACGTGAGCTAGGCAAGTGTCCAGCGCCTCGACAGCGCGGACTGCTGCATCGAAGTTTCCAGTGTGACCAACCATATCCCCGTTGGCGTAGTTGCATACCACCAGATCAAATTTTTTGCTTTTGATTGCCTCCACCAGTTTCACTGTAAGTTCAACCGCGCTCATCTCTGGCTGCAAGTCGTAGGATGCAACATTTGGCGAAGGAACGAGAATGCGATCTTCACCGCTGAATGGCTCTTCACGACCACCATTGAAGAAGAAGGTCACATGCGCGTATTTTTCTGTTTCTGCAATTCTCAGCTGACGTTTGCCTTGATCTGCCAAGTATTCACCCAGGCTGTTGCGCAGAGGCTCAGTTTCAAAAATGCAAGGGCATGAAATGTCATCGGAGTAGCGCGTCAGCGTAAGCACCGACTCAGCGGCAAGAACACGCGCACGTTCGAACGGTTCAAACTCTTTGCTTATCAGTGACTGGGTCAACTCCCGTGCGCGATCAGGTCGGAAATTCATAAAAATTACCGCGTCTTCCGGCAGGATTGGTGCTAACTCGCCAACGATTGTGGGCTTCACAAATTCGTCTGTCTCTCCTCGTTCATACGCGGCGATAAGAGCGTCTGCGGCGGTATTAGCCTGGTACTCTCCTTGACCGTCCAGAACCAGTTGGTGAGCCAGCTCAACACGACTCCAGCGGTTGTCCCTATCCAGCGCGTAGTAGCGACCCATGACTGTGGCGATCCTCCCTTTGCCACAATCGCGCAGAACCGACTCCATCTGCTCAATGAAGTGTGCTGCACTCTTGGGAGGGGTGTCGCGCCCATCGAGAAAGGCATGAATGTAGAATTGTTCAATTCCGTGTTTGGCCACAATTCTAGCCATGGCGGCTATTTGATCGATGTGACTGTGGACACCTCCATCTGATAGCAAGCCCATGATATGGATCGCGCCTCTGTGACCAACGGTGGAACTCATAAGGGTCTTCAGGCGCTCATTTGCGGCCAGTGTCTCATCTTCAATGGCTTTATTGATGCGTGTGAGACTTTGGTAAACGATCCTGCCGGCACCCAGGTTCATGTGGCCAACCTCAGAGTTACCCATCTGCCCTGACGGCAGGCCTACAGCTAACCCCGATGTTTCGATTTGGCTGTTAGGGTACATCTTCAGTAACGCGTCCAGAGTCGGAGTTTCTGCTGCGGCGAACGCGTTCGACTCCAGCTCATTCCTTATGCCAACGCCATCCAAAATAATCAGTGTGCGAGTAGTCATGATCCCACCTTAAAAGATGTAATCGGTGGTCAGGAAGCTCGACTCACGATTGCGCAGAATGTCGCTGATCAAGTTCTTGTTGCTGTCTTGGAACTTTGCAGCCACTAAAGTACGAATGGAAAAGACACGAAGTGCGTCGTGAACCGAAAGTGTACCCTCTGCTGAGTTTTTGCGGCCATTGAACGGGAATGCATCGGGGCCTCGTTGGCATTGGGCATTGATGTTGATCCGCCCTACCTGATTCGCAAAAATATCAATCAGCTTTGCCACTTCTTTGGAGTTGTTGCCAAAGATACTCAGCTGCTGGCCGAAGTCCGATTGCACCACGTAATCAACCACGGTGTTGATATCCCGGAAAGGCACGATCGGTACTACCGGCCCGAACTGCTCTTCCTGATAGACACGCATTTTCGACGAAACCGGGTACAAAACAGCTGGGTAAAAGAATGTTTCGCACGACTGCCCACCGTTTTCGTTAACGACGTTCGCACCTTTTGCGACCGCATCTTCGACCAAGCTACTGAGATATTGGGTCTTGCCAGGCTCTGGCAGCGGTGTGAGTGAGACGCCTGCTTCCCATGGCATTCCAGACTTCAAGACAGTGACCTTGCTGTTGAATTTCGCCACGAACTCATTGGCAATGTCTTCGTGGACGAACAGAATTTTCAAAGCGGTGCAGCGTTGGCCATTGAATGACAAGGCGCCGGCGACTGCTTCATTGACAGCATTATCGATATCGACCTGAGGCAAAACGATTCCCGGGTTTTTGGCGTCAAGACCCAGTACGGCTCGTAGGCGGTGTGGACGGGGATGCAGTTTCTTTAGGTCACTGGCCCCTTTATTGGTGCCGATGAATGCGAAAATATCTACTTTGCCGGAAGCCATCAGTGCGCCGACGGTTTCACGTCCACTTCCGTAGATCACGTTGATGACGCCTGCGGGGAAGCTATCGCGGAATGCTTGAAGCAGAGGACGGATGAGCAATACGCCGAACTTCGCAGGCTTGAACACAACGGTGTTGCCCATGATTAATGCGGGAATGAGGGTCGTGAATGTCTCGTTGAGTGGGTAGTTATAAGGCCCCATGCATAGGGTCACGCCAATAGGTACCCGTCGGATGTGGCCCAAGGTGTCCTGTTCAAGTTCAAAACGACTGGAGCGCCGATCTAGGTTTTTGAGCGCGTTGATGGTGTCGACGATGTAATCGCAGGTGCGGTCAAACTCCTTCTCGGAGTCTTTGAGGTTCTTTCCGATTTCCCACATCAGCAGATTCACGACCGCGCTACGTTTTTCGCGCATCCGGGCCAGGAATGATTCGACGTGTCTGATACGTTCAGCTACACGCATGCGAGGCCACGCACCTTGCCCATTATCATAAGCCTGCACAGCTGCATCCAAAGCGACCAAGGCGGTATCAGCATCGAGCAGTGGGGTACTTCCAAGAATGACTTGTTGACGGGTTTCGCCCTCAGTCAAAAAAATAGGACTATGAACTTGAGCTAGAGGGCCTCCCCATACTTGCAAAGCACCATTCACTAGGTATTCACGCTGTTGGATTGGCTCTGGAGCATTGAACTGCTCAGGGATGTTTTTTGCGTCTGGAAATATGCTGGTCAGTGTTTGGTTAGTCATTTCAAATCTCTATGTGGGTAGTTGCCCTAGGGGCTGTCGTAGAGCAACTCGATGATCGGAATTTCTCAGGACGCGGCTTTGGCGGAAAGGCATACGGCAGAGAAGGAGTCGGCATCCAGTGATGCACCTCCTATCAACCCGCCGTCGATGTCTGGTTCGCTGAATAAGCTGAGCGCGTTGTCTGCTTTAACACTCCCACCGTAGAGAATCTGAACGTCATTTGCGGTTTGTGAATCCAATGCTCGAATGTAGTCGCGTAGGGCCAGATGCACCGCTTGGGCTTGCGCTGGCGACGCCGTTTCGCCGGTGCCGATTGCCCAAACTGGTTCGTAGGCAATTACGCCATCTTGCAATCTCGAAACACCAACCCTATCTACGACCGCCTGAAGCTGCTCAAAAACCACTTCGTTGGTTTGTCCTGCGTTTCTCTGAGCAAGGGTCTCGCCCACACACAGCACGGGCTCAAGGCCGGATTTAAGAGCGGCCTCGAACTTTGCAGCGACGCGTTCATTAGTCTCGCCAAACAAATCCCGACGCTCGGAATGTCCAACCAGAACAAAGTGACAGTCAAAGTCGATAAGCATTGAGCCGCTCACCTCACCCGTGAAGGCACCACTTTCATGCTCATTGATATCTTGGGCGCCAAGACCCACTCTGCAGCCGAATAGGTGTTGGCTTGTGTTGCCGAGGTAAGGGAAGGGCACGCAGACTGCGATATCAATACCATCTGCACCGCTGACCCTCGAAACGACATCAGCTAACAGCCGAGCATTTGTCGCTCGACCGCCATTCATTTTCCAATTGCCAATAACAAGTTTTTTTCTCACCACTGACCTCCAGTTTCCAGTCGAGCGATAAGGGCATCTGCTGAGTAAGGAGCATTGCTTTGTTCCGCCTCCTCAATCCGCAAAAGCTGGTTGTACTTGCCCACACGGTCAGATCGGCAGAGAGATCCTGTTTTGATTTGGCCAGCAGACGTGGCAACAGCCAGATCCGCGATCGTGGTGTCTTCGGTTTCCCCTGAACGGTGGGAGATTACGGCGGTGTAGCCTGCATCTTGCGCCATGCGGATGGCTTCAAATGTTTCCGTCAGCGTTCCGATCTGGTTGAACTTGATCAGAATCGAGTTCGCTATCCCTTTCTCGATACCTTCTGCGAGAATTTTAGTATTGGTGACGAACAGGTCATCACCAACCAACTGAACGCGCCCACCGATCTTGTCAGTCAAGATAGCCCAACCGGCCCAGTCGCTCTCATCCATCCCGTCCTCAATAGAGACAATCGGATACTTGTCGCAAAGTGCTGCCAAGTAATCAGCGAACTCAGCAGGGCTGTACGATTTGCCCTCGCCAGCGAGTACGTACCGACCGTCCCTGTAGAACTCGGATGCAGCACAATCCAATGCCAGGGTGACGTCCTTGCCCAAGACATAACCTGCCTTTTCGACGGCCTCCTTGATCACTATCAAAGCTTCTTCATTCGATGCGAGAGAAGGGGCAAAACCACCTTCGTCACCTACAGCTGTGCTGAGCCCTCTACTGTTCAGCACTTGTTTGAGCGCGTGGAAAATTTCTGCACCGATGCGCAGGGCCTCCTTGAAGTTACCGGCGCTTACCGGTTGGATCATGAACTCCTGAATATCGATATTGTTGTCGGCGTGTTCTCCACCGTTGATGATATTCATCATTGGCACTGGCATCGTGTACTGCTCTGGCTGGCCATATAGGCTGGCTAGATATTGATAGAGCGGCACGTTGAGATATGCCGCACCCGCCCGAGCAGTCGCCAGCGATACTGCAAGAATGGCATTGGCCCCCATGCCTGATTTACTGTCGGTTCCATCGAGAAGAATCATCGTGCGGTCGATTCGTGTTTGATCCAGCACATCCATACCCAATAGGCATTTCTGAATCGGGTTATTAACGTTCCATACGGCTGTCGCCACACCCTTGCCGCCATACCGTGTGCCACCGTCACGTAGCTCCAAGGCTTCGCGACTGCCTGTCGAAGCCCCCGATGGAACACTGGCAACTGCGCTTACACCATTGTTAAGTGTTACCACTGCCTCAACAGTGGGATTACCGCGAGAGTCGAGGATTTCGCGGGCGGAGATTGATCTGATAGTGCTGTTAGTGTTGGTCACGGACGTCATCACCTGTTTGAAAAATTGAAGCGTCTTGCGAGCTGTCGGCAGTCAGAAGTTCTCGCTGTTCGGCGTTTTCGATGCGAATGTCGAAGTCGCGTGGCCAGAGATGTCGAGTTGTTTCCCATGAGTCGAGTGGGTCGGTGGAATGCTGTTTCATAGTCAGGTCATCCTCAATGAATTGCATCGCCGACGCGTACAACGCGAAGTGAATTCGTCCCACCCTGGGCGCTGGAGTAGTCACCTTTGGTGATCAGGACATGATCTCCTTCTGCAACAATGCCTCGATCCAAAAGCTCCTGGACGGCACGGCGGTTTACTTCTTCGTGAGGGAATGAATCGCTGTCGAATGGAATGGTGTTCACTCCTCGGAAGAGTGAAACGCGGTTCTGAGTTCGGGTGTTGCGAGAGAACGCAAAAATAGGCAGGTGAGATCGGATACGTGACATTAACCGGGGGGTATCACCGCTTTCGGTCATGCAAATGATCGCTTTGACCCCATACAGGTGATTGGCCGCGTACATGGCGGACATTGCGATGGATTCGTCGATTTTGTGAAAAATCTCATCGACTCGATGTTTAGAACGATGTGCAAGGGGGTGTTTTTCAGCGCCGAGAATGACGCGATTCATCGCTTTCACCGTTTCGATGGGATAGGCGCCGGCAGCAGTTTCTGCTGAAAGCATGACCGCATCAGTGCCATCCAATACTGCGTTAGCAACGTCGAACACCTCCGCACGTGTCGGCATTGACTGGGTGATCATCGTTTCCATCATTTGAGTAGCTGTGATCACAACCCGGTTGAGTGTCCTGGCGCGGTCAATAATGAGCTTTTGGACTGCAACGAGTTCTGCATCTCCAATCTCGACTCCGAGGTCACCCCGAGCCACCATGACGCCCTCGGACGCCTCAATGATTGCGTCCAGGATCCGAGTGTCTTGAACAGTTTCCGCGCGTTCGATTTTGGCAATCAGCCCTGCCTCACCACCTGCTTCGCGAAGCAGTTCTCGAGCAAGGTTGATATCAGATGCGTCTCGGGGAAAAGAAACAGCCAAGTAATCTGCGCGCATCAGTGCGGCGGTCTTGATGTCTTCACGGTCTTTTTCTGTCAAGGCAGAAGCGGACAGACCGCCGCCTTTGCGATTGATGCCTTTGTTATTGGACAGAGGCCCGCCAACGATCACTTCACAGAAAAGGGACGTAGGGTTGACCTTCGTCACACGAAGCTCGATACGGCCGTCATCCAATAGAAGGATGTCTTCAGGGCGGCTGTCGGTGATCAGGGCCTTGTAGTCGACGCCCACCCGCGTCACGTCACCGGCGTCGCGTTCCAGGTTTGCATCCAGAATGAATGAGTGCCCTTTAGTAAGGATCACTTTCTCTTGCACAAATCGTGCAATGCGGATTTTGGGGCCTTGAAGGTCGGCCAGAACTGCAACGAATCTTCCATGTTTAGCTGCGAGCGAGCGAACAAGTTCGGCGCGAGCAAGGTGATCCTGTGCCGATCCATGTGAGAAGTTGAGGCGAACCACATCCACGCCAGCTTCGATCAGACCTTCGATGGCTTGCGGCGTGCTCGTTGCAGGGCCGAGAGTGGCGACGATTTTTGTTCTTCGTTGCATGGCAATGACATCTCTAGAGGAAAAACCCTGGCGGGCGACAATCCTTTTAAGGCGCAGCATCTATGCCGAAGTCAATTTTGATTGTTGTTTTGTGAGTGGAATGTTATTTGTTCGGTCATAAAATGTTGTTTATTTTGACCATATTGTTGCCCTAGACGGCTTAAAGCTTGTGGTTTTCAAATTCAAATCAGCCAAGGCTTAAGCAAGACACAATCCCTATGCTGCCCAGCATGGATGATTATCGGCAGCATAAGTGTGCATTGGTAACTCTGGTGTGCGCCATTGTGTAGCGTAGTAGCACTTTCCACGTTAGATGACTGAGTCCACAAAAAACACACGATCCAGGTAAATGACTGAACTATTCGAGAAATTTTTTTTTAGTCACTTTAAAAATGCCTTTTTGGCAACACAAAAATGCCTCGCACGCCTTTTAAATGGGGGGTGTGTAGAGGGTTTACGAACCATTTTCGTTTGTAGCCACAGAGTTATTCGCGACTAATTGACCGTATTAGCCAAGTAAATCGGTCATTTAAACGACAAATCGGTCAGTGGCATATGCGGTGCACACATCTTCAGTCATCAAGTCTTCACCAAGATAGGCGAGCTCATGACGAAATCATTCCCCAACCACACTGACGCCTACGACGTCGTCGTCATCGGCGGCGGCGTTGTGGGATGCGCAATGGTAAGACGCTTCACGCTCGAAGGAGCGCGCGTCCTTCTGCTTGAAAAAAGTCCTGACATCTTGTCCGGGGCAAGTAAAGGCAACAGCGCGATTCTGCACACCGGCTTTGATGCGCCACGTGGAAGTTTGGAGCTTCAGTGCATGAAGGCTGGGTACCAGGAGTATCTGGACATTTACCAAAAAATGTCGTTGCCGCTGCTCGAGACTGGGGCGATGGTCGTGGCGTGGAACGAGGATGACCTCAGTAAGTTGGAAGGGATCATTCAGCAAGCTCATGACAATGGCGTCGCGGATGTGCAGTTCATCGATCGCGCTCGTGTCAGGGCGTTGGAGCCTAGTCTCGCGCCGAATGCACTCGGTGCTGCGCAAGTGCCAGGCGAGTTCCTGATCGACCCGTGGTCTGCCCCATTGGGTTATCTGCTGCAAGCGATGCTGCATGGAGCTCAAGTCCGTTTTAATGCGCAGGTGACCGATGGTCAGTTTGATGGTCAGACATGGTCGCTCAACACTAATGCCGGTGTCTGCAAGGCTCGGACGGTCATCAATTGCGCAGGGCTGTTCGGTGACCACCTTGAGCAGAATCTGCTGGGTGAGTCCACCTTCTCCATTCATCCGCGCAAAGGCCAATTCGTAGTCTTCGATAAGGCTGCTTCACGCTATTTGACCAACATCATTTTGCCGGTGCCGAACGAGCGCACGAAAGGCATCGTGTTAACGAAAACGGTTTACGGCAATTTGCTGGTGGGCCCGACCGCTGAAGAGCAGGACGATCGAATTCATGCTGGGCTCGATAGTAAAGTTCTGCAGCAGTTGATCGACGCTGCAGTTGAGCGGATCCCCGCCCTGGAGGGCATGCCAGTGACCGCCACGTATGCCGCATTACGACCTGCCAGCGAGAAGAAGGAATATCGGGTACACAAAGTCGACGGTAAAAACTGGATCACTGTGGGCGGTATCCGGTCAACTGGGCTGACAGCGGCACTGGGCATCGCCAAGCATGCCTTCTCTCTCTACGAAGGGCGTCACTCACCACTTGCAGTTGAAAGACTCCAGTGGCCGACGCTGCCAAATCTCGCAGAACATCTAGTGCGTGATTACCAGAAACCTGGTTACGGAGAGATCATTTGTCACTGCGAAATGGTCACGCTCAGGGAAATCAACGCCGCGTTGGCCAGTGATCTTCCTCCAGGAGATCTCGGGGGCCTGAAGCGACGCACGCGCGCCTGCATGGGGCGTTGCCAGGGTTTCTATTGCGGAGCGCGGGTGGCTGAACTAAGTGCCAGTCGTTTGGCTATTCCGCTCGCTACAGGTGCTTGTCATGAATCCCATTGAAATTGAAAACGTTGACGTAGCCATTATTGGTGGAGGGCCATCCGGTCTCTCCGCAGCGGTGGAGCTTCGTAAATTGGGCGTCAATAAGGTTGTCGTTATCGAGCGAGAACCTGAAGCGGGTGGCATTCCTCGTCACTGCGGCCACCCACCATTTGGATTCTGGGAATACGGCAGGATCTACACAGGGCCGGACTATGCCCGTCGGAACGTTAGTGAAGCTCTGAAAGTCGGGGTGGACATACGTTTGAGGCATTCGGTGACCAAGCTGGGTGCAAACGGTCGGTTGGAAATTGTCAGTCCTGAAGGTGCCGTCACCCTCCAGGCTCAGAGAGTCTTGATTGCAACCGGGGCAAGGGAGACGCCGCGCTCGGCACGGTTGGTGGGTGGGGATCGTCCTTTGGGGGTTATCAATACTGGCGCGTTCCAGTCGTATCTTTACTTGGAACACCTTAAGCCGTTTGACCGCCCGCTAATAATCGGCACTGAGCTGGTCAGCTTGTCTTCAATCATGAGCTGCAGGCGTGTGGGCATTAAGCCAGTGGCGATGATCGAGGCTAATAATCGGGCCACCGCGCGCTGGCCGCTGTCTCTTTTTCCACGCCTGTGCGGTGTGCCGATGCATTACGGCGCACAGCTCGTTGAAATTCATGGCACGGGTCGCGTCGAAGGCGCGAGCGTGCGATTGGCTGATGGCAGCCTGAAAGAGTTTGACTGCGACGGCGTACTCCTAACTGGACGGTTTATTCCCGAGTCCAGCCTGGTACGACTGAGTGAATTGAAGCTTGATCCTAAAAGTGGCGGGCCTGTAATTGACCAGTATGGGCGTTGTTCTGACCCCGCTTATTTTGCCGCCGGAAATCTGTTGCGTCCCGTTGAGACAGCCGGTTGGTCATTTCGGGAGGGGCGCAAGATCGCCAGCTTTATCGCTCGCGACTTGAATCGGCAACTCCCCCCAGTTGAACAGACGGTTGAGATCCTTTGCAAAGGCGAACTGAAGCTGTGTGTTCCTCAGCGATTGAGTCTTTCCCCTGTCCAAGGAATGAAACATCTCCAGATGCGAGTGAGCAAGGCCGCTCGTGGGCGCTTGGTCGTGAGGGCCGACGGGAAGGACTTGTGGTCGCGCTCCGCTTCTTCACTTCCAGAGCGAAGGATCCTGATACCCATTTCTAGCTTGAACGTGCCCCAGGGCGTACAGCAACTTGAAGTCGACTTTGTCGCCGAATAAGAAAGAACAGCCGAGGAGACCTGAAGTATGCGTATTGCCGCTATCGATCAAGGCACTACCAGTACCCGTGTATTGGTAGTCGACCAGAATGGATCAGCTGATATCCAGCTCTCGCTGCGCCATCAACAGCATCACCCTCATCCAGGTTGGGTTGAACACGACCCATTGGAGCTCCTCAACAATATCCAGCGCTGTCTGGAATCCACTGGCCGAGTGGATGCAATCGGTATCGCGAACCAAGGTGAAAGCTGCCTGGCTTGGGATGCGAAAACTGGAGAGCCACTTTCTCCGGTTATTGTGTGGCAGGACAATCGCACTGCAGCTGAGATTACCAAGCTGCGCAGTGAGGGCCGCGAAGCTGTAACACTTGAGCGGGCAGGGTTGCCACTTGACCCGTATTTTTCTGCGAGCAAGCTTGCCTGGATAGTGAAAAATCTTCCCGCAGCGAAAACCGCGCTCAGCGCTGGACGGCTTCGTCTTGGTACGACCGATGCCTACTTTCTGGATCGGCTCACTGGTGTCTTTGCCACAGATGTAACCACGGCTTCGCGAACGTCGCTCATGAATTTGTCTACTGGGCAATGGGACGCTGAACTCTGTGAGCTCTTCGGCGTGCCCATTGAGTCGTTGCCGGAAATTCGAGACACAGTTGGTACTTTTGGCGAAATCGGAATCACCCCTGTCACTGCTTCCATCGTCGATCAGCAGGCATCTCTCTATGGGCATGGATGTCGAAGCGAAGGTGACGCGAAGATTACTTTCGGTACCGGAGCTTTTGCGCTGACGTTGACAGGTGACCAGATCATTCGCGCCCCCGATAAAGGTCTTTTGGCCACGATCGCCTGGCAAATAGATGGTAAGCCAACTTACGCGATGGATGGTGGTGTGTATGACGCAAGTGCTGCCGTTGAATGGGCGGGGCGGCTGGGTCTATTTTCTGACTTCTCGGAGTTGGCAGCTTTCGATGAACCGCCCGCTATCTCTCGTCAATTAGCGTTTGTGCCTGCTCTTTCGGGCCTGGGGTGTCCGCACTGGGATCGAAGCGCCGCCGCACTCTGGGTAGGTATGAATGGAGGTACAACGCGCCAGGATATGTGTCAGGCCCTACTTGAAGGTGTCGCTTTAAGGAGTGTTGAAGTCATCACCGCGATGGACGGGTTTCTCAAGGTTACCGATCGCTTGTCTATTGATGGTGGATTAGCGCGCAGCCCTTACTTCGCCCAGTTTCTGGCTGATGCGCTTCAGCGGTGCATTGTTACCCAGCGTTTTGATGAGCTGACCTCTTTTGGGTGCGCGGCTTTGGCTGCTAAAGGTATTGGTGTCGATTTAAAGCCACCACGTAACACCAGTACCAAGTTCAGGCCGAAAGTGAGCGCAGAACAAGCGCTTCAGTGGCGCAGTACCTTCTCTGATGCGGTTAAGCGCTGCAGAGACTGGCGTTAGGAAATCTCCATTCGGCCGCTGAAAGTCGTGCAAAAGATGAGACACCTCTTTTGCTCAGTTCAGTCTTGTTAGCTGCCTGCTTATTTGATCGTTTGACCGTTTGAGCTTTGAAGAAAACGCAATTCCACAGCGGAAAAACAGTCTGGCATGTGAAGTGCGTTGAATATAAAGGACTCCAACTACTCGCCCATCAAGAGCGAATTAGGGGAAGTCTGTTCGCGGTGCACACACCAGGAGACATTAAATGTCTGATTATAAAGCAAGCGCTCAGGCGCACTGCTCAAGTACGACAGTGGGCGAAGAAGGTTATCAGGCTCAATTCGAAAGAACGTTAGGGAAATTTGAGTCTTTTGCTGTAGCTTTTTCATTCATATCAATTACAACCGGGTTGTTTGCAACTTACGGAAGTATGTTGGCTTCGAGTGGCCCTGTGGGTATTTGGACTTGGCCAATAGTGACACTTGGAACACTTCTGGTTGCATTGGTGTTCGGCCTGCTAGCCAGCAAAATTCCATTGTCAGGTTTCAGCTATCAGTGGGCGAGTCGTTTGGTCAATCCCGTGCTGGGGTGGTGGTTTGGCTGGGCAAGCTTTGCCTTTCTGGCCATTGTTGCAGTGGCGGTAGATTACAGTCTCGCCCAGGTGGCGTTATTTCCGCTTCTAGGTTGGGAGTACACGGCAGCTGCTGGGGCATCCACGACAGTCGCGCTGCTGGTGGTACAGATGTTACTGATCATCTGGTCTACCCCTATCCTGACGAAAATTAACAACATGGCTGTTGGAGCAGAGGTATTGGCGGTGTTTGGCTTGATCGTGGCTATTGGCGTGGCGGTGGCTTTTTTCGGTAAAGGTAATGCGTCAAATCTTGTCTCGACAGGCATCATTCACACCGACAATTACTATGGTTGGCTTGGGCCGTTCATGTTGTCCGGGTTGCTCGGCGCGTTCACACTGGTTGGTTGGGAGTCTGCCGCTAATCTGGCCGAAGAAACTCATAACCCGAAGCAAGTCGTTCCCCGAGCAATGGTCAACGCGATTCTGGTGAGTGGCGTACTGGGGACGCTTTTTCTGATAGTCGTCAGCCTCGGACTTGGTGATCATATTGAGGAACTGACGAAAAGTTCTGCCCCGGTAGCTGATGTGATCCGTATGACGTTAGGGGAGGTATTTAGTAAAATCGTGCTGGTGGTGGTGTGCATCGCGATTTTCGCCTGCGGTCTTGTGATCATGACCAGTAATAGCCGTCTGATTCATGCTATGGCTCGCGATGGGCGTCTGCCATTCTCTGAAAAGCTGAGTGTGGTGCCTCGTCCTACAGGCGGCCCACTATGGGCCACCGTGCTGGCCGGCGTTGTCTCGATTGCTATCGTTTTGAGCTTCTACACAAGCCCTGATGCGTTAACTCAGCTGCTGGGAGCGGCGACGCTGTTTCCTGCCCTGCTTTATAGCGGAACGGTTCTGCTCTACATCTTCACCCGTCACAAACACGTTCATCACCCTGATGATTTCACACTGGGCAAATGGGAGTGGCCAGTTGTCGCCGGTGCATGTATCTGGCTGTTCGTAGAAATGTGCGTGTTTATCATCCCGTCTGACTTCCGCGTTGCACAAATGTATGTACTGGCATCCATGGGTGTAGGCGTTTTGGTTTTCTTGTCGGTCTGGATTAACCGCCGCAAGCAACTGGAGCGGATGCCGGCTCTCGGCACCTATCTCTAAAAAATACGGCACACCGAGACTGCGGCCCGATGGGCCGCAGTTTTCCTGTGTCTAGCATCGTGTGGAGCATTCTTGTGCTGAAGACAATAGTCGCCCGGTTTACCGTGGCACTGGTATTTCTCTTGCTGGTGATCGCCTCGTTTATTTACGGCGTAATTGTTCTGCGAGGGGAGCCCAAATTAATAGAAGCTCAGACCGAGGGAGCAGAGCAGTCAGCACTTGCCATATCTCGGCAATTACAAATTAAGCTTGCCGACATCGAAGGGCGTACTGCGTCTATCGCCAGCTTGGGCGAGTCTTTACCGGTCAGTGATGATCAGATCAAAGCGAACGTGCAGCCCATTATCAACTCCGGAGGCGACGCAGATATCGCAGGAGGTGGGCTTTGGCCGGAGCCAAATGTTATCAAGCCAGGCATAAGCCTCTACAGTTTTTACTGGGCGAGATCATCCCAGGGTGTACTCGCGTTCTCGGCAGAAAATAACGATCCAAGCATCGCGCCATACCAAGCCTCCGACTGGTACAAGCAGGGTGCCCAAGCGCCAGCAGGTAAGTGTGGATGGTCTGACGCCTACGTCGACCCAGTCAGTAAAGTGCTGATGACTACTTGTGCTGTTGGCTACAACCGCGTTGGTAAATTTGCAGGTGTGGCGACGATAGATGTTGCGCTGACGGGCTTGGCGGATTTTCTTAAAGCCAACGGTGGTGTAACGGGAGGCTACGCATTCGCTGTAGATAGATCCGGGAATGTTCTGTTTTTACCTGGAGTGCAGCCGGGTGGCAGGGTGGCAGAAAATACCCAAGCGAATAATCAATACCCTTGGTTCGATCAAGTCTCGAGATGGCGTGCGCAACCTGGCGCAAAGATCGGTACGATCCGTGTTACGAACGAAAAGACCTTTGGGTCAGGAGCCTATGTCAGCTTGATAGGCATTCCTGACACCGGATGGGTCATCGGTCTTGTAAGTCCCGAAAAGACTATGACTGCACTCGCTGGTCAGCTCACTCAGGATATTCTCATCATTCTAATCCCTGTCCTGATGATCCTGTTCTTCATGGCGTGGCTCGCCGGAAAGTCCTTGATGAAATTGGTCGAGGAAACCACCTGGCAAATTAGCAATCTCGGAAGCTCCGATGTCTCAGCAGAGGCAAAGTTGACTATCGTTCGGCACGACGAGATAGGGCTGCTTAGAATTGCGGTGAACGGTTATGCCGGGAAGTTGCAGGGCATGCTGGATAGCATTGCGGCAGATTCTTCAACTCTGCAAACGCAGGCGGATGCAGTCGCGGAGCTTTCAGTTGTTATGGCAGAACGCGCTGATCAGCAGCGTCAGGAAAATACCCTACTTGCTACAGCGGTTACTGAAATGGCTTCCAGCGCTCAGGAGGTCGCAAGAAATACTGGCGATTGCTCCACTACTGCGGAAGTTTCGCTCACCAACGCGCGATTAAGCCAAGGTCAGGTCGAGGAGAATGGCGAGACAATTGCCTCACTCACGGGGGATATCTCTGGAGCAGCTGGGGCTATTACTAAACTCGGTACAGACATCGAGAGCGTCAGTAATGTGTTAGACGTGATCAAGTCTATTTCCGCGCAAACAAACTTGCTGGCGCTCAATGCAGCTATTGAGGCCGCACGTGCAGGGGAGCAGGGAAGAGGGTTCGCTGTGGTTGCGGATGAAGTGAGAACACTGGCGGGTAGAACCCAGGCCTCCGCCGATCAAATTCAGCTGATGATCAGCGATCTTCGTTTAGCGTCAGTGACAGCCGTAAACACGATGGTTGCCGGTGAAGCTCGTACGCGCGTTGTTTCCGAGCAGGCAGGCACACTCAAACAATCGCTGGAAGGTACGGTTGCCGGGTTCGATGACATCGTCCAGCGTGCACGTCAGATTGCAGTCTCTGCTCAGGAGCAGAGTCACGTTACCCAGGAGATCAATGAGCTAGCGGTACGCATTCATGCTGCTAGCGAGGAGGCGGCAAAAGATGCGGCAGCACTAAGCTCTCTTAGCCAAGGCATGCAGGATCTGTCTCGTCGGCTCGGCTCTCTGAGTAAGCGGGCCGGCTGAGGCTATCAACGGTGGGCTATCAAAGCCCACCCAAACGGTTCACTGCCATTCTGACCTGCTGATTGGTGGAGCCTCATGAACCTCAACGTGAGCATCCGCCAACGCTTTGGCAAGCTCACCCATAGGCAAGCGATCGATGATCAGTCGATCTATTCGCTCCAGTGGAAATACCTGGAACAAAGCGCGTTTGCCCATTTTCGATGAGTCTGCAATCACTGTGAGATAACGCGTGCGCGCAATCATTGCTCGTGTGATTTCAGCTTCTTCAATTGAAAAGTCAAAGGCGCCATCTGAACTCAAGGCCCCGATTGTAACGACGGCATGTTCGGCATTGAACCTGGATATTTGCTCCATGGCCAATGCGCCGATGTTTTGTTCTGACTCCGGCCGGTATTCCCCGCCGATCATGAAAACCCTGTTGCCACTCGCACCAATGCTTCCTGCGATTAGCAGGGAGTTGGTTATCACGGTGATACGGCTGAGCTTTGCTAATTCCCGAGCAAAAAATAGCGTCGTAGTTCCGGTGTCGATCAGAACGCTGTCGCCCGGCGCATAGAGTCCGGCGGCATATCGGGCAACCGCTCGCTTTTCCGGTGAATACTCATTCATCCGAGTCTGGAATGCATTTTCATGCTCCCCACTCGGTGGAAGAGATGCGCCGCCATGAAACTTGGTGACCTGACCATCTTCGGACAAGACAGTCAGATCCCTGCGGATCGTTTCCTGGGACGTGCTGAGCGTGCGAGCCAACTCATCCACTGAAATTCGTTCGCGCTGTCGCAAAAGCTCAAGGATATGTTGACGTCGTTCTGTAGGGCGCATGTGTCTTCCTCTAGTGCTACGCGAAGTGCTCTGTTGGGGCGCATCTCTGTTACCTGGGCACACAAAAGAGGCGGGGGTAACGTTGCTGATCCCGCCTATGCGAAGCCGTGGGCTACTGAATTTGGCATTCAGAAAAACCGACCTCGACTGGTGTCCGTTACGCCGCAAGGCTGCAAACCAGAATACGCCGAGGAGTTGACCGTTTCTAGTGGGTTTAATACTCAAAACCACATAAAAACAACGAATGGCATGTGAAGTGTTTAGTAATACGGCGAGGAAGGGATGGGTGGGCACGATTCAAAACCATCCAACCGTGGATTTGTTAGAAACAGTCATTAGACATGATGTCTGACCCACCGCGAGGTGCTCAGGACATATCAGATAAGAACTTTAGAGCTTCTGCCCTGAAAAGTAGTCGACTCAAAACACATGCAGGTGGGCGCAATGGCGGAATTTGGAAACTACGTTATTTACCTAATCATGATCGGTGCTGTTGTTGGGGCATTCGCTTCCGTGATCAAACCGGAAAGCGGCTTGGGCAAGGAATTCGTTAATGGCATTCATTCCATCGGGCCCGTGTTCTTGGCCCAGGCAGGAATCATGGTTGCGATTCCTTACCTGTCCAAATTCATTGAGGTGGCGCTTGGGCCATACTTCGGAGCCATGGGCTCCGATGTATCCATCGCGGCACTTTCGATTATCGCGGTGGACATGGGCGGATATCAGCTCGCTGATGCATTGGCAGCAAACCGAGACATGTGGATCACTGCGATGATTGTCGGGTACACATCCGGCGCTACCATCGTTTACCTGATTCCCGTCGGTCTCATGATGCTGGATCGCAAGGATCACAAATATTTGGCTTTGGGAGCTATGGCGGGTCTGATCAGCATTCCATTTGCTGTGCTTGCATCGCTGACGATGATCACCGCTTTCAATATCCCGGTTCGTGAAATTGTATCGACAACATCACCTGCGCTTCATTACCTCACGCTCGACTTTGCCGGTTGTGTGAAGTTACTCGCTCCATTGTTTGTTTTCTGCTTCTTGTTGGCTACTGGGCTACGCTACAAGGCGACCATCATGGTTGGCGGCTTCTTGGTATTCGGTAAGGTGATGGATGCCTTTATCAAGATCATATTGGCTCTGGCAATCGTCGAGCACTTCACCGGTTTCTTCATGAAGAACTTCGGTGTCTGGGGCTTTGATCCGATGTTTGCAGACCAGAAAGAATTGTTCCGGGCCATCGAAATTGCCGGTTACATCGGCATCATGCTCGCTGGCACTTTCCCTATCTGCTACCTGTTCAACCGCTACTGCAAAAAGCCGATGGAAGTCATGGGTAAGCACCTCGGACTTTCACCAGATGGCGCCGCAGCGTTCGTAATGGTATTTGCGAACATCATCGCCGTATATCACTTGTTCAAGAAAATGAATGCCAGGGACAAAGTCCTGTGTGTCGCCCTAGGTGTCTGTGCACAGGCAACCATCGGGGATCATTTAGCCTTCACCGCTAACTTCCAGCCGACGCTGATCATGCCAATTTTGTTGGCCAAGCTTTTCGGCGGCCTGCTCGCTGTCGCAATCGCTATCAAGATATCGGTACCTGCCGCCCAGCGTTATGAAGCTGCGGAAAAAGAGCGTGAGGAAGCAGCAGCCGAGAGTGGTATCGCGGTAGCCCAGCCTGCTTGAAGTCAAGTTTTCCATAACCAGGAAGGGCAGAGAGTCCTTCCGTTCTAACGAGGTCAAAATGCGAAAAATTTTTCTAGCCTGCCCGTATAGCCACGCCGATGCTTCGGTAACACATGATCGATTCATTACGTGCAACAACGTAGCTGCAGCGATAGTTGAGTCTGGCAACGCCGTGTTCAGCCAGGTCTCAATGTCTCATCCGATCAACCTAGCCTTCGAAGGCAAAGATAGCGTGGCTATCGGCAAGCTCTGGGCGCCGGTCGATGCGTTCTTCATGGAGACATTGGAGGAGTTGGTTATCCTTGACCTTCCTGGTTGGGATTTGAGCTCTGGTATCAAACGAGAGATTGAGTTCTTCAAGAGTCGCGGCCGCAGGGTGAGCCTGTGGTCTGAGGTAGAGTCCGAGTTTAACTGAGACTAAACTGGGTTCTTTTACCTCATGTCGATCAGTTAACTCCTGGCGCTTGATCTTTGGCAGCAAAAATCAAAATCCGATGTTTGTATTAGCATCGGATTTTTTATGCGCCTCACCTAGGTACTGGAATTAATCCATAATTTTGCCTTTATTCTCAGCGCAGTATGAGGTTTGAACGCTCGGTTTGGCTCTTCTATGGTCGAGCAAGCTAAATTGAGCCGTCAGACATTGTTAACGTTCGAGAAAGACGTTTTCCGCTGAAATTTACCCCTGTCGTGAGTTTTAAGCATCCTTTCGACATCTTTGGCCGGGGGGCTATCGCATGACAATTATACTGCTAGGCCAGCGCCTGCAGGTGTCATCTTAATGCAGTCACCGAACCCGTTAGATATTGAGCTATGAAATTGTACGACAGCTCTTCGATTTCACTTAAAGAAATGGCATTAGGCAGTTGGTGACCCGACGTAGGTCAGTTTGCACTTTATTTGCGAAGGCGGTGCTGCCAGATGAATGCCCGGCCAGCCTTAACTCCGTGCGTGTTAAAACTTCGCCAGAACCCAGTATGGCTAACAAGGTTCTAATGCGTGTACGGTCTGCCAAATGGAGTTGAACAGGTATTTTCCTCATCGACTGTATGCTGGCATATTCTGCAGCTCTACGAATTACTCGACCAGAATAAAAATGCCAGTCAGCTTAGCTGACTGGCATTTCCCTTCAAAGGCTCTTACCTGTTAGGTGTTTTCAAAAAACTGCACCATATAACTATGGATAGGTATGATCCGCGTATGGCTAGTCTTTTTCAGAGCGCTGCCCCGGCACTGCGTCCAAACACTCGATTGTATTCAGCCTTCGCGCTTTGCTCGGTGAATTCGCCAGACCACTTCGACACCACCACGGTAGCAACGCTGTTGCCGATGGTATTGCAGGTGGCAATGGCCATGGACATAAAGCGGTATACACCGAACAATAACGCCAAGCCTTCCACCGGCAGCACGCCGATTGCCGTCACCGTCGCGGCAAATACTACGAAGCTGCCGCCAGATACCGCCGCTGCACCCTTAGAGGTGACCAGCATGATTGCAATAGTGCCCAACTGTTGCTCCCAGGTCATTGGCACGCCATAGGCGTTGGCGATAAACAGCACGCACAGCGACATGTATATCGAGGTGCCATCGAGGTTGAACGCGTAACCGGTGGGCAACACTAGGCCGACGCTCTGTTTCGAGCAGCCGAACTTCTCGAGTTTCTGCAGCAGGCGCGGCAGGGCGCTTTCCGATGACGCGGTGCCGAGTACGATGAACACCTCATCCTTGATATATTTGAGGAACCGCCACAGGCTGAATCCAGAAATACGGCAAACGATGCCCAGCACCACAAAAATGAAGAATGCTACGCAGACATAGAACATCAGCACCAGGTTAGCCAGCGATATCAGCACCGCCGAACCGTTACTGCCGACCGCGTACGCCACTGAACCAAAGGCTCCGAGCGGTGCGAACTTCATGATCAGGTTGATGAACTCGAAGAAGCACTCCGATACGCGGCTCAGGCCGTCTTCGATCACGCTTCGGCGTTCCGGTTTCAGTGCTAGCAAGAAGAAGCCGAACAGCACCGAAATCACCAGCACTTGCAGCAATTGGCCGCCGGCGAAGGCACCGACGAAGTTGTCCGGAAAAATCCCGTAGATGAAGTCCATGGTTGACGCCGGAGCATGTCCCTTGGCGACGGCAGCACTGGCGGCAGCGGCGGTGGCACTGCTTGGATGAGCGTCGTGCATGCCGGAGCCGATGTTAAGCAGGTTGCCCCACAGAAGGCCGAGGGCCAGGGCAATGGTCGACACCACCTCGAAGTAGATCAATGCGCGCAGGCCGACCTTGCCTACACGCTTGATATCCCCCGCGGACGCGATCCCGTGCACCACGGTAAAGAACACCAGCGGTGCGACTGCAGTTTTGATCAGTTTTAGAAAAATGTCGCCGAGGATCTTGAACTTGGCAGCGAGCTCAGGCGCCAGGAAGCCGAAGGCAATACCCAGCACCATTGCGGCGATCACCTGAAAGGTCAAGTCTTTGTAGAATGGTTTATTGTTGATGGTTGTCATGTCTGCGGTCTCGTTGTTGTTATTAGCGAGTTGCGGGCAGAAGGGCTCGATGTAGCGAGCCCCATGAGTATCAGCGTTTAACGGAGCCCTCTCGAGCTAGGGCGATGTCGACCATCTGCGGGGCGAGGCCCAGGTAGTTGGCCGGGTCGGTCAAGCGCTTGAGCTCCTCGATATCCAGTTGTGCGGTGGCTTCCCCCTGAGCGAGCAGTGCCTCGAGCAGGCTGGTGCCTTGGTCGTTGGCCAAACGGCAGGCGGCGTACACCACATCGTGGGCGACTTGACGCCCGAGCGCCGGCGCCAGCCCCATCATCACCGCTTCGGCAACGATCAGGCCTTGGGTCATGTCGAGGTTCTTGCGCATGCGCTCCGTGCGCACTTCAAGGCCAGCGAGCATGAATTTAGCCTGACCCAGCGAGGCAGCGCTGAGGGCGAAGGCTTCCGGGATCGCAATCCATTCGGCTTGCCATGGGCCGGTGGAACGTTCGAAGTCCTGAATCATTGCGTCGAGCATCAGTCCGGCATGTTGACGCACGCCTTTGGCGGCGGCGTACATCAGCTCGCAGGAAATCGGATTACGTTTTTGTGGCATGGTGCTGCTGGCGCCACGACCCTTGACGAACGGCTCGTACACTTCGCCCAGCTCGCTGGTCATCATCATCATTACGTCGAGCGCAACCTTGCCCAGCGAGCCGGTGACCAGGCCGAGGAAGTTAAGTGTTTCCGCCAGACCGTCACGCGCGACATGCCAAGTGGCTTGCGGCACGCCGAGGCCGAGTTCGGCCATCAGCGCTTCCTGAACCTCCATGCCTTTATCACCGAGGGACGCGAGGGTGCCCGCCGCGCCAGCGAACTGGCCGATTTCCACGCGTGGACGCAGCTCCACCAGACGTTCGGCATGGCGGTCGAACATGCTCAGCCACACCACGCACTTGTAGCCGAAGGTGATCGGCAATGCGTGCTGCAAATGCGTGCGGCCGGCCATTGGCGTGTCGCGATAGCGTCGGGCGAGCTCGGCAAGCAAACCGCGTACTGCTTGAATGTCACGTTCGACGATGGCCAGTGCGGCGCGTACTTGCAGGACAACGGCGGTGTCCATGATGTCCTGGGTGGTCGCGCCCCAGTGCACATAGCGGCCAGCTTCACCGCAGGTTTTCGACAGCTGTTCCACCAGCGGCAGAATTGGGTAGCCAACGATTTCGGTCTCGTGCTGCATTAATGCCAGATCGAGCGAAGCATAAGTTGCCAGCTCGGCAATCTGTTCGGCGGCAGCCGCCGGAATTACGCCGCAGCGCGCTTCGGCCCGGGCCAGGGCCACTTCCACTTCAATGTAGCGTTCGATCAGGGCTTGGTCGGAAAACACGCTGCGCATCTCGGCGGTGCCGAACATGTCGCGGAACAGGGCTGAGTCGAAGACAGTGCTGGACATGAGGGATTCCTGAATATGTTTTTTATTGATCGGACATATTTATAATGTCCGTACATAATTCTTGCGCTCTCACTGATACACTGTCAACTCGCTAAACGTTGGGGACTGATGAAAGGTATGAGCACGCGCTATGCGGTCGTTGCAAAAGACTTGATGGAGGGGATCTCCAGCGGTCGCTATCCGCTCGGATCGCTTTTACCGACCGAGTTTGAGTTGTGTGAGCTGTACGACGTCAGCCGCCACACGGTGCGTGCGGCGATTACCCAGTTGCAGAACCAGGGCCTAGTCTCTCGGCGTAAGAGGGTGGGTACGCGGGTCGAGTCGATTTCGCCTAAAGGCGGCTATTCGCAGTCGCTGGCTTCGGTCTCTGACCTGGTACATCTGGCGGAAACCCAAATGCGCTGCATCCAGCATGTCACTCACTTTGTGGCCGACATTGCGCAGGCTAGGCGTCTGGGGATGGAGCCGGGAGAGCATTATTTTTGTGTGTCGAGTATCCGTGTTGATGAGCAGAACCTGCGTGCGCCACTGTGCTGGACTGACGTTTACGCACAGGAAGGCTACGCAGCAGTCATCGAGCTGGCCGAGCAGCATCCGGACGAGTTGATTGCCGCATTGATCGAGCGTCACTTTGGCCGGCACATCGGTGTGGTCGACCAGCAAGTGCGAGCGGTACTGCTGAGTCCGGAGATTGCTAAGAGTCTTAACGCTGAGGTTGGATCTCCAGGCTTGAATATCATTCGTCAGTACCGTGACGACGAAGGAGCGCTGATGGTTGTTTCTGAAACTACGCACCCGGATGATCGCTTTACCTTGATCACCCAGATGAAAAGAGAAAGAACACCCACTGGTTGAGCGCGCCGTCCGATCTGAGTCTTTTATGGATAGGCGCCGAAAGCAGGTTTTGCTATTGCTCCAGCATCAAGCCGTTCCAAAATACGCGAAGTGGCGTCTGGTCGGTGGCGATGTTATCCAGGCTCTCCACATGGTCATCGAGGCGCTCAATATCTACCTGGCCTCCGTTATTCGGTTGAGGTTCTGTAGCGCTTTCGCAGTCGCTTTCATCAGCCTTACGATTTAACCGTTCCATGTACTGCTCGTCGTCAATTCTAGAACCGATAAAGGGACTCATTGCGTCGCAAACTCCAAGAAAACAGATACTGGGCGGTCTGTTCCCGTGGTGCACGTATCTACTTGATTGCAACCACAACTTTTCCCTTCGATCTACCCTTCTCGACGTACGTTAGTGCTTCTGGAATCGACTCAAATGCAAAGGATTTATCAATGACTGGTTGGATAACGCCGGCCTCAATGAGGGCTGTGATCTCCCGCAAGTGAGCCCCGCTAGCGCGCATGAAAATGAAGGCATAGCTAATATCTGCCTTGCGAGCCTTTCTGCGAATTCCGCTGCTCAGGAAACGCATGACTTGCTTAAGTGGCCACGACAGCCGCTGCTCTTCAGCAAACTGCGGCGTTGGTGGCCCGGAGATCGAGATCAGTTGTCCGCCTGGTTTTAAAACCTTAATCGATTTCTCAAGGTCATCTGCGCCCAGACTGCTCAATACGACGTCAAAGTCTTTAAGCTCGTTTTCAAAGCTGTGGGTTTTGTAGTCGATTACCACATCAGCTCCGAGCGCTTTCACCCATTGGACGTTGCCTGTGCTGGTGGTCGTTGCAACGAATGCTCCGAGATGTTTAGCCAGTTGGATAGCAATAGTCCCGACTCCTCCCGACCCGGCGTGGATCAGCACTTTCTGGCCTTCTTTCAGGTTTGCGGTCTCAACGAGCACCTGCCAGGCCGTCAGGGCGACCAGTGGAATGGATGCAGCCTGCTCCATAGTTAGGTTTTTCGGTTTCAATGCGAGAGCGTCTTCGCTCACGCAGATGAGCTCAGCGAATGAGCCGATTTGATCCTGTGGTGGGCGGGCATAAACCTCATCGCCTGGCTTGAAGTGCCGTACGCCGGTTCCTACGCGAACAACCACTCCCGCCAAATCATTCCCCAGTATCAGCGGGAATGTGTAGGGAAGGATTAGCTTGAACTCACCTGTTCTGATCTTTGAATCCAGCAAGTTAATACTTGTGGCATGCACTGCCACCAAGACATCTTTTGCTCCGACTTCTGGATCAGGCAGATCGCCAAGACGTCCGGTATTTTTGCCGTAGCGGTCGATAAAAAATGCTTTCATGATGGTTTGGCTCTTGCTTATGCGGGGATGATAGAGATACGGCGCGAATGGGCAGCGCTCTGTTTCCCTTCAAGTATTGGCAACAACGTTAGGCGTCCAGAAACGTCAAAGCCTTCGAAACGAAATCGGCGTGATGTTGAAAAATTCCGCCATGCCCGGCATCTGGATAAATGATCAATTGAGAATTGACGATGCGACGAGCCAACTCGATTGAGTTCACTGTTGGCACCATGATGTCGGCATCGCCATTCACGATGAGAACTGGGATCTTTAGTTCATCCAAATTGTGAGGTGCCTGTCGGCCCCATTCATTAATCGCTTTCAGTTGTCGTAAAAACGCAATGGGTGTCGCGGCCTTATCTCGATCTTTCTTGCGCTCTTTGAGGCGGTGCAGGAAAGCGTTTGCCGCCTGCCGACCATCCCCTGTGCCGGTGAAGAAAAGATAGGTCTTGGGATCAAGCAATGTGAATAATCCCTTGATGATAAGGGGCCATGACACAGCACCAACCCTGTCGATACCTTTACCCCCAGCGGGCCCAGTGCCTGTCAGGATCAACCTGCGTACGAGACCTGATGTTCTCAGGGCAATTTCCTGGGCCACGAATCCACCAAGCGAAAAACCGAGCAAGTCGACTTTTTCAAAGCTCATTGTATGGATCATCTTGACGGCATCATCTGCCATTTCAGCAACCGTCACGGGCGCAGAACCTCCCGACCCACCAATCCCCCTGTAGTTAATTGCGATGATGCGGCGCGTGCGAGCAAGGCCATCGATGATCTGTGGATCGAAATTATCCAAAACCGCCCCCCAGTGATTCAGGAGGATCAGCGGAACGCCGACGCGAGGGCCTACGTCTCGATAGGCAAAAACGGTTCCGCCGACATTGATCGATTGATTCGCAGCGTTTGCATACCGAGTAGCCAATTCAGGCTTTTGGCAATGGTCGGAATTAACTGTGACTGGCTTCATTAGTCAGATCCGAATTGAGAGTCATGAAAAGTGAAAATGCACCGACAGGTCAACCGGTGTCCGTCTTCAGGCGTGAGCCACAACCCAAGGGGGATTAAGAGGCGGGTTGATACCGCTCTGCCGCGTGGGTCTGGCGAATCTCTCCAAGCAACGCTTGCCGCGCTGTTTGTAGTGCTTCCCAGCGAGACTCATCGAACAACGGGGGAATAGTCACGAGTTCACGTCGGTCGAAACCAACCAATGCTGCATCGACTAATTCACCTACTTCCATGACTTCAGCGAGTGTATTGATGTCGATGCCGGCGCGCTCCCAAATTTCGGTGCGCGTCGCAGCAGGTAGGACAGCTTGTACAAACACGCCCTTGGATGAGAGCTCCAGGTTCAGCCCCTGGGATAGGAACAGAACGAAAGCCTTTGTCGCGCCGTAGACGGACATGCCGAATTCAGGAGCCAAGCCCACCACTGACCCGATGTTGACGATTGTGCCATCGCCTGCTTGTGAGAATCGGTGTGCAGCGGCACTGGCGAGTCGCGTCAGAGAAGTGATGTTCAGTGAAACGAGGTGAGAGATGTTCTCACCGGTCTGCTCAATAAAACCGCCCGACTGCGCAGCTCCAGCATTATTGATAAGAACGCCAATCTTCTCGTCGTTACGAAGCCGTGCTTCGACCGTCTCCAGGTCGCTGACCTTGGTCAAATCTGCTTGAAGAACATCAATGTTGACCGCGTATTCTTTACGAAGCTGATGCGCCAGCGTCTCCAGGCGCACCTTGTCGCGAGCTACCAGCACAAGGTCGTGCCCACGTTTGGCGAAGCGATCAGCGTAGGTAGCGCCGATGCCCGAGGAGGCCCCAGTGATGAGTACAGTCGAACGAATAGTCATTGATACATCCTCTTAAGCAGTAGGGAGAAAAGGTGCGTCAGGCTCAGGTCGCCGTTTATTCGGCCTCTTAGCGGTCACTCGGATTTGGAGTCTGCGAACGAGGGATAGTCGATGTAGCCCTCCGCGCCACCGCCGTAAAGCGTTACGGGGTTGAGCGGCGACAATGGGGCGCGTGTCTTAAATCGTTCCACTAAATCAGGATTGCTAACGAACGGTCGTCCGAAGGCAATCAAATCTGCTTTGTCTTCGTCTACTCGCGACGTCGCCAGCTCAAGGTCGTAGCCGTTATTCGCGATGTAGGTGTTTTTGAACCGCTGACGCAAGGCGCCAAAATCGAAGGGTACGATATCGCGTGGCCCGCCGGTGGCACCCTCTACGACATGGAGGTAGACGAGATTCAACGTATTGAGTTGCTCGACGATGTACTCGAAATCAGACTGCGGGTGTTGGGTTGAAACACCATTTGCAGGGGACACTGGAGAGAGTCGGACACCGGTACGGTCTGCGCCGATCTCGTCGGTCACTGCGGCTGCTACTTCCAGCAGCAATCGTGCACGGTTCTCTTTGGATCCTCCATAAGCATCAGCCCTAAGGTTGGCGCTGTCCTTTATGAACTGATCCAGCAAGTAACCGTTTGCTCCATGGATTTCGACGCCATCAAATCCTGCCGCAATCGCGTTGGCTGCGCCTTGGCGGAAGTCATTCACAATTCCTGGAAGTTCTTCAATTTCGAGAGCTCGAGGTTCTGAAACATCCACGAAGCTATTGTTGACGAAGGTTTTGGTGGCCGCTCTGAGCGCCGAAGGGGCGACAGGCGATGCGTTGTCCTCCTGAAGGTCGGCGTGTGAAACCCGGCCTACATGCCAGAGCTGCAGGAAAATTTGGCCTCCCTTGGCATGTACCGCGTCGGTAACCTCGCGCCAACGATCGATCTGCGCCTGAGTGTAGATACCGGGCGTATCTTGGTAGCCTTGGCCTTGCTGCGATATCTGTGTCGCTTCTGAAATCAAAAGTCCGGCTGATGCTCGCTGGCTGTAATAAGTGGCTGCGAATTCGCTAGGGACAAAGCCCGGGCCTGCTCGATTACGCGTGAGCGGAGCAAGCACAATTCGGTTAGAGAGCTTCAAGGCGCCAAGGTTGTATGGCTCGAACAAGGTCTTGTCAGTCATGATTTGTTTCACTCGCTTCGATGTTTGATCGTTGATAAAAGCGTCCAGCACTAAGTCAGGAGGGCACGTTTTGAAGAGTTAATTTTGTGCCTTTCTCTGGTGACAAAGGATGCTAGGTTCACTCGTCGGCGGTTATCGAGAGGGACAGCATCAACGGTTGTGAAGGGCGTCTGGATGGTCAGATGGGTCTCGCTCATGACGTCGCTCCTTGTGGTTGAGTTGATCGAATTATTATGATGATGATCATAATCTTATTAGTCAACAGCTTTGATGATGATCGACATCCAAGTATATTGAGCGAGTCACCTTTGGAATGAACATAGAGGCATTGGGTATGAGGGTCACTAAGGTGCAGGCGGAAATGAACCGAGCGCACATAGTCAAAACGGCCTCCACTCTTTTCCGGGAGCGGGGCTATGACGGCGTGGGGGTTGTTGACTTGATGGCTGCTGCGGGCTTCACCCATGGTGGGTTTTACAAGCATTTCAGTTCAAAAGCGCATTTGATTGATGAGGCGGCAGCTTGCGGACTTTCACAGACAATGGCGAAAAGTAAGGGGCTCGAACACAAGGATTTCATCAAGCTCTATGTATCCCGCGAGCATCGTGATCACCTTGGGGACGGGTGTACAATTGCGGCACTTTGCGGGGACGCAGCCCGTCAGTCTGAGAGTATAAAAGCAACCTTTGCTGGTGGAATTGAGAGCATGCTGGGCGCACTTTTGGTTGATGATAAAGGTTTGAGCGAAGAAGGTCGGAGTGAAAAACGAGCCAGGGCAATTTGCCTGATGAGCAGCGCGATAGGTGCAATTATGCTGTCCCGAGCATGCCCAGACGACTCCTCGTTAGCAGATGATATTCTGGTGGCATGCCGCACTGAGATGCTGGCATCCCTGGCGTACATCTAAGGGTAAATAGGGAGCTGTGTTGAGGTCGCGGTCTATGTCTCGTGGCCGGGCTGCGCCTATAATCTGTTGACGTGATTCACTCCACACCCCATTGGTCAGAAAGTTTTTTTCATGTTGGACGCTAGTCTTGTTGCCCCGTTCTCTTGCTTCACAACGCATGGTCGCCATGTAGTTTTTACCTACCCTCAATCGGCGGCTTTTTTAGTGAGGTGAGACTTTTCGAGAAACACATGGCTGAGAAGTGCCTCAGGCCGGTGTCATGAGTTTTTTAAGAGCTCAACTGCCGCTAAAAAGTTTGAGTGTTGTCTAGGAGCAAAGAGCCGATCGAATGAGATTTGGGTGGCTAAGCCATAGGACTATCCTTATGGGAGAGCGATAGCTACGTGCGATTAAGGTGGGCGCCATTCTGGTGGAAATACCATGTATAAGCGGGAAATCGAACCGCATGAGCTATAGCTCGCCCGCTTCAGAAGACTTTCTGGCGTCAAGGCATGCAAGGTTAAGGCTCTGAGTCTCGAAGCTTTGGAACATCGCTCTCTCGCAACGCAGGGAGCATGGCTATTCTTGAGTCTTAGACCAGTTGAAAAGGGCCGGCAAACGTATGCCTGCCCTATGTGAGCTGAGCGTTCAGGAGTTCGTCCTGTTCAAGCTTTTGCCCATGGATTGATCAATGGAGGGCCTTGATGATCGCGCTGTTGCCCTTTGTCTCGCCGGCCTCCTCTTCCTGGAAGCGTCCGCCCAGATGGCGGGCGAGAAAACGCTCGGTGATCACGTTGAAAGCTATACTGTTGGCTGGCCGGTTGAAGCCGTGGCCTTCATCGGGGAACAGTACGTAGGTCACCGGAATGCCGCGCTCGTCCAGGGCTGCTACCATTTGATCTGACTCTGCCTGCGTCACGCGTGGATCTTGCGCGCCCTGACCGATCAGCAAGGGTTTCTCAATGCGGTGGGCATGTTGTAGCGGCGAACGTTTGAGTAATGCTGCAAGACCTTTCTCTGTTTCGGGGTTCCCGACTGAACGATAGAGACGGGCACGGACAGATTCCCAGTAATCGGGAATGGACTCCAACAAAGTCTGTAGGCTGGAAGGGCCTACGATATCGACCGCGCAAGCATAGCGCTTTGGGTGTTGAGTTAATGCCCATAGTGCCGCATAGCCGCCATAACTTCCGCCCATGATAGCAATGCGCCCCGGTTCGGCAATACCTCTGGCGATAGCCCAATCAACGGCGTCGGTCAGGTCGTCATCCATTTTCCCTCCCCATTCACAGTTACCTGCGTTGACGAAGGCTTTGCCGAAGCCGATGGAGCTTCGGAAGTTGACAGACAGCACCGCGTAGCCACGGTTGGCCAACCATTGATGATGCGGATTAAATCCGTAGGAGTCTCGCGCCCATGGGCCGCCATGAACCAATAGTACGAGCGGCAACGGGTGCAGGCTGTGTAAGGGTGTTTCTTGGTCGTCTACATCGGCAGGCAGTGTCAGGTAGCTGACCATCTCCAGACCATCACGGGAGGTGATGATTGTGGGTTGCATCCGCGCAAGTTGCGCGTTGGCCAGTTCGGGTCGGGTCAGGTAGAGCTGTTCTAGCAGCTGTTCATGGCGATCATACAAATAAGCAATACCGGGTGTTAGATCATCTGATACTCCCACGATCCAGTAGCGGTCGTCCCGGCTGCGGCTACGTACGCCCCACGCGCTTGGGAAGTTGCCATTGAGAAACTCTACCGTAGGGCGAATCGAGTCATTCACGATCAGATAGTCGGTTCGCTCATGAGTAGCACTGCAAAACAGTGGATGCTGGCTTTCACTGTCGGTCAAGGCGCCCATGATGTCGGCCCGTGGGTGTTCTGCGATCAACGTTGGGGTGATGGTATCGGCGTTGTCCACGTTAAAGGGCAGGGCGACCAAGGCAGCCTTGTCACGTCCACGACTGTCGATAAGGTAGAGCGTCTCGCCAGCGGTATCTAGATGGCTGACCTGAGTGGTTCTTCCATCTTCCGCCGAGACACTCAGCCACAACTGCCATTGTCCCTCGATCAATTTCAGATAACGCATGCCCCCATCCTGCTGAGGCTGCACGGCCAAGCGAACTTGGAGATCTTGGTCGACTACGAAACTGGCAAAACCTGGGTTCTGCAGCACCTCATTCAAGGCGCCACTTACTAGGTTTAGTAGATACAGATCGGCATGGCGGGGGTCGCGCGTGTTGAGCGATATCATCACCGTGTCACGGAGTGCCTCGCGCTTGCTAGTGGCAGCGAGCAGACCGCGTGAGCCGGGAAACGGAGTGAGGTCTCGAGGTTCGCCGCCGTCCACCGTAATGGCGTACAAATGATGATTCTCATCGCCTCGATCGTCTTGCTGATAGAGCAGGTGCACTCCATCCTGTGCCCATGTATAGGAGTGGATGCCTCGAAAGCAGTCACGGGTAATAGGGCGGGCTTCTTCGGGGTATTCACGGGGGGCAACCCAAAGGTTCATCACGCCGTCCACGGGCGCAATCCAACCCAAATACTGACCATTCGGGCTGATGCTAGCATTTGATTTCTGTGGATTGCCGAACAAGACAGTGCGCGGCAGCAGGGGCAGTTCGGAGCGGTTTATTGTCATCGGGTTTAGTTGCTCTGATTTCAAGGTCATGTGGGGTTTGGAGTCAGACCGGCGCAGCCACGGGCAACGGCATGATCTTGCCGCTGGCTCCATCTGAACCGTCTAATACCAAGGCATGTGTGTGGAAGGTCTGCAGCGAGGAGTGGTGAGCAACGCTCACTAGGGTGCACTCAGGCAGGTGCCGGAGCAGCCCTGCATAGAGCTGTTTTTCCGTCGAGGCATCTAGGGCGCTGGTGGCTTCATCAACAAACAGCAAATCCGGCTTTTGCAATAGCGCTCGAGCGAATCCAAGACGCTGTTGCTCGCCTACGGATAGTCGGTTAGCCCAGCGCGCGCTTTCATGCAGACGAGCTTTCAGGCCGGGTAGGCGGCATTCTTCAAGTGCCTGTCTGCATTCTTCGTCATTGAATGTTTCGACAGGGGAGGGGTAGCAAAGGGCTGCCTTCAATGAACCGGCCGGAATGTAGCTGCGCTGCGGCAGGAATAAACGCTTGGCATTAATGGGCAGCAAAATCCTGCCTTCGCCATGTGGCCACAAACCGGCGATGGTACGTAGTAGGGTGCTTTTCCCTACGCCGGAGCGACCGCTAATGATCAGTCGGTGCGCTGGCGCGATAGTGAAAGAGCCAACATCGGTGAGCGGGTCGCCATTTGGAAGGGTCAGGGTAACTGCCTCGGCGCGCATCTGCATGCCCTCATACTCCACCACTCTGACGCCTTCGACCGGTTCATTGTCAATGGCCTCGTCAAGTGAGCGCAGGCGCAGTGCCGCAGCGCGCCACTGCGCAATGACAGTATAGTTACGGGCAAACCAAGATAGCCCCACCGAGGTGGATATCCACGCGACGTTGGTGGCCATCATATTGCCAAGGTCAATGCGGCCGGCGAACAGATTCGGTGCCATCAGCAGTAGTGGCAGTATGCTTACTAGCCGGCCGTTGAGTCCCGAAGTGAAATTGACCTGGGCATTGACGATGAACTGCCGCTTGCACACCTGCCAGATAGCAGCAAAGCGTTCAACCAGACGAGATCGCTCGACCGCCTCACCATGGTACATCGCGATTTGTTCGGAGTGCTCGCGCACCTGCATCAGTGAGTAGCGCAGCTCCGCTTCCGTCGCTTCGCGGCGAACATTGAGGTTGAGTAAGCTTTTGCCTGCGAGATGGGTAATGACCGTGTCGAATATGGAATAGGCGACTGCCACCCAGAACATGTAGCCGGGAATGGAAATCGAGAGACCTAGGAGTTCGGTATCCAGATCGCCCCCTTTTGTCCAGGTCAGGTAACCGAACGACGCCAGCGAAACCATCGTTAACACGAAGCGAAGTGTCAGGGACATGGTTAGGTCGATCAGCGTCGAGACGTCCTCGCTAATGCGCTGGTCGGGGTTATCACCGACGTCGTCCCGTTCGATTCTGTAGTAGGCCTTACGTGACAGCCATCGTCCGATCATATGATCGGTGGTTCTCTGCCGCCACCGTAGTTGTAACCAAGAATCGAGGTATTCCTGAACGACTTGGCTGAACATCGGCGCGGCCAATAAAAGTACCAGCATCGGAATGGCGGCCCAGAACGCCGGGGCATTTCCCTGCTGCAGCGCGTTGAAGAAATCCGCATACCAGCCGTTGTAGAAAACTTGCAGGGATGTGTTGGAGAAGCCAAAGCCTAATATGCCCGCGACCAGAAAAGCTCCACGCCACTTATCGGCGGATTTCCAGTAGATGCTAAGTAGGCGTACGACGGGATGAGACTTGATCATGAAACCTTCGTCTATAGGTTGTGGTAACTAATGACGACTAAACAAGGGGGTAAAGGTTTGTCGTTCTAAACCAATGAGCAATAAGTCGAAAAAAGTGACAGTCCACGCTGTCACTTTTTTTGACTTGTTGCTCAGACAGATGCAGGCCGGGTGAGTGGCCTAAAGACAACATCTGCCAGGACGACGACATGACTGATTCAAAAGAAAGGCCGAGATACAGGCCAACGCCGACGCTGTTAGGTCTAATCATCACCGGTGCTACGGCCCTCGCTTCTTGGCCGGGGGCGGTCTTGGCCGCAGAAAGGCATTATTCAATTTCTATAGAGTCCGCACCGCTCGGAGACGCGCTACTGGCTATCGCCCGCCAGAGCGGCGAACGGATCTCCTTCGACCCGAATCTGGTTGACTCCTTTCGGGCCAAACCTGTTCAGGGAGATCTTCAAATCGAACAAGCACTGCAGCAAGTTCTCAGTGGCACTGGCCTGACCTACCAGCGAACTCAAAACGGCACCTATACGATCGTTCGCAGTCAGGGGGATTCCACGACTACCCCTTCAGAGAAACTGCTTTCCCCTCTGGAGGTTTGGGCTGAGCGAAACAAGAAAGGTTATGCCGCCGATAGTGCTACAGCGGCGACACGCACCGATACCTCGGTGCTTGAACTACCAAGGTCGGTCAGTACGGTATCGCGAGAGTTGATGAGTGACCAGCAGAGTCGCTCCGTGCTCGATGCGTTGCGCAATGTTAGCGGTATCACAGCGAGTGAGGCGACCAGTGGAACTAGCCCAGCCCGTATTCAGATCCGTGGCTTCCAAGTCGATAACGCGATGAACGATGGCATGATGTCTTCCGGACGCTATGGCTTCGGAACACCGACCATCGCTCTGGATCGCATCGAGGTGGTGAAGGGGCCGGAAAGCATCGTCGGCGGCCGCGCTGCGAAGTTCGGCGGCATCGTTAATATGGTCAGTAAGCGTCCTGAGGCATATCAGCAGCGTGAGCTGCAAACCATGATCGATTCCAATGGCACTACTCAGATCGGTCTGGATATTACTGGGCCAATTACTGACGACAAACGTCTGCGTGGCCGTCTGATTGGTATGAGGGAAAACGGCGGGGATACAGACCTTGGTTGGGACGGTGGCGAAAACAATTACCTATCACCACAGTTGGCCTGGGTCGACGACGACAACAAGGTTACATTGGGTGCAGAGCTGCAGAACAAGACACGCCCTTTCGCCAACTCTGTATATACCTTTTCCAACCGCTTGGGTCACGATGCCGCCACCGTCCCGCATGCCCGTGATGACCATGCCGAATATAAGAACCGTCGCTATTACCTGGACATTGAACGTTACCTCGGCGGCGACTGGCAGTTGAATTTGCGCGGCCAATACAACGAGCAAGATGGCAGTGTATCCAACTGGTCGCCAACTCCCTTGGTGGGCTTCCCTGGCATACCCCCTGGCGTTCCTGGCTTCCCAGCAGCAGGAGTCCCCGCCGGCGACGCCATGGGAGCCTCTCCCTGGAAGCAAAGGATGAATTATAGATCCACAACCTTGCAAGGCACCCTATCCAAGGCGTTCACACTTGGTTCGACCGTGCATGACGTACTGGTGGGGTATGACTACTTCAGTGGACAGAACACTCATGAAATTTTTGTACCGAGCGACCCCTCCGCTGTAGTTATCGTACCGGCAGGCGCAACAGCCATCGTCCCCTCAGCAGATCGTTACGAATACGATACACAACTGATCGACGCTTTCTATAAAAGTGAAGAAACGGGCTACTTCATTCAAGACCAGATATCCATCGGTGACAGCTGGGACGTACTGGCCTCTGCTCGCCGGGTGTCCTATCGCACGACAGGGGATGGTAACGCGGAGCCGCTGGATAAATGGTTATACGGCTTGGGCGTTACCTATGAATGGGTGCCTGGTGTCTCAACTTATGCAAGTTACTCGCAAGGTATCAGTAACAGCTTCGGCTATCCAACGCGCAATGGCGCGCCGTTGCCACCTGTAGAGGCTGAACAGTACGAAGTGGGAGCCAAATTCTCGCTGTACGACGAGCGTTTGATCGTTACTACTGCGGTGTTCCGTATCCAGGAGACGAATGTGCCAAGTGCAGACCCGAGTGACCCAGGGTTTTACTACACCGAGGAGGGGTTGGAATCTACCGGCTACGAAATCGAGGCTCGAGGTCGCGTCACGCCCAAACTCAATGTCAGCCTTGCGTATAGCGACATCAAATTGAAAGAGATGGAAACCGGGGAAACCAGTAATGGCCGACCACGTCAGCGCATCAATCTATGGGGCAGCTACCAGATCGCCGACCGCTGGACTTTGGGTGGTGGCATCGATTCCAGGAGCCACATTCAGTCCTCCGGTATCCAGGGGCGTGGGCTACGGGCGCCAGGCCAAGCTCGACTGGATGCGATGCTGAGTTACAAGGCTGATAGCTGGTCGGCGGTTCTCGGCGTACAGAACATCGCAAACCGCCGTCTTTACGATGATTACATCAGCTACGAGTCGACGTTCGTTGAGCCAGAGCGCACCTTCACCCTCAGCACCAGTATGAAATTTTAGGCAACTAACTCGATATCGGTACCCAAGCCTCCTTGGCGGGATTCCGACATATACAAGACTAACGGAGAAACAAGTAGCCATGAGCGTTGTCATAGATGTAACAGCTGAAACCTACACTGCCGAAGTGCTGGATTCTAAAAAGACCGTACTGGTTGACCTGTGGGCGCCTTGGTGCGGCCCGTGCAAGGCCCTTGCTCCCGCCCTAGACGAGGCTGCAGTGAAATATGCCGATACTCTTAAGGTCGTAAAAGTTAACGTTGATGAAAACCCAGATATCTCCAGTAAGTACGGTGTGCGCTCTATCCCGACGCTGCTGCTGATCGAAAACGGTGAGGAAGTCGAACGGCTGCGCAGTGGTAGCCGCTCGCACCTGTTCAACTTCATTAATGGGCATTTCGACACCACTATACGTCCCCATACTGAAGACGTACCGTTGGAAAAACAATCAAAAGCCGAGCCTTACTTGGCGTTCAACGGCGATTCGCAGCTCAAAGCGAAGGTGCTTGAGCGGGTGCGTTTGGGTGTTTCGGGAGGGCATATTTGCTGCCGCACTGGTCGTTTCGACAACGAGACTAAAACAGGCAGCCCTTTCGGTTGGATACTTGAGTCTGGAGAACTGGCTCTAGCTGAGGCCCACCTAGGTATCCCGGAAAATGTCGCTGCGCTTTATGATTATCTCTATTTTAACTTCATGCATTTTGAGGGCAATGATGAAAAGTTGGATGATCGACCTCAACCACCCGCGCTTCCGTTAATCGAACAATGGCTTACGGCTATAGAGGTAGGTAAGGATCTGCGGGCGCTTCCATACAAGTTTGCCGCTCACCTAACAGAGCAATTGCAGCAGGGAGCGTTCACCCCCTATGTCACCCTGCCGGCCGACCAAGCCGCTGTAGTGGCGTTACTGAACAGCTATTATTCACGGCTTGCCAAGGGTGACTCTCCTAACTCTGAAGAGTGGAAACACCTGAAAAAGGCTATTGCCGGTATTGCCCGAAAGTACACGGATACTTGGGGGCAGGCATTGGCCTTCTTTGCCGAAATCCTTGGGCAGGAACGCAGCGAAGCCTCCAATATTGTGGCGAGTTCATTGTTGACTTTGTTAATTGGCTATCGCAATGCACTTACAATGGACGCCTACTCTGAGGATGAGCAGGACTTGCAAACTCGAGCCATGCGTGCGGGTAAGGCTGCCAAGAATGCTGACCCCAATATCAGCAAGTCAGGTATCGAGGCCCTGCCTGAGTTTCTCGCTTGGTACACAGCGGTACCGCTAGAGAAGCAAGAGGCAGTGCGGCGTGAAGTAAACCAGCGCTTTTTCAGCTTCATTCTCGAACTTCACAATGGTTTATTGGCACTTACCTGAGAGGCGACTGGCTACCTGTCAATGGGTCGCCAGGCTTTCAGGCTTGGCGGCTGATGCTTACCCAGTAATTTGTCCGGCGATTCACTCTGACCGGCAGGGTTTGTTCCAGAGTTTCCAGCGCGACATCGGTATCGTCGAGCGGGAAGATACCACTCACGCGGATGTTGGCAATATCGGGGTCGAGCCTTAGAACCCCGGAGCGGTAGTCACGCAGCCTGTCGATGAGCAATGCCAAGGGTTGATCGTTGAGTTGCACAAAACCATTCAGCCAAGCGCGCTCACCCTCGATATCTATCTTGTGCGTCTTCAGGATCGAGTCGCCCATCAGGATACCCTGGCCGGCCACGAGGCGCTGCAGTTGCCCATTCTTACTTATCAGATTGACCTGTCGATCCAGCACCGCCACGGAAGTTTTTTCAGATTGCAGGCCAATCGTCAGAGTTCCCTGCTCTAGGCTAATCTGGCCATCGCGCGTGCTGATAACCATGGGAGACTGTCCGGCAAGTACCACGATGTGTATTAAGCCCTGTAGTAGTTCTATTGCGCGCTTTTCCTGTCCAACCTTCACATCTACTGCGCTGCGTGCATTGAGAGTCAGAGTAGTTCCATCAGTAAGGCGCTGACTGGTACGCTCGCCGGTTCTAGTGGTCAAATCTGCGAAAACGCCACTTAAAGGCGTGTATTGGTTATAAAGCGTGCCGGTCAGTGTGGCTAGTGCAGAAAGGGCCAACGTGTTACGTAAGAATTGCCTGCGGTTACTGCGATTCTGTATGTTCTGACGCAACGCTGGAGAGGCCGCCAGTTGTGGCATGCGCTCCAACAGATGCTCGATAGACCTGCAGGCCTCATCGTTAACTTGGTCTTGGGCGCGCCATTGCAGAAATTCGTCATGCTGAGATGGGGTCATATCCCCGGAGTGCAGCAAAACCAACCATTCAATGGCTTTTTGAGCAATAGGATCCGGTTTGTTCATTATGAGCTCAGGGTTTGCAGGCGACCAGATAGCACTGTGTCAAGGCCTTGGTCATATATTGCCGCACCATGCTAGCGGAAACGCCTAACTCGGCGGCTATCTGCGCGTAGGTCATACCATCCAATTGACTGTGGAAGAAGGCTCGTCGAGCTTTGTCCGGCAGATTTTCCATCACCTGGTCTAGGGCAAGCAACTGCTCCATAAGCAAATGTTTTTCTTCCGGCGAAGGATGGACGTGTTCTGGCTCGGAGGCCAAAGCTAGCAGATAGGCCTTCTCTAGCGCGCGACGACGCGATACTTCAAATAGAATGCGGTTTGAGATGGTTGTCAGTACAGCCCTAGGTTCACGTAAGCCGTCTAGTTGTTGGGAAGTAGCAAGCTTGAGAAACGACTCCGACGCGATATCTTCGGCATGGTGGCCATGGCTCAAGTTATGCCGTAGACGGGTAACCAGCCAGCGATAATCGCTGGAAAATATTTTTCCAAGCAGGTTTGGATTACTGATGGTGTTGGTCATGAGTATCTAACGCTGAAGGCCAATGAGAATATCGCTATGAATGTCCGATCGCAGTTGCACAAAACTCTTTGAAAAGGCAAAGAGTGCGAAGCGAGTTCGGAAGGATGTATAGCAGCCGCAACGCAGTATACCGCTTGATTGCCATCATAAAAGAAATATTAAGTTATTCTTTTATATCAGAATAGAATATACGAGTTTTCAACAGTCTGTCTGCTTTTTACTGTCAAACTCATGACAGTCCTCCAGGCACCCTTTGTTCTTGTTCCTTTAGGCTACAAGGGCCGAGCTCGAGACTCCTTCTCAGCCTAAAATACTGTTTCGCCCAGAACCGTTGGCGAAACATGGAAAGTGTACGAGCCGCAGTGATTCGCTGGCGGTAGAAATAGTAAATGTGTTGGGCAGGTGGTGTGTCAGGTTTAACAATAACTAAAGGGCGCACGCTCAGCTTACTGACCCGCACCGTGGTCTGGCGAGGCTAAAGCTCTCAGTAAGCGTCGAAGGTCAAAGCTATTCTGAGCCTACCGGGATGTTAAGACCCACCTTCACGGTGCTCATCGAAACTAGGCTTTTGAATCGTTTGACGTTGTTGTTTTCAAAAAATAGCTCACGCGTCAGCGCTGTATATTGCTGCATGCTTTTCACCGCAAGTATGAGCACAAAATCCCACTCACCTGCAACGTAGTAGCACTGCTGAACGTACGGGCACTCGTCGAAGCTTTGCTTCATCGCGTCGAGCAGATCGATCCGCTCACTCTCGACTTCAACCTCTGCAATTATGGTGAGTGGATGTCCCATCGCCGCCGGCTCGATCACGGCCACAATCTTCTTGATAATTCCCTCGTCATTCATACGCTTCAAGCGGCGATTTACTGCTGCTGAAGACAGTGAAACTCGCTTACCCAATTCAATTTGAGAAAGCGTTGCGTCTTGCTGAATTTCAGCAAGGAGTTTGATATCGAATTCGTCAAGTGTCATATATGCCCTTAAGAGATTTTTGTTTCTATTTTTACCCTGTTCTTGCAATAAAAAATCATTTAATGACGAAAGTAACCAGCTGAAACATCATCTCATTGAATTAATATTTATGGAAGATCGGATCGATACTCCAGTGTCACGTAGAAAGTTGATGGGTGTTGCAAGCGTGAGAGTCTGAATAAATCTGGGCGCTGGAAGTCACTTGAACAACTCCCAGCCTTAGGCTCGGTCGGTGTCGACAATTTGCTTGGTGGGCGAACTAGGATCGCAGCTAATGGTACCGAGATGGAATGCAGGGAGGGGAATCCTCTCATGGATGAGCATTCATTCCATGCTGGGCCGTGAAGGTTGGTAATAGCATTGCTCTTTATATGTCACACGATAGGCATGGCCATATCTCGCGCTGAAACGGTGCGTTGGCGCAGTTATGTGCACCATCTTTGTCGCCTTGAGTTTTTCGCTTATTTAGGTCGATAAAAACGAGCGGGAGTTGCAGATCCGTAGCGTTTTTAGAGATCAAACATCGCCCCGGTTTAGATAGTTTGTACCTCTGCCTCGCTACAAAAAAATCATCAAAAGAGGAATAAGCATGAAGAATCTTGTAAGAGCGATGAGTGTCGCCATGTTGTGCGCAGGTTTTTATGCGGGTGCGGCTCACGCCGGCCCGACCCTTGACAGCGTCAAGAAAAACGGGGAGGTACGCTGTGGTGTCTCGACTGGTGTAAGTGGCTTCTCGTTTCCAGATAAGACCGGCAAATGGACAGGTATTGATGCTGACACCTGCAGGGCGATCGCAGCGGCTGTGCTCGGTGATGCAGAAAAAGTCAAATGGGTGCCATTGTCTTCGCAACAGCGATTCCCTGCGCTCCAGTCTGGTGAAGTCGACGTACTCATCCAGACGGCAACCTGGACATTGACGCGTGAATCAGAGCTTGGCTTTCTGTTCGCGCCGGCGACATATTACGACGGTCAGGGCTTCATGGTTCCGAAGTCCCTTGGTGTAACCAGCGCCAAGAATCTCGATGGTGCCACGATTTGCGTCCAGCCGGGCTCGACCAGCGAAGTGAACGTTGCAAACTATTTCCGCACCCACAACATCACCTTCAAGCCTTTAGTCATTGAGAAGATGGACGAGATCGAAAACGCCTACTTCTCGGGCCGTTGTGATGTCTACACGGGTGACACTTCCTCTCTTGCAGCTTCGATGGTTGCTAAAGCGAAAAATCCCGACGACCACATCATTCTTCCCGAACTTATCTCCAAGGAACCACTTGCTCCGGCAGTCCGCCAGGGTGATGACCAGTGGTACAACATTGTGAAGTGGACGGTATTCGCTTTAGTAGATGCTGAAGAGCGCGGCATCAGTAGCGTCAATGTAAAGGAAAAGCTTGAAAGCAAAGACCCTGATATCCAGCAATTCCTTGGTGTTAAGCCCGGCATCGGTACCTCGCTCGGGCTGTCAGACCAGTGGGCATTCAATGCCGTCAAATCGGTAGGTAACTACGGCGAAATCTTCGAGCGGAACCTCGGGCAAGACTCGGCATTCAAGATGCGGCGCGGGGTCAACGACCTGTGGAGCAGGGGCGGGATGATGTACGCCATGCCGATCCGCTGAAGGAGGCGACGCTCATGAATTTGGAAAGCAGTTTTCCTCGCCCCTCTACCTGGTACAGGCGATCGGGCTTCGTTTTTGGTTTCCTCGTCGTACTTGTGATAGCAATCGGGCTCGTATTCGGTGCCGGTACAATTCAGACCTATCTACATCGTGTGGGGATCAGCCTGGACTTTAGCTTCCTTGGTAAAGAAGCAGGCTTTGGGATTGGAGAGTCCGTAATCAATTACTCTCCGATGGACAGCTATGGAACGGCCCTGATGGTCGGTATCTTGAACACAGTGAAGGTGTCGGTAATCAGCATCGTCATTGCCACTGTTCTCGGCGTCATTTTGGGGGTTGCTCAGCTTTCCCGAAACTGGTTGCTAGCCAAGATCGTGCGAGGTTATATCGACCTGATCCGAAGCATTCCATTCCTCGTGCAATTGATTATCTGGTGGAATCTGTTTCGAATTAGCGCGCCACGTCCAGCACAAGCGTGGGAGTTCGGCCCAGGCTTCTTCGTCAGTAATCGAGGCCTGACATTTCCTTTTCCTGTTTATGATCCTGCCTATGCATGGATGATTGGGGTTTTCTTTGCTGCGGTAATTGCATCTGTCGTTGTGTCTAAGTTGGCAATTCGTCGCAAGATGAAGACAGGGCAGGACAGTCCGGCCTTGCTAATCAATCTGGGAATGCTAATCGGACTGCCCGCCGTAATCTTCGTATTGTCCGGCACGCCGCTTGTGCTGGATGTTCCGGCCTTACGAGGTCTCAACTTTCGCGGTGGAGCGGAAATTTCGCCGGAATTTGCGGCGCTCACTTTCGGACTAGCTGCGTATGGAGCGGCTTTCATGGCTGAGATCGTGCGCGCTGGCATCCTTTCAGTCGAAAAGGGGCAGAGGGAGGCGGCAGCCGTCCTTGGGTTGCGACCGGGCCTTACCATGCGTTTCGTCATCATGCCACAGGCACTCCGGGTCATGATTCCCCCAACGACCAATCAGTATATCGATCTGATTAAGACCAGCTCGCTCGCTGTGGTGGTGGGTTATCCCGAGTTAACCTCGATTGGTAACACTACCCTCAATCAAACCGGCCAGGCCCTGAGTTGCATCCTGATCATGATGGTTACCTATCTGCTCCTCAGCCTTATCACCTCCGGGGTGATGAATCTCCTGAACCGTTCCGTACAAGTGGTGAGCCGATGACGATCTCACGCAGTACTGCGACGCTCTCGCGTGAAAAGAGTGCGAAAACGTTAGGCAGCAGCTTCGAATGGGTGCGTAAGAATCTGTTCTCCACCTGGTTGAACACACTTCTGACCGTACTCGTATTTGCGTCTCTTGTCTGGTTTGCTGTGCCCGCTTTCAGATGGGCTTTCATCGACAGTATCTGGAGCGCTGGAAATGCAAATGCCTGTGAGGCTGCCGCCGGGGCTTGTTGGGCGTTTATTGGAGAGTGGTATCGATTCATTCTGTTCGGGCGCTTTCCGTTCGAGCAGCAATGGAGGCCCTTACTGGTAATCATCATTTTTATTGTCTGCTTCGGCGCGCTGTGCGTTCCCTCGCTACGTGGCAAACCGTTGATCTCAGTGCTAGCGGTCGGCGCGATTTCCATCTTCGTGCTGATGTCCGGAGGCGTGCTCGGGCTTGCTCATATCGACACGTCATTCTGGAACGGTCTACCGCTCACTCTGATTCTCTCCGTGTTCGGTCTCGTCGCGGCGTTTCCGTTTGCTCTTGTCCTCGCTTTAGGGCGCCGCTCGCGGCGAGCTTGGGTGCGGATTCCCTGCACCATGTATATCGAGCTCATTCGAGGGGTGCCGCTTGTTACTGTACTTTTCCTTGCCTCAGTGATGCTTCCGGCGATTCTTCCAGGCGGAAATTTAGTGGACAAGCTAGTTCGGGCTGAAGTGGCGTTCGCCCTTTTTTATGCCGCCTATCTCGCGGAGGCGATTCGCGGTGGTCTACAGGCAATCCCGAATGGGCAATACGAGGCTGCGGAAGCACTCGGTGTACGGCGATCAATCGCCATGCGGCTGATCATCCTGCCACAGGCGCTCACGCTCGTAATTCCTGCCATGACCAATATCTTCATTAGCGCCTTCAAAGACACCACGCTAGTGCTCGTCATTGGAATGTATGACCTCTTGCTCACCACCACGACAGCCCTCGGCGACCCTGAATGGCGAGGTTTCTATCTTGAGGGCTATGTCTTCACTTCAGCTATCTATTTCGGCTTCTGCTACTTCATGTCTAAGTACAGCGGCTATCTCGAAAAGGCCTTCAATCGTGGCCACAAACACTAAAAGCACCGCTGGTGCGTAGATGGGGTCAAATATATGTTGGAAGAAAAGAAGAATAACGAATTCAACGCTTTCGTAGGCGATATCCAAAGTGCGTTGGATAAGTTCAGCCCCGACGAGATGCTCAATCACGTCGAGCGTGTTGTCGAGGAGCATGACGACTGGCGACGCCGGTCTTTGAATCTGAATCCGGCGGAAAGTGTTCTATCGCGTCGCTGCCAGGCGATCCTGGCGTCCGACATGGCCACACGGCTCAGCGAGGGGCTCCCAGGAAGTAAAATCTATCCCCACGAATTCCAGAATCGCTACATTGATGAAATTGAAGGTATCGTGATTGCGCTTTTGCGCCGCCAGTTCAATGCGAAGCACGTCGAATGGCGTCCCACCAGCACCTCCATGGCCAATGCGGCTGTATTCTTCTCTTTGCTCAAGGGCGGTGACGTCATCCTCTCTCAAAGTGAGGACGGCGGAGGTAACTTTAGCTATCACAATTCCGGGCCAGCCGGGTTGCGCGACTTGCAGATCTACGATATCCCGTCCTCAACGGATTATTTCGAGATCGATGTAGATCGGCTTGCGACAGAGGTAGATCGGCTGAAGCCGAAACTTATCGCCATCGGCGGAAGCAATGTCCTGTTCCCTTATCCGGTCAAGGAGATCCGGGCGATCGCCGATCGCGTCGGCGCCTTGGTTCTCTACGACGCAGCGCATCTCGGTCTTCTCGTTTCAAACGGCGTGTTCCAGCGGCCACTGGAGGAAGGAGCGCATGTTCTCACCGCCAGTACACACAAGGTCATGTTTGGCCCTGTGGGTGGCTTTGCAGTTAGTAACGATGATGAGATCGCGGAAAAAATTCTTACTCGTACATTCCCAGGCTTTATGCAGACACGCGACCAAAACAAATTCGCGGCGCTGGCCTGTTCATTGCTCGAGCTTGAAAAGCACGGTGCTTTCCTTGCTGAACAGATGGTACGTAACGCTCAGGCACTTGCTGGGTATCTCGCCGAGGAGGGGCTTGATGTCCTCGCCGCAGAGCGAGGCTATACGAAAAACCATCAGATCTTCGTACGGATAGGGCAGCGGGCTCGCGAATTCGAACTTGGTTGCCAGAGGGCAAATATCCTACTGACAGATGTCGCGCTCTATGGTGATCGTCCTCAGGGTAAACGTACGGGGCTGCGTCTCGCGACTCATGAACTCACACGGTTCGGGCTGCGAGAGAGTGATATGAAGGACATCGCGCGCTTCATCGTCCGTGCAGGTGGAGGTGAGGAGAACCCGGTCACCGTTGCCGGTGAATTAGGTGAATTCTTGCGTACCCCGCGACTCGATCTGGCGAAAGGGAAGTCATCCATACGCGCCTATTGAGTGCGATCGGAAATCGGATGGGCTCTCCGGTCATGAAGTCACCGGCTTGGAAGAGTTTTCCAGATAGATCTGAGGAGTAGTTTCAAATGGCTATTACCACCCCGCAGCAAATGACAGTTTCCGCGAGCGAAGTCGCTGTTGAAATCGTCAATATGAATAAGTGGTACGGTAACGACTTCCATGTATTGCGTGACATAAACCTGAAAGTGATGAAAGGCGAACGCATCGTTATCGCCGGCCCGTCGGGTTCTGGAAAGTCGACGATGATCCGCTGCATTAACCGCCTGGAGGAGCATCAGAAGGGACAGATTATTGTCGACGGGATCAAGCTAACCAACGACCTTAAAAATATCGACGAAGTGAGACGCGAAGTAGGCATGGTGTTCCAGAGCTTTAACCTATTTCCGCACTTGACGATCCTTGAGAACTGCACACTAGCTCCAATTTGGGGGCGAAAAATGCAAAAGAAGGAGGCAGAGGAAATGGCGATGCACTACCTCAAGCGTGTCAAGATTCCCGAGCAGGCCCATAAGTATCCCGGCCAGCTGTCCGGTGGCCAGCAGCAGCGTGTGGCGATCGCTCGCGCGCTGTGCATGAAACCGAAAATCATGCTCTTCGACGAACCGACCTCGGCCCTCGATCCAGAAATGGTGAAGGAAGTGCTCGATACTATGGTCACTCTTGCTGAGGATGGCATGACTATGCTTTGCGTAACTCACGAAATGGGCTTCGCCCGCCAGGTGGCGAATCGCGTTATTTTCATGGATCAAGGTCAGATCGTCGAGCAGAACGATCCCATCAACTTCTTCGACAATCCACAGCACGAGCGCACTAAGCTCTTCCTCAGCCAGATCCTGCACTAGGTAGGATTCGCGCTAGGGGAGGAAAGGCAGGCCGTGAGGTCTGCCTCATATTGTAAGGAGCGAGGACTGAGATTTCAGACCGAGATAGACAGCCCGCTTTTGATGCGATCCATCGCAACGAATGTGTTGAAATGTTTTACGTTGTTGTTTTCAAAAAAAAGCCTGCGCGTTAGCGCTTCGTATTCGCTCATTGTTTTGACGGTCACGATGAGAATAAAGTCCGCCTCTCCCGTGACGTAATAGCATTGTTGAACTTCAGGCGCGCTAGCGAAAGTCCGTTTCGCACTCTCATATAGATCTGTTCGCTCGCTTTCCATCTCTACTTCAACGAACAGTGTGATGGATTGGCCGATCTTTTTAGGGTCAAGAACGGCAACGTTGGCCTCAATAACTCCGGTCTCTTCCAAGCGCTTAATGCGACGCTGCACCGCTGGCGCGGATAGGTTAACGAGCTCAGCGATCTTGCGCTGCGGCGTTTTATTATCACGTTGCACGATTTCTAGAATGGCCTTGTCTATCTTGTCAAGCGTGACAACTTCCGGCGCTGAACTTTTGTTCATTGCTGCTCCTGAATTCGAAACAAAATTGCACTAGATGGCCAAAAATAGGCATATGTATGATTGTCTCTGAACTATAGTTCATCGCTAGCATGAGGCCAACCAGAAGAGAACTCCCCGATGTTCATCCATAATGTGTATGCCTTCCGTGGGCGTGAAGGCTCAACGTGCAACGGATGAATACTTAGGCAATCGTAAGGTAGGGGCGCAACTTGTAGCGGCTAGGTACGTGGTCTTCGTTCGTACCCGCGTCAGTAATCAACGCATCGCCACCATGGTTCCCGCCTGCGCTGAAATCGTTCAATTGAGCGGCAGCTGCGACAAATCTATGGCAGAACCCGTTCGTATTTCTCCCGAAAGGGACTGGCATGTGGAGGACAAGCTGGGAATGTGTTGTCGATTTCATGTTGTCTGGAATCAATTTCGTGTTCTGCCGCTTCCGATCATACCGCTCTGTTTCGGATATTGATCAACCACACTCCTAGCATTCATTTCGGCATGGAGAAAACGGCGAAACCAGGTTGCGCACTTGATTTGAGTTAAGAAATACATCTTGCCGAATTTCCGTCAGAAATCTGACAGCTGACTCGAAAAGTCATAATCTTGGTCAAAAGAAATTAAATTAAGTTTTTTTAGTGAATTCGTAATGAAATTTCTTATGGTGGAGCAAATATCAATCACGCGAGTCGATGATTGAATTAAAATTTACTGAAGCCCATTCGGGTACTTAGCGTCACGGAGAAATTTGATGAGTGTTGCAAGCGCCAATGTCGGATTAAACCTGGACGGGGATAAACTCCTTGAACAACTCTCTACCTTAGGGCATATCGGTGTCGACCATAAGGATGGTGGGCGAACCCGAATCGCACTGACTGACGCCGAGATGGAAGGGCGGGATCAGCTCGTCTCGTGGATGAATGAGCTTGATTTGGATGTCAAGGTTGACCGCATAGGGAATGTCTTCGGGACACTCCGCTCAAGCACTGATGATGGTACGCAAGCACCTTTCATGATGGGGTCGCACATTGACACCGTCACAAACGCCGGTGCTTTAGACGGATGTTATGGAGTGCTCGCGGGCCTTGCAGTTATCCGCGCTTTCCGTGAAGCCGGCCTAACTCCCAGTCGCTCGATTACTGTAGGCGCCTTCACTAATGAGGAGGGTGTGCGCTATCAGCCTGACATGATGGGCTCGCTGGTATTTGCCGGGGGCATGAGTATCGACGAAGCACTGAACACGATAGGAACCGATGGAACTCGTCTTGGTGATGAACTCATCCGTATTGGCTATGCCGGTGATCTTGAACCAGGGGTTTTGATTCCGCATGAATATGTTGAGCTTCACATCGAGCAAGGGCCGATCCTGGAGGCTGAGTCAACGTTGATCGGTGTGGTGGAAAACCTACAAGGTATTTCGTGGCAGCAGGTCACGATTCAGGGCAACGCAAACCACGCTGGCACAACGCCTACCCGTTTACGTCATGATGCTGGCTATTGTGCAAGTGCGGTCGTGAATCACTTGCGCGAAATCGCAGAAGATTCAAATGGCACGACGCTGGCCACTGTGGGCTGCATGCAATTTGAGCCCAATGTCATTAACGTCATTCCTCGGAGAGCTACGTTTACGGTCGACCTACGCGATCCTGACGAGTCTCGTCTGCAAGCGGCTGAAAAGCGTCTATCGGAGTTTCTGTCCAGCATCGCGGAGAGGGAAGGTGTACGTATTTCGTCGGAACAGCTTGTGAGATTTCAGCCCGTCGTATTCAACTCTGAGTTGGCACAAGTAATTGAAGACAGTGCCAAGCGTTTTGGCTTTACGCATAAGCGTATGACTTCTGGGGCGGGACATGATGCGCAGATGATCGCGCGCGTTGCTCCATCTGCCATGATCTTTGTGCCGAGCAAGGGCGGTATAAGCCACAACCCTCGGGAGCACACGGATGCTGATCAGCTGGTTAAAGGGGCTCAAGTCCTGCTGGACGTGGTAGCACTGCGACTTTCTAAGATTCAATAACTCTTTCAATAAAACAAGCCACGCCTGGTTTTAGAACCAGGCGGCGGGATCTCTTTGCCTGATATTGGAGCTTTTTATGCTTTTTTCTAACCCTAACGCAAAGCGCGAAGCGTATCCGCAGTCGCTTCAAAAAATTATGAGTATCAAACAGGCAAATGAGAGCCGTAATTGGCTTTCAAAGTGGAATCAGCTGAGTGCTACAGCTACTCCACTTTGGGATCTTCGTGACTTGGCGAAGCAGCTCAACGTAGAGAAAATTTGCGTAAAGGATGAATCTTATCGTTCACCGCTAGGCAGTTTCAAAGCGTTGGGGGCACCGATCGCGCTGGTTCGTTTGATCCTGCAACTTTTCCCTGAGAAAAATTTCAATGCCCAAGCGTTGCTTGCTGGTGATTACCAGGGACAACTTGGCTCATTTACGGCGATCAGTGCAACTGACGGTAACCATGGACGCGCACTTGCAGCAGCAGCACAAAGTGTAGGTTGTCGTTGCGTGATTGTGCTGCATGCCAATGTAAGTGTTGAGCGTGAGGAGGCGATTGCGGCGTACGGTGCGGAGATTGTCCGCATTGCTGGAAACTACGACGAATCCGTGGAGCGTGCTGCGACTCTGGCCAGAGAAAATCAGTGGTACGTTGTCTCTGATACCTCCTACGAAGGTTACGAAATTATCCCCCGCGATGTCATGCAGGGTTACGGCACGATCGCTGCAGAAATTATCGAAGTTTCAGAGGCGTCGCAGCGCGAGGGTCGCCCATTTACGCACATCTTTTTGCAAGGTGGTGTGGGTGGCATGGCTGCTGGTTTGGCCAGTTATTTCTGGGAGCTTTATGGGGTTGATCGTCCGACCTTGGTGGTAGTCGAACCATCTCAAGCCGATTGCCTTTATCAAAGCGCTTTGAACGGCCAGGCGTCCAATGCAACGGGCTCCGTTGACTCCGTGATGGCGGGATTGGCGTGCGGTGAAACGTCTCCTTTGGCCTGGAAATTTTTAGGTGAAAGCGTCGACCATTTCATGCTTATCAGTGACGATGATGCGGTAGCCGCGATGCGAGTCCTCGCAGCAGGTTCCGGTAATGATGTTCCTGTAGTCGGAGGCGAGTCCGGAGTAGCTGGACTTGCGGGCTTAATCAATCTTGCAGGTGCTCCCGCTGATGCAGCAAGAGTAGGTCTCAACAAAGGCTCACGTGTGCTCATCATTAACACTGAGGGCGCCACGGCACCATCGGTCTATGAAGAGTTAGTGGGCGAGTCAGGTGAGTCGGTGCAAAAGCGCCAGCAATCCTGGTTGAGTATTCACAAGCATTAACAGTCTCCACTCCATCAGGTGCGGCCTTGATAACCAAGGCTGCATTGCTCCGTACAAAAAAAATAATGGAGATTACAAATGCGTAATACGAAGCGCGAGATCGGCACGCTGGCTCTGATGATGACGGGACTGGGGTCGATCATTGGATCGGGCTGGTTATTCGGCGCCTGGCATGCTTCAAAAATTGCAGGCCCAGCGGCAATATTTGCTTGGTTGATTGGTGCTGTTGTCATCCTAGCAATCGCTTTGACCTACGTAGAAATGGGCACGATGTTTCCTGAGTCCGGTGGAATGGTTCGTTATGCTCGATACTCACACGGATCCCTGACTGGGTTTGTTGCTGCATGGGCAAATTGGATCTCAATCGTCTCAGTCATTCCTATCGAGGCGATTGCGTCTGTCCAGTATATGGCTTCTTGGCCCTATGATTGGACACAAGGATTGCTGGAAAAAGGTGAGCTAACGACTTCAGGGCTTGCCACGAGCGCACTGCTCGTGATCGTGTACTTTTACTTGAACTTCTGGGGCGTAAAACTTTTCGTCAAGACGAATAGCGCCATCACTGTTTTCAAGCTTGTCGTACCAGCATTGACGGGCGTGTGTTTGCTCTGGAGTGGCTTCCACCCGGAGAACTTTGGAGGCAGTGTCGACCATGGATTTGCACCCTATGGTTGGTCAGCCGTTTTCACTGCTGTTGCTACAAGCGGAATTGTTTTTAGCTTCAATGGTTTTCAAAGTCCAGTAAGTTTGGCAGGGGAGGCGCGTAATCCCACAAGAAGTATTCCGATTGCGCTGGTAGGGTCGATTCTGATTGCTTTGGTGATTTACCTGTTGCTACAGGTGGCCTTTATTGGAGCCGTCACACCAGAGTCCATCGTCAATGGATGGCACGGGATTGACTTCACATCTCCGTTCGCTCAGTTGGCGCTTGCTGTGAACTTGAACTGGTTGGCGATGCTGCTCTATTTGGATGCTTTTGTCAGTCCTTCCGGTACTGGCTCGATCTATACAGCGACGACTGCTCGAATGATTCATGCGATGGAGCGTAATAACACAATGCCGAAGATTTTCGGGCGACTCCATCCGATTTATGGAGTACCTCGTCAGGCTATGTGGTTCAACTTAGCGGTGTCCTTTCTATTCCTGTTTTTCTTCAGAGGCTGGGGGGCGTTGGCAGCTGTCATCTCGGTTGCAGTGCTGATTTCATTCCTGACAGGGCCGATCAGTACCATGGCGTTGCGTAAAACTGCACCTGAAATCGCTCGGCCTGTTCGGATCAAAGGAATGGCATGGATTGCGCCTTTCGCATTTGTTAGCGCCTCCTTGGTTCTTTACTGGGCACGCTGGCCACTAACCGGTCACGTGATTTTGTTGGTGATTGGCGCCTTACCGGTCTATTTTTATTACCAACTCAGATTGGGATGGAAAGGGTTTAGTAAGGATCTGAAGGCGTCTCTCTGGCTTGTAACATACCTCCCTGCGATTGCTCTGATTTCATATCTCGGTAGTGAAGATTTTGGCGGGATCAATATGCTCACGCAAGGTTGGGATGTCGCGGTGGTCGCCGCCGCAGGTTTAGGGTTTTACGCGTGGGGTGTTCGCAGCGGCTACCGAACCCCGTATCTCGCCGAAAGCGAAAGCACGTCAACTGCAGTCACTTATGAGCAGAGTCGTGGTGATGACTTAAAAATTGCCGACGCAATTGCCCGTTAGATACTCCTCTGGGGGGGCCTGGTGATCTCTAACCGGGCTGTTGCATTAGCGGCATTGAAAACCTCGGTACAGGGCAGTTGCTAGTCAGCTTCAGGTGCCAAACTTGAAAGTCAGGACAATGGTGGTCATCTCCAGGGGTGAGCACCATTTTCAGTTTCTTCTAGCGTTTCAATTGTTCGCAGCGTGATCAATGTCTTTTCTAAGGCGCTAATTTTAGGATATTTGCGATGAGTTATTTTTCTTTCGATTTTGACTCTCCGTTGGTTGTTAGCTTGCGAGAGGATCTTGCCCTAGCGTTGAGAGCAGCCGCGTCCCACGGGTTAGGTGAAGGCATATGCAACCATTTCAGCGTAGCAATTCCAGGTAGTGATGATCTTTTCCTTCTCAACCCGCGAGGACTCATGTGGGGTGAGATTCAGGCAGATGACATCGTGATGATTAACTCCTTGGGAGACAAAGTCGCAGGGCAGCATGAGGTCGAACCAACGGCAATGTTCATTCACGCTGCAATCCACCAAATTACGCGTAAGGTATGTGTTCTTCACACGCATATGCCATTTGCAACTGCTTTGACCCTAACTGAGGGTGGGGCTCTGGACACCACGCTATCGCAAAATGCGATGCGATTTCACGGTCGAATCGCAGTCGACCACGAATACAACGGCCTGGCTTTGGATACATCGGAAGGTATTCGTATCGCTAACGCCATGGGCCGCGCAGATATAGGCTTTCTAGGCAATCACGGTGTGGTCGTATGTGGTGAGCGGATCGATTATGCCTATGACGATCTCTACTATCTGGAGAGGGCATGCAACGCTCAAGTCCTTGCTGAATCCACTGGACAGAGGTTACGCAGAGTAGATGCTGAATTGGCATCTCGCGTAGCGCTGCAGGTGCAAAGCGAGCGTCTTCAATCAGAGCTTTTTTTCGCCGCATTACGTCGAACAATGTAAGCGCTCGGTTGGAGATATGAGATGTTCGCCGGTGAGTTGCCCGTTTCGATTTCCGACATGGTTCACCGTTGCATCTTTCGAAACTTGCTTGTCGGCTCGACTCAAATTCGAAACGGACAGTGTTCTCCCGTCTAATGACTATTCAATCTCACCGGGGGTGTAATTCCCTGATGTTGAGATTCATTGCATATCAACAACATGGGCGCCATATCATCTCGAAAACATATCTCTATTTGAGTAGAGGATTTGTCTGGTGGGAGTGCAACAACGCGCTGAATAGTCGAACCCCTGTAGGTAGAAGGTCATCGTTGAAGTCGTAGGATGGATGATGAAGCGGTTTTGATGCTGATGCACCGTCAGCACCAAGCCAAAAATAAGCTCCAGGACATGCTTCAAGCATGAAAGCAAAATCCTCTGAGGCCATTGACGCCTTCTCATTCCACACTACGTGATTGTCTCCCAGTAACTCAGTCGCGACCCCTCGAACGCGTTCGGCGCAGGTAGGATTGTTTTTTGTGACCGGATAGCCTTCCATGTATTTCACTGTGCCTTCAGCTCCAAATGCTGGAGGCAGGTTAGAAACCATCGTGGTAATCATTTCTTGAACCTGGTTGCGCACGTCTTGATCAAGGCAACGAACGGTACCCTTGATAGTCGCTATCTGCGGGATGATGTTGTAGGCGCTTCCAGCTTCTATAACAGTGACGCTTAGGACAGCAGGATTTAGAGGAGACACTCTTCTGGAGACGATGCTTTGAAGAGCTGAGACAAGCTGCGTTGCTACAATTATTGGGTCATTGCCACGCTCCGGCATCGCTGCGTGAGCTCCCGACCCCAGGATGTGGATTTCGAACGTATCTTGAGATGCCATCATTGCACCGTGGTTTACTCCGACGGTATCAACCGGGAGGCCGGGCCAATTGTGGAGGCCATATATGGCTTCCATCGGGAAGCGCTCGAATAGACCATCTGTAATCATGGCTCGTGCGCCGGCGCCCGTTTCTTCAGCTGGCTGGAAAATGAAATAAACGCATCCATTGAAATCATTTGATTCGCTCAAATGTCTCGCCGTTGCCAGGAGAATCGAGGTGTGGCCATCATGGCCGCAGGCGTGCATACACCCTGGAAGACAGGATGCGTGAGGCGCACAGCTATTTTCCTGCATTGGCAGCGCATCCATATCGGCTCTGAGTCCGATGCTTGGGCCTACCCCATTTTGCAATGTGGCAACAACCCCTGTTCCCCCGATTCCTCGTGTGACCTTCAAACCGAAGCTTTCAAGTAGCTGGGCTACTTTTTCACTGGTACGGTGCTCTGAGTAACCAAGTTCAGGATGCGCATGAAAATCACGTCTCCAATTTGAAGCTTCCTGTATCAAGGCGGATGATGGCAAGTCACGGTAGGAAGGCATTTCTGGATCCTCTTCTTTTCGCTCGAGATTGTGAGTTGCCTGCTGAGTAGAGTGTGTCGATGCGCGCGTAGTCAGCTAGGACAAACACGTTATGGGTACAGGCAATCGATGGAGGTAATGCGTGCGTAACGGAATTCCTAGCCTTGGCGTTCTTCAGGCGTTTGAGGCCGCAGCCAGGCATCAGAGCTTCGCAAAGGCGGCAGATGAGTTGTCGTTGAGCAGTGGAGCGATTAGCCGAAGCATCAATGAGCTTGAATTGTTGGTCGGCGTAACTCTGTTTCGGAGAGAGCGACAGCGAGTCATTTTGACCGATCCAGGTACGCGGTACGCTGCTAGGGTTCGTATTCATCTGGAACATCTGCGACGCGACACCGTTGAGCTGCTGCGACATAGCAATGATTCCAGCCTGGATATCGCCATTGGCGTGAGCTTTAGCGCCCAATGGCTGATACCTAAACTCAGCGGCTTCTACCGTCAGTATCCTCATATCCGATTGCACCTGATGGGTAGAGATCAGCCGAACTTTTTCAATGATTCGAACTTCGATGCTGCGATCTACTTTGGCCGATCCCTTTGGATGGGAATGCAGGGCCGTTGCTTGATTGATGATGACGACCTGCTGCTGGTGTGTGCGCCAAGTTTTATGAACGGAAAGCAGTGCTTGACGCTTCAGGAAATTGGTCAGCTGGATCGCATCAGTCTTCGTGATATTCCTAACGCATGGCGGGATTGGGGGTTAACTGTTGGGTTGACCGGTTCCGGTGAAAACCCTGTTCCCGATCATCGGTTTGAGATGTACGTTATGGCGATTAATGCGGCCTTGGAGTCCATTGGAATAGCACTGTTGCCGCGCTCTCTCATATGGAGAGAGCTGCAGCAGGGGCGATTGGTTCAAGCACATCCCACCACGCTTCACAGTCCGGACTTTATCTATTGCGCTTATCCTGATCACACCGCACTCAACAAAGCCTTTCAGGTCTTTGAGGCTTGGTTGCTAGACGCGGTTGATGTTTACCAAGAGCACGCGGTTGAGAATCGGCAACGGTTTCAGTCGCCTAGCATAGAGTCCATCAAGCCTCTGAACCCGAGCCAAGCTACGTAATCAGAGCCAATTTGAGATTTGACTTGACGGGCTTCTTCGTCAGGCAGCACATGAACTTTTCCCGCTGCCTGAGCCAGAAGTTGGATTTGGCAGCATCTCTCCAAAGCAATGAAGCGATATGCGGCGGCCTCCACGGAACTCCCCACTGTGAGGAGGCCGTGGTTCAACATAATCAGACTTTTATTAGTGCCCAGTGCGTTTCCTATTCGGATACCTTCGTTGTCTGAAAGCACCACCACGTCGCCTTGAAAGAGCACCTGGTTTTCAAAGTAAACGCACGCCTCTTGATTCAGCGGAAGCAGTGGTTCATTCAGAGCTGAGAATGCGCGACCATAAACTGAATGAGTATGTACCGCAGCAGTAACCGAAGGGTTCGTTCGATGAATACCGCAGTGGATAGCTACCGCTGCTGCATTCACTGGGCCATCTCCTTCAATAATTTCACCAGCTTCTGAAATGCAAATTAATTGTTCGGGACGAATCTTTGAAAAGTGAACGGCGTATGGGTTCACCCAGAGCCGGTCGTGAAATTCTGGGTCGCGAACAGTGATGTGGCCGGCGATACCTTCAGCGAGCCCTAATTTTCCGAAAACCCTGAAAGCGGCAGTTAGAGTTTGCTTCCTGTGATTGCGTTCCTCCTCCTTGCTTCGGAAAGATTCAGGTAGAGGTAGCGCACCTCCCAAGGGTTTTGGAATGTACATGTCTGTTTGACTGGTCATATCTATCTCTTAAGTAAGTCTTGGTGTTTGGGATTGCGTGGCACAAGCGGAGCTTCAGCTTTGTGCGGGGCTCAAGTGGATTTTGCGCTGTGCCTCCAGGCGCAGTACCAGAATCGCGCTTAGGGTCATGAATCCAGCAATGACTAGCATTGCGGCGTTATAGAAGCCTGTAGACTCCTTCACTGCACCGATGAACCAGCCCACAAACAGGCCAGACGCGACACCGATGCTAGTTATCAGTGCAATACCTACAGCAGCACTGCGATTCGACAGCAAGCGGGAAGGTAATTGCCAGAAAGTGCTTATGCTGCAAAAGCAACCTGTAGCGCCAATGGAGAGGGCGATCATGGTTTGAACAGGCGAACTCATGTATAGGGCGCTTGCCAATGCGAGTGCGCTGATCAACATCGGGGCGGACACGAACGCAACATTAAACGGACGCTTGCGTATGTACATTCCATAGAGTGCCATCGCTGTGATTGAAACGGTGAAGGGTATTGCTGTGATTTGGCCAACTTCGAAGAGGCTGTATTTGACGTTGAACTTTGCTTCGAAATTTTTGACTACTTGTGGCAAAAAATAGAGGAGGCTTATGATTGTAGCGTTGATCCCAAAGTAGACAAAACCCAATGCCCATATTTTTGGGGTGCGCAAAACCTGTCCCACAGAGGCATTATCCATTGTGGAGTTGGCTTTCCGCTCCAGTTCGATGGCCTCCCTGACTTCATCTTTCTCGACGCGGGTTAGCCACGTGCTTTTCTCTGGGCTGTCCGGGAGGAGGAAAAAAACCACAGCTCCCATGATGATTGCTGGTATAGCTTCGATAAGAAGCATGCTCCTCCAACCGCTCATCCCGAAAAGTGATACCTCTTGCATAATCAAGGTTGAGATTGGTGCTCCCAGCATACCGGTGATTGGGATTGCCATTACGAAAAGTGACATGAGCCAGACACGATCTCGTGTCGGAAGCCATAAAGTTAAAAAGTAAACGACACCAGGAAAGAATCCAGCTTCAGCTACACCTAAGGCAAAGCGAACGATATATAGCCAAGTGACGTCTTGAATCAAACACGTTGCTGCGCTAATTAATCCCCAAGTAATCATGATTCGCGTCATCCACAGGCGAGCGCCAAAGCGATGTAAACAAAGATTGCTTGGGACTTCGAACAGTATATAGCCTAGAAAAAATAGGCTGGTGCCAATACCATATTGGGCCATGGAGATCCCAATTTCTTGATTCATTGTGAGAGATGCGTATCCCACATTTGCCCTGTCTAACTGATTGAAGATATACATCAACATCAGCAAGGGGGCCAATCGCCAACATATTTTTTTTGCAAGCTTTGGATTTAATCCTGGTGCTGCGATAGGTGCGTTCATATCAGGCTCTTCTTGTAGTTAAAATAGGTAGCTAGAGGCGCAGATTCGAATCGAAATCTATTTCAGCACTGAGTTTTTGCTACGGCAAACCATACTTTTTCAGCACTTGTTTAGTTTTTATCAATAAATGCTCAATCTTCCCGCTCTTGGTGCAAGGAAACGATTTTTTGCACATTCTTCGACCACGCAACGGAGGTTTTTGGGGATGGAATGAGAGCCAAATGAGTCGAGCAGAGCTCGCTTGTGCACGTGTTTTTCATCAAGCAGAAGGAGGGAGGTCTGAAGGGGGAGGCGGGAGTGGAACGCATCATCCGGATGCAGGCTTGGCTATTTCAGACATGGCCAATTCAATTTGATCGTTATTCAGGCAGTTTGGGGGGGAGAGCTATTCGTGGTTCGCCCTCCCAACGGTAAAAGAGGGGAGCACCTAGCGGTGCTACCCCATTTCCTACCTACCCCACAGCTAATGCTGTTCGGGCAACTTCAGCGAAGTAGCGTGACCCAGTAGTGAGCACATTATCGTTGAAGTCATACTTGGAGTTGTGAAGAGGGATACCACCTTCACCTGCCTTTTCACCGTTTCCAATGAACACAAAATTGCCGGGCACTACCTGGAGAAACGCGCCAAAATCCTCAGAAATCATCATCGGTTGGATGTCAGCATTCACTTGATCCGGGCCAACAGTTTTTGTCGCCGCAGCGACGGCGATGGGAGTGCACTGCTCCCAGTTTACGGTTGGTGCGAATTCGTGGGTGTATTCGAATTCGCACGATGCACCATGGAGATTGCAGATGCCTTCAGATATTTCTCGCATCCGTTTTTCCAGCATCGCCTGGACTTCGGGCGCATAGCTTCGAGTGTCCCCCTTAATCACGACATTCGTTGGAATCGCATTCCGGATTCCGTCAGTGATGAACTCTGTGCATGAAATCACTGCCGGAACGCTCGGGTCGAGGTTGCGAGAAACTACCGTCTGCAGCGCCAAAACTATTTCGGAAGCGATTACTATGGGGTCAATCCCCATGTGGGGTCTCGCCGCATGGGTACCTTGGCCTTTGATCCGGATAACGAAGTTATCCTCACTTGCCATAATTCCTCCTGAGCGGGTTGCGATCGATCCTGCGGGCAGCCCTGGCATGTTGTGAGCGCCGTAGATTGCGTCAACTGGAAATCGATCAAACAAACCATCAGCAATCATCGCCTTCGCACCACAACCATGTTCCTCCGCTGGTTGGAAAATGAAGCGAACGGTACCGTTGAAATCTCGACTCTCGGTTAGCAATTTTGCTGCCCCAAGAATCATCGTCATGTGGCCGTCATGCCCACAGGCATGCATTTTTCCGGCGGTCATAGACGCATGATCACGGCCAGGCGCGTCTTCATGAATATGAAGCGCATCCATGTCTGCGCGCAAACCTACTACCGCAGGACTGTCGCCGATTTTCAGGCTGGCAACCAAGCCCGTACCACCGATACCTCGGTGAACCTCGAGCCCCATGGAGACGAGTACATCAGCAACATAGTTCGAGGTTTTGACTTCTTCGAAACCTACCTCAGGGTGTTGATGAAGGTGGTGGCGCCAGCTCACAAGCTGCTTGTGAAAATCATCTTGGTCAATCACTGAAGGTGCTCCTTCGCTCTTTTAATCACAGTTGTTTTAGTTGCCAATTGCGTTGGCGTGCACCCACGGCTTCCGCAGACTCGCCCACCAAACTCTCGTATACCGCAGGTGCAGTAGCACCTTCAGTACTGATTATCAGGACTCGAGAATCACTGCCTATGCCGACTTTTTTGGCTGCTTCTGAATCTCGTACCAGTATTTTTAGAGCAGCCAGGCCAGCCACACCCGATTCGCCGGCTACGATTGGAATGTCAGTAGCGCTTCCTCTTGCGAGCAGGCGCATTGCACCAATGGCATCTTCGTCGCTTATGGTCAGGAAGAAATCGACACTCGGCTCTAGGAACCGCCAGGCGAGCGGGGAGGTTTCACCACATGCCAAGCCCGCCATGACGGAGTCAACTGAGCCTGTGGCTTTAGCAGGGCGACCCTGAACTGCGCTCTGATAAAGGCAGTCGGCTTGTTTGGGTTCGACCATGATGAATGTGGGACGCTGCTCTTGGTAAACCTCCCAAAGATAACTGCTGATCCCAGCAGCCATTCCTCCAACACCACCTTGCAGAAAAACATGGGTGAAAGGGCATGCCACTTGTATGTCAACAGTGGTTTGCTCAATTAGCTCAGCACTGATGGTGCCGTAGCCCTGCATCACGTCACGAGGTACAACTTCATACCCTTCATATGAAGTGTCCGAGACGACAGGCCATCCGTTCTGTTCTGCTAGCTTGGCGGTGTGCTCTACGGATTCATCGTAATTCCCATCAATCCGAATGATCTGGGCACCGTACTCTGCAATTGCAGTTTCACGCTCTGTACTCACATTAGCGTGCAGAACTATTACGCATTTGCAGCCTACGCTTTGCGCAGCGGCGGCCAGAGCTCGCCCATGATTTCCGTCAGTGGCACTAATTACAGTGAAGTCACGAAGATCATTTTGGTATCGTCCAGTTATTAGCCCTCTAGGATCAAAGGATTCGTGGGGCATGAGACGCAGGATTAACCTGATTAACGCAATAGGAGCCCCGAGGGCTTTGAAACTGGCCAATGGAGAACGTACCGACTCGTCTTTGACCCAGAACTGAGCGACTCCGGCCTCTTTTGCTACGCCGGGGAGAGACCATAACGGAGTTGAGTTTTGGCTGAGATGCTCCCAACTCGAAAGCCAATCACGAGACTGGTGAGCTGAGCTGACACTCATCACTTCCTGGAGGTCAGCAGGGTAGACGCTACGAGATGCTCTAGGGTTTTCGAATAACATACCGGCTCCTATAATCACTGTGAATGGGCCTGTGTAGGGGCGACTGGGTCATCAGTCGCACTGAACGATGCATACGCTCAAGCTGCTTTCATTGAGGCGATTTGATGAGGCAGCAATTACGTTGAAATCGAATAAGTGGTTTGGATGGTAGGTTATGCATTGGCGGTTCTGTAACGCCCTAAAAACTGGCGCACGCGTTCGCTATCAGAGTTTGTGAAGAATTTTTCTGGCGCAGCCCTTTCGATGATCAATCCTTTTTCAATGAAGACGACCTCATTGGATACTGCGCGTGCGAATTCCATTTCATGAGTCACGATGACCATGGTGAATCCGTCCTCAGCCAGAGAGCGCATTACTGCCAGGACTTCGCCAACGAGTTCTGGATCGAGAGCAGAAGTTGGCTCATCGAACAAAATGACTTCAGGGTTCATTGCCAAAGCTCTGGCAATCGCAACTCGTTGTCGTTGCCCGCCTGATAACGACCAAGGGTAGGCATCATGCTTGTGAGACAGTCCGACCTTTTCCAGCAGCGCAATGGCTTGATCATTGGCATCCTTTCGACTTACACCCATTACATGAACGGGGGCCTCAGTAACGTTCTGAAGCACGGTAAGGTGCGGCCAAAGATTAAAGCTTTGGAACACCATCGCAGTCCGCGCACGCATTGCTGCAAGCTCGCGATTTGACATAGGTTTAATACCGTTACTTTTGACTCCCATGCGATCGCCGCCAATGTAAATTTCACCACCGTCCGGGACTTCCAGCCAGTTAATGCAGCGGAGCATGGTGGATTTGCCTGAGCCTGAAGAACCTAAAATGCTGACGGTTTGACCACGTTCGACTTTGAGATCGATTCCGCGAAGAACCTCAATGCCGGCAAAGTGCTTATGGAGGTCTCGTATTTCAACGACCGGAGCGGACTTATTCATATACCAATCCTCTTTTCTGCGCTCGTCGGGCAAGTCGACGTAGAAGTGTCTCTACTGTCAGTGTGATAGACCAGTAAAGTGCAATAACGAATATAAATGGCGGTAAAGGAACGAAATACTTTGCTTGTACAGCAGATGCCGCAGCCGTTAGATCCATTAGCGTAATGATCGATAGAAAGGCAGTGTCCTTGAGTAGACAGACTAATTGATTGCCAAAGAGTGGCCCCGAACGCATTACCATTTGCGGGAGCAGAATTCTCCAATACATCTTCGAGTTAATGAAGCCGTGGGCGTATGCCGCTTCTGCTTGACCAGACGGTAGTGAGGTTCTCGCTGCACGAAGAATCTCAGCGAAATACGCACCATGATAGGTGATCAATGCAATGAAACCTGCAGACCAGACGTCTAAACTAATTCCTACATTTGGAAGTCCGTAGTAAAGAAGATACAAAAAAATCAAAAAAGGGAGCATGCGCATGAGGTCTAAACCCCATCGTATGAGTCTTCGTGAAAAGTTATCTCGCCCTTCTAGTAAGAAGGCGATAAAGCAGGCCAAGATAAATGCGAGCACTGACGATACACAAAATAGAATAAGCGTATTTTGAAGGCCAGTTGCGAACACATCTAAGTTGTCCCATAGCATTTTAAGTCCGTTCATGGGAATACCTACATGGCCAAGCGCTTAGCGCGCGAATCTGCAATACGTTGGAAGCGAACAAGACCACCGATGATTAAAATGTAAAGCAGGCCCGCAGCTAGGATGGGGGGGAGGGGATCGTAGGTGACTGCTGCGATTCGATTAGTGACTCGGGTTAAATCCACGATACCGATCATCGCTATCGCTGGACTGCTTTTGACCAAGAGGGACATTTCGTTAACGAGCCCGGGAAGGCTGGTAGTCAGCATTTGCGGAAGCATAATGCGACGAAGCGTCAGCCCCGTGGTCATGCCACCGGCTTTTGCTGCTTCCAGTTGTTCGCGAGAGAAACTGGTCAGGGCGCTGCGCCAGATCTCGGCGTTAAAGGCTGTGGTGTTGACAGTCATGGCCGCAATGGCGACCACTCTCGCATCGACTTCCCAGCCAATAGACGGAGCAATCACAAAAAGGAATAAAACCAGCGTGACCATGGGAGTCGCCCTGATCAGACTGACATATACAGCGAGAGTCTGGCTTACGACCGGGATTTTAGCTGCGCGTAACATTGCAACAACAAGTCCCAGAATAATACCTAAGACGATGGATATGCCGGAAACCCAAATGGTTGTCCAGGCAGCATTAAGGAGAGTGATCCAGTCACCGGTTTCCATTGAGTACACCCTTCAAACAAGTCTTTTGGTCTTTTGCTGCCTGCCAAACCAAAAGAAATATTTACCGGCCTGACCATCGCTGGCACCTCTTGTGCCAGCGATGGGGCCCCTCAGATTATTTAGCTGTTAGCTGACTGAGTTGTTCAGAAGATGTAATTTCAACGTGTGGAAGGTTATCAAAAGATTGGCCCAACCATTTTTTTTGTAGTTCGGCTAATTTGCCTGTATCACGCAAGTGATCGACAAATCCTGTCAGATAGTCGAGCAGCTCTTTGTTACCCTTCGCGACGGGCCAAGCTATATACCCCATACTCGAAGTTGGTTCACCAACAGCAAAAACCTTTGGACGCTCTTTTACAAGCATGTTGGCAGGTACGATCGAGTTCACTACGTAATCGAGTCGGCGATTTGCTAGATCGGCATAAGCTTCTGGGTAAGATTGGTACTGAACAATCTTGCCAATTGAACCTCCGGACGCTTTGAGCTTCGCATCTAGCTGCGCCAATCTGGCCAATTGCGCTCCTCCCGCCTGTACTCCAACGGTTAATCCGGAGAGATCGGAAAGCTTTTTAATACGGTCGTCATCAGCACGCTTGATGTAATACGAGATGTCAGGCGCGACAGGTGCAACGAAGTCAAACGCACCCAAACGATCTTCAGTTACGCCAGCCCCGGTAATTGCCGCGTCATACTTCCCAGATGTAATGCCCGCAAGTAGGCCTGTCCAAGGCATAATGTCTTGGTTGACTTTGAATTGAGCGTATTTGCGGAGCTCTACAAGAACATCTTTATGAAAACCGTCGGATTGTCCGTCCTTAATAAACTCGAAGGGATAGTAGCTGTCTTCGGTTGCGACGTTAAGGGCTCCACGAGTTTCAATTTCTGCCAAGCTTGCTGCGTTAGCCATGCTGGTTAAACTAAGTGTGGCAACTAAAAGCATACTTGCCGCGCCAATTGCTAGAAAACGACTAGCTTTTGTAACTACGTCGGGGTGATTTCGTTTTTCTTGAGCGATATTCATGGTGCAACTCCCATCGGATAGGTGGCGGGGCAGTACCAAACTAAAAGCTGCGATTGCTGTAGGGATAGCTTTGATCATGCATCCTCCGTTTTTATTGTTTGCAGTGGAGCGCAGCCCTTGCCTGACAAGCAGGTGGGATGGACTGATGCTACGGCGCCCCTCGCGCACGATTGCTCGAAAATGAGGGGCGCAAATGCATCATCGTTGCGTTTTTGGCATTTTGTTGCGCTAGGAGACCTCTAAGTGCTTCGTTTGGAGGTTTGCGGCGCAAGGAGTGAGCGTGGCGCGGCTTTTTCTGCTGTAATGAGCTAGCCATCAGTGAAGGATTACCGACATGCAGCTTGATGCTTACGACCGTAAAATTCTCAATTTCCTTCAAGAGAACAATCGAATCTCACAACGGGAATTGGCTGAAGGTGTAAATCTTTCGCCCTCGGCAGTGAATCGACGGATAGCAGCCCTAGAGGCTTCGGGCGTCATAACTCAGAACGTGAGTATTGTGGATCCGGCGGCTGTAGGTAGACCTATAACCGTTATAGTCGAAGTTAAGCTTGAAAATGAGCGCCTTGACTTATTGGATGAAATAAAAAAGCGGTTTGTTAGCTGTCCGCAAGTCCAACAGGTTTATTATGTGACTGGGGATTTTGATTTTTTGTTGGTTCTTAATGTGCGGGATATGACTGAGTATGAACAGCTAACCAGGGAGCTTTTTTTCTTTGGGAATATTAAGCAATTCAAAACATTTGTTGCGATGCAAAATAATAAAAGAACATTTTCTATGCCTTTAGAAAGTGAACACTAAGCAAGGTATTGGCTTTTGTTAAACAGAAGCTTGCGCGTTGCAGGTCATGCTTTTCACCTGTTGCTTGGTAATAATTTCCACAAAAATAATATGGCTACTAGCTTTCTGTGCGATAGAGATAGTTTCATTTGCTCCTGACGATAGGCAGTGTAGCGATGGTTTGGCACGTTAGTGTTAACTAAAATCATGTTAGGTCGGAAGGCAAAAAAACTGCTATGGAGCGTTTTCATTCCGGCGGAACGAATTTGCTCCGCATGTCTCGATCCCCTGTAAATTGCTGTGGTGATCAATATGTCATGTATGACACATGAGTTTTTGGAACGATATCGATACGAGCAAGAACCTAACTTCAATTCCGATTCGATAACTCCATGATTTAAATAGGTTTATTTTGTTGGTACGACAATTGCTAGCTCGGTGTGGAGCTGGATCGTGTTCGGCTGGATAATAATAACCTGTATTAGGGACTTATCATGAGCTTACGTTTTACTAACGACCATGAATGGCTGCGCTTGGAGCAATCAGGTGAGTTAACTGTAGGGATCACCAGTTTTGCGCAAGAGGCATTGGGAGATATAGTTTTTGTACAGCTTCCCGATTTGTCTTTCTTTGAGGCGGGTGCTGAAGTTGTTGTGCTTGAGTCTGTAAAAGCCGCAAGCAATATCACGATGCCTATTGCCGGTGAGGTAGTGGCGGTGAATGTGGCTGTCTCCGATGAGCCTGAGTTGGTGAACGCATCTCCCATGGACTCCGGCTGGTTCTTCCGAATTCGTCCTGCCGACGTATCTGCCCTTGACGATTTAATGGATCAAGACGGTTACGAACAGTACTTGGCGGAAAATGCCTGAGGGGAAACAGATTATGGCTAACTCAGTTTCCGTAGATACAAGAAACGAATTTGTCGCTCGTCACATTGGCCCCCGTGACCAAGATGTACGTGAAATGCTGGAGGTTGTTGGTTACGACTCTCTCGAAACCTTAATCGATAGTGTTGTGCCTGATACTATTCAAGGGACTAGCGTTCTCGAACAAACAACCGGGCAGGGTGAAGCTCAAGCCCTTGCTGAGTTGAAGGCAATAGCCTCCAAAAACGAGTTGTTCAACACATACATTGGGCAAGGCTACTATCCTTGTCTTACCCCTGCACCGATCCTGCGCAACCTGCTTGAGAATCCTGCCTGGTACACCGCTTACACGCCGTATCAACCAGAAATTTCACAAGGTCGGCTAGAGGCATTACTGAATTTCCAGACGCTTGTGAGCGACCTCACAGGGATGGACATTGCTAACGCGTCTCTGCTGGATGAAGCAACAGCTGCCGCAGAGGCGATGACCTTTTGCCTGCGCCTGTCTAAAAGCAAAGCACCAGCGTTCTTTGCTTCACAACATTGCCACCCCCAAACCCTGGAAGTCCTGCGCACCAGAGCAGAACCGTTGGGCATCGACGTTGTCGTGGGTGATGAAGGCGAACTGCTGAAGGAGGGGATTGATGGCTATTTCGGGCTGCTTCTTCAGTATCCAGCGAGCACTGGTGCTGTAACTGACTATCGAGAGCTGATCAACAAGGCTCACGAGCTAGGAACCCTGGTCGCAGTTGCCGCGGATCTGTTGGCTTTGACTCTGCTGACTCCACCAGGTGAGTTTGGAGCGGATGTTGTATTGGGCAGCGCTCAACGTTTTGGTGTGCCCCTGGGCTTTGGCGGCCCGCATGCAGCGTTCTTTGCAACTCGTGATGCTTTCAAAAGGGACATGCCGGGTCGCTTAGTCGGCATATCGATTGATCGCCATGGCAAACCTGCCCTTCGTCTCGCTATGCAGACCCGCGAGCAGCATATTCGCCGTGAGAAAGCGACGAGCAATATTTGTACGGCTCAAGTTTTACTCGCCAACATTGCGAGCACCTACGCCGTCTATCACGGCCCTGAGGGCCTGAAAAATATTGCCAAGCGTGTTCATCGTTTAACCGCGATTTTGGCCAAGGGCTTTGAGGATCTCGGCCATCAGGTCGAGCAACACTACTTCTTCGATACGCTTAGCGTGATCACTACACAGCCGTCAACTGAAGTGTTTGCGAGTGCCAAAAAGGCTCGCATCAATTTGCGGTTTCTTGATGATTCGCGTGTTGGTGTATCTATCGATGAAACGTGCACAACTGAATCGATTGTGGCGCTGTGGACTGTATTCGCGGCTCCCAATCAGAAGGTGCCAAGCTTTGACGATATGGCCGATTTGGCCGGTAGCCGAATTCCAGCTCAATTGAGCCGAGAGTCTCGATTCTTGACTCACGAAGTGTTCAATCGGTACCACTCTGAAACAGAGCTGATGCGATACTTACGAAAGCTTGCCGATAAAGATCTGGCTCTCGATCGCACCATGATCCCATTGGGGTCGTGCACCATGAAGCTGAACGCTGCGAGTGAAATGATCCCGGTTACCTGGCCTGAGTTCGGTGCATTGCATCCATTCGCCCCGCCCGAGCAGACCAAGGGTTACCAGGAGCTGACACAAGAGTTGGAGGCGATGCTGTGCGCCGCTACCGGCTACGATGCAGTATCACTTCAGCCTAATGCGGGCTCGCAAGGTGAGTACGCAGGACTGCTGGCGATTCGTGCTTACAATAAAAGCCGTGGCGAGGCTGGGCGAGACGTTTGTCTCATCCCGTCTTCAGCACATGGTACCAACCCAGCCACTGCTCAAATGGCTGGAATGCGTGTGGTAGTTGTCGCGTGCGATGCACGCGGAAACGTTGACGTCGATGATCTTCTCGCCAAGTCCGAGAAGCATCGTGCTCAGCTTGCCGCTCTGATGATTACCTACCCTTCGACTCATGGCGTTTTTGAAAAGCGGATCGGCGAGATCTGCGACATCATCCATCAGCACGGAGGTCAGGTTTACATCGATGGGGCAAACATGAATGCCATGGTCGGCTTGTGCGCGCCTGGCCAATTCGGTGGTGATGTATCTCACCTGAATCTTCACAAGACTTTCTGCATCCCTCACGGCGGCGGTGGCCCAGGTGTAGGCCCGATTGGTGTGAAGTCTCACCTCGCACCTTACCTGCCGGGCCACGGGCATCTGGAAAACAAAAACGGTGCCGTCAGCGCTGCTCCGTTCGGAAGTGCAAGTATTTTGCCTATTACATGGATGTATATCCGCATGATGGGAGGGCAGGGGCTCAAGCGCGCTTCTGAGCTTGCCATATTAAGTGCGAATTACATCGCTCGCCGTTTGGAAGAGCATTATCCAGTGCTCTATACCGGTGAAAATGGTCTCGTTGCGCACGAATGCATTCTTGATGTCCGCCCAATCAAAGAAAGCAGCGGTATCAGTGTCGAGGATGTTGCCAAGCGGCTGATAGACTTCGGTTTCCACGCCCCGACCATGTCTTTTCCGGTAGCAGGAACACTGATGGTCGAGCCAACGGAAAGTGAGTCCAAAGAAGAACTGGATCGCTTCTGTGACGCGATGATTTGCATCCGTGAAGAAATTCGCGCTGTTGAGCGTGGTGATCTGCACACGGACGACAACCCCCTCAAAAACGCTCCCCATACAGCTGCAGAGCTTACCGGCGAGTGGAACCACTCCTACAGTCGTGAGCAGGCCGTATTCCCGGTTCCCTCTGTTATGGAGAGCAAATATTGGCCGCCTGTTGGTCGAGTAGACAATGTCTATGGTGATCGAAATCTTTCGTGCGCCTGCCCACCAATGTCTTTGTATCAAGACGCCTAAATTCAGTCTGAACCAGGGGGACACAAGTGCACCTTGTCTCCCGTTCTTTGAGGAATATTCCATGTTTCACAAGAGCCTCACACTGTCAGATTTCGACCCTGTTTTGATCGCTGCAATGAATGCCGAGGAAGGGCGGCAGGAAGCTCATATTGAGCTCATCGCTTCGGAAAACTACACCAGTCCTCAGGTCATGCAGGCCCAAGGCTCAGCACTGACTAACAAATACGCTGAAGGTTATCCGGGCAAGCGATATTACGGTGGTTGTGAGTACGTCGACGTTGTAGAACAACTGGCAATCGATCGAGCAAAAAAGCTGTTCGGTGCTGATTACGCCAACGTACAGCCACACTCCGGGTCTCAGGCCAACGCCGCTGTATACCTCGCTCTTTTGAATCCAGGCGACACTATCTTGGGTATGAGCCTGGCCCACGGTGGTCACCTGACTCATGGTGCAAAAGTGAGTTCCTCGGGCAAGCTCTACAACGCTGTTCAATACGGTATTGATGCCAATGGTCTGATCGACTACGACGAAGTCGAGCGGCTCGCAATCGAACACAAACCCAAGATGGTGGTAGCCGGCTTTTCGGCTTACTCGAAGACTTTGGATTTCGCGCGTTTTCGCGAAATCGCTGACAAAGTCGGGGCTTATCTATTTGTTGATATGGCCCACGTTGCGGGCTTGGTTGCTACAGGCCTATATCCAAATCCGCTTCCATACGCGGATGTGGTTACCACTACCACCCATAAAACGCTTCGGGGCCCTCGAGGCGGCTTGATCCTCGCCAACGCCAGCCCAGACTTGGAAAAGAAGCTCAACTCCGCAGTTTTCCCTGGCGGACAAGGCGGCCCCCTGATGCACGTCATCGCCGCCAAGGCTGTTTGCTTCAAAGAGGCTTTAGAGCCTTCTTTCAAAGAGTATCAGACTCAAGTGATTGGCAATGCCAAGGCAATGTCCGCCGTGTTTATTGAACGCGGTTATGAGGTGATCTCGGGCGGCACTGACAATCACCTGTTTTTGTTAAGCCTGATCAAACAAGGCATCACTGGCAAAGACGCTGACGCTGCGCTTGGTCGCGCTCGCATCACGGTCAACAAAAACGCTGTCCCCAATGATCCTCAGTCACCGTTTGTGACATCAGGACTGCGTATTGGTACTCCTGCGGTCACAACCCGTGGCTTTCAAGTACCAGAATGCCAAGCGCTAGCAGGCTGGATTTGCGACATCCTTGATCACTTGGGCGATGCCGATGTGGAGGCGCACGTCGCTAAGCAAGTCGCAGCGCTTTGCGCGCGTTATCCAGTCTACGGAAAGTGATGCTGCCCGCACGCTAGTTGGAGTCGTTCATGTCGCTCAGTGTTTTTGATCTGTTCAAGGTTGGTATTGGCCCGTCCAGTTCCCACACCGTTGGGCCTATGCGCGCGGCGGTGACGTTTGTTGAGGGCCTGGAGAGTGATGCTCTGTTGCGAGCAGTGAGCTCTGTCAGGGTTGAGTTGTACGGCTCGCTGGGAGCAACTGGTAAGGGCCACGGTAGCGACAAGGCGGTATTGCTTGGGCTTGAGGGTGAATATCCAGACAAGGTTGATACGACCAATGTTGATGGTCGATTAGTCGAGATCAGGGCAGCCAACAGTCTCAATTTGTTAGGTAAGCATCGGATCCGTTTTGTCGAGAAAGAGCACCTGGCAATGATTCGCAGACCTTTACCGTATCACCCGAATGGGATGATTTTTCGGGCATTCGATGAGGCGGGTATTCAACTTCGCAGTCGTGAGTACTACTCAGTCGGTGGTGGCTTTGTCGTCGACGAGGACGCGGCCGGTCATGACCGGATTGTTGAGGACAAAACGCCGTTGCCATTTCCGTTTCGCAGTGGTGATCAGCTATTGGCATTGTGTGAGCGTCATGGACTGTCCATCAGTCAGCTGATGGCTCACAACGAGGAAGTGTGGCGTCCTGCTTCGGAAACGACTCGTGGGCTTCTCCACATTTGGAAGGTAATGCAGGACTGCGTCCGCGCAGGCTGCAACAACGAAGGAATAATGCCTGGCGGCCTAAAGGTGAAACGGCGCGCTGCGGATCTCTACCGTCAGCTACGCACCAGTCCTGAAGCTGGGCTTAGGGACAACCTTTCGGTACTTGATTGGGTGAATCTTTACGCTCTGGCAGTCAACGAGGAAAACGCCAGTGGTGGTCGTGTTGTTACGGCTCCTACCAATGGCGCAGCCGGAATTATTCCGGCAGTTCTTCACTACTATGTCAACTTCATCGGTAGTGCGAGTGACGAAGGTGTGCAGCGTTTTCTTTTGACCGCGGCTGCGATAGGCATCCTCTACAAAGAAAACGCCTCGATTTCCGGTGCAGAGGTCGGCTGCCAAGGAGAGGTAGGGGTGGCTTGCTCCATGGCTGCCGGCGCTCTATGCGAGGTACTGGGTGGGACGCCTCGCCAAGTTGAGAATGCCGCCGAAATAGGCATGGAGCACAACCTGGGACTGACCTGCGATCCCATCGGCGGGCTGGTTCAAGTTCCATGTATCGAGCGCAATGCAATGGGTTCTGTGAAGGCTATTAATGCTGCCCGTATGGCATTACGAGGGAACGGAGATCATTTCGTTTCTTTGGATAAAGTCATTCGAACCATGCGCCAGACCGGCGCGGACATGAAGACCAAATACAAAGAGACGGCGCGCGGTGGGTTGGCCGTCAACATTATTGAGTGCTGAGGCACAGGCCGAACTGATGGAGAATTTTTGAGATGACCACAGAATCTTTGAAACGTACGCCACTTCATGATCTTCATCTGGAGCTTGGTGCACGAATGGTGCCTTTTGCAGGCTACGAGATGCCGGTTCAGTACCCTTTGGGAGTGATGAAAGAACATCTACATACTCGCGAACAGGCAGGCTTGTTTGACGTCAGCCATATGGGGCAAATCCGTTTACACGGGAAAGGTGCCGCTGCTGCACTTGAGTCCCTCGTGCCAGTGGACATTGTGGACTTGCCGGTGGGTATGCAGCGTTACGCGCTGTTTACCAATGAGGATGGCGGCATCCTGGACGACCTGATGGTCGCCAACGCTGGCGACTACTTGTTCGTCGTCGTCAACGCAGCATGCAAAGAGCAAGATCTTGCTCACCTTAAGCAACACTTGGAGGGTCGCTGTGAAGTAGAGCCACTTTTCGAGAGTCGGGCTTTGCTCGCTTTACAGGGGCCCTTGGCTGCCCAAGCGTTGGGACGCCTTGCACCGGCTGTCAAAGAGATGACTTTCATGCAGTTTCGTGCGACGCAAATCAATGGAATCTCCTGCTACGTTAGCCGCTCCGGGTATACGGGTGAAGACGGGTACGAAATTTCGGTTCCTGTAGAAAAAGCAGTTGAACTTGCTCGAGCACTGCTCGCACAACCTGAAGTCAAAGCGATCGGTTTAGGCGCGCGCGACTCACTGCGTCTCGAAGCCGGATTGTGTCTTTACGGTCATGACATGGACGCCACGGTTACGCCGATCGAGGCCAGTCTCGTTTGGGCAATATCGAAAGCGCGTCGCGTAGATGGTATCCGCGCCGGTGATTTTCCTGGGGCTTCGAGAATCTTTGCTCAACAGAAAAAAGGTGTGAGCAAAAAGCGTGTAGGCCTGTTGCCTTTGGAACGCATCCCGGTTCGAGAAGGTGTAGTGATTCACTCCGAAGAGGGAGCCGTTATCGGAGAGGTGTCCAGTGGTGGTTTTGGCCCAACTCTAGGGGGGCCAGTCGCGATGGGTTATGTGGAAGCAACCTTTGCTTCTGTGGATTCGATTCTCTACGCCGAAGTCCGCGGTAAGCGTATTCCGATGCGAGTTACGAAGACGCCTTTCGTGCCTCAACGTTACTACCGCGGTTAAAGGATCAGTTGCCATGAGCGAGCTCCCGTCTGTTTCAAGTCGCCCTCAACCATTGCAGGCGGGGGTGAAGCTTCGCGGTGCAGAAAAAGTCGCACGCATCCCGGTCAAGATCATTCCAACCGAAGACTTTCCTCGCAAACCGGATTGGATACGTGTGGAAATTGCGGCATCACCAGAAGTGAGCCGAATCAAGGCACTACTTAGAAAGCACAAGCTACATAGTGTCTGTGAAGAAGCATCATGCCCGAACCTCGGAGAGTGCTTTTCCGGAGGGACAGCGACATTCATGATCATGGGTGATATCTGCACCCGGCGCTGCCCATTTTGTGATGTGGGACACGGTCGTCCAAAACCATTGGACGCGAACGAGCCTCTCAATCTTGCGACGGCAATTTCTGATCTTCGTCTCAAATATGTGGTTATTACTTCAGTCGACCGCGACGATTTAAGAGATGGCGGCGCAAGCCACTTCGTCGAGTGTTTACGTGAAATCCGCAAGATGTCTCCTGATGTCAGGTTGGAAACTTTAGTGCCGGATTATCGTGGGCGCATGGATGTAGCTCTGGCTATTACCGAGCAAGAGCCTCCAGATGTTTTCAATCACAATCTGGAAACTGTGCCGCGTCTTTACAAAGCCGTTCGACCTGGATCGGACTTTGAATGGTCACTGGATTTGCTTGAGGGTTTCAAAAAACGCGTTCCTCACGTCCCGACTAAATCTGGATTGATGCTGGGATTAGGCGAAACAGATGAAGAAGTGGTTGAGGTGATGCACAGAATGCGAGAGCACGGAGTGGATATGCTCACGCTTGGTCAGTACTTGCAACCTTCGCGAAACCACCTTCCTGTACAACGATTTGTGCATCCAGACGTTTTCGCGCGCTTCGCGGCGCTCGGGGAGGAAATGGGCTTCAGTAACATTGCTGCGGGGCCTCTTGTACGATCCTCGTATCATGCAGAAAAACAAGTATCAATCGTTTCGGATTTTTGATTTAAAATCTTATTTGCTAGCGCTTTGGGTGAGGCGCTACTTGTGTTGGGCTTTATCTCTACTGAAGTGCCTTCGCCTTAGCCAAACGTAATAGTTATTTATGATTCAGAGAGAGTTTTCATGTCCGTAGTTTTGTGCGGTAGAATAGGTAGAGGTGTTTCAGAAGGTATGTCGACGTTTAGCGGCTACCAACTTATCGTGCATGGCTCTTTCTTGATTTTGCTCGATGAAAAAACGGCCCCTCTTGATCGTGCCTAGTAAGGTCGGAACTATGGCTATTAAAGTTAGTGCGTAAAGCTTCGCCTCGAGTGACAGTGTTATTGGGGGGTAGATAATATTGCAGTTACTGTAAAGTATATTATTTTAGCTCCGAGATGTAGTGGTCTGTTTACTGCATGTGAGGGCGAGAGTATGAGTGACGATGTCTCCGGTAGGTGTTTCGCTTGCAATCTCTCACGGCGCGCCTGCTTTCATCGGCGTAATGACAAATAGCACTTGATGGCTGCTGTATCTTTGGAGGAGAAGATAGCAGCTTAAAGGGTGATGAAGCTTTGATTGCAGTTTATTGCTATCTTTAGGTGGGTGTGCAGTTTAAGGTCGGCATGCATGGTTGTGGCTTGCCAGCACCTGCTGTAAAGATGCAAGTTTGTGCGTTTTGATGAGTTTTGACTTGAATGATATGAGATTGGATAACTTATGAGGGCGCCACGTTAAGTGTACAGTTTTCCAAGCAGAGGCTCGATATCGCTAAAGCCAAGATAAAAAGACAAGTTTGTCTGAATATAAGAAATTCCTTATTCGGCGGAATAGCTTGTTTGCATCAATGCCAAAAATCACCATCAGTCTAGCCAATTTTGTAAGCAGTTTGGCGATCATTGCTCACCCCATCTACATCTACTTTAGTGTCGCTGAAATGCTCCCGTAGACTTGGATTTTTTCGTCACTTACCAACTCAGCTGTCTTTGCAACAAAAATGTATAGATTTTTTACTGATGCTGAAGTAACTGTTCGCCTGCAAACATCATTCCAGCAAATTGTCTCAGTCCCCACTTGTTCGCAGTGCCAAGGGCCCGTAATTACGCGCTGAAAACTTGGCACGGCATCTGCAATAAACGTATTCGGTAATTTTGGATAGATCCTTGATTGGCTCCTAAAAAGGAGCCAGCAGTTGCTGAGCCGGCGACAAGAGCTTGCGAATTTAAACGCAAGGATTAAGCAAACTAAGGAAACTAAGGAGATGCAAATGAGTCATGAGGCTGGACAGGCTATAACCGATGCTGAACTGGATTCGTGCTTCAAGCCAATCTATGCGCGCATCGCCGTTGGTGCGTTGGAGCGTGAGCAAAAGCGCCGGCTGGCTTACGAGCCGGTAGCATGGCTGCGTGAGGCTGGCTTTGGAGCGCTTCGAGTGCCACGAAGCCATGGGGGGCTAGGCGCGAGCCTTCCGCAATTGCTGCGCCAATTGGTCTTGCTAGGAGAGGCTGATTCTAACCTCCCACAAATTCTGCGTGCGCATTTGGGGTTTGTAGAGGGGCGTTTGTCGGCTAATGACGCTGCTTCCAAAGATTTCTGGTTTGCCAAGGTTGTGGCCGGTGAATTGTGGGGATCAGCTTTGGCTGAGCGCACAGATAGTACCGGAAATAGTGTGACGCTTACCGAGGATGCTTTCGGTGAGTATCTGTTGAACGGGCAGAAATACTACAGCAGCGGTACGCTTTACGCGGATTGGATTGCCACAGCGGCCAATCACGGCGAAGAATTAGTTAGTCTAGTTGTGTCAACGCGTGCGTCGGGCGTAAAGGTGCTGGATGACTGGGACGGCTTCGGCCAGCGGATGACAGGCAGCGGTAGCACGCACTTTACGGATGTGCCTGTGGTGAAACAACACATCTTACGTAGGTCTGCAAGGGGGGAACTCCGTGCCGAGTCGTACTTAACGGCATTCTACCAAGCGGTGCATCTAGCCACGTTGGCGGGCATCGCTCGGGCAGCATTTGTTGATGCTGTGGCATTCGTCAAAAGTCGCTCCCGGGCATTTGGCATACCTGGACAGTCACGACCAGCCAGCGACCCACTGGTACAGCGGGTGATAGGTCAGCTGTCAAGTCTGAGTTTCGCCACCGAGGCCCAGGTAATGGCGTTGGGCCATACTTTGCAGGCTGCGTACGAGGCCGGGTCTGGGGCTGAGCAGTTATGTAATAACGCAGAAGTACATGCCTTCCAAGCCCAGCAGATCATTCTACCGCAGGTCCTCCAAGCCACCACCTTAATTTTCGAGGTGGGTGGTGCTTCAGCTACCAGTAACCAGCGGAGCCTTGATCGCCACTGGCGCAATGCCCGTACTCTAGCCTCTCACAACCCTGCTATCTATCGCGAACAGGCGTTGGGCAACTATTACCTCAATGACATTAGCCCCGCTTCGGCATGGCGCGCAATGCACAGCGAGACGCGAGAGGGACAGTGGGCAGGCGACGAAGCCAGTGCTGTTTGAAGCACGTGAAATTCAAGACCCAACTGCTCTCAGACAATGTTTGTCTCGCGGCGCTTTTACGTGCTGGTTCAATGATTTAGGAGTGCTAAAGTGATTTACCGTCGTTTAGGCCACACGAGACTCGAGGTCAGCGTACTCAGTTTGGGTACTATGACTTGGGGGCACCAGAACACAGAGCAAGATGCTCACCGGCAGCTGGACTCTGCGGTGGCCGCCGGGGTCAATTTGATAGACACCGCAGAGCTCTATCCGACTCCGAGTCGGGCGGACACTTGGACGACCACCGAACGCTACCTCGGAAACTGGCTTGCTAAAAGCAAACAGCGCGACAGGTTGGTGCTGGCTAGCAAAATCACAGGCCCTGCTCGTGACCCTGACGGGCAGCTACACATTCGAGGCGGCCTGTCGCATCACGACCGCCGTAACATCGTAGCGGCATTAGATGGCAGCTTGAAGCGCCTTCAGACTGATTACCTGGATCTTTACCAGTTGCATTGGCCTGACCGCAGCACGAACATTTTCGGAGCCCGCGATTACCCTTACACGGACGACGACCCGGACAGCACCGCTATCGAAGAAAGCCTGTCGATTCTCGGTGATCAGGTCAAGGCCGGCAAGATTCGCCACATCGGTGTGTCCAACGAAACGCCGTGGGGCGTTGCGCGCTTTTTACATCACAGCAAAACAAGTGGACTGCCGCGTATCGTCAGTATCCAGAATCCCTATAATCTGCTCAACCGTTTGTACGAGAACGGTCTTTCAGAGTTTAGCCATCGCGATAGTTTGAGTTTACTGGCCTACTCGCCGCTGGCGTTCGGTACGTTGACCGGAAAATACTTGCATGGGAAGCGGCCTGAGGGCGCTCGGCTGTCTTCGGTGTATCGCGGTTTTAATCGTTATGGCAGTCCCGGTGCCGAGGAGTCAGCAGCCAGCTATGTTGAGCTTGCGCAACGTCACGGCATTACCCCGGCGCAACTTGCCTTAGCTTTTGTCATTAGTCAGCCGTTTGTCGCCAGCGCTATCACCGGGCAGACCACTCTGGCGCAACTCGAAGAAAATCTCGGTGCACTGGACGTTCGCTTGGACGAGCAATTGGTCACTGAGATTCAGGCTTTGCATCGCCGTATTCCTAACCCTGCCGCCTGACTGGAGAGTGGTATGCCCAAGCAATTGCACGTAAACCTGTTCGAGATGAACTGTGTAAGCCACATCGTTCCCGGTATGTGGGTTCACCCGGAAAATAATCGTCACCGTTTCAACGATCTGGATTATTGGACCGAGTTGGCCCAATTGCTCGAATATGGCACCTTTGATGGTGTATTTCTTGCGGATGTAGTGGGCGTCTACGACCGCTTTCGGAATGGACCGGAAACCGCATTGGTCGAAGGTCTGCAAGTGCCTAGCAATGACCCGTTATTACTCGTCCCCGCGATGGCTGCCGTGACTCGCGAACTCGGCTTCGGAGTGACATTTTCGACCACTTACGAGCCGCCTTTTGCATTCGCTCGACGCATGAGCACTCTAGACCACCTAACTAAGGGTCGAATTGGCTGGAATGTTGTTACCTCGTATCTGCCCAATGCAGCTCGCAATTTTGGTCTAGATCAGGAAGTGCCTCATGACCGGCGTTATGAAATTGCCGACGAGTATCTTGATGTACTTTATAAATTGTGGGAGGGCTCTTGGGACGATGATGCAGTTGTGCAGGACCGCGAGCGGGGCATATATACCGATCCCTCTAAGGTACGATACATCAATCATATCGGTGAGAATTTCAAAGTTGCCGGGCCGCACTTATGCCAGCCTTCGCGTCAACGTACACCGGTGTTGTTCCAGGCTACCGGTTCTCCAGCGGGCAGCGCCTTTGCAGGACGTCACGCTGAAGTAGTGTTCACAGGTGGTGTGACCCACGAAGATGCGCGTCGCAACATCGCTACAATGCGTCGTAACACTGAGGAGCAGGGGCGCGATCCGGCTAGCATCAAATTCATCGTACAGGCTGGAGTGATCGTTGGTCGTACTGCTGAAGAGGTGTCCGCTAAACTTGATAGTTACCGACGACTGGTCAGTTCTGACGGTGCCATGGCCCACGCGCAACTGGCTATAGACCTAAAAGCGTACGGAAGGGATGAGCACCTGCGGAACATCATCAAGCGGGCTGATCCTGGTTGGGAGGCACTAACACAGTACGATCCTGAAACTACCGTTGGACAACTACTGGCTCGGTTCGGAGGATTGAAGGAGGATCGCTATTTTGTAGCGGGTACGCCCACCGCAGTCGCGGATGAGATAGAGCGTTGGCTAGACGTGGACGGTATCGATGGTATCAATCTTCGTCAATATCTGTCGTTCGAGACGGCCCGCGATTTCATTGATCTGGTAGTCCCTGAGTTGCGCCGCCGCGGGAGGTTTCGTGAGCGTTACACCCCTGGTGAAACCTTGCGAGAGCGTTTATTCGGCCCAGGAAATTCGCGCCTTCCCGCCGATCACCCCGCCGCGCGTTATCGCGATCCCGCAGCGCTAATCCAATCGCTAGAACCGCTACGCTTCAGGAGTTCTTCTGTTTCGAGTTGAGGCGCCTGTGCGATAAAACTGTGGGCGCGACTCCCATATCGCTCTCGAATCTTATGTTGATCTTGGATTTGAGGGCGCTCAACTAGGCTAGAGCGCCTCATCGAAATTGCGACAACAATGTCTGCTGGAGGGAACTTGATAATCTACCATCGCTATTTCATTCCGCTGCTCGGCGCCTGCGTATTGGTTTTGACACTGTGTGCCTGTGAGCGTAAAAAACCAGCTGTAGTGCACGGGGACTTTCCTGTGCATGGCGGAACATTGGTGTACGCTTCTGATCGCGAACCCACCTGTCTTGATCCACATGTTGAAGGCGAGATGCCGCAAGTTATCGTTGCTCAACAGTATCTAGACTCGCTAGTGTCTATGGATAGCGCTGGTGTGATAGGCCCGTGGTTGGCGAAAAGCTGGACGATATCCGATAACGGTTTGATGTACACCTTCCATTTGCGCGACGACGTGCGCTTCACTGACGGTACGCCGTTTAACGCGGCTGCGGTCAAAGCTAACCTTGACCACATTGTCAATCCGAATACCCGCTCAGGCACCGCCGGTGGATATATCCGCCAGTACGTCGGCACAGATGTGGTCGACGACAACACTGCTGTTGTCCACCTCGCCACACCTTATGCTGCGTTTCTTGAGGTTTTGGCTCAAGGTTTTTTGGGTATGGAGTCGCCAACTGCGCTAACTCGTAGTCGTGATATTAACTGTAAAAGCCCGGTTGGTAGCGGCCCGTTCAAGGTAGTTAAGTGGGACCGTCAGAGTCAGATAGAGCTGGTGCGCAACCCGAACTACAATTCCGCGCCGCCTACAGCCAAACATCAGGGGGAGGCCTATCTAGACCGTATAATCTGGAAGTTTATTGAGGAACCCTCGGTGCGCTTCGCCTCTTTGCAAGCTGGAGAGGTGGACGTTATCGAGGCGCTTCCTCCCGAGTCGCATGAAGCTGCGCGGCGCAATCCGGATATCAGCCTGATCATTGCTCAGCGACCGGGAAACCCCACAAATGGAACTTTCAATCTTCGACGTGCACCATTCGACGATATCCGTGTGCGCGAGGCATTCGTGCGCAGCGCCGATATTGAAAGCGCGCTGAAAAGCGTTTATTTCGGCGAATTTCCCCGTGCGGAAGGGCCTCTCAGTACTTCCACACCGTTCTATAGTCCGGACTTTGAGCATAGTCAAGACTACGACCTTGATCGAGCAGCTTTGCTACTCGATCTGGCTGGTTGGAAAAGTCGCGACGCTGATGGATACAGAACCAAAAACGGCAAACGCCTGCAAGCTACGGTTTTGATAGGCGCACGAATGCCACCTTCCGAGTTAACGATGTGGGAACAGGTGCAAGCTACTACTCGTCAAGTTGGTATCGACGTAGTGCTCGACAGGATGAGCGACTCTCAAGCCGCCGCGCGCCAAATCGCTTGGGACTACGACGTGCGGGCCGGTTATTGGATTACCAATACCCCGGACGTGATGAGGATCATTTTTAGCTCTGCGTTCATCCAGCCCGCGGGCCCAGGTGGTTTTCATCAAAATAGTGCGGGCTATTCCAGTCTCGCGTTCGACGTTCTGATGCAGAGTGCGCTTACCACTCTTAATCCCGAGCACCGCCGACAGCTGTATTACCAGGCCCAACAGCAGATCGCCGAGCAGTATCTACAACTGGTTAGCTTTCCACAAAGTGCTCGCATAGGAATTTATAAGACTGCCCGCGGCGTTCGATTGGAACCCTCACTTGGAGCAACCTATTTCTATGACTCGTGGGTGAATAAATAAGTGCTGATGTAACCTCTAGTAGAGGTTGGTTGACCAAGTTATGAGTGCTTCACTAATCTCAGGCGCTACGCTTGATTGGCGATGTGATTATGTTATAGAAGATACTATGCTGGCGTTTTTGTCCTACAGCTGATCCCAAGTGATCCTGTCTTGGAGGATCTTGGCGGGTCCCAATCCTACCAGTCAGTTGAAACTGTTGAAGCTACCTTTCTTCAGTACGGTTTTGGTAAGTCGCGACTAGGAAGTATGTAATGTATTAGGAATAGATGTTGCCGAAGCGCCGGTGTATACACGCTTGTGTATAGGATTCTTTTTTTCTGAGTGGGAGCCGTAACTCATGCCAGCTTGTCCACATTCAAAAAATCTTGCTCGGTGGGTGATGTTAAGCTATATGTAATTTTAAAATTTTATGCTGTGTCCACATTTGTTCAATACCCTTAATGTTTATCTGTTTTGAAGATCTACATGCATGGTCGCGTTTACACATGGAGGTTATGTTGTCGGTCAATTCGAGTACTTTTCCGAAATCCGTCGTCGGGTCGTATTTCTGAAACACATGATTTAAAGTAACATGTAGCAGCGCTGCTCATCTTGGATAACTCGTTTGATGTAAGTGTCTTGGTGTTGGTTTTTTTGTTGGTGAAGTTACTTCTATGGGAAATATAAAATATAATCCTGTTTAAGGCCGCGATGGGAGGCAGGCGACTAAAGCAGCCCGCTGGTGGCATCGTAAAGTTACTCAAATAAAAACACTGAAGCTACGTGCGTGAGCCAATAATTAACAAATGGAAATCCACGGCATCATACATTGTAATAGCGGGTGTGAGTATTGCTTTGGCATCGACCGAGTGGTACGAGTAAGCAAGCACTAAAGGTTCTTTAAGGAACTACTGGTGATTAAATTTTAATCTATCTCTAAACTCTAGGAGCTTTAATGGCCAATGTTCAAAGCGTCAATGCACTGGAGTTACTGAGTCGTCCGGCGCGGAACGGTGATCTACATGAGCTGGAACGAGTGTTTAGCCGCCCTTTGGCACTGTCGAGTTTGAACTACACTCCGAAACGTATTCTGAGTTCCCACGAGGCAGTTCTGACGGGTCTATTCGCGCTGGTTCTACACGGCGCTGTGATTGTCTGGCTCAACAAGGCACCGCCGCCGCAACTGCCTGTGGTGCCGCCGGATATCCCGCCGATGACCATCGAGTTTTCACAGCCGGCACCTCCGGTGGCGCAGCCACCACCACACGAGCCGATATCGCCGCCGGTGGTCGAACAGCCACCGCCGGTGGAGGACGAATTGGCCGTGAAGCCGCCGCAGCCCCAACCGACTTCAAAACCCAAGACAGTGCCCAAGCCCGTGGCCAAACCGGTGGAGCAACCACTGGCCCCACCCGCGCCGCCACAACCGGTCGCTGCTCCAGTGCCACCCGCACCGCCGGCCCCGAAACCGGTGACGTCGGCCTCCGCCAGCGTCGGTTACCTGAAGAATCCGGCACCGGAGTACCCGTCGCTGGCGATGCGTCGCGGCTGGGAAGGCACGGTGCTGTTGCGGGTGCATGTGATGGCCAGCGGCAAGCCCAGTGAGATCCAGATCCAGAAAAGCAGTGGTCGCGATCAACTCGATGACGCGGCACTGGCGGCGGTCAAGCGCTGGAGTTTTGTCCCGGCCAAGCAGGGCGATGTCGCCCAGGACGGCTGGGTTAGCGTGCCGATCGACTTCAAGATCAAGTAGCCCTACCGATTAAAAGCAAACTTATTGAACCACGACACGCGAGCTACCTGACACAAGGCGCATCGCTACAACCGATCCAATGCCTTGCTGGAGAGCCTGACCATGAATCTGATTGCATCCCCCTTCGAATCCATCGAACACGCCGTCATCTGGTTGTTGATCCTTTTTTCCGTCGCGACCTGGGGACTGGCGTTGCTCAAGGGTGTGCAGTTCACCCGGCTGAAAAACCAGGATCGCAAATTCCACAAGCAATTCTGGGCCGCTTCCAGCCTCGATTCGGCCGCCGAACTTGCGCACAACGAGCCTGGGGCAGCAGCCCGCCTGGCATTGGCTGGGTACGCGGCGATTCAGGTGCCGGAGGGTGTGCAGGCCACGGACCTCAGCCAGTCGATCAACCACCAGGATCGCCTCGAACGCGCCCTGCGCCAGCAGATCGTCCGTGAGCGTCGTTCACTGGAAACCGGCCTGGCGATTCTGGCCAGTATCGGTAGCACCTCGCCCTTTATCGGCCTGTTCGGCACCGTCTGGGGTATCATGTCGGCGTTGAAAGGCATCAGTGCGGCAGGCTCGGCGAGCCTGGAAACCGTGGCCGGGCCGATCGGCGCCGCCCTGGTCGCCACCGGTGTCGGGATCGCCGTCGCGGTGCCGGCGGTGCTGGTCTACAACTACTTCCTGCGTCGCCTGAAATTGACCGTCGCCGACCTCGACGACTTCGCCCACGACTTCTACAGCCTGGCGCAGAAACATTCGTTCCGCGTGCTGCTGCATCCAGTGCTGAACAAGTCGGGCGCCAGCGTCGCCGGGCAGAAAGTCAAGGAGGTGTCCTGATATGGCCTTCTCCACACAAGACAGCGATGAAGTGCTGAGCGAAATCAACGTCACGCCGCTGGTGGATGTGATGCTGGTGCTACTGGTGGTGTTCATCGTCACCGCGCCGCTGCTGACCAACGCGATTCCTATCAATCTGCCGAAGACCGAATCAGTGGCGCCGGTGGAACAGAAGGATCCGCTGGTGGTGAGCATCGACGACAAGGGCAAGGTGTTCATCAACAAGGATGAAATCCAGGCCGATCTGCTGGAGTTCAAGCTGCATGCGGCCAAGGCGAAAAACCCGGATGTGCGAGTGCAGTTGCAAGCTGATAATGGGGTGAATTATGGCGAAGTGGCGCGGGTCATGGCGTCTATCGAGAGGGCAGGGGTTACTAAATTGTCGGTAATTACCGCCAAGTAACGGTATAAGCACAACTTCAGTAAACTTTGAAGTAGGCTGTTCCCTTTGGAGGTAGTGGCGGCCTATTACGTTGAGACGCTCAAATTGTGGTTGCAGTTGGGGGCAATTGCAAGACAGATACGATCTGCTAGCTATCTTGTCTGGTAATCGGATGGGGTCCTTTGAATTTTTTAATGTAAGCTTGCTAAGTTTCACTTCAGCGGTCACTCGCGTCCAGGCACCGCATTAAAAACGTATCACCGAACTGATGATTTCAAAATCGTAAATGTTGGTTCCTTGGGAGCACAAAAAATTGCTACCACCATCTTCGATTACTTACTCATTATCTCGGCAAACCATGCGTAATCGTTTTTCCCTTTTTGTCCATCAAGATTTTCGTTTTTCTTGAATTTAAGAACTCCGCTGCTGAGTCTAGGCTGGAAATGGCCTGCATATCAGGGAATACGGATCTATCTTGAGCAGCGCACTCGCAATGCCAATAGCGGCGGCGTCCAACACAATTTGACGCCTCCCGCTCCAATCAGTGATTCATACCAAGCCAAGTCGGATGTTCCCGATAATTTTTTTGCGTCCGCAGGATGAATAGCTTCGGCATGGGCCCTACGAAAGCCCCTGTCGCGAAAACACAATATAGCTGCGCCTAATCTGCAAAACCTAGATATTAGGGTTGGCGGCTACCTCGTGCAGCCGAATGTGGACGCCATTGGCGATATTTGCGACGGTTCCGAAGAGCATGATGAGTGGGAGGGAAGTTGCTCGTGTTAGTGGAAGTAGTAATCGCTACTACCTGCCGAACTGTTGCAGTGGATAAAAACACCGTGGGTGATTTGCAAAAACTCCCTCGCTGAGTTGATGATTCTGGCTCAGCTGTTGCTCGGCAAACAGTGCATCAACATCTGTGTACTTAATTAGATAGCCAATACAGGCGGCAGTAGTTATAACTCCAATAAATGCAGATGCTGATAAGTGGTATAGCTATTGCTTCTCCAGCCTCTAACAGTAGCGATTTGATTTAGAGTAGAAATACCTCGCTCGAAATTTAACCATGCGGGTTGAAAGGATTTAAGGAAAGATGGCGGTCGTCTCTGCCTTGCACCCGCGGCCAAAACTTGAGGTAAACAGTGTGACTGCCAATCTGCAAAACACTCCCGTGTCCCCACTGGAAATTGCTCGCGAATTGGCTATCGAATTTGCTAGAACAGCGGTTGAGCGTGATCAACGCGGTGGTACCCCTGCCGTAGAACGTGAAGCGCTGCGTAAAAGCGGTTTGCTAGCTCTGAGTATCCCCAATCAATTTGGCGGGCACGGTGCCAGTTGGCGTGAGACCTTCGAAGTGGTACGTGAGTTTGCCAAAACCGACAGTTCGGTCGCTCACGTACTCGGGTTTCACCATCTGATGCTCGCTACCATCCGCCTGTTTGGTAGACCTGAACAGTGGCAGCCGTGGTTCGAACTTACGGCCCGTAACAACTGGTTCTGGGGAAATGCCTTAAATCCCCTCGACACTCGTACTATCGTCAGGAATTGCGGTGGATGGCGGGAGTTCAACGGCAAGAAAAGTTTCTGCTCTGGCGCAACCAACTCGGAAATGCTTATCGCGTCGGCGGTAGACCCGCTAGCTGGAGGTAAGCTTTTGATCGCTGCGTTGCCCAGTGCGCGAAGTGGCATCACACTTTATGACGACTGGGAAAATATGGGCCAGCGCCAGACAGACAGTGGCAGTGCTACTTTCGAGCGTGTACGCGTTGAAGAATCTGATCTTCTGCTTGATCCTGGCCCTCTCAGTACACCGTTCGCCTGTCTACGGCCGTTAATTGCTCAATTACACTTCGCCAATATTTTCTTGGGTATTGCAGAAGGAGCGTTCGAAGACGCCCGTAAATACACTCTTGAGGAAACCCGTCCATGGTTCAGGTCAACTGCATCGACGAGCAGCCAAGACCCTTATGTTCTGAAACACTATGGAAATTTTTGGATCGCTCTGGAAAGCACCAGAGTCCTGTTCGATCGTGCAGTAGACGAATTGGATGCGGCTTGGGCTAAAGGCCCGCTACTCAGCGCTGCCGAGCGAGGCAAGCTTGCGGTGGACATTGCAACAGTGAAAGTAGCTGCGAGTCGTAACGGCCTGGATATCTGTACCAAGGTGTTCGAGGTAACTGGTGCGCGTGCTACACATTCCTGCTTAGGTCTAGACCGCCACTGGCGCAACCTGCGTACTCAGACGCTTCACGATTCACTGGATTATAAACTCAACGAACTTGGTAACTGGGCGCTGAATAGCATCGCGCCTGACCCTACGTTCTACTCTTAGAGGAACCCTGATGCAATTGCTATCTCTGCCTCCATCCCCGGGCCTTGCAACCACAATACGGGCGACGCACAGGTTTTCGAGGATCCTAAATCACGCTCGTTACTTTCGCATCTACAGCTGATCGCTCCAAGCGAGGCGAGTGTGTTGATTATTGGTGAGGCCGGAACCGGCAAGGAGTTGGTGGCGCGACATATCCATAATCTAAGTGCCCGCAAGAGCCGGCCTTTCACTGCGGTCAATTGCGGAGCGTTTTCCGATTCATTGGTTGAGGCGGCGTTGTTCGGTCACGAGAAAGGCGCTTTCACCGGAGCATTGAGTGCTAAGGCGGGCTGGTTTGAAGAGGCTAATGACGGCACGCTGTTCCTTGACGAAATTGGCGATTTGCCTTTACCGATTCAGGTAAAGCTGCTGCGTGTCCTGCAGGAGCGAGAAGTGGTTCGTTTGGGATCCAGGAAGAGTATTCCGATTAACGTGAGGGTATTGGCTGCAACCAACGTTAAGTTAGAAAAGGCCATTAATGCTGGACATTTTCGGGAGGATCTTTTCTACCGTCTGGATGTGGTCAGCTTGGAGCTTAGTCCATTGCGTGAACGGCCTGGCGACATCCTCCCCCTTACCCATCATTTCATCCAGAGCTGCAGTCAGCCCCTGGGATATGGCGAAATCCGCCTGAGCAGTGATGCCGAACGCCGCCTTAAGGAATATGCTTGGCGGGGCAATGTTCGCGAGCTAGAGAACGTCATTCACCCCACACTGTTGATTTGTCGCGATGGAGAAATTCGTGCTGACGACTTACGAATGTCGAATATGCGTATTGAGCGCCCGGATGACTGCTCGGTCAGCAACAGCTCTGCACAGACTTTGTTAGAGTTCGCATTTCTGAAGTTGTTCGAAGACCAAGTCGGAGCTTTGCATGAGCGCGTCGATGATTCTCTGCTTAGGTCTGCCTATCGCTTTAGTAATTACAATCAGGTTCATACTGCCAAGCTACTGGGTCTGAGTCGCAATGTAACTCGCACCCGTTTGATTAAAATGGGTGAATTGGTCGTCAACAAAAGACTGCCCGCTCAGAATGCCCTGACAGATAGGCATCCTGCGATACAGCTGATGGGAGTATAACTGTTTGCCTTGCAACACCTTCTGGACACTATTGCGGTATTGAAACACCCCCGACAGGCATTCTATAACTTTATTTCCAGTAGAAATAGGGGCTGCGCAGGTTGGCACGATTGCTGCATTTTTCGTCGTGCGATTGACTATACCAATAGAAACTCGCCTAATTTTAATCAGGTGGGGAGCAAGACCTTGAACCGCGTGCACTGGACAACTTCAACAGTATTTCGACACTCATCTCTATATGCTGTTAGCAGCGTTTTATTAGCTGTTACGCCCTTATCGTCTGCCGCCGATGCCAGCTTAAACGACGACATTCGACTGGGCACGGTCATTGTTCAGGCTTTAAAGCAGGCGCCTGCTATAGCAGCGCAGGCCAAACTTGACGAGGTCGCGGGCGGTACCAGTTTGGTCAGCCAGGCTGAGGTGGAGAAAGGCCGTTCGGCTACATTGGAAGATACTATGGCCTATCAGCCGGGTATTTACGCCCAGGCTGTTGGTGGCAATGACGGCGTCAAAATTTCTATCCGCGGATCTGGTTCAACCACCCCGCCGGGATATTTTCGAGAGGGTATCAAGTTTCTGTTTGACGGCCTCGCGTTAACCGGTGCCGGTGGTACGCCTTATGAACTTCTAGATACGCAAGGTCTCGACTATACCGAGGTTCTTCGCGGCGCCAATGCTTTTGAATACGGTGCTTTGACGTTGGGTGGTGCGGTCAACTTTGTTACCAAATCCGGGCTCACTTCACCAGGTAGTCGCATCAAGGTCGAAGGCGGTAGTTTTGGCTGGCAAAAGCAGGCGTTCAGTACCGGCGGAGTAGTCGAGAACGCCGATTATTTCGTCAGCGTCGACAATACCATCCGCGACGGCTATCAAGACTTTACGTTCACTAAGGCCAAGGGAGTGGTGAGCAACTTCGGGTATCGCTTCAATCCAAAGTTAGAAACCCGTCTATATATTCGTTACCGCGAAGAACACCACGAAATTTCTGGCGCTTTGACTCGTGCACAACTTAAAAAGAACTCTAGTCAGACCAATCCTACCACGCTCGCCACACGTAGCGACTCTACCAAGTTTGGTTCGACCTGGATCGGAAGCAAGACCACTTACACTTTCGACGATGATGCCACCTTGGAAGCTGGTCTGGTGTACCACAATTATCCTCAGGTGCTTGCCCGTCATAGCCCGGTGAACCCTAGCTACTGGGATTGGCGGGACATCAACTACTCGCTCAAGTACTCCCGCACTGACCAGGTTTTAGGCCTTTCCAGCATTAGCACGGTTGGCTGGAGCAGCACCCAGCATATACGTTCTGGGGTACGTACTTATAAAGGCGACAAGGATCTAGGGGGACTGCAGAAGCAAGCTGAGTACGATGGTTCCTTCGATCATGTATTCAGTCTCGGCAACGACTTAGGCCTGACGGACAGTCTTTATTTTTCCACGGGCCTATCGGCGATACAGATCAAGCGCAACGTTAACGTAACATACAGCGATCGAGCGAATACCAGCGGGCTGCCCGAGCATTACATATACGATCAATGGAAATTGGCACCGCGCATCGGCCTGCGATACTACATCGCGCCAGATGTCCAATTGTTCGCCAATGCCAGCCGATCCATCGACCCTCCGAGCACTTTTTCTATCTCCGGCTCGGCAGTCACCCTTAACTATGCTAAGCCGCTGGTACCGCAGGCGGCAAACACCATAGAGTTCGGCATCAAGGGTAGGAATGGCATCTTTGACGGCAGTTTGGCGTTCTACAAGTCGTGGATAAAGAACGAGTTGCTCAGCGTAGAACTGCTACCGGCGACAAATACCTCGGCTGCCGTAGTAACTACAGCAAACTCCTCGCCGACCATTCACCAAGGTATTGAAGCCGGGTTGAGTACGCGTCTGTGGGAGGGCGCTAACGGCGACAGTCTGACTTGGCGTCAAGCTTACACCCTCAACGACTTCCGTTACGAAAACGACCCAGTGTTCAATCGGAATGTGCTACCGGGCTTTCCTAAGCACTTGTATCAGGGCGAACTTCAGTACCAGTGGGCCAATGGTTTCTATGCCGGGGTCAACGTGCAATCAGCGTCGAGTACCGCGGCGGACTACGCGAACAGCTTTTACGCACCGTCATATACGGTGTGGGGGGGGCGTATGGGCTACGACGATCCTAGCGAGACTTGGCAGTTGTACCTAGATCTGAAGAACCTCACCGACCAAAACTATGCGACAGCGGTGCTGCCGACATACAACGCCCGAGGCAGCGATGTCGCGTCAATGTACCCGGGCGACGGTTTCGGTGCGTTCGCTGGCGTTACCTACAACTTCTAAGCCTGCGCAGTCTACGTCGTGTGATACACGCTTATGAAGCTGGCGGGGAGGTTTATGACCCGAACTGCAAGGCTTACATGCCTGGCGTATCAGGTTGCCTGATGCCGGGGCGGCTGAAGTCCCGAGCTTTCTGGCCCAGAAGAAAGATTTATGCCTTTCGCGAAGGCAAGGGGCTTCAGCGACGGTGATCGAGCTGATGTTATCGCGGCTAGGCATCGTCTGGCTTAAGCATTGATGCTCGAAACCATTATTGCCTGGAATGAGGAGTTTTTTGGGGGATGACCCAGGTGAAAGCTTTTGTTTAAGTGGTCGTGAGTTCTCAACCTTATCAATTACTGACTGTATCCACGTGCACGACCCGTGTGATGCCATCGCTATGTAAGGACAAATTATGACTGAACAAACTTGCTACCGCGCGCTGCGCACGCGCTTTCAACCTCTGTTCGAACAGATCTGCGAAGGAGCGGTAGAGCGTGAGCAGCAGCGGGAGTTGGCGTTCGAAGCGGTCGAGCTGTTGCGCGGCTCTGCGTTCAGCTCCCTGCGTGTGCCTCTTGTGCATGGAGGCGCCGGTGTCAGTCTTCCGGTGTTGTTTGGCCTTTTGATCGACTTGGCCGAGGCCGACTCCAATCTGCCCCAAATTGTGCGTGCGCATTTCGGCTTTGTCGAAGGGCGCCTATTAAGCCACGACGCACCCTCACAGGATTACTGGTTTCCAAAGGTCGTTGCTGGACAGCTTTGGGGAGCTGCGATGGCCGAGCGCAGTGATAGCAGCACCAACTCCGTGACTCTCGACACGGGTGAAAATGGATGGCTTCTGAATGGCGAGAAATACTATTGCACTGGCGCGATTTATGCGGATTGGGTTGCCGCAGTTGCAATGGACGATGAAGATTTCGTAAGTGTAGTCGTGGCGGTGAACTCCCCAGGCGTTACGCGCGAAGACGACTGGGATGGTTTTGGCCAGCGCTTGAGTGGCAGCGGCACCACCCGTTTTGATAATGTCACGGTGCCTGAGGAACATGTGCTACGACGCTTTAAACCTGGTGAACTGCGGGCAGATTCTTATATTTCGGCGTTTTACCAACTGTTCCACCTCGCGACCCTGGCCGGTATCGCTCGTGCGGTACTGCGCGATGCTACCACTTTCGTTTTGGGGCGTACCCGCGCCTTCGGAGTACCGGGTAAATCCAGCCCGAAGGATGACCCATTGGTACAGCGGGTGATTGGGCGCCTGTCGAGCTTGGCCTACGCCAGCGAGTCTCTGGTGCTGACTACCGCTGAGGTGCTGGAGGGCGTTCACCAAGCTGAGCTGAATGGCTCCGCGAAGGAGGCAGATTATGTTGATGCTGACATCCGTACTTACCAGGCCCAACAAGTGGTGCTTGAGCAGGTGCTAGAAGCCAGTACGCTGCTGTTCGAAGTGGGGGGGGCGTCGGCCACAAGCCAAGCCCGACGCCTAGACCGGCATTGGCGCAACGCGCGCACCCTGGCGTCACATAACCCGGCCATCCTCCGTGAGCGCGCGCTGGGCAACTACTACCTCAACGGAATTAGTCCAAGTGCCGCTTGGCGTGCGTTGCAAGCGCAGGACACTGCCGGTAGCGCTGCCCGCGATGAAGCCAGCGCTGTATAACGAAATAGCCAGAAGCCACCATGCGCGGGGCCTGGCCCGGCGCCTTTTGTTCCAATCACTTATTTTTGGAGGTGCCCACGACGTCAGTCAAGCAAAACATAAACTGCAAGTGGTTGTCTTGCGTCGATGCAACTTCTCGCGTCGTGCTATGTGCCCCAGTTTGATATTGGCGGGCCAGGTATCGTTCCTTTTAGAGGTTGCCGCCATCCAGTTCAGTTGGCCAATAGTTGGCTATCCGCTGGCAAGCAGCACTCGCTCCTCGCAGCCGGCAAAATCTTTTGCGACATTCTCGCGAGGTGTGTATGCACATTGACGTGGCGGTGGACTTGAGCCTGCGCTGGGTTGACAGTTTAGCGATAAGCGGGGTCGACCTACATTTGTCGTTTCTGAGCTTACTGCTGATGTTGGTAGTAAACCCCCGGTAGACAGTCGCCGATCCATTGGCTTATTCCTCGAAGATCCCAGCTCTGAATTTACCTGATCCCTTCAAGACGCCACGGAGGTAGCAATGCCCTATCTTTCGAAATCTGAAGGCCAACCTCAATCAGATTTGCCGATTTTCATCAGTTTTCCAGCACGTTGTTGGTTCAGGGCGAAAAATGTCCCGCGCAGCACGCGGAATTCCATATGAGTCGATCTGTCCGTTGGTCGCCGTCTACCTCAGCGTCTATTTGGCGCTGCGACTGGAAATACAGGAAGAAATGTCGGGCGGAGCGATGGAGCAATTCGCATACGCTGTTTGCCTCTACAGCTCGTGTGTCTGGAAGGCAGTCCATAACGTTATTTAGCATCACAACAGCACGCCATCATAGATATAAGGTTTTTTTCTGAGTGACTATATCCGAACCCTTGTCAACAACCCGGCCACTTTCGCGCCGGGTTCCGATGATCATGGGCTGTGCCCTGTGCATGGAGTTAATAGATGCTACCGTGGTGATGACTGCGTTGCCGCAGATGTCCAGCGATTTGGGCGCGTCTAGTGTGCGCATGAACCTTGTTGTATCCCTGTACATGCTGGCAGCCGCTCTTTGTGTTCCGGTCAGTGGCTGGGCTGCAGATCGGTATGGCCCACGCCGACTGTTGGTGGTAGCTATTGTGCTGTTTACCGTCTCATCACTGGCCTGTGCGGCCTCTACTTCACTATTGCAATTGTGTTTAGCACGGATGTTTCAGGGGGCGGCTGGGGCGATGATGGTACCGGTGGGGCAGCTGATCTTGCTTCGCTGGTCTCCGCGCGAGCAATTGTTACGCAACCTGTCGTACCTGACTATACCGGCGCTGATTGGGCCCATGATCGGACCACCGCTTGGTGGTTTGATTATGTCCTTCGCGTCATGGCATTGGGTCTTCCTCATCAATCTTCCAATCGGCTTGGTTGGCGTGATGTTAGTGATGCGCCATGTGCCTCCGTATCCCGGTATCCGAGGGCGTAGGCTGGACGTGCGAGGATTGTTACTCTGTGCAATCGCACTTGGAGCGCTTGTATTTGGGTTCGAGGCGCTAAGTCACGGATTGCTACCATGGCCCTACGTGGCGATGATGATTGCGGTGGGGCTGCTGTGCGGCGGGCTTTACATCTACCATGCGCGGCGATGCTCTGAACCATTGCTGGATCTATCGCTAATGCGAATTCCTAGCTACAGTATTGGCTTCTGGGGTGGCAATATTTTACGCCTAGGAACGGCGTCGTCACCCCTTTTATTGGTGCTGCTGTTCCAGATGTGTTTCGGCCTTAGCCCCTTGCATGCAGGCCTGCTGACTCTAGCCGGAGGTACTGGTGCACTTCTGATGAAACTGATGGCATTACGTGTAGTTCGCCGTTTCGGTATTCGCCGCACTCTCACTCGCAACGCGTTACTGACTGGATTGAGCCTGGCAGCATGCGCCGGATTCACCAGCGCCACGCCCTATTGGGCCATCGTGTTGATGCTGTTTGGCAGCGCGGTGATTCTCTCGCTGCAATATAGCACTCTAAATGCACTGGTCTACGCTGATGTACCCGCCGCCTTGAGCAGCCGGGCCAGTAGCCTCACTGCGATGACTGTGCAATTGAGCATGAGCCTGTCTGTGGGCATCGCGGCTTCGCTGTTGGGGGGACTGATGAATTTGCGTGGGCACACCACGCCTGTCACAAGTGATGTGGCTATGGTGATGTTGCTGTGCGCGCTGTTGGGCATGGCTTCGGTCCTTGTGTTTTGCCGCTTGGCGCCAGACGCCGGAGTTACGGTATACGCAGCGGGCGAGTGATTGGATCGGCAGGGCGCGCAGTTGCTTTCCTGAGGTGGTGTCGTGGCGCAGTTCTGCTATGGCGTCTCTTACTATGCTGCCGAGGCTTAGCACAAACGTCAGTCAAGTCTTCAGAGTTGGCTTGAACATCTGCATGCAATCCGTTGCAGAGCTTGAAGTGTATAAGAATATCTGAAGATGACTTCCTAGTTTTGGCGAATTGCCTGGTCTCCACCCGCCGAGTTTTTTGGTGAGGTAAATGATCTTTGCCGAGGCCGAATGCCCCCGCGAGCGCAAGCAGGCAAATAACTGTTTCTAGTTGAGAAGACGTAGATGATGCCTGGAAAGGGTATGATTGCTTTAACCTAACCGCATAGCATGAAGGGGAATGATGGTCGTCCGGCCTATCTGCATACTGGATATGCTGGGTGGTTATTTGATGCAAAGCCGGGTCGGTTTGGCTGCAGCCAATCCGCGATGGAGACAATGTTCGCATCACCTGCAGACCTAAACCGCGAAGGTGTGTAGTGCCCTGTGAATCGCTAAGCGCAAGATCGAGAGGGTCAATCCCCAAGTACGTGCGAAGGTCGAGCATTGGTTCTGGATGATTAGACGCCGCTCTGTAATATGAATGGGCGCTGTAGTCGTCTTACCAAAAACTCGGCGCAACTTCGGACATTGTCCGTGTTGTCGAACTTGGGGAGCTCGCGGAAATATTTATTGAATAGTGTAGGAGGGGGCGTCTGCAATGAAGGGGATGATTGTCGCCAGATCCGCGCAGCGGAAAAATAGAAATTAACAGCTACCTGAATCTTTGAGTGATTCCGATCTTTAGTAGTAAGTTGGGGGCTGAGCCCTAAGTAACATTACTGTTTCAGACTCTCTCTCTCTCTCTCTCTCTCTGAGTATTCGGTATTCTCAAAGCACAAAAAATACCCAGCCTAAAAACTGTATTTTTAGCGTCTTGGTTGGTTGATTTTCTGTTATTCTGTTTTTATTTTATGTATAAAAATGCTCTTGGTTTTTAAGTTGTTATAAAATGTTTTCACATGGAGTGTTCGTTTTTATCATTTTCTACGAGGGAAATTATTTTTGAGCCTCTACGCAAATCAGATTCAAGTTGTTGGACTTTTTCCTCTAGGTCTTTGGTTTTTTTTGTGTTGGCTAGGTGTAGCGTTATGGCTTTCGCGTAAGTCTCAAATCCTAGCCAGAAGTTACGATGGTAGGTAAAGTTTACGGTAATAGCTGTGTTTTTTTCCTCATCTGATAGATTATTCCATGCCAGATTAAAAATTTCATCCCTCGAATCGGATGCGATAATCTCTTTTGCCAGAACCTCGGGAATCTTTGCGAATTCTACCAACGCCTGCACAGACACTTCTGGGTTCACCCAAATAGCGCCATTTTTCACTTCTTCTTCAACTTTTGATATTGCATCTAAGATCCAACCGATGCATTGGAAACGACAGATTTTCACGATTCGAAATTCATCACTAAGATGTTTAAACTCGAGGAAGACGGCGGAGGAGATTTCACTGGCGGAAATGTTGATGGAGTATGCCATTTTGATCCAAATTTATGAGGTGGGAGGGCGAGCACGGCCATTTTCCTGATTGTAGATGAAAGGTCAATAGTGTGATTATTGATTTCTTGTCAATTCTTGACTCTCAATCAGATTGTTCGTTGCTATTGATCAGTGAATTCAAGGTGTTTTTTGGAAGAGAGTGATATAAAAAATTCATATATATTTTTCATGGCCATTTGGATTTCTGTCGGTTACTCGTGATTGCATTAAGAAGTGGCGGCAGTCTTTGCGCTCCATCTCCTTCGGAAGCGGATGAGTGAAAAGCCTCAATAGTCGCTTGGCGATGTCCGTTGGATAACGATTCGCAGGGATAAACTCATTTGACTACGTTTCCAGTCCCTCGCTCAAAAAATAACGTGGAAGGTACTTGTCAGTGGGAGAGTGTGTAGCCCGATTAGCATTCGAGGCGTATGCATACCTGCGTGGCGTTCACTCAGGCTTCGAGAGTGATCGTATCTCGCAAGCCTGTTAGCGGCGTCTGCCTCTTAGTGGTGATGTTGAATAGGTGCGCCGACAAGTTTAGGGCGTTTGAAGGATGGACTAATGGGCATCCGGCCAGCAGTTAGCGGGCACCAACATTTTTCTGGTTTCACGGCGTCTGCTCGAGAACCAGCGGCACGAGATGGATATGAAGGCTGAACTACTCGAAAACCATGTTCCAGTTCCGATTACTCAGTGCGGTACAGGCACTTGGTGCTCCACCGAATACACGCCCTGATACCTTCGCCATGGTGGCCTCAGTCGTGTATTGAATGGGAGACGCATTGTCGCCAATGAGCACTCCGCTCGCACCGAGAAGCAGTGCATGTCCAGCTACGACATCATGGGCGCTGACGGGATAGAGCGAGATACCACAAACGCCGTCCCCAGCTGCTACACGCGCAAGACGGTATGCAATCGATGGCATTGCGTAAAACCCTGCCGGCGCGCACAGGGCGTTGTTTATCTCGGGCTTGCTATCAGCTGCAGCGCTGACCATCACCGTACTCGCCTCGGAAAGCTTTTGATCCGAGAGATTGACGACGATGCGATTGCCATTTCTTATCAGATGATCCATGCCCCTGGCCCACGCAATGCAGTCAGATGTTTTAGATGGCGTGACCGATGCGTGCACCACCCCAAGCACAGGTCTGTTGTCATGGAGCAAACCAACAGATATGGCGGAGCCTTTCAGTCCTTTCAAAAAATCGCTCGTGCCGTCGTTCGGATCGACAACCCAGCAGAACGCGTTTCCGGAAAGTACGTGGCCAGTCTCCTCACCCCACCAATCGCAATCAATCAGCGCCAGCAGTTCAGTGCGGAGAAGCACTTCTATTTCGACATCAATTTCAGCTTTGTCTCCTGACCCTCTCCGGCCGCCTGGACGTACGTATTCGTGGGCTAATAAAACACCCGCTTGCTCCACTACTTCGATCACTTGGTGGAGAATGTGCTGCAGCCATTGATTAGTCATGTTGACCTTTCGAGTTAATTAACGGGGTATCTGAGGCCTCTAGACGAGCGTGCTCCTACCATCTTGCCGGAGCTGCGATTCAAGCCATAGATCGAGCCGGTCTCGTTCTGCGCCATCAAGCCTATCGAGGACGCGTCTGAGAAGGCTGACCATGTCGGCCAAATCCCGATCGTCTGGAAACCACTCGGACAGTTCGACGTTGCAATGCTTCGATTGGCCGAAGGCCCAAGCAAGAGCCATATCCCCAGCGGCACGGAAGTGATTGGCCATGTAGATTTGGTGATCGATCTGCCAGCCGCGCTGCTTTAGCTCTTTGCTAGCATTCATGATACCCGTGTCGCCAAAGTATTTTGACGTGTCGGGATAGTGAATGCCCGCAAGCGACACCTTCGCCAGGCCAGTCGTGCTGTCCCAATACGATAGGTAATGCCACCCGCCTGAAGTCGTGTGAGTCCAGGGGAAATTTATGGCCGCCTTGGCAGTGATGTAGTGCAAGTAGGTCACACGTTTCAGATCAACGTCGAAACTACGCATTACTCAATCTCTCGGGTGGCCCTGGCGCTTCGGCTCGTCGGAGAAAATTCGAAGCAGCACCACTTATAGCAATGAGCACTAAGGGGCGACTTCTCACCAATGTCTCTCAGTCGCAAGTTCTTCCTTGATTTCTGGCACCAAGAACGCGAATAGCCGATTGTATTGAAGGTCTTGGCGGTATGCCGGATCCTTGCTTCGCAGAGCTTCTCGAATGATTTTGCGGCGTTTTTCCCATGTTTTTTTCGTGTCCTGGGAAGCTAACGACTCTGCTTGGTGGAAAGCTTCCAGTGTCCAGCCGAAAGGCAACAGGTAGGCCTTGTAGTAGTCGAATGCGGTGTTCGTCACATTGATCAGGCGGGGCAGTCGGTAGCCAATGGGGCGACCATATCTTGCGCTGAGAACAATGGATACTGCGCCATGAAATCGGCCCTCATGAAATGAGCGAGGCAGCGAAATCTGCGGCATTGCGAGAGTCATACGTTCCCGCAGCTCGCTCCAGGCCAAATCTGCCTCGGGTTCCTCGCTGGTACCGTGCTCTAGCCAAAAGTCGTGGAATTCTTGGCGAAGTCGGGCAGGAGCGATTGTTTCTTCCAGCTCTTTTCGGTGAGTCGCATAGTCGTAGAAATAGACCAGTTGCTGTTCCGTATCGACCATTAGCTGATCAAGAAACACCTCTTCTTCATGCCATTCGTTGAAGATCATCCGACCTTTTAGGTGTGGAACCGCGTACCAGCAGGTCAGCGCCATACGTTTTGCTTCTCGGGAGCGCTCCAACGTTCGCTCATTCACAACGAAGACGTTCAGGTTATTGAGGTAGAAAATATCCTGCTCAGCGGTACGATTTTCTTGGGGGTTGAAGCCCTCAAACACCCACACGATGGCACCACCGTTGACGCGGTAGAACTCTCTCCTGCCTACGATTTCCGTCAGAAAGGTAGTGGAAAGCTGGACTTCAAACGCGAACCGCTGCTGCTCCCGATAAACCTGGACATCCGGCTTGCGCCATGTTGCCCGGTCAGCGATAGGCATTCCGCGCCATACCTTTTCAACCTCCGGTTCCGAGCAGGCGGCGTCGGCATACAAACTGTCACGAATGATCCCTTTGAGTCGTAGATGAGCCGCGCTTTCTTTCGCAGCGTTGTACTTCATCCGATTGATCTGATCGGTGCTGAATGCCCCCTTAGTCGAAATTGGGCAGCCTTTGGTACCTTCTTCATCTGGATGATGACGAAAGTGGAATCGCCGCTGTTGAGTAAGCACAAGCATCACCGCACCGCCGCAAATCCTGCATACCAGCCATGGCTGACTTGGGTCGCGAGCATAGCGTCCAGCGAGTTCGTTCCTATCCTGTATTACGACGACCAAATCTCGTCGTAGAAACGCGTCTACGTCCAAAGGCTCCCCGTTATCGAGGTTTAGGATTTCGCTCAGCAGCATTTGATCCGTAGGCTGGGCTACGTCGTACGTGAACATCGATCACTCCCTGATTGGTCTCGCACCCAGGTTTGGAGGGTGAAACGCAGCGTTCCTATGTAAAGGGCGCTGAGCCACTATCGCGCCATCATGTCCATTGAGTCAAAATCTCAGGTAGCACATCAGCTATCAAGCGGCCGTGCATTGACTTAGGTGGGACTCATGGGAAGAAAGTGGCTCAAGCAGGAAAAGCGGACGAAGGAACAGCTGTTCGATGCTTTGGTGAAGAACGCGCTAGGGTTCGTAGAGACGTCACTGGATCACGTCAAGGAAAGACCCAAGAACTCTATCGTCGACCTGTATACGGCCATTGAGCTCTTTCTGAAAGCACGCCTAATGGCGGAGCACTGGACGCTTATGCTGTCCAAACCAGAGACAGCCGACCTCCAAAACCTGTATGTCGGAGACTTTCTTTCCGTCTATCTCGATGACGCTCTGAAGCGAATCAATTCGATACTTGGAGAGAGAATTGACACCGCCGCCTCCGATAACTTCAAAGCCCTAGGCGAGCATCGCAACCAAATCGTCCACTTCGCTCATTCAGGTCATGACGACCTTGCAGCCACTCAAGCGGGCGTCATCGTTGAGCAGTGGGCCTCATGGCACTACCTGTATGCCATGCTCACAGAGACATGGAAGGACGTTTTCGAGCCTTACAAAATTGAGCTTCAAAAACTGAATCGCCGCATGATGAGGCAGCGTGATTTTCTCAATTCTCGGTTCACGATCCTCAAGCCGCAAATCGAAATCGAGGTGAAAAAAGGCAAGACGATCATAGCGTGCGGGCACTGCGAGCTGGCGTCAGCAGTGGCGGGTGAAGTACACGCCTGGGGGACAGATTACAGCTGCCTGGTGTGCGGGGTCAGTGACACTGCGGTGGTGAAGGCTGATATCAAATTACCCTGCCTAGGATGCAATGAAGAAATAGAGTTCTTTGATGCAACGCTCGCCGAATGTCCGACGTGCCACTTCGCTTTCAACACCGACTCTTTGATTGACCTCTGTACAGCTCACATCCATGAGGGGGATCAGTGGTGGGAGGAGGGCGCCGAACATATTGCGTCCTGCCATAACTGTCAGTGCACACGACCTTCAGTGTTCGTCATCGATGGGTTGTGGAGTTGCGTTTCATGCTTTGATCGCGGATGGCAGGCAGTTACGTGTGAGCATTGCGGTGCTTTTGTGACAGGAGATATGGAGAGAATCCAATATTTCGCCTGCCATAAATGCGAGGATCAGGTGCGGCAGGAGTTCGCAGCTATGGCTCCAGTCGGTGCTGCAACCGCGGATGGTCAGGATGCTGACAAGCAAGCATGACCCAGGTGAATACCACTCGCTCGCGGCTTAACCTGTCTCAAGAAGGGATGCTCTGGAAGGTCGCGCTGGCCCATCTTGGAGCTACCGGCCTTCATCAAGCAGTTGTGGATCTACTCCATAGCTTTGGGCCCCAACCTCCGCGCAGCTCTATGGAATACCTCCGCCGTCAGTGGGTGGGGGTGGACGTACTCCGCGTGTTAGAAAAAGCTTTTTTGGAGGCCGGCACCGGGATGCCATCGCTTGATGCACTACCCGAACACATTGCGTTGCTCTCATGTCATAGCCAGCACCTGGCAGACGGTCTTCTGCACTTCTTGCCGCTGAAAAAGCTGACATTAGAGCTTAGAGGTTGTCGACTTGAGCACGATCTAGGTATGTGATGCCGATCAGCCCAGCGCCCTATTCGAAATGAATAAGGCGCTGGGCTGATCGTGAATGGGCTAAACGTTCCTCACCCGTTGTTCGCCAAACGATTCAAGATCGCCCTGGCGGTGACCAGCGCAATATGAAGTCGCATCGTCGAATGGTCTTCATCAGAGAGGCCTTTATGCGAACCATCTGAGTGCAACATCTTCATCAGCCCGTTCAACATACCTTTCGCATCCTGGTTCCATTCGGAACGGCTCTCGGATAGAAACCCGCACTTGGCCAAGGCTTGAAAGCCGTTATTCAAACCGGGGTTCGGTGGCAGCTCAGCGGATGCAATCTGCGTCGCTATCTCCAGAATGAGGCTCTCCATAAATGTCCTGATCTGAGCGTTAGCAGCGGCCCAGTCGCCTCTGGTATGCGCGTCAATAGCCTGATCAAGATGACCGCACGATCTCACGAAGCCAAAACGCTTCAGATGCTGATGAACCAGATCATCGCCAGCAGGCAAGTCCACATTTTGCGGCAAGCTTCGCCTCAGCCAAGGTGGAGTGCCTGATCCGCAATCTCCTGCATCCCATGAGACAACAAACCCATCCCGCGCCAGGCAGCGCTCGAGCTGCTTTTGATCCGCATGTGCGGGAGGCGAACTCATGAGCCGAACGGCTTCCCGGACGAGGGCTTCGCCATGTGTCATCTGTCCTTCCCTAGCCCAGAATACAAGCTCCGCTCTCGCCAGGAGCGTCTTGTTGAATAACACTCTTTTCTTGGGAACCGACAGCTCACTTCCTGAAGGTACCCACTGATCCAACTCAAGACGTTGCACCATCAGGTCAAAACCTGCGTTTGTTCCTGCTTTTTCGATAAAATCTGATGCAGCTAATAGGGTCTGACGAGTGAAATGCAATTGCTCAGACATCATGTCCTCCAACGTTCATTAGGTACTCTGTAGCTGAGTCGGGCTGTTGTTCTTGGGCTCGCGACTGGGCCTGCTTGCGAACAGCTCGGAGCTTACTTTCCAAGAAGTCTCGCTCGGGTGCTTAGATAGCAAATACCCGAAGCCGTTAGGCACATGGTTCTTGATTTCGAATTCTCGCCAGTCACCCATCGTCCGGCCATCGATTCGCTGCGGTTTGCGCTCGATCAGCCAGGCGACGGCGTTGATAAGCTGCCCGTGTGAAAATACCGCAATGTCGTCGGCAGAATGCTCTGCAAGTCGATCTAGGAAAGACTGAGCTCTAGATGTAAAGTCCAGAAACGACTCGGCACCCTCACCATCCCTGAATTTGGGGTCTGACCTAGACCAGTATTCTTCGACCCACGCCCTCCGCTGGGCGACAGTTGTGTTCGCACACCGTGCCGGCTCAAGATAAGTAAATTCATGAATGGGCCACGTCTCAAAAGGAACTGTAGCGAACCTCGTCGCGGTGGCCAGAGCGGTTGACCGTGCCCGGGTGAATGGCGAAGCAACGATCAAGGCCGGAGCATGACTAAACGAGTGGGCCACCTGGTGCGCTTGTTCAATTCCCTTCGGAGTAAGTGGAATCTCTGCGTGATTCGAACTGGCTTTGCCCGCGTTGGCGGCACTTTCTCCATGGCGAATTAACCGAACAAGCTTCATGAGCTAGGTATTCCTACAGCTATGGCCATTCACGCCTCCTCGACTCGCATATCTATAGGCAGCGAAGTCTGCCCTTGGAGAAGGGTACACTTTAGTCACGACCACGGGGCGTCCACGCGATGCCTCGCTGGGTGTAGGGCTCCTTGCCAGTCTCAACGTTTGGCAGCGGCCACCAAGCACGTTGGAGATTCAGAGAGATGATTCATGACGAGGAGCTCCGTCATCGAGAGGTAGCTAGGCGGAACGCCCTTTGGATGCTTGCCTCTCTTTCACCTGGAGACCCCAAGGCGCTTCACGTCTTAGATGTTCTCGACGATATCGAGCTGAGCGAGGCCCATGACTGTTCAAGCCCGGCAACTGTACTCAGTGTCGACCAGCTTCGTGACTCGATACTTGCGGAGCCTCATCCGATAGGCTGCCGCATTGTCCGCGAAGCAAACATCCCCCAGCCTTGGAGAGAAAGATTTCTGCGTGCAAGCTTGGGTTCAACGCGGGTATCGGATGGGCCGTACGCTCATGACTGGGAGAAATTCCTCGAGGTATGGGAGAGTGAGATGCAGCATCTTCTAGAACACCGAGCTGCGCGGGTGACTCACAAATAGGATGGCTGCACGGCTCACTCACACTTCAGCGTGTGCTTTGTGTTCTAAGCGATTGGGGGGAGGGAGGGCGCCACCGTCATGCTATCTGCTACGACTTAACGGAATAGCCTCATGAAGGGCCAGATTCATAACGCCCTCCCGACCTGTTCACCTAGGGTGCTGCTGACTATACTGCCATCACTAATTATCTGAGGTGTTACATGTCCCGCCTTGCTGAATTTCGTGCCCTCGAGCAACAGCTTGCTGCCCAACTGGCAGAGCTTGAATCCCTGAAAAACGATGATGGCCTAAAACGTGAGATCGAGTTCGAGCAGAAGCTCCGCACTCTGTTGGGCGAGTACGGTTACAGCCTTCGCAATATCGTCGCCATCCTCGACCCTCAGTCCGCTACCCGCCGTATCCCTGCAGCTGCAGAGACCAAAGGCATTCGGAAGGCTCGCTCCGTTAAGGTGTACAAGAATCCGCACTCTGGTGAAGTCGTCGAAACGAAAGGCGGTAACCATAAAATTCTGAAAGAATGGAAAGCCGAGTACGGCGCCGACAAGGTCGAGAGCTGGCTGGCAAAGTAAGACAGTTTGAATGAAAACTAAAGGCCCCGCGGGGCCTTTTTAATGAGAAAAAGGATAGTTTCATGTCAAGTAACGACGTCTTCTGGTTCAGAATTGCTGAAACTATCTATGCCAGTTTCGCCGCGTCAGATTTTATTGATTTTAACTGGCAAGATTACGTTGGCTATGATGCAGGGGTGGAGATCAAACTCAAAGCCAGAAACGTCTCATATGAAATGGATGGAAAAAAGGATTTCAAAGAATATTCTGAAATACCTGCTCGGTTTATACATTCGAAGGGAGATGCAGTTGCCTTGGCTCCTGGTGGGTGGCGACCGCTAGCCTTTATCCCTAATGGCGCTATCGTGCTTTTTGATAAAAATGCGTTCGGCACGATCAAAAAGCACATCGACAAAAGTGGAGCTCCAGTAGAGAACTCGATCCAGGTAGTGGTTGACCTCTTCCAGAAGAGAGAAATCACGATCGACCCTAAGCCTATTCTCCTTGAAGGTAATAATCGATTTGATAAGCGGCTGCCCTCTCTGGAGGAGATGCAGGAGGAGCTTGGGTTTTTCACAAGCAAGATGCAGGAGCGAGTCCCAAATCTTACGATCAGGGCTACTGCTGACTCACTGCCTCAATTGCATAGAGCTAGCTCAGCGTTCTTCCAAGGATTAGACGAAATACTCGAGTTTATTGACGAAATGTACCGGAGATACGAATCGGGGGAGAACTTTGATCAAACCTTAACGAGTTTCAAGGAGGTCGTGGGTCTAGCGAGAGCCGCAAACGTCAAAGAGGTACACCTAATATTTGCGGCCATTGTGTTCAAGGCGATCAGCGTGGAAAAGCATAATCCGACGTTGAGGCTCCTGAAGTTCAACAAACCAGACTTCCTCGCGCGGGGGAACTCGTTCAATGGCGCTTTAGATATATATTCCCTAATCCTATTTCTGAGCGAGATTAGGAACCATGGGGAGAATGTGTTCTTCGTGACTGCAGACAAAGATCTTATCTATCTGTGGAATGACATGAACAAATTCATGATGGTTGACGACCAGCCTGGCGTTCTACATTTTGACATGATGTATTTTCTTCCAGGTCTGCATCAGGACGAGGTCGCAGAGCTGGAAAGCCTAATGAATGGCTGATTAGTAGTGCTGGGGGCAATGACCCAATGGCCTGCCCGACGTACTAACTTTTTGTTGAGTTTCCAAGCTTTAAAAGCCCTCTGGGCCTAAGTGCCCAAGCCGCCGCTCGCTGGTATAACCCGTCATCGAGCGGCGACTTGGAACATCACCTAGACAGCCGAACCCGCAGTCGACGAGCACGCTCCTTAAACGCGGTCTCACCACCTTCGAGAATCTCGCATACCCGCTCACGGATCAACCTGTCCTCCAGTCCGCCCGATAAGTAGGTGATAGGAGGCAACTGCCCGTTACTATGAGGGCCGCATTCAGCGATGATGATTTGGTCGGCATCCGTGTTCACGACCAGGTTGGCATTGTGGGTCACCATAATCACTTGTCGAGTCGACTTGGCGGCCATGAACAGTGGGACGAGATCGTTGTAGATTGACTTGGGGTCGAGGTTTTCTTCTGGCTGATCAATGATCAGTGGCCGGCTGTCTTTCGCATCAAGCGAAAGGTAAAGCAGCAACAGCACAATTCCTCTGGTGCCAGGAGAGAGCTTTTGGATTTCGACGCCGTCGTAATTTATGGCATAACGTACAGAAATGTGGTCAGTACCGTAGAGCCATTGGGCTAAGCGTTTCGTCCACCGCCGATACTCTGCCAGATCCGATGTAGCTACTGGCGCATGCTCAACGAGCTGTTCATGGTAGTTCCTAATAAACTCTCTCAGCGCAGCTAGCACGGTCTCGTCATCCCCGTAGAGCCAGGGAGTATTCAGCGACTCGAGCACTTTTTCGCGCAAGGTACCCCGGCCTCTGAAAGGGCCCTTTTTAGAGAGGTTGAGCAAGGACTCACCCTCGGCTGACCATGCCTCAATGTCGACAGTTCGGGCTACCGAGAAAGAAAGCTTGTTGAGAGTTCCTTGGGCGCTTTCCAGGCGCTGTTTGATGGGCGAGTAGAGCTCCTGGAGAACTTGCTCCTCAGCAATGAGGGCAGAGAAAACGCGCTTGTATGAATCGCACCGTTCACTCACCAAGACTTCGAGACGTTGGGAGGCCCCGACATGGTCGGTTAACTTCTCCCTGCTGGCCCGCAATAGCTCAGTTTCCGTGGTTATTTTTGTTGATAGCTCTTTGAATCGCTTGGCGGTGTCTTGGTCGACGCTGACCAACTGCTGGAGTCGATCAATTTCTGCCTGCAGCAACGAGAGATTGCATTCTTCAAGCTTGGCGCCTTCAGCGATAAACGCCTGTTGAGCGTCTTCGTTCGGAGCCGGTGGGGTTCCGATCCATGCGTCTCTGTTCTTTTGAGCCTTGAGCAGCATATTCGATAGGATGGCTCCGACGTCGCCTTCGTAGTCCCTGAAGAAAGCACTCCACTCATCATTCCCCAGACCACTTTTGGTATGGCGTGCTTGGATGTCTCTTAGATCACTGGGCGCCACGACCTGGCGAACATTGTTGACCTCATCCTGCATCAGAAGAATCTGCTGCTCTTGGGCTTTGTAATACCTCACATAGCCGGCAACCTTTTCTGAGGCGGCGGTCAGTAACTGCAGTCTGGACAGCCTGACCTCTGAGCCCTTCGCGACAAGCTTGCTTCTGTCTTCGGTTAGCCGTTTGACCAGCGAATCTTTTTCCTGCACCTGCGTAGTCAGCTGGGGCACGAGGCTGCGTTTTTCGAGTTCGGTGTTGATTCTCTCTGACAGGCTGCCGAGTGATTCCTCCTCCCGCCGCCTAGCCTCTCGATATCGCTCAGAACGGATGTCTCTCAGGTCATTGAAGCTGATGGCACCCTCACGTTCAGTGGGGGAGTGCGACTCGTAAATTACCCGCTCGACCTCTGCCAGGAGGCCGTCCGTCATACCGTCGGCTGAGCAAAGCTCCTCCACGAACTGCTGCGACAGATATCGAGCTCTTGGGTACACGAACTCATCGTCAGTCGTCTGATTGAGCGGGCTGGCCTGCGTGTCACCGTTGCACCAGGTGATATTCACTTCAGCATTTTGTAGGTGGTCTTGGGCTCTCACTAAGAACGAGTGCCCTGTAATTGCGTTGCCCCGTGCGTCACAGCCTGCCGCCAAGATGTCAGCCAGTGCGGTCTTTCCTGAGCCTCTTGCGCCTACCACGGCAATCAGGCCTGGGTTCAGAGCCAGGGATGGTGTCTTGAGCCATGGTGCATTGGTTATATCGATTTGGGAGATGACCTCGGAAGCATTCCCGTAAGGCGGTGGTTCCTCTCCAATGAAAGCCCTGCCTGCCGGATCGATACAAGCCTGACGAAGCGTATCGAAGGTAGGGCTTCCCTTGAGCCAGCTAAATCTCTTCCCATCAGGCGCTCCAGTCTTGGCAGTTTGATGGGCATCGCTGCCATGCAAGCACGGCTTTAGGCCGTTGTACCGCTCAACCAAGCTCTCCGCGGATAAAGCTTTTCTACCTAGCCAAAAATCCCTTTGGTTCGGGTTGGAGGCAAAAATGACATGCGCGAACCGCTCAATTTCCTGGCGCAAAACCTCATCTGCACCCTCTTTCAGTGCGGAGGTACCGTCATTCTCCTTTGCCGCGACTGCGATGATGAGGTTGGCTTGTGCCCACTGGCTGTTTTTGTGCTTGTCCTTCAGCTCCTGAAACGAAACCTTGAAGCGCTCAGCACCATGGCGCAGGGCCGCTTGGTCATCTTGGATGTCAGGGTTCGCTCGTCTTCCAAGCCTTCTCAAATCGCTTGGGGTGCACCTGAACTCATCGTCGAAAGCCTTGAAAGTAAGCGAGGCAAGAAAGCGCTCAAGCTCTTCTAGGTGATTTTCTTCATCGGGACACACCAATAGGTGGGCGTTGATCCAGGATTTTGCAGTTCCTACATCGAAGCGAATTTCGACATTGGGAAAGAGAAGTTCGCAGCTTGCAAGCCTACCCGCTTGCTTGTGCTCAATTAGCTGTCTGTAGGTATCAAGCAGGTAGTAATCCGTCACCGCGATCGCGCTGATGGCGGGAAGGGCGTCTTCAAGGGCTTTTAGATATCCCTCCCAATCACCTCTGAACTGATCGTTGAACAACGTGCCTGGTGCGTGTACGTGGGGATCCCATCGAAGCCAGCGAGATCCAGAGGAAAGAGGCTTTGGTTCAGTCTGCATATTTACATCCTAGTAGGCAGATGGGAGACACATTGCGGTAACGACGCCCGAACAGGCGGAGCGCGAGCATGAGCTGTCACCGTGCCACTATTTTGGATTCGGTCAGCTATGTCAATCTGCACCCGATGGGGCGAGTGCCCTTATCTAATGGCGGACAAATCGCCAACGATCCAGTTGCGGTGCAGATGGAGATGGGCTGGAATAACTTGCGAGAGACATTACCTGAGGGCAGACGGTGCCATATCTGATCAATGATGAATGGTTTGCAACGAAGGACGGAGTCAAAGATCGCTGCCGAGAGATTCTGGCTAGGACGCCTGACAGCACGTTGGTGAGTGACACTGATTCTGATTTTCTGTACGGACTTTTCCAGCACCACGATGAATGGGCGGAGAAAGCCGGAGAGGGCGTCAAGTGCATCACCACCCAGATGACATCTCACGGTACTCGCTGCTTTATGCTCCGCCGGCATTGCGATACGGAAATTGACATTGGCTTCACGCACGCGGTGAAGCTCATCCCTAGCACTCGAGCAAAAGAGCGTCAGCCCCAAAAGCTCTTCGACTTTCGCGCAGGTGCTCGCACCGCAATCACAGAACAGATCCGACTTTTCCGAGACCAAGGGTTGCTCGGTGCTGCTTCGTGTCCGGTGACAGGAGAATCACTGGGGCGACATAACGTGGCCGTAGATCACCTGGCCCCCAACACTTTTGATCAGTTGCTTTTCAGTTTTTGTCAGGCAAACCAAATCAATCCGCTCGGCGTGGTCGTGGGATCGCGTGATGGTGTGGTCGCCTTTCTGGAGGACGCGAACCTGCGCATATCCTGGGAAAATTATCACCTGAAGCACGCACAGCTGAGGATCCTCTCGAAGACCGGTAACCTCAAGCTATCCAAACCATCCATACCTTGGGCGCAGCTATACACCCCCCTGTGAGGAGCTGGCGGCATGCGGGCGCGAGCCTCTTGAATTGCAAGGTGAGCTCATCGATAGGGAATCCGAGTGGGCGTAGTGGGAGAGCAGGGTGGGGCATCCTCCTGCCGAGGCTGCGCAAGTTCCAACCAGGTGCCTGCACAGAGGCGTTCAGGCTGAGTTAATACTCGACCGCTATGCGGGGCCACCTCGGCGGGTGAGTGCTGCGCTGGCGCGATGTTTGTGTTAGCCCCAGAGCCCGTAGTGGAGGGGAATATCACCCAAATACAGGCTGCTGCGCCCGCAGCCATGAGAAGTCGTTCTAGCGTTTTGACGAACCCTTCGTGTTTTTTCGTCCTGGCATCTTTGTAAATCAGCCACAGCCTCCAGCCGTAGTCCATCACGCTCTGCTGGTGGTGAGCGCTCGTAATGGAGAGATACCTGAAGAACGTGGAGAACAGCTCCCTGATCAGCTTGTCGGTCAGCTTCTCAGGGCTCGCGTACAGCCCCAGAATGATGTTCTCTTCGTTCATTTTCAGCACTGCTGAACGATAGGGTGCCATGAAAACCGTGACAGCTCCCGAGGGAGATTGGTTGAACCACATGGCAGCGTCTATTTCGAGGAGCGTTTTGGCGACGCCTTGGGGGTGCTCGTCGCCTTTTTCCAGCGTATCGAGGCCTAACAGCCGGAACCCACACGTCAACTGCAATTGGGCAAGATATCGGCCTTCAGGCAAATGCCGGTAAGCGTCTGGAACGACCGGGTGCAGGAAGAAAGAGCCGAAATGACTGGCAAGCGGTGAGTTTTCAATCTCATCAAAGACTGCTTGGATCCGCTTCACCATGGCCGGCCACATCTGCCGACGCGCCACAGAGTTCACGTCATTGAGCTTCATACGCTCAGCGTACTTCTCAAAATTTTTCATACCAGGATGCTGACGGTGATGAGTGCGAGTCGGACGCGAAGCGTTAGCTTGTGAATTCATTGGTTAACGCGCCCGTTATTCAACTTCGGCGGTGTAGGGATCGTAATGGCGATGTGCGTACTCGCCTCCTTTTTTCCAGACGATCCGGCCGATCGCGGCCTCGTTTGAAATCTGTGCGACGTACTTAACCTGCTCAACTTTGCCTACTGCTGCAGCATCCTTCACTGCCCGCGCAATGTGGTTACGAACCTCCTTGATCCCATCCTCGTTGTTAGCAATTTGGCCAAATCGGCCACACCACACAGTATCGACACCGCTTAGTTTGACCCATCCCCGTTCCTTGAGTCTGGCGTCGAAGTCATTCCGCTGGGCTGTCGAGGCAGTCTTTAAGTCGAGGGACATCATTGCTCTGATCACTGTGCAGACCTTGCGTAAACAGTTGGATTTACCAAGGAATGCCTCTTGCGATCCCTATGGCGTAAGGCCATCTTCCATCGTCAAGGGTCTCTAAGTCCAGCGTTACAAGCTCATCAGCGACGGTGGTGTGGTATCTGATCCAATCGGCAAGCGGAGCGCGCAGGCATAGCCGTAGAGGCGAGGATGGAAACCCGCAGGGCCGAGACGCCGTCAGGCGGCTTGGTGCATGACAGCCGTACCTTGGGCGCCCCAGCCCCACGAATACGACTTCCCATTACGGTGAGCTATCATCGGAAGCAAACAGGAGGCTCTATGACTCGAGACACCAAGGACACCGTCTACTGTAATGTCCGGATGCCTATGGCCACGGGGCGAGAGCTTTCTCGGTTGGTGGCTGAGCTACGAGCATCAGGCAGTCATCCTGGACTCGACTCAGTCTTCGAAGAGATACAGTACGAGCTGGATTCGTCGATCGAGTTCGTCGAAGAGCAGCTCCGTGGTGAAGGCGGATTCGGCCGGCGGTCACACTGATTCTTCTAGGTTGAAACCTTCCAACATCGGAGTCAGATGCAACTGGCAAGCGGAGCGCGCAGGCCGCCAGGCCGAGGCGCGAGGATGGAAGCCCATCGGGCCGAGACGCGGCGAGCGGCTCGGTTCACGACAGCCGCCCCGAAGGGCGCGCACAGCATAAACGGTCTTCCGGGTTCGAGAGTTGATATGGAACGTCGTCAAAATTATTTTTTGTTTCCACTAAAGTTTTTGGAGCGAGAAACCGTTTTTGTTTGTATTTAGCTGAAAAGGTAAATGCAGATGTTGGAAAGAATTGGTTTCAAGCGCGACTTCCTGTGCTGGCGAGGTCGGGAGTTCGATGAGTTCTATGAATGCCGTGTTGCAGGCACTGACAGGAGAGGCGCGAGAATTGAATTTGAGTCTGAAGGGGTGGACGTCAGTGCAGAGGTCGCGGGAGAGATCGCCTTTTGCTTGTCCGAAGCTTTGGCAATCGCGGAGCAAACAGGTGTAGAAAGCGTTACGGCCGCGGTGCGTGAAGAAGGTTTGCTCAACAGAAAGTACCGATTGTCGTGCGGCGCATGGCAGTTCAGCGCGGAAGGTGCTGTACATGTTGAGAATGCTAACCTTGAGTTTCTTGACGGTGCCGTCGGCGCAGGCATCCTTGTTGCGGTTCGAACCATTGAGGAGGGCGGCTTCGAACTTCAGTTCGAGTGGATGGGCTTCTCATTTTCAGCGCTGGATGCATCTTGGTTGCAAGAGAAGCTACTTGAAGTTAGCCAGCAGCATCCAAAACAGTATCCTCGAGTAGGTTTACTTGAGGCAGCAGAAAAGGCAGCTGCTGGAGGTTAGGTGCTGGAGAGCCTACATGGTCGATGCTCTAAATACTGGCATCGTGAGCGTCCATCGCTTCCCTGAGTGAGTCGAACCATAGCAACGGATCGACACAATCAGTTGTCTTTAGTCTCTGTGCAATCCTATGCTCGAGCGAATTAGCGTATAAAAACTTTTCGTCGCCAGAAAAGTAATCAGTGACTGCGATGGCGAACTTTTCTGTGTTCAAGCCTTGGAGGCAAACATAACGGATCGCTGTATTCGAGGGTAGGCGCCGCCAAGAGATTATTTGAACGTAATCACTGGCGCCGATTTCGCTAGTATTCTTTGTGTCTTTGTCGGGCTCCGGTTGCGCATTCGCAGGCCTTCTATGTGACGGAGCCACCAGGCGCTTTAAGGCTTCCCGGCTATCCAAAATTTGGTCGCGAATCTCTTCCGGATCAATAGACATTCCGCCACGTTCGGTCACTCGAAGTGTCTTAAGTTTGTTTGCGGCTTCGATGAAAGACTGCTCTTTCAGTTCTTCATGCTCGGAGCGCTTTTCTTCAGAACACCACGTCCACATAGCAGTGAGGAACTTAGTCAACCATCGCATGGGGCATGTATCTCCTATGGCTGTATAACGCTTCGCTTCTGCGAAGCTTGCTATACGATTGGGTAGTGAGCGCCGGGAGCGATGTACCTGCGGCGGGCTTCATAATCGTGTAATAGTTCAGGTCTCCGCTTGACGGTAGGAACTGCCATCTCGTCAAGCGGTGCCTTGAACAATTATCGGGAAAACGGAATCCGCAGGCCACGATTATTTTTAAGGCGGGATATAGCTCACACTCAACCTTTTGAAATATTAAAGCTGGCAGGCCCACAGTTAGGGCATTCGGTGAGGGGGGTTGATGTCGTGGGTATGTCGTCATAACTCCGGCAGTAACCAATCGGTTTTTTAATATAGCTCATTGTCAATTCTTTGGAGTTATGACCGAAAGCAGACCTCACTCGCTCAAAGATGGTTTTAACGTCGTTTGCATCCAACGCAGTAGTAGAGACTAATGTCCTGTAGTGGAGGGTGGTTTTTTTAGATAACTGAAGTGCTTCTTCAGATAGCTTCACGCCTGAACCACCTGACAGCGTGCGGAAAGCATGGAGATGTATGAAAGGCCACTTGCAGATTCGTGCGTAAATATCTTCATCGCTAATGTCTGCTGGTCGATAATATTTAGCTATTTCAGTTTTGATGGTCGCAAAGCTCTGTGCTTGCACATCTTCCAAAGAAGGGAATACAGGATCGGCACAGTCTGCACTCACCCTGACGTCATGAAAATCCACATAACCAAGGCATCTGCTCATCAGGTTTTGGGCGGTGCTTAGCTTGATCTGGTTTTTTCCAGGCCAGTCACGTTGAAGGCATCTCGCTAAACGCAAAACACCTTTACCAGATTCGAGATCTTTCGAAAAAATTGGTACTCGCAGGGTCATTCTCCAATGGCCTTGGCGGTGTCGGCTGCCCGCAATGACTAATGTTAAATGAGTTGCACAGAGCGGGGTGATGAACCTGTGAGTTACCGTTGCGTGCCGACCGCTCGACCCAGGCTGACCGATTAGCCAATCCTAGCACGTGAAATATGGAGGCTGTCCAATTTATTATAAGAGTATGCTCCGAGCATACTTTGAGGTGCGGTTGGTGAGAGGGTTAAAGTAAGTTTTTTGGTACTTGTAAGAAATTTTAAGCGCTAGTGTCAGAAGACTTCTTGATTCCTGGCTGAGCTTCAAGTTTGTGTGGGGGTTGTCTGCTAGTTTCTGGAATTTTTTAAATTTATGATATGTCTGGGTGGGAGGTGAAATGAGTTGTTTTAGGTATAATTAAATGATTGTTTGTATGTTTTCTACTGTGGTTTTTTAGGGTGGGAAAGTAATTAGATTGTAGGTGCGTAGTTGTCTATTGCCGTGAGGCAGGAGAGCTAGATCGAAGGATTAACCCGGTCGTGCGTTCAAGCGAAGTTTGTTGTTTAAGTCGCGTGCGCTAAGCGGCGCTATGGGTCAAGGATAAGATTTTTTGCACGCTTAGAACATGTATGCCATCGTGTCGACTATCATGCAACCATTGGGATTGGCTTTGGCCTTGATGGCGGCAGTTAGTTAATCCATGAATTGTGAAAATATACCAAGGGTGGAATGAAATGGCTGGTAGCAGTTTTTTTGCGTTGTTGGATGATATCGCGGTGCTGTTAGATGATATTTCTGTAATGAGCAAGGTGGCCGCTAAAAAATCGGCGAGCGTGCTCAGCGATGACTTGGCAGTAAACGCTGAGCAGGTCACTGGTATGAAGGCGGATCGTGAACTTCCTGTGGTCTGGGCTGTATTTAAAGGATCCCTAAAAAATAAAGCAATTTTAGTCCCGAGTGCACTTCTCTTGAGTGCTCTGCTGCCGGTAGCAATCAAGTGGCTTCTGTTGGCAGGAGGGGTCTACCTTTGCTACGAGGGGTATGAGGCGATTAAAGCTAAATTTTCACGCGCGGAGCATGGTGAAAAAGAGCTGGGCAAGAGTTACATGCCTAAAAACGCAGAAGAGCTTGCTGATTATGAAAGCCGCAAGATCAAAGGTGCGATAAAAACTGACTTTATTTTGAGTGCTGAAATAATAGTAATTACGTTGAATGTCGTTGCAGATGCTCCCTTATATCAGCAGATTTTGACGTTGATAGTTATTGCCCTAGCGATGACGATAGGCGTTTACGGGTTGGTCGCAGGCATTGTCCGACTTGATGACGCCGGGCTCGCCCTTGCGAAATCGAAGGCCCGAGGAGTGTGGGGGAAAGTGATCAAAAAGTTTGGTCAGGTTTTGGTGTCGGCGGCTCCGTTTCTGATGAAAGCGTTATCATGGATTGGAACATTTGCAATGTTTCTTGTCGGAGGGACATTTGTAGCTGAAGGCATACCTCCCCTTGAGCATGCTATCGAGGCGACAGTTACGGCAAGTGCTGGATGGGGATCGACTCTTAAAATTGCATTTTTCGGAGTAGTAGGCCTCATGGCTGGCTTTTTAGCTGCAGTCACTATCAGCGGTGTTTCAAGGTTCCGCGAACTGGGGGCGAATTGATCACGCTAATGCCTGACGGTCATTTCTATGCCGTTTTTGAGATATCGATTATTGTCTATCGTGGCTCACTAGCGGGTGATTCTCGGCTCCACAGGTGTCTGCCCGATAATGCATGGCCGCCCGAGCTGTGCTGCGGATGAGCCGCTCAATAGCGGATTTGACGTAGGAATGTCCATTTTAGTGATGTCCATGTGGACACGGCTAGGTGTTTTCAATATGCTGAATTTAAAGGACTTTGTGGTGTCCATATCCGTATACATGGCGACTGTGTAGGCGGCGGGATTCTCACCCATGGCGTGCCTGTGGTGCATCATTGGATCGAGACGGTCAGCCAAGGCGCAGGCGGGGTGGCGTGGTTGGTGCCGACGCTGCTCAATGGCGTGGCGGGGATCATTGCCGGGGCCGCGGTGCTGGCGCTGGTCAGCGGGGTGGGCAAGCTCTGGAAGACCGCGAAGGCCTGATCGCGCGGCAACAAAAAAGGCCATTCAATCGAATGGCCTTTTTTGTGGGCGTTTACTCGGCGATCTGCAACTTGCGCGATTCCGTGTAGATGTAGCGCACCTTTTCGTACTCAAATGGCGAGTTCATCTGACCATAACGGAAGCTGGTCTGGTAGCGCTTGTCCACCGCACGCAACGCCCAGATTTCCGGGTGGTTGGAGCTGACTTCGGCCACGTTGAGGAAGTTGATCTGGGTTTCGGCGGTGTAGTCGACCAGCAAACCACCGGTGTCGCGCAGGTTCGATGGGCCGAAGATCGGCAGCACCAGGTACGCGCCGCCGGGCACGCCGTAGAAGCCCAGGGTCTGGCCAAAGTCTTCGCTCTGGCGCGGCAGGCCCATGGCGGTTGCCGGGTCCCACAGGCCGGCGATGCCGATAGTGGTGTTGACCAGCAGGCGGCCAGTGGTTTCCAGGGAACGATGGCCCTTGAGTTGCAGCAGGCTGTTCAACAGGTTGGGCACATCGCCCAGGTTGTTGAAGAAGTTGCTCACGCCGGTGCGCAGGAAACTCGGGGTGACGTAACGGTAGCCGTCGACCACCGGCAGGAACACCCATTGGTCGAAGCGGTAGTTGAAGTGGTACACGCGACGGTTCCACGACTCCAGTGGGTCATACACGTTGAGCGCGGTGAGCGACGACCGCTCGAACTCGCGCTGGTCCAGACCCGGGTTGAACTTGAGCTTGGTCAGCGGTTCCTTGAAGCCATCGGAGTCGACCTTGACGGGTTCATGGGCCTTGCTGTTGTCGGCATTGGCCACGCCTGCGCACATCAAGGCGGCAAGCAGCAGAAGATATTTAGCCACGGAAGAACTCCAGCATGGCGTCGGCGTTGACGCGGTAATTGAGGTTGCCGCAGTGGCCGCCCAGCGGGTAGACGGTCAAGCGATCGCCGAAGGTTTTACGCAGGAAACCGAGGTCGCCAGGGCCGAGGATCACATCGTCGGCGTTGTGCATCACGGCGATTTTCGGGCTGGCGTGCAGGTAGTCCTTGAGGGCATACAGGCTGACCTGGTCGACCAGTTGCAACAGGCTGCCGCCGTCGGAGCGGGCGCGCCACATCGGAATAACCTGCTCGGTGAGGTAGCAGTCGAAGTCGCACTGCAGCGCCCGCTTGAGGAACGGCGTCAGGCTGGTGCTTTCGGTGATCGGGTACTTGGGCGGGATGATCAGGCCGCGGCGGTTGATCAGGTCCGAGGTGAAGGCGATGTCAGCTGCCGAGAAACGGAACGAAGTGCCGATCAGCATGGCCATCTGTTCGTTGGTCAGGTGCTGCTTGGATTGCTGGAAGTCGTAGAGCAGGGCATCGTTCAGGTCGATATAGCCCTTTTGCTGGAAGTAGCGGGTCAGCTTGTTCAGCACCAACTCATAGAAGGTGGTGGTGTTGTTGATGCCTTTCACCTCGGTCTGCACCAGCTTGTCGAGGTTGGTGATCGAGGTGTAGAGGTTGACTGGCGGGTTCAGCAGCAAGACTTTCTTGAAGTTGAAGCTGCGGCGCGTCTCGTCGAGCTTGCTGACGAACGCCGCATCCAAGGCGCCGAGGCTGTAGCCGGTGAGGTAGAAGTCGGTCACCGGCAACGAAGCGTTCTGCGCGCGCACGGCTTGCATCACGCGGTACATGTCTTCGGCGTCTTCCTGGGTGATCCCCGGCGTGGCGAAGCGCGAGGCGGCGCTGATGAAGTCGAAGCTGGTGGGCGACGACAGTTGCACCACGTGGTAGCCGGCCTGGTAGTACAGCTTTTTCAGGTATTCGTTGATGCTGCTGTCGAAGCGCGCACCGGTGCCCGCGATCAGGAAGATCAGCGGCGCGGCACGATCTTGCTTGGCGATGCGGTAGGTGAGTTTCTTCACCGCCCAGAAATTGTCCGGCAGGCTGAATTCGCGCTCGGGGCGCATGTTCAGGGTGTAATCGGACTGGTTGATCTCGTCATCACTCGGCAATTTGGGCCGAAGGTCAGGCGGGGTGGTGGCGATGGTGGCTTCAAACGGGTTGGTCAAAGGGTAGCCATAGCTGGCTTGGTCAATGTCGACGGCCAGTGCTGACGCACTCAGAAAAAGGCTGCCCAGCAGGGCAGCACAGCGCAAGGAACGGAGCATGACTTAATCCCTAGGAGGAAACGTGCTTGATGAAGTTCGCAGGCTATGACCGCCGTCCTATCGCCGAAGTGCCATCACGCGGCACGAAATGTCGGAAAATAACGTCGGAATCGGGGTAATAGTAGCCAGACGATACACTTTGACACGTGTAGGTAAACATTAATTGTGTGTATGCACCTTGCTAACGCCCACTGGCGCATTAAGCTGAGCGCCGTTTTTGCCTATCGGAGTGCCTCATGTCCCGTCGTTTGCCGTTGATTCTGCTGATTATTGCCCTGCCGCTGTGGCTGGCCGCCAGTTATGGCGCGCGCTATGGCTTTATGCAAGATGGCCAGTGGGTGGGCATCTGCGCGGATGAGGCCAGCCGCTGGGAATGCCAGTTACGCTCGAACCTGGGCTTGATGATCCACTTCAAGGTGTTGGGCTGGGCGGCGTTGATCACGGCGGTGCTGGGGTTTTTCGTGCCGGGTCGCGCGGGGTGGGGGTTGGCCGTGCTGGGGATGGTGTTCGGGTTGCCGGCGCTGGCGTTGTACAACACCACGTTTGCGGTGTTTGCGGTGGTGATTGCGGGGTTGCGGTTGGTACGTAAGCCTAGGGCTGCCTGATTATCCTTATGTGGCGAGGGAGCAAGCTCCCTCGCCACAGGTTAGGTTTAAGCCTTACGCACCCGCAAGCACCGCCACAAAGCCACAACCATCAGCAGGCTAACCACCGCCCAACCCCACGCCTGCTGATTCAACAGGCCTTCACGGTACAACTGCGGCGCAATACCCGCACCGATGATAAAGGCCAGCAGCGCAATCTCCCGACGCGGTCCTGTCACTGGACGCACCAGGCAAACCAACGCCGGCAACACCAGCGCCGCGCTCGGGAAGCTGCGATAGCGCGGGTCAAACATCAACGCCAGCATCATCACCGCGCCCGCGAACCCAGCGATCGCCACCAACCAGCCTGCGCGTTGCTCCAGCCAGTTGAACGCCCGCTCACGCCAACCTTCCCGTGGGCTCAAGGCCAAGGCCGCATGGGCCAGCACCAGCAGGTTCAACACCAGCAGCAAACCTGCCCACACCCATTCATCATTGAAGCGCGCCGTCACGCGGGTCAGCTCGGCCCAGGTGCCAATGGAGCAGGCTGCAACGGCGCCCAACAACGGCAGGGCAAGCGCGGCACGCGTGCTGCGTACGCGACCCCCCAATGCCAGGGTGCCCAGCAGTATCATCCCGCCGACGCCCAGCCACAGCGGCCAGTACGGCACATTGGTCACCGGCCCGGCGAGGATGCCCTTGTCCTGACGATCCGCATCGAACAGGCCCCAGTAACCGCCCACGGCGCCTTCGCTCGCACGTTTCCACGGCTGGTCAAAGGCTTCGATCAGGTTGTAGTGCCAGCCATTGGCTTCAGCCATGGCGACAAAACCACGCATGAATTTCGCTTCATTGACCCGGCTCGGCACGGCGGTTTCACGCTGGCGGCCTTCGCTTGGCCAGCCGGTTTCACCGATCAGGATGTCCTTGGGGGCAAACTTGTTGCCGAAGGTCTGGCGCACATCGCCCACGTGCTTGAGGGCCTGGTCGATGCCGGACGGGTCATCTTCCCAGTACGGCAACAAGTGGATGGTGAGGAAATCCACGGCCGGGGCGATTTCCGGGTGTTGCAGCCAGAACTCCCACACGTCCGCGTAGGTCACCGGCTGCTTGATCTGGCTTTTGACGGTCTGGATCAGCTTCACCAGCTGTGCGGCGGTGACTTCCTTGCGCAGCAGCGCTTCGTTGCCGACGATCACTGAGGTCACCACGTCCGGATGGGCGTTGGCCGAGGCGATCAGTTCGTCGATTTCCTTTTGGGTTGCGACCGGGTCACTGCTGACCCAGGCGCCGGCCATCACCTTCAGCCCGTGCTTGCGCGCCATATCCGGCAAGGCTTCCAGGCCGGTCATGGAATAGGTGCGGATGCACTCGAAGCGGGTCGCCAGCAGGGCGAGGTCAGCGTCCATGCGCTCCGGACGCAGCGTGAATGGCTGGTCGAACGGCGATTGGTCTTTATCGAAAGGGGTATAGGACGCGCACTGCATCTTGTGCGTGGCACTGGCGACGTCGGGCAATACCACCGGCCGGCCGAGGCCATACCAGTAACCGATCAGGGCCAGCAGGCCGAGGATCAAGGCGAAAAAATAGGGCAGGGCGGGGAAGCGGGCAGTCGCGGGCATGGTCGGCTTAACTGTAGGAGCAAAGGCGCGCATCTTACCCGGATTTGCCCCGTCCCAGTGGGGCTGCATAATTTTGACATGCAAAGTTCGGGCGGGATTTTGACGTCAAATCCTACAAAGCGTCCTACTGGCTATGTGATGTCGTTTCCTGCTTGTATGAGGTCGCTGACAGAGCAGGTCGAAGGCCCCGGCAGGTTGATGATCGAAGTGTCAGCACTCCACTGATGTCACTGCAACCGGATCGATGCGCGTGAAGGGGGCGCGGTGCACCACATAACAACAGGTTGACGTCGCTCGGCATCCGCCGGGCGCAGCACTTTCGGGGAAGTACTATGAAGATGCGACGACTCTTGGGCGCAGCTGCCACTCTGGTAGTTGCGATGAGCTCCACACTGGCCAGCGCCGACAGCAAGACCCTGAGCATCGGCTATGTGGACGGCTGGTCCGACAGCGTGGCCACCACCCACGTGGCGGCAGAAGTGATCAAGGCCAAGCTCGGTTATGACGTGAAACTGCAAGCCGTCGCCACCGGGATCATGTGGCAGGGCGTGGCCACCGGCAAGCTCGACGCCATGCTCTCCGCCTGGCTACCGGTCACCCACGGTGAATACTGGGCCAAGAACAAGGACAAGGTGGTCGACTACGGCCCCAACTTCAAGGATGCGAAGATCGGCCTGATCGTGCCGGAATACGTCAAAGCCAAGTCCATCGAAGACCTCAAGACCGACACCACCTTCAAGAACAAGATCGTCGGCATCGACGCAGGTTCTGGCGTGATGCTCAAGACCGACGAAGCCATCAAGCAATACGGCCTCGATTACAAGCTGCAAGCCAGTTCGGGCGCGGCGATGATCGCCGAGTTGACCCGTGCCGAAGACAAACAGGAATCCATTGCGGTCACCGGTTGGGTGCCACACTGGATGTTCGCCAAGTGGAAACTGCGTTTCCTGGACGATCCAAAAGGGATTTATGGTGCTGCTGAAACCGTCAACAGCATCGGCAGCAAGGGCCTGGAGAAGAAAGCGCCGGAAGTCGCAGCCTTCCTGAAGAAATTCCAGTGGGCCTCCAAGGACGAAATCGGCGAAGTCATGCTGGCGATTCAAGAAGGCGCCAAGCCTGATGCCGCCGCCAAGGATTGGGTCGCCAAGCACCCTGAGCGTGTCGCCGAGTGGACCGGTAAATAACCCCCCGAAGCGTCTAAACAGTACCTTGCAAGCCCGCCTGGCGTTTTCGCCAGGCGGGCTTTGTCGTTTCTGGGTCAGAGGCTGTCAATTCAATCACTGCAAAACTGGCGGCAACCCCGATGTCGTTCTAATACTAAGGTCGTCTGGAACCTCTACGGCAGCCGCATACAGTGGATACGTTCCAATAATAAAAAAGCTGTGCTGCGAGGATAAAAACAATGAACGACAGCATTTACCTCTCGATTCAAAACAGCCCGCGTTTCAAGGAGCTGGTGAGAAAAAGGGAAAGGTTCGCCTGGATTCTCTCGGCGATCATGCTAGGGCTTTACTCCGCTTTCATCCTGTTGATCGCCTACGGGCCACAAGTACTGGGGGCCAAGCTCAGCCCCGGTTCGTCGATTACCTGGGGCATTCCCCTGGGCGTCGGGCTGATTGTGTCTGCCTTCATCCTGACCGGCATCTACGTGCGCCGGGCCAATGGAGAGTTTGACGACCTGAACAATGCGATTCTCAAGGAGGCTGCGCAATGATCGGTCGTCTACTGACACTACTCGGCGCTTCGTTCTTTGCTCCGGCCCTTTGGGCTGCGGACGCATTGACCGGTGAAGTGCACAAGCAACCCCTGAACGTTTCGGCCATCGTGATGTTTGTCGCGTTTGTCGGCGCCACCCTGTGCATCACCTACTGGGCTTCCAAGCGTAACAAATCGGCGGCCGACTACTATGCGGCCGGCGGCAAGATCACCGGTTTCCAGAACGGCCTGGCGATTGCCGGTGACTACATGTCGGCGGCGTCCTTCCTGGGGATTTCCGCGCTGGTCTACACCTCCGGTTATGACGGCCTGATCTACTCGATCGGCTTCCTGGTGGGCTGGCCGATCATTCTGTTCCTGATCGCCGAGCGCCTGCGTAACCTGGGCAAGTACACCTTTGCCGACGTGGCGTCCTATCGCCTGGGCCAGACCCAGATCCGCAGCCTCTCGGCCTGTGGTTCGCTGGTGGTGGTGGCGTTCTACCTGATCGCGCAGATGGTGGGTGCGGGCAAGCTGATTCAGCTGCTGTTTGGCCTGGACTATCATGTTGCGGTGATCCTGGTCGGTATCTTGATGGTGATGTATGTCCTGTTCGGCGGCATGCTGGCGACCACCTGGGTACAGATCATCAAGGCGGTGCTGTTGCTGTCCGGTGCCTCGTTCATGGCACTGATGGTGATGAAGCACGTCAACTTCGACTTCAATGCCCTGTTCTCCGAGGCGATCAAGGTTCACCCTAAAGGTGAGGCGATCATGAGCCCCGGCGGCTTGGTGAAAGACCCGATTTCAGCCTTCTCCCTCGGGCTTGCGCTGATGTTCGGTACGGCTGGCCTGCCACACATCCTGATGCGCTTCTTCACCGTCAGCGACGCGAAAGAAGCCCGCAAAAGCGTGTTCTACGCCACCGGTTTCATTGGTTACTTCTACATCCTGACCTTCATCATCGGCTTTGGCGCGATCCTGCTGGTCAGCACCAACCCGGCGTTCAAGGATGCCGCAGGCGCCTTGCTGGGCGGCAACAACATGGCGGCGGTGCACCTGGCCAACGCGGTGGGTGGCAGTATTTTCCTGGGCTTCATCTCGGCCGTGGCCTTCGCCACCATCCTCGCGGTGGTTGCCGGCTTGACCCTGGCCGGTGCGTCGGCGGTGTCCCATGACCTGTACGCCAGCGTGATCAAGAAAGGCAAGGCCAACGACAAGGATGAGATTCGCGTCTCGAAGATCACCACTGTCGCCTTGGGCGTGCTGGCTATCGGCCTGGGTATCCTGTTCGAAAGCCAGAACATTGCGTTCATGGTTGGCCTGGCGTTCTCCATTGCCGCCAGCTGTAACTTCCCGGTGCTGCTGCTTTCCATGTACTGGAAAAACCTCACCACCCGTGGCGCGATGATTGGTGGCTGGTTGGGCTTGATCAGTGCCGTTGGCCTGATGGTGCTGGGCCCGACCATCTGGGTGTCGATCCTGCACCATGAAAAAGCCATCTTCCCTTATGAGTACCCGGCGCTGTTCTCGATGATCATTGCGTTCGTCGGTATCTGGTTCTTCTCCATCACCGACAAGTCGGCGGCGGCAGAGAAAGAGCGTGCGCTGTACTTCCCACAGTTTGTGCGTTCGCAGACTGGCCTGGGATCGAGTGGGGCGGTGTCTCACTAAGGTAATAGCTGGATAGGAAAATACCCCGGTCGAAAGGCCGGGGTATTTTTTTGTCTATAAATTAGAGATTGATCTGACAAAACTGTTTCTCAAATCCTGCACAAATAAAAACGGACTCCACTAAGGGAGGCCGTTTTCAGTGCAACTAAGCGAGGCTTACTTGCGATCTTCCAGCTTGGTAATGTCACGCGACTCGTAGCCGGTGTACAGCTGGCGCGGGCGGCCAATCTTGTACGGGCTGGAGAGCATTTCTTTCCAGTGGGAGATCCAGCCCACGGTCCGCGCCAGGGCGAAGATCACGGTGAACATGCTGGTTGGAATGCCGATCGCCTTGAGGATGATCCCCGAGTAGAAGTCGACGTTCGGGTACAGCGAGCGTTCGATGAAGTACGGGTCGGTCAGGGCGATCTCTTCCAGGCGCATGGCCAGTTCGAGTTGCGGATCGTTCTTGATGCCCAGTTCCTTCAACACTTCGTCGCAGGTCTGCTTCATGACAGTGGCGCGCGGGTCGCGGTTCTTGTAGACCCGGTGACCGAAGCCCATCAACTTGAACGGATCGTTCTTGTCCTTGGCCTTGGCGATGAACTTGTCGATGTTGGACACATCGCCGATTTCATCGAGCATGGTCAATACGGCTTCGTTCGCACCGCCGTGGGCAGGGCCCCACAGTGCGGCGATACCGGCGGCAATACAGGCGAACGGGTTGGCACCCGAAGAACCCGCCAGGCGCACGGTAGAGGTCGATGCGTTCTGTTCGTGGTCGGCGTGGAGGATGAAGATCCGGTCCATGGCCTTGGCCAGTGTCGGGCTGATCGGTTTGATCTCGCACGGCGTGTTGAACATCATGTGCAGGAAGTTTTCCGCGTACGTCAGGTCGTTGCGCGGGTACATCATGGGCTGGCCCATGGAGTACTTGTAAACCATTGCGGCCAGGGTCGGCATCTTGGCAACCAGGCGGATCGCGGAAATTTCGCGATGCTGTGGGTTATTGATGTCGAGGGAGTCGTGATAGAAGGCCGACAGGGCGCCGACCACACCGCACATGACGGCCATCGGGTGGGCGTCGCGACGGAAGCCGTTGAAGAAGGTCTTCAACTGCTCGTGAACCATGGTGTGGTTCTTCACGGTGCTGACGAACTGGGCTTTCTGCTCGGCTGTTGGCAATTCGCCATTTAGCAGCAGGTAGCAGGTTTCCAGGTAGTCCGACTGTTCAGCAAGCTGCTCGATCGGGTAGCCGCGATGCAGCAAAATGCCATTATCACCATCGATATAGGTGATCTTCGACTCGCAAGAGGCGGTCGACATGAAGCCTGGGTCGAATGTGAAACGGCCCGTGGCCGTCAGGCCCCGTACGTCGATAACATCGGGACCAACGGTGCCGGTTAAAATGGGCAGCTCGACGGGGGCTGCGCCCTCGATGATCAACTGCGCTTTTTTGTCAGCCATGTGGCCTCCTATTTATGCTTCAAATCATCAGACAGACCCCCCACGCAGGGCCCGCACCACTATATTGATATAAATCCAGATGTCAATTTGCCTAAAGTCTTGCACCAGAAGGCTTTAACCGTACTTTTTCCTCGAAATTGACTGCCATTTACGCCTTTTATCCCGTCAGCGCAATCCGCTATTAGGGTGAGGTGAGCGCGTTGTCATTAGTAACCTAACTGTCTATACTCGGCCACCGACCGCCAAGGGCTTTTGGGCTTGCTTTCATTGGGGGTCGCACTCCCTGGGTGGTGCTTACCTGACCAGTGCACTCCCCAACAACTTTGCCCTGATTGTTAGGGGCTCTTCAGTGTGAAAAAAAGCCGTGAATAGCCAACGACCTGTAAACCTAGACCTAAGGACCATCAAACTCCCCATCACCGGCGTTACGTCGTTCCTGCACCGTGTTTCCGGCATCATCCTGTTCCTGGGCTTGGGCATCATGCTTTATGCATTGAGCAAATCCCTGGGTTCCGAGGAAGGTTACGCCGAGGTGAAGGCATGCTTGACCAGCCCGCTGGCCAAGTTCGTAGCATGGGGCCTCCTGTCCGCTCTGCTGTATCACCTGGTAGCCGGTGTGCGCCACTTGATCATGGATGCGGGTATCGGTGAGACGCTGGAAGGCGGCCGCCTGGGCTCGAAAATCATCATCGCCATTTCCGTGGTGCTGATCGTTCTGGCAGGAGTTTGGATATGGTAACCAGCGTTACGAACCTTTCGCGTTCGGGCCTCTATGACTGGATGGCACAACGTGTGTCTGCGGTCGTTCTCGCGGCTTATTTCATTTTCCTGATCGGATACCTCGTCGCAAATCCAGGCATCAGCTATGAGCAATGGCATGGCCTGTTTTCCCACAATGCGATGCGAATCTTCAGTCTGCTGGCCCTTGTAGCCCTGGGCGCACACGCCTGGGTCGGCATGTGGACCATCGCGACCGACTACCTGACGCCGATGGCGCTGGGCAAGTCCGCGACTGCAGTACGTTTTCTCTTCCAGGCAGTCTGCGGCGTCGCGATGTTCGCTTACTTCGTCTGGGGTGTGCAGATTCTTTGGGGTATCTGATTCATGGCTAACATTCCAACTATTTCATTCGACGCCATCATCATTGGTGGCGGCGGTGCTGGCATGCGCGCTGCGCTGCAGCTGGCCCAGGGCGGTCACAAGACTGCCGTGATCACCAAAGTGTTCCCGACCCGTTCCCATACCGTGTCGGCCCAGGGTGGCATCACCTGCGCCATCGCTTCTGCCGATCCGAACGATGACTGGCGCTGGCACATGTACGATACCGTCAAGGGTTCCGACTACATCGGTGACCAGGACGCTATCGAATACATGTGTCAGGAAGGCCCGGCCGCGGTGTTCGAACTGGACCACATGGGTCTGCCGTTCTCCCGTACCGAGCAAGGCCGCATCTACCAGCGTCCATTCGGCGGTCAATCGAAGGATTACGGTAAGGGCGGGCAGGCTGCCCGTACCTGCGCCGCTTCCGACCGTACCGGTCACGCGCTGTTACACACCCTTTATCAGGGCAACCTGAAAGCCGGTACCACGTTCCTGAACGAGTACTACGCTGTCGACCTGGTGAAAAACGCCCAGGGCGAATTCGTCGGTGTGATCGCTATCTGCATCGAAACCGGTGAAACCACCTACATCCGCGCCAAGGCTACCGTGCTGGCGACGGGCGGTGCAGGCCGTATCTACGCTTCCACCACCAACGCCCTGATCAACACCGGTGACGGCGTCGGCATGGCACTGCGTGCTGGCGTACCGGTACAAGACATCGAAATGTGGCAGTTCCACCCGACCGGTATTGCCGGCGCTGGTGTACTGGTTACAGAAGGTTGCCGTGGTGAAGGTGGTTACCTGATCAACAAGCACGGCGAGCGTTTCATGGAGCGTTATGCTCCGAACGCGAAAGACCTTGCAGGCCGTGACGTTGTGGCCCGTTCGATGGTTAAAGAGATTATCGCCGGTAACGGCTGTGGCCCGAATGGCGACCACGTACTGCTCAAGCTCGATCACCTGGGCGAAGAAGTGCTGCACAGCCGTTTGCCAGGTATCTGCGAGCTGTCCAAGACCTTTGCTCACGTTGACCCGGTGGTTGCTCCGGTGCCGGTTGTTCCGACTTGCCACTATATGATGGGCGGCGTGCCGACCAACATCCACGGCCAGGCGATCACCCAGAACGCCGAAGGCCAGGACGAAATCATCCACGGTCTGTTCGCCGTAGGCGAAGTGGCTTGCGTATCCGTACACGGTGCCAACCGCCTGGGCGGCAACTCGCTGCTCGACCTGGTGGTATTCGGCCGTGCTGCTGGCCTGCACCTGGAAAAAGCGCTGACCGACGGCATCGAATACGATGACGCCACCGACGCCAACATCGAAGCTGCCCTGGCTCGCCTGAACGCTCTGAACGAGCGCACCGACGGCGAAGACGTGGCTACTCTGCGTCGCGAGCTGCAAAGCTGCATGCAGAACTACTTCGGTGTGTTCCGTACCGGCGAATACATGCAGAAGGGCATCGCCCAGCTGGCTGATCTGCGCAAGCGCATCGCCAACGTCAAGATCAACGATAAGAGCCAGGCGTTCAACACCGCTCGTATCGAAGCCCTTGAGCTGCAAAACCTGCTGGAAGTGGCTGAAGCGACCGCAATCGCTGCCGAGGTTCGTAAAGAATCCCGTGGTGCCCACGCCCGTGAAGACTTTGAAGACCGCGACGACGAAAACTGGTTGTGCCACACCCTGTACTTCCCGGGTGACAAGCGCGTAACCAAGCGTGCCGTGAACTTCTCGCCGAAGACGGTTCCGACGTTTGAACCGAAGATTCGGACTTACTAAGGGTGGCTGCCATGTTGAAAGTCAGTGTTTATCGCTACAACCCTGATCAGGACGCTGCGCCGTTCATGCAGGAATTCCAGGTCGATACCGGTGGTAAAGACCTGATGGTGCTGGATGTATTGGCACTGATCAAAGAGCAGGACGAAGGTTTCTCCTATCGTCGCTCTTGCCGTGAAGGTGTGTGCGGTTCCGACGGCATGAACATCAACGGCAAAAACGGCCTGGCGTGCATCACGCCGCTGTCCGCCGTGGTCAAAGGCAACAAGCTGATCGTTCGTCCTCTGCCAGGTTTGCCGGTTATCCGTGACCTGGTCGTCGATATGAGCATCTTCTACAAGCAATACGAGAAAGTTAAGCCGTTCCTGCAGAACGACACGCCGGCTCCGGCCATCGAGCGTCTGCAGTCCCCGGAAGAGCGCGAGAAGCTCGACGGTCTGTACGAGTGCATCCTGTGCGCTTGCTGCTCGACTTCTTGCCCGTCCTTCTGGTGGAACCCGGACAAGTTCCTGGGTCCAGCTGCCCTGCTGCAGGCGTACCGCTTCCTGGCAGACAGCCGTGATACCAAGACGTCCGAGCGTCTGGCTTCGCTGGATGACCCGTTCAGCGTATTCCGCTGCCGCGGGATCATGAACTGCGTCAACGTATGTCCCAAAGGCCTGAACCCGACTAAGGCCATTGGTCACATCCGTAACATGCTGCTGCAGAGCGGCGTGTAACTGACGTTGTAGTAAAAGCAGGACCGTTGTGCCCGTAAATGCTACGGCGCAGGCTTCAACCGGCGCCGTAGTTTTAACTTGAGCAGCGACTTACAAAGCCGCGGCTCTTATTTTGAAGAAATGAGACAAGCAGGGGCATTCGGGTTGGTACCCGAACTATCAGCGTGATCCTAAGTGGCTTGTTTTGGTCGCTGCACTTGGCCTTTTGCAAGCAAACTCGGTGTTTTCGCCGGTGGTGTCCCCAAATCGAGGGTGACCAAGCATGCAAGAAAGCGTGATGCAGCGCATGTGGAACAGCGGCTATCTTTCAGGTGGTAACGCTGCCTATGTGGAAGAGCTTTATGAGCTCTACCTGCACGACCCTAACGCTGTGCCAGAAGAATGGCGCACCAAATTTCAGACGTTGTCTTCAGACGGCAACGCTGCCACCGATGTATCGCACGCCACAATTCGCGATCAGTTTGTGCTGCTGGCAAAGAACCAGCGCCGCGCCCAACCGGTTTCCGCCGGCAGCGTGAGCAGTGAGCACGAGAAGAAGCAAGTTGAAGTACTGCGACTGATCCAGGCCTACCGGATGCGCGGCCACCAGGCGGCCCAGCTTGACCCGCTGGGGCTCTGGAAGCGTCCTGCACCTGCTGACCTGTCGATCAATCATTACGGCTTGACCAATGCCGATCTTGATACGACCTTCCGTGCCGGCGACCTGTTCATCGGCAAAGAGGAAGCGAGCCTACGCGAAATTCACGAAGCGTTGCAGCAGACATATTGCCGCACCATCGGCGCTGAGTTCACGCACATCACCGATTCCGAGCAACGCCACTGGTTCCAGCATCGCCTGGAAGGTGTGCGCGGTCGTCCGGTTTTGTCCGCTGACGTACGCAGCCACTTGCTTGAGCGCGTAACCGCTGCCGAAGGCCTCGAAAAATACCTGGGTACCAAATACCCGGGCACCAAGCGTTTCGGCCTGGAAGGCGGCGAAAGCCTGATCCCGATGCTCGACGAGCTGATCCAGCGTTCCGGTTCCTACGGCACCAAGGAAATCGTGATCGGCATGGCCCACCGTGGTCGCCTGAACGTGTTGGTCAACACCTTCGGCAAGAACCCGCGCGAGCTGTTCGACGAGTTCGAAGGCAAGAAGAAGGTCGAGCTGGGTTCCGGTGACGTTAAATACCACCAGGGTTTCTCGTCCAACGTGATGACCACCGGCGGTGAAGTTCACCTGGCCATGGCCTTCAACCCATCCCACCTGGAAATCGTTTCTCCAGTGGTCGAGGGTTCGGTCCGTGCTCGACAGGATCGTCGTAACGACACCACCGGTGAAAAGGTCCTGCCGATTTCCATCCACGGTGACGCGGCATTCGCCGGTCAAGGCGTGGTCCTGGAAACGTTCCAGATGTCGCAGACCCGCGGCTTCAAGACTGGCGGTACCGTTCATATCGTCATCAACAACCAGGTTGGCTTCACCATCAGCAACCCGCTGGACGCGCGCTCCACCGAGTACGCGACCGACGTTGCCAAGATGATCCAGGCGCCGATCCTCCATGTGAATGGTGATGATCCGGAAGCCGTGTTGTTCGTGACCCAGCTGGCCATTGACTACCGCATGCAGTTCAAGCGTGACGTGGTGATCGACCTGGTCTGCTACCGCCGTCGCGGTCACAACGAAGCCGACGAACCAAGCGGCACCCAGCCGTTGATGTACCAGCAGATCACCAAGCAGCGCACCACCCGTGAGCTGTACGCCGAAAGCCTGACCAAGGCCGGCGTGGTTGACGATGCGCGTGTTCAGGCCAAGGTCGATGAATACCGCAATGCGCTGGACAATGGTCTGCATGTTGTAAAAAGCCTGGTTAAAGAGCCGAACAAAGAACTGTTCGTCGACTGGCGTCCGTACCTGGGCCACGCCTGGACTGCGCGTCACGATACGTCGTTCGATCTGAAAACCTTGCAGGAATTGTCCGCCAAGCTGCTGGAAATTCCTGAAGGCTTCGTGGTTCAGCGCCAAGTGGCGAAGATCTACGAAGACCGTCAGAAGATGCAAGCCGGCGGCCTGCCGATCAACTGGGGTTACGCCGAAACCATGGCGTACGCGACCCTGGCGTTCGAAGGTCACCCGATCCGCATGACCGGCCAGGACATCGGCCGTGGTACGTTCTCGCACCGTCATGCCGTGCTGCACAACCAGAAAGACGCGGGCACCTACATCCCGTTGCAGAACCTGTACGAAGGCCAGCCACGTTTCGACCTGTACGATTCGTTCCTGTCTGAAGAAGCGGTTCTGGCGTTCGAATACGGTTACTCGACCACCACGCCAAACGCGCTGGTGATCTGGGAAGCCCAGTTCGGCGACTTCGCCAACGGCGCCCAAGTGGTGATCGACCAGTTCATCACCAGCGGCGAGCACAAGTGGGGCCGCCTGTGCGGTCTGACCATGCTGCTGCCACACGGTTATGAAGGTCAGGGTCCTGAGCACTCCTCGGCCCGTCTGGAGCGTTACCTGCAGCTGTGCGCCGAGCACAACATACAGGTGTGCGTGCCGACTACCCCGGCCCAGATCTACCACTTGCTGCGTCGCCAGGTAATCCGCCCGCTGCGCAAGCCGCTGGTAGTGCTGACGCCTAAGTCGCTGTTGCGTCATAAATTGGCCATCTCGACCCTGGAAGATCTGGCGGATGGTTCGTTCCAGACCGTGATTCCAGAAATCGACACGCTGGACGCGGCAAAAGTGACTCGCCTGGTCCTGTGCAGCGGCAAGGTCTACTACGACCTGCTGGAAAAACGCCGTGCCGAAGGCCGCGAAGACATCGCCATTGTGCGTATCGAGCAGCTTTACCCGTTCCCGGAAGACGACCTGATGGAGGCCATCGCGCCTTACACCAACCTCACCAACGTGGTGTGGTGCCAGGAAGAACCGATGAACCAGGGCGCGTGGTACAGCAGCCAGCATCATTTGCGTCGCAGCATGGGTAACCACAACAAGGCGCTGAACCTGGAGTACGCCGGTCGTGATGCTTCTGCTGCACCTGCGTGTGGTTATGCGTCGATGCACGCCGAGCAGCAGGAAAAACTGCTGCAAGATGCTTTCACTGTTTAACGCCTTCGCGCTGACTGAAACCGAATTTTAAGGACCCACAGATAATGGCTATCGAAATCAAAGCCCCGTCATTCCCGGAATCGGTTGCCGATGGCACCGTTGCCACCTGGCACAAGAAACCAGGCGACGCTGTAAAGCGTGACGACCTGATCGTCGACATCGAGACCGACAAAGTCGTGCTGGAAGTGTTGGCCGAAGCTGACGGCGTGCTGGGCGCAATCGTTGCCGAAGAAGGCGCTACCGTTCTGTCGAACCAAGTGCTGGGCTCGATTGAAGAGGGCAGCGCTGCTGCCGCTGCTCCTGCTCCTGCTGCTGCACCGGCAGCCGCCGCTGCTCCTGCCGCCGCTCCGGCTGCTGGCGCTGAAGACCCGATCGCTGCACCGGCTGCCCGTCAGCTGGCTGAAGAGAACGGCATCAACCTGGCGTCCGTCAAAGGCACCGGCAAAGACGGTCGCATCACCAAGGAAGACGTGGTTGCTGCTGTTGAAGCCAAGAAAAACGCTCCAGCTGCCGCACCTGCCAAGGCTGCTGCCCCGGCTGCCGCTGCTCCAGTGTTCGCCGCTGGCGACCGCACCGAGAAGCGTGTACCGATGACTCGCGTACGTGCCACCGTGGCCAAGCGTCTGGTTGAAGCACAGTCGAACATGGCGATGCTGACCACCTTCAACGAAGTCGACATGACCGAAGTCATGGCCCTGCGTTCGAAGTACAAGGATCTGTTCGAGAAGTCCCACAACGGCGTACGCCTGGGCTTCATGTCCTTCTTCGTGAAAGCGGCCACTGAAGCGCTGAAACGCTTCCCGGCTGTCAACGCTTCCATCGACGGCGGCGACATCGTTTACCATGGCTACGCAGACGTCGGCGTAGCCGTGTCCAGCGACCGTGGCCTGGTGGTGCCGGTACTGCGTAACGCCGAGCTGATGAGCCTGGCTGAAATCGAAGGCGGCATCGCCGGCTTCGGCAAGAAAGCCCGTGACGGCAAGCTGACCATCGACGAGATGACCGGCGGTACCTTCACCATCACCAACGGTGGTACCTTCGGTTCGATGATGTCGACGCCGATCGTCAACCCGCCACAAGCCGCAATCCTGGGCATGCACAACATCATCCAGCGTCCGATGGCCATCAACGGCCAAGTTGTGATCCGCCCAATGATGTACCTGGCGCTGTCGTACGATCACCGCCTGATCGATGGTAAAGAAGCCGTGACTTTCCTGGTGACCATCAAGAACCTGCTGGAAGACCCGGCTCGTCTGCTGCTGGACATCTAAAGACGCAGCTGCACGTTGCGAGCTACAGGCTGTAGGAAAAAGCAGCTTGGCTTGCAACGTGTCGCTTGAAGCTTGTCGCTGAATAGAGGAACTATTTTCATGACGCAGAAATTTGACGTTGTAGTGATTGGTGCAGGTCCTGGCGGCTACGTTGCTGCCATCAAGGCCGCACAACTGGGCCTCTCGACTGCTTGCATCGAAAAATACACCGACAAGGAAGGCAAACTGGCGCTGGGCGGTACTTGCCTGAACGTCGGTTGCATTCCTTCCAAGGCGCTGCTGGACAGCTCCTGGAAATTCCACGAAGCCCAAGACGGCTTCGCGATCCACGGCATCAACCATGCTGGCGTGACCATGGACGTACCAGCAATGGTCGGCCGTAAAGCCAACATCGTTAAAGGCCTGACTTCCGGCGTTGCCACCTTGTTCAAGGCCAACGGCGTGACTTCCCTGCAAGGCCACGGCAAGCTGCTGGCCGGCAAGAAAGTTGAAATCACCAAGCCAGACGGCTCGACCGAAATCATCGAAGCCGAGAACGTGATCCTGGCTCCAGGTTCGCGTCCAATCGACATCCCGCCTGCTCCCGTTGACCAGAACGTGATCGTTGATTCGACCGGCGCCCTGGAATTCCAGGCTGTGCCTAAGCGCCTGGGCGTGATCGGCGCTGGCGTGATCGGCCTGGAACTGGGTTCGGTATGGTCCCGCCTGGGTTCCGAAGTGACTGTGCTGGAAGCCCTGGACACGTTCCTGCTGGCTGCCGACACCGCTGTCTCCAAAGAAGCGCTGAAAACCCTGACCAAACAAGGTCTGGACATCAAGCTGGGCGCTCGCGTGACCGGTTCGAAAGTCAACGGTGAAGAAGTTGTCGTCAACTACACCGACAAGGATGGCGAAAAAACCATCACTTTCGACAAGTTGATCGTAGCCGTGGGTCGCCGTCCAGTGACCACCGACCTGCTGGCTTCCGACAGCGGCGTGACCCTCGACGAGCGCGGCTACGTGCACGTTGACGATCACTGCGCAACCACTGTGCCTGGCGTCTACGCCATCGGCGACGTGGTTCGCGGCATGATGCTGGCGCACAAAGCTTCCGAAGAAGGCATCATGGTTGTCGAGCGCATCAAGGGCCACAAGACCCAGATGAACTACGACCTGATCCCATCGGTTATCTACACCCACCCGGAAATTGCATGGGTCGGCAAGAACGAACAGCAGTTGAAAGCTGAAGGCGTTGAAGTTAACGTCGGCACCTTCCCGTTTGCCGCTTCTGGCCGTGCCATGGCAGCCAACGACACCGGTGGTTTTGTCAAAGTCATCGCTGATGCCAAGACTGACCGCGTATTGGGCGTCCACGTGATTGGCCCGAGCGCTGCAGAACTGGTTCAGCAAGGCGCGATCGGTATGGAATTCGGCACCAGTGCCGAGGACCTGGGCATGATGGTCTTCTCCCATCCGACCCTGTCCGAAGCGTTGCACGAAGCAGCGTTGGCAGTGAATGGCGGCGCCATCCACATCGCCAACCGCAAGAAGCGCTAAGCGAGATAATAAGAAACCACGGCGGAGTTGCCCGTCGTGAGCCTTGCGCGCAAGACTCACCGCGGAATATCCGCTGGACGCAGCCTTGCGCAGCTTTACGGGCCTTGAGCCCCGCAAGTTGCGCAAGCAGCAGTCACAGGTGGCGCGGCACTCATAATGAGCGCAGCGCCGAATGCGCAGTACCTAACGAAGACGGTAAAAAGCATGAATCTTCACGAGTATCAGGGTAAGCAGCTGTTCGCTGAATACGGCCTGCCAGTTTCCAAGGGCTACGCAGTAGACACCCCGGAAGCAGCAGCAGAAGCTTGCGACAAAATCGGCGGCACTGAGTGGGTTGTCAAAGCCCAGGTCCACGCTGGTGGTCGCGGTAAAGCGGGCGGCGTTAAGCTGGTTCGCAGCAAAGAAGACGCCAAGGCCTTCGCACAGCAGTGGCTGGGCAAGCGTCTGGTGACTTACCAGACTGATGCCAATGGCCAGCCAGTCACCAAGATCCTGGTTGAATCGTGCACTGATATCGCTAAAGAGCTGTACCTGGGCGCTGTCGTTGACCGTTCGAGCCGTCGCATCGTGTTCATGGCTTCCACCGAAGGTGGCGTGGACATTGAGAAGATCGCCGAAGAAACCCCAGAAAAAATTCTGAAAGCCACTATCGATCCACTGGTTGGCGCTCAGCCATTCCAGGGTCGCGAGTTGGCTTTCCAGTTGGGCCTGGAAGGCAAGCAAGTTGCCCAGTTCGCCAAGATCTTCGTGGGTCTGGCCAAACTGTTCCAGGATCACGATCTGGCCCTGCTGGAAGTGAACCCGCTGGTGATCAAGGCTGACGGCGATCTGCACTGCCTGGACGCCAAGATCAACATCGACGCCAACGCCATGTACCGTCAGCCTAAGCTGAAGACTTTCCACGATCCGTCGCAAGACGATCCGCGCGAAGCGCACGCTGCCAAGTTCGAACTGAACTACGTAGCCCTGGAAGGTAACATCGGTTGCATGGTCAACGGTGCTGGCCTGGCCATGGGTACCATGGACATCGTCAACCTGCATGGCGGCAAACCAGCCAACTTCCTCGACGTGGGCGGTGGTGCTACCAAAGAACGCGTTACCGAAGCCTTCAAGATCATCCTGTCCGACTCCAACGTCGCTGCAGTACTGGTCAACATCTTCGGCGGCATCGTTCGTTGCGACATGATTGCCGAAGGCATCATCGGTGCAGTGAAAGAAGTCGGCGTTAAAATCCCGGTTGTTGTCCGCCTTGAAGGTAACAACGCTGAACTGGGCGCTAAAGTACTGGCAGAAAGCGGTTTGAACATCATCGCGGCTACCAGCCTGACCGACGCTGCTCAACAAGTTGTCAAAGCTGCGGAGGGCAAGTAATGAGCGTCCTGATCAATAAAGACACCAAAGTTATCTGCCAGGGTATTACCGGTTCGCAAGGTAGTTTCCACACCCAGCAAGCCATCGAATACGGCACCAAGATGGTTGGCGGCGTAACTCCGGGCAAAGGCGGCACCGAACACCTGGGCCTGCCAGTGTTCAACACCGTGAAAGATGCTGTAGCTGCCACTGGCGCCACCGCCAGCGTGATCTACGTTCCAGCTCCTTTCTGCAAGGACTCGATCCTGGAAGCGGCATTCGGCGGCATCAAGCTGATCGTCTGCATCACCGAAGGCATTCCTACCCTGGACATGCTGGACGCTAAAGTTAAGTGCGACGAGCTGGGTGTTACCCTGATCGGCCCTAACTGCCCAGGCGTGATCACCCCAGGCGAATGCAAGATCGGCATCATGCCAGGTCACATTCACTTGCCAGGCAAAGTCGGTATCGTTTCCCGTTCCGGCACCCTGACCTACGAAGCTGTGAAGCAGACCACTGACGCCGGTTTCGGTCAGTCGACTTGCGTCGGCATCGGCGGTGACCCGATCCCAGGTTCGAACTTCATCGACATCCTGAAACTGTTCCAGGAAGACCCGAAGACCGAAGCGATCGTCATGATCGGTGAGATCGGCGGTTCGGCTGAAGAAGAAGCGGCTGCCTACATCAAGGCACACGTGACCAAGCCGGTTGTTTCCTACATCGCTGGTGTGACTGCCCCTGCTGGCAAGCGCATGGGCCATGCTGGCGCAATCATCTCTGGCGGCAAGGGTACTGCAGACGAGAAGTTTGCTGCCCTGGAAGACGCAGGCGTCAAAACCGTGCGTTCGCTGGCAGACATCGGCAAGGCTTTGTCCGAGCTGACCGGTTGGGCTGTCAAGTAAGCCTCGCGCTTAGCTGACGCTTCATCCACACAAAGGCCACCTTCGGGTGGCCTTTGTGCTTTCTGGGGTTTGCTGAACCATCATTTAAGTATGAAAACGCGACATTAAGATGTCGCTTATCGGACAGTCCGCCCCGCAACAGTGCGTTTGTCAGCCCGATTCTGTAACCTACCCGCCTCTTTATGCGTGCGCATCCCAAAAGGAAGCCCCGCGCTAGACCGGTCGGCTCCCATAAGGGCCGGCAGTATTTCCCTCATCCATAGGGAATCCCTCTCTAAATTCCGATTCAGTAGTGTGGTATTTCCCGAAATGAAAGTGTTGAAAAGCCAGGATGTCCTGGCGTTGGGCTTTATGACGTTTGCCCTGTTCGTGGGCGCCGGTAACATCATCTTCCCGCCTATCGTTGGTTTGCAGTCTGGGCCTCATGTCTGGATGGCAGCGCTGGGCTTTCTGATCACCGCAGTGGGTTTGCCGGTGGTCACCGTGATCGCCCTGGCCAAGGTCGGTGGCGGTATGGACGCGCTGAGCAGCCCGATCGGCAAGATCGCCGGTGGCCTGCTCGCGGCGGCGGCGTATCTGGCGGTAGGGCCGCTGTTCGCCACCCCGCGTACCGCGACCGTGTCCTTTGAAGTGGGCCTGGCGCCGCTGACCGGCGAAAGTCCGCTGGCGCTGTTCCTCTACAGCTCGGTGTATTTCCTGGTGGTGTTCTTCGTTTCCCTGTACCCAGGGCGTTTGCTGGACACCGTCGGTCGCTTCCTCGCACCGCTGAAGATCATCGCGCTGGCCGTCCTCGGTATCGCCGCCTTTGCCTTGCCGGCCGGTGAAGTGGGCGTCGCCACGCCGGAGTACGTGGCTGCACCGTTCTCCCAAGGTTTCATCAATGGTTACCTGACCATGGATACCCTGGGTGCCCTGGTGTTTGGCATCGTGATCGTCAACGCCATTCGCTCCCGTGGCGTGGAGTCGCCGAAGCTGATCACCCGCTACGCGATCATCGCGGGCCTGATCGCCGGTGTGGGCCTGGCGCTGGTGTATGTCAGCCTGTTCCGCCTGGGTTCGGGCAGCCATGCGGTTGCCGCGGGCGCGAGCAACGGCGCTGCGGTGCTGCATGCTTACGTGCAACACACCTTCGGTTCCCTGGGCAGTGGCTTCCTGGCCGTGCTGATCTCCCTGGCGTGCCTGGTCACTGCCGTGGGCCTGACTTGCGCGTGCGCCGAGTACTTCAGCCGTATCCTGCCGCTGTCCTACAAGACGCTGGTGGTGATCCTGGCGCTGTTCTCGCTGTTCGTGTCCAACCTGGGCCTGACCAAGCTGATCGCGTTCTCGATTCCGGTGCTCACAGCGATCTACCCGCCGTGCATCGTGTTGGTGGCCTTGAGCTTCTGCAAAGACTTCTGGCAAGAGCAGGGCCGCATTGTCGGTCCGGTGATGCTGGTGTCGTTCATCTTTGGTTGCATCGACGCACTCAAGGGCGCCGGTTTCGCAGACTGGTTGCCGGCGCAACTGACCAACCTGCCGCTGAGTGAGCAAGGCCTGGCCTGGCTGGTGCCGTCGGTGATGGTCCTGGTGGTGGCTGTGGTGATTGATCGGATGCTTGGCAAGCGCAGCGAAGCGATCGCTTGATCCGCTGAAGGCTCTGCCGAAATGCCCCGTATCAATCGATACGGGGCATTTTTTTTGGGCGTCAGGCAGTGTCTTTTAGCTTGGGCTAACGTCGAAGGGGTTAGGAAAACTTCAAGTTGAAACGCGCTCGTCATAAGGACCCGCATGTCGTTTATCGAAACCAATCAGATCCATCTGCTTGCCGCGCTCTGGTTCGTCCTGTGCTGGGGTGGCTACACCCGTTATGCCACCTGGAAAGCCCGCGACACGGCCTGCCTGGCCAGTGTGCTGCACCTGTATCGCGAAGACTGGATGCGCCGCATGCTGCTGCGCGACAACCGCATCGCCGACGCCAGTGTGATCGGCAACCTGGAACGCAATGCCTCGTTCTTCGCCTCCAGCACCTTGATCATCCTCGCTGGCATTCTCACCGTGCTCGGCGCTTCAGAGCGCGCGGTGTCGTTACTGGCGGATATCCCCATGGTGCAGCAGGCGTCCCAGGGCATGTCGGAAATCAAGCTGTTGTGCCTGGCGCTGGTGTTTGTCTATGCGTTCTTCACGTTCAGTTGGTGCATGCGCCAGTACAACTTCGCGGCGGTGCTGGTGGGCTCGGCGCCGATGATCGGTGAGCGGCATGTGTCGGAGCAGGAGCGCAATGCGTTTGCCCTGCGCGCGGCGCGGGTGATTTCCATGGCGGCCAACCAGTTCAACTTCGGCCTGCGTTCTTATTACTTCGGCATGACCATGCTGGCGTGGTTTGTCAGTCCTTGGTTGTTCATGTTGATGAGCAGTGGGGTGGTGTTGGTGCTGTACCGTCGGGAGTTTCATTCCGACGTGCTGCAAGTGATGGTGTATACGCAGACGGACACGCCGCCGCCGGAGCCGGCTAAAGAAGTGGGCTAACTAAGGCCTTTAAATAAAAACGCCAGACAAAAAAAGCCCGCTATCTAAGCGGGCTTTCTTTTTGCAGCCAAGCTATTTCAAGCCGCGGTCTCAAGAACCGGTGGCAGGGGTAGCAGGTGCTGCTTCTTTTGCGGCGGCTTCGTTCGATTCAGCCTGAGCTTTGGCAGCATCGGCGTTTTCTTTCGCAGCGTCGTTCACTTTATCCTGAGCCTTCGCCATATCTTTCTGAGCTTGCTCAGAGTGCGCGGCGGCGTCTTGGGCTTTGTCTTCGGATTTTTTGTCGCAGGCAGCGAGACCGAGGGCAGCGGCGAGCATCATGGAAATAGCTAAAGTCTTGCGCATGGGTGTTTCTCCTTATTGAAGATATCTACTGGCCTTTCGAGCATGGCGGTTCGGCATTAGTTCCTTTTATTCCATAGATATATAAATCCCTGACTAACCGGAACTTTTGCCCGCCCACCCCTTCCGCGAATCAACACTAATAAGAGTCTGGAACGAATGACCGAAAACCCCCTGTTAGAGCGTGCGACGCGCTTTGTTTCAGCCTTGCGCCATTGTCAGGTGCTGGGCATTACCGCTCATCAGGCCAGCGAGGAGGGCATCACCTTGATCATGCCCTACGCGGCGCATTTGGTCGGTGATCCCCAGTCGGGCGTGATCCATGGCGGCGCGCTGACCTCCCTGATGGACACCGCCTGCGGCATGGCCACCCTGTGTGTGCTGCCGGAATTCGAAGTGTGTCCGACCCTCGACCTGCGCGTTGACTACATGCATCCCGCGGCACCCCACAAACCCGTGTATGGGTTCGCTCAATGCTACCGGGTGACCACCGACGTGATCTTCACCCGTGGCTTTGCCTATCAGGACGACCCCCAGCAACCCATTGCCCATGTGGTGGGCACGTTCATGCGCATGGGCAAACGCCTCAAGGGCACCCAAGGATTGGGCAGTACGGTCAAGGGAGAGCAGGCATGACGCACCGATTCAAGACCCGCCTGGAGCAGGCCCATGAGCGTGGCGATTACGAGGCGCTGCTCAACCTGATTCCCTACGCCAAGCTCATCGGCATTGAGTGCACGCGGCTGGGGGATGAGCTGCTGTTCCGCCTGCCGGCCAACAAGGACAATATTGGTAACCCCATATTGCCGGCGCTGCACGGCGGCGTGATCGCAGGCTTTATGGAGTTGTCGGCGGCCCTGCACCTGCTGGTGTTCACGGGCGCGCCGGGCATCCCGAAAATCATCGATTTTTCCCTGGATTACCTGCGCGCCGGGCAGTTTCGCGACACCTACGCCAAATGCCAGGTGTGGCGCCAGGGCCGACGGGTGGCGAACGTGGCGATCACAGCCTGGCAAAGCACGGCAGCCGAGCCCATCGCCACTGCTCGTGCGCATTTCAAGATCGAGGAACAGAGCCGCCCTTGAAATCCTGGTCTTAGCCCCCAACTTTGATGACAACCCGCCGCCAACCCTCAAGGGCGCGGCCACTGCCATCCAATTGGAGTTTGATGACCATGAGTGTGGAAACTCAAAAGGAAACCCTGGGCTTCCAGACCGAGGTGAAGCAACTGCTGCACCTCATGATCCATTCGCTGTATTCCAACAAGGAAATTTTCCTTCGCGAATTGATCTCGAACGCCTCTGACGCTGTCGACAAATTACGTTTCGAAGCCCTGTCCAAGCCTGAGTTGCTGGAAGGTGGCGCCGAACTGAAAATCCGTGTGAGCTTTGATAAGGACGCCAAGACCGTCACGATCGAAGACAACGGCATCGGCATGAACCGCGAAGACGCGATTACCCATTTGGGCACCATCGCTAAATCCGGTACGGCCGACTTCATGAAGAACCTGTCGGGTGATCAGAAGAAAGATTCGCACCTGATCGGCCAGTTCGGCGTGGGCTTCTATTCTGCCTTCATCGTGGCTGACCAAGTGGAAGTGTTCAGCCGTCGTGCCGGCCTCGACGCCAGCGAAGGCGTGCACTGGTCGTCCAAAGGCGAGGGCGAATTCGAAATCGCCACTGTCGACAAGACAGACCGTGGTACGCGAATCGTCCTGCACCTCAAATCCGGCGAAGACGAATTTGCCGATGGCTGGCGCCTGCGCAACATCGTCAAGAAGTACTCCGATCACATCGCCCTGCCAATCGAGTTGCCGAAAGAACAAGCGGCTGCCGAAGGCGAAGAGGCTCCTGCCCAGGAATGGGAAGTGGTCAACCGCGCCAGCGCGCTGTGGACCCGTCCGCGTACCGAGATCAAGGACGAGGAATACCAGGAGTTCTACAAGCACATCGGTCACGACTACGAAAACCCGCTGAGCTGGAGCCACAACAAGGTCGAAGGCAAGCTGGAATACAGCTCGCTGCTCTACGTACCGGCCCGTGCCCCGTTCGACCTGTACCAGCGTGAAGCGCCGAAAGGCCTGAAGCTCTATGTGCAGCGTGTGTTCGTGATGGACCAGGCGGAATCCTTCCTGCCGCTGTACCTGCGCTTTATCAAAGGTGTGGTCGACTCCAACGATTTGTCGCTGAACGTGTCGCGGGAAATCCTGCAGAAAGACCCGATCATCGACTCCATGAAGTCGGCGCTGACCAAGCGTGTCCTCGACATGCTGGAAAAACTGGCGAAGAACGAGCCTGAGCAATACAAAGGCTTCTGGAAAAACTTCGGCCAGGTCATGAAAGAAGGCCCGGCGGAAGATTTTGCCAACAAGGAAAAAATCGCCGGCCTGCTGCGTTTTGCTTCGACTCACGAAGAAGGCGGCGAGCAAGTGGTGTCCCTGGCCGAATACCTGGCACGCGCCAAGGAAGGTCAGGACAAGATCTACTACCTGACCGGCGAAACCTACGCCCAGGTCAAGAACAGCCCGCACCTGGAAGTCTTCCGCAAGAAAGGCATCGAAGTGCTGCTGCTGACCGACCGTATCGATGAGTGGCTGATGAGCTACCTCAACGAGTTCGACGGCAAGTCCTTCGTCGACGTGGCCCGTGGTGACCTGGACCTGGGTAACCTGGACTCCGAAGAAGAGAAGAAAGAAGCCGAAGAAGTCGCCAAGTCCAAAGAAGGCCTGGTTGAGCGGATCAAGGCGTCCCTGGGCGAGGCGGTCAGCGAAGTGCGGGTTTCCCACCGTCTGACCGACTCCCCGGCGATCCTGGCTATCGGTGAAGCGGACCTGGGCATGCAGATGCGCCAGATCCTCGAAGCCAGTGGCCAGAAGGTGCCGGATTCCAAGCCAATCTTCGAATTCAACCCGGCTCACCCGCTGATCGAGAAACTCGACGGCGAGCAAAGCGAAGAGCGGTTTGGCGACCTGTCGCACATCCTCTTCGACCAGGCGGCCCTGGCCGCTGGCGACAGCTTGAAAGACCCGGCCGCCTATGTGCGCCGCCTGAACAAGCTGTTGGTTGAACTGTCGGTTTGACCCTGATGTAGAAAAACCCGCTTCGGCGGGTTTTTTCGTTCTAGTGCACCTCAACTGGAGTAAATGATGAGCCAAGTCACTGTGCGTTCCGTGGTCTATCAGATTGATGGCCAGTCTTATGAAAGCCGCCTCGCGTTCGATGCCAGCCACAAGGGCCCGCTGCCGGGCCTGCTCATGGCGCCGAACTGGATGGGGGTGAGTGCGGGTGCCGAAGAGATCGCCAAGAGCGTCGCCAGCAAGGGCTACGTGGTGCTGATCGCCGACCTGTACGGGCAGACCGTGCGTCCGTCGAATGGCGATGAAGCTGGCGCGGCGATGATGCCGTTGAAAAATGACAATCCACAGTTGCTCAAGCGTATGGAAGCTGCCTTTGAGCAGTTGCAGGGCCAGGCCGAGGTTGATACTTCGAAGCTGGCGACCTTCGGTTTCTGCTTTGGCGGTTTCTGCTCGCTGGAACTGGCGCGGACCGGTGCGCCCTTGAAGGCGGCGGTCTCGTTCCACGGCACCATCGACACCCAGAACTCGGCCGGTGCCAAGCACGTCAAGGGTTCAGTGCTGGTGCTGCATGGTGCGTCCGATCCATTGGTGCCGAAAGCGCAACTGCCGGCGTTCGAAGATGAAATGAACGCGGCCGGTGTGGATTGGCAATTGCTGAGCTATGGCGGTGCGGTGCATTCCTTCACCGATCCCCATGCCAATGTGCCGGGCAAGATGATGTATGACGCGAAGACGGCCAAGCGGGCGTTCAAGTCGATGCATGATTTGTTGGATGAAGTGTTCCAGGGCTGATTTTTCAGCGCCTGTGCTGGCCTCTTCGCGAGCAAGCCCGCTCCAACATTTTGGGGTCAGTTCAAAATGTGGGAGCGGGCTTGCTCGCGAATGCTATCTCACCGGCAACTCGATTCTTTCAGACTCCCCCGGCACCGTCGGCCAATCCCCAGCCGTCCAGCGCTGCCTGGCCTGTTCGATCACCGCCGGATCACTCGCGACAAAATTCCAATTGATCCGCCGTGGCCCATCCAACGGCGCGCCGCCAAATACCACCAAGTGGCAATCGCTCTCGGCGAACAGCGTCATCTCCTGACCGGCGGGCAAGACCACCAGGCTATGCGCCTCAAGCAGTTCACCGTCCAACTGTGCTTCACCCTCCAGCACATACACCGCTCGTTCCTCATGCTCATCCGGAACCAGCAGCGTCGTGGCTGTCTGCATCTGCACCTCGGCGTACAGTGTGGGTGACAGCACCGGCACCGGCGACTTGAGGCAGAACCCATCGCCCGCGATCATGCGGACCTGCACGCCCAGGTTGTCACTCACTGGCAGGCTCGCTGCCGGGTGATGGCTGTAATGCCCCGGTCCCGTCTCATGGTCCTTGGGCGAGGCCAGCCACACTTGCAGCCCGTGCAGGCTAAAACCGCTGGCCTTGAGCGGCTCGGGGGTGCGTTCGACATGGGCAATCGCGCTGCCGGCGGTCATCCAGCTCACATCACCGGCCTGCACCACCTGATCCGAACCCAGGCTGTCCTTGTGCTGCAAAGCACCTTCAAACAGATAGGTGAGAGTCGACAGCCCGATATGCGGATGCTGGCGGATATTCATGCCATCGCCCGGTGCGTAACGAGTGAGCAGCATATGGTCGAAGAACACAAAGGGCCCGACGCTGCGGCATTCCCGCGACGGCAGCGGACGCAGGATCGGTTGGCCTTCGACGTCTTCGAGGCGAGGGCGGATCACGGTGAGGGGGGTCATGGCACGTCCCAGTCTGAGCGGGTTAGATGAAGCTGAGCATAACCCGCTCGGTAGGATGTTGCTGCTATTGGCTGAAGGCGCCTTCCGACAGTTTTGTCTCGATAGTGACTTCGGCAGTGGTCATCAGCTTGTGCACCGGGCAGCGATCCGCCACACGGTGCAGTTCGTCGCGTTGCTCGTCGGTGAGCACGCCCTTGAGCGTCAGCTTGACGTTGAGTTTGTATTTGCCTTTCTGCTCTTCAGTGGCGTCGTGGGTGACTTCCACGGTCACGCCGGTCAGCGGGATGTCTTTCTTCTGTGCGTAGAGCTTGACGGTCAGGGCTTTGCACGATGCCAGCGCGGCATCGAAGTAGTCGTGGGGGGAGGGCGCCGAATCGTCGCCGCCCAGGCTTTTGGGCAGGTCGGTAAACAACTCGTGGTTATTGATATTGACGCTATGACGAAAGTTGTCCTGGTTCAGGGTATTCACGGTAACAGGCATGGTAAACCTCACAAGGTGGCAGGATGAAGGTCATGCAGTTATAGAGCATGCTGGCACTTCGGTGTTCCGCGTTTTTTTGCCGGATGAACCCTGGCAGCGTGAGCAAGGTCTACCCGTATCAGCCCTTATCGAGGTTTTATCGTGCCCTGGACCCGCCTGACGCTTGCCCTGTTGCTCACCGCCAGCAGCCTTGCTGCGCAGGCCCGCGACTATGCCTACAGCGATGCGCACCTGCATTACGTGGATTTCTTTCAGGAAACCGCCGGCATGGACAAGCTGCTCACGGCCATGGCGGAAAATCGCATTGAGCATGTGATGATTTCCGGCATACCCGTTGCGAAAAAATGGCACGAAGACGAACCCAAGCGGCCGCGTTACTACGCCGGTGATGACGCCGATGCCTACTGGTACAGCGCCACTGACGTGATCGTCGCCGCAGCGGTCAACAAGCTGACCCCCGAGCAACGCCGCCACTTCCATCCGTTCCTGTCCGGCTTCAACCCTAACGATAAGAACTCGGCCGCCCATATCCAGCGCATGCTCGACCTCAACCCAGGGCTGTGGCAGGGCATCGGCGAGGTCTTTACGCGCCATGATGACCTTACGGCTATCACTGCTGGCGACACCCCGCGCGCCAATAACGAAGCCATGACCCGCATCTATCACTTGGCGGCAGAAAACGACCTGCCAGTGATGCTGCACTCCAACATCACCTCCAAGCGCGAGCGCAACCCGCTGTACCTGGCCGAAGTGGAAGAGCCGCTGCGCAACCATCCGCACACCCGCTTTATCTGGGCCCATGCCGGTACCAGCAAGGAAATCCATCGTCATCAGGTGCAGATGGACTTTTTACTGCCGACCTTGAGTCGCCTGCTGGAGGCCTATCCCAACCTGTACATCGACCTGTCCTGGAGCATGCTCACGCCGTATCTGCTGGATGATGCCGGCCAGCCTCGCCCCGAGTGGGTAGCGCTGGTGGCACGCTTCCCAGAGCGGTTTATGTTGGGTTCGGACGTAGTAGGGCGTTTCAACAAGTTGGGAAAGAAAATGCGTAGCTTCGATCCCTTTTTGGATGCCTTGCCGGAGGCCGTCGCCCGAAAAGTGGCGCGGGACAACTTCCTGGCCATCCTGCCTAAAGCTACCCGCGATGGACTGGCGCGTTGATATCGCGTTTTCGTCTTACGCAAAGGCGCTCATAGGCCGATACCTTTCAAGAGCCAGCTGCAAATGGATGCAGCGCATTTGGAAGGAGCCAAGGCATGAGTATCAGAAGTCTGAATATCGCCCCGCGCGCAGGCTTGGGGTTTGGCCTATTGGCGTTGATGGTATTTGCCCTGGGCGGTTTCGCCTTGTTGCAGATGGCCAATATGCGCCAACAGTCGGATCAGGTGGAAAACAACTGGCTGCCCAGCGTGATGGCCGTGGGAGAGATGAGCCAGGACCTGTTGCGCATCCGGGCGCTGACCTTGCGCCTGCTGGTCAACCGCGATCCCCAGGCGTTGGCGCAGAACGAGCAAAAACTCAGCGACCTCAAAGACGGCCTTCACCATGCGCAAACGCTCTACGAAGCGTTGATCGTGCTGCCCGAGGAGCGCACGCTGTTTGATCGCTTCAAGGCCCAGGAGCAGCAGTACCTGCAACGTCAGGAGCAGGTCGTGGGGTTTTCCAAGGCCAATCAACTGGAAGACGCGATCCGGGTAGTCAACGGTGAGATGAATCAGCTTGCCGATGAGATGGCCAAGACTTTGCACGACCTGGTCAACCTCAACAAAGCCAATGCCAATCAGGCTGCCAGCCTGGCACAAAGTGTGTTCAGCCAGTCGCGCAGTTGGGTGATCGGCATGATCGTGCTCACCGCACTGATCACCATCGGCCTGGCCGTGTGGCTGACGCGCAGCATCGTGTTGCCCCTGGCCCAGTCGCTGAAAGTCGCCCAGGGCGTGGCCAGTGGCGATCTGACCGGCGAGATCCATGTGAGTGGCAACGATGAGCCGGCGCGCCTGCAGCAGGCGCTCAAGGGCATGCAGGACAACCTGCGCGACACCATCCGGCGTATTGCCGAATCGTCGAACCAGTTGGCGTCCGCCTCGGAGGAGCTCAGTTGCGTGACTGAAGATGCCACTCGCGGCCTGCACCAGCAGAACCAGGAAATCGAGCAGGCCGCCACGGCGGTGAATCAGATGACGGCGGCGGTGGAGGAGGTGGCAAGCAACGCGGTGGCCACGTCTCAGGCTTCACGCGAGTCCGACCGCATTGCCCAGCATGGGCGTGAGCAGGTGCATCAGACCGTGGTGTCAATCGAGGCGCTGGCCACCGATGTCACCGACAACGTGACCCAGGTCGAGGACCTGGCGCAAAAGGTGTATGGCATCAGCAAGGTGTTGGACGTGATCCGCTCGATTGCCGAGCAGACCAACCTGCTGGCGTTGAACGCGGCGATTGAAGCGGCGCGTGCCGGGGATGCCGGACGTGGGTTTGCGGTGGTGGCCGACGAAGTGCGGGCTTTGGCTCATCGCACCCAGCAGTCGACCCAGGAAATCGAGCAGATGATCAGCGGGATTCAACAGGGCACCGATCAGGCGGTCAGCTCGATGCAACACAGCAACACCCGTGCACGCTCGACCTTGGACATCGCCAAATCGGCGGGCACGGCACTGGAGGAAATCGCCTCGGCGTTCACCTTGATCAACGAGCGCAACCTGGTGATCGCCAGCGCATCAGAGCAGCAGGCAGCGGTGGCGCGTGAGGTGGACCGCAATTTGATGAACATTCGCGATTTGGCGCATCAGACGTCCACGGGGGCGAACCAGACCAGTGCGGCGAGCCAGGAGTTGTCGCGGTTGGCGGTGGATTTGAACACCATGGTGGCGCGGTTTTCGGTGTAACTGCTTTTTGTGGCGAGGGAGCTTGCTCCCTCGCCACAGGGTTGGCTATTGCCCACAAAAAAGCCCCGAACCAGTCGGGGCTTTTTCATGCAGTCAAGCTACAGGGCTTACTTGCCCTGCCAGCGTTTCAGCACCAGGGTAGCGTTAGTGCCACCAAAGCCGAAGCTGTTGCTCATCACGGTGTCAATTTTCGCATTCTCAACGGTCTTGGTCAGGATCGGCATGTCAGCCACCACCGGATCAATCTCGTCGATGTTGGCCGAGCCGGCCATGAAGTTGCCTTCCATCATCAGCAGGCAGTAGATCGCTTCGTGAACGCCAGCAGCGCCCAGGGAGTGACCCGACAGGCTCTTGGTAGAGCTGATCGCCGGAGCCTTGTCGCCGAATACCGCACGCACGCCTTCCATTTCCTTGGCGTCGCCGACCGGAGTCGAGGTGCCGTGGGTGTTCAGGTAGTCGATTGGGGTATCAACGGTGGACATGGCCATCTGCATGCAACGGATGGCGCCTTCACCGCTCGGGGCAACCATGTCGTAGCCGTCGGAAGTGGCGCCGTAGCCGACGATTTCCGCGTAGATCTTGGCACCACGGGCCAGGGCGTGTTCCAGCTCCTCGACCACCACCATGCCGCCACCGCCGGCGATGACGAAACCGTCACGCTTGGCGTCGTAGGCGCGGGAGGCCTTTTCCGGGGTTTCGTTGTACTGGGTGGACAGTGCGCCCATGGCGTCGAACAGGAACGACTGGCTCCAATGTTCTTCTTCACCGCCGCCGGCGAACACGATGTCCTGCTTGCCCAGCTGGATCTGCTCAACCGCAGTACCGATGCAATGTGCACTGGTGGCGCAGGCCGAGGAGATCGAGTAGTTAACGCCCTTGATCTGGAACGGCGTGGCCAGGCAGGCGGAAACGGTGCTGCCCATGGTCCGCGTGACACGGTACGGGCCAACGCGCTTCACGCCTTTTTCGCGCAGGATGTCCAGCGCTTCCATCTGGTTCAGGGTCGATGCGCCGCCCGAACCGGCGATCAGGCCGGTGCGTACGTTCGAAACCTGGTCTTCGCTCAGGCCGGAGTCGGCGATTGCGTCTTTCATGGCCAGGTAGGCGTAAGCGGCAGCGTGGCCGACGAAGCGATAGATCTTGCGATCGATCAGTTCTTCGAGGGGCAGGTCGATGGAGCCGGAAACCTGGCTACGCAGACCCATTTCGGCATATTCCGGGTTGAAGCGGATGCCAGGGCGACTTGCACGCAGGTTAGCGGTGACGGTCTCTTTGTCATTGCCCAGGCAAGAAACAATGCCCAGACCAGTGATAACGACGCGGCGCATGCGGATAACCCTTAAAAGTTGTCAGTGGATGTGAATACGCCGACCCGAAGGCCTTCGGCAGTATAGATCTCGCGACCGTCGACGCTCACCGAACCATCGGCGATGGCCAGGTTCAGCTTGCCCTTGAGGACGCGCTTGATTTGAATGTTGTAGGTGACTTTCTTGGCGGTCGGCAGGACCTGGCCAAAGAACTTCACTTCGCCCGAACCCAGGGCGCGACCGCGGCCCGGCAAGCCTTGCCAGCCGAGGAAGAAACCGACCAACTGCCACATGGCGTCAAGGCCCAGGCAGCCTGGCATGACAGGATCGCCTTCGAAATGGCAGGCAAAGAACCACAGGTCCGGGGTGATATCCAGCTCGGCGACCAATTCACCTTTGCCGTACTTGCCACCCTCTTCGCTGATATGGGTGATGCGATCCACCATCAGCATGTTCGGGGCGGGCAGTTGCGCGTTACCTGGGCCGAACAGCTCACCGCGACTGCAGCGCAGCAGGTCTTCCCGAGTAAAGGCGTTTTGTTTGGTCATGCGAGCTCCTCAATAATCCCATGCGGCAGGGTAGGGTAAATCTTCCCGAACCGAATGAAGCGTTCATGCCTCATGTCGGCAGCCTACACATAGACTATTGCGTTGTAGTGAAAGTCACAGCGGTAAGGTACTGAATGTACACTTGTTCACTGAAATTTTAAACCGGGCCTGTTTATCGGCCCGTTCGGGTGCCTAAGACTGCCGCACTTTCGTCTTTCACGCCAGTCAGACTTGGCTGATGGCGCGGCGCTATTGCACCCAGCGCTGTAGGATTTGCTGCAAATCCGTGCGTTTGAACGGCTTGGCCAGGTAATCGTTCATTCCCGCTGCCAGGCAGGCTTCACGGTCGCCCTGTAAGGCGTTGGCGGTCAGGGCGATGATCGGCAAGTCGGCGCAGCCCGGCAACTGACGAATCTGCCGGGTGGCTTCGTAGCCGTCGATCAACGGCAGCCGGCAATCCATCAGGATTGCCGTGAAAATCAGGCTCTCGGCGCTGCGGATCGCTTCGGCACCGTCGGTGGCCAGGCTCACTTCAAACCCCAGGCTGCGCAGCATGGCTTCGACCACGGTGCGGTTGACCGGGTTGTCTTCCACCAGCAGCACATGGCGACCATCGCCCGCGCTGGCTTTGCCGTCGGCGTCGTTGGCAATCGCCGGCACGCTGTGCTGGTCGATGGCCAGGGGAATTTCCAGGGTGAACACCGAACCGCGGCCTTCCTCGCTATGGGCGCGCAGGGTGCCGCCCATGCGTTCGGCCAGGGTACGGGCGATGGGCAGGCCCAGGCCGGTGCCGCCGTAACGTCTTGAAATGGAACTGTCGGCCTGCTGGAACGCGTCGAACATCGCCTCCAGGCGTTCGGCGGAAATGCCGATGCCACTGTCGCGCACGGTGCAGGTGAACCACACCAGTTCATGGTCGAGGGTCTGCCAATGGGGCTCGACGCTGACGCAGCCGTGCTCGGTGAACTTCAAGGCGTTGCCGATCAGGTTCACCAGGATCTGGCGGATCCGCGTCGGGTCACCCTGCACGTGCAAGGCGTCCATCCCCAGCGGGATCGCCAGTTGCAGCGCCAGTCCACGTTGCTGGGCGCTGTGCTGGAAGGCCTGGGCGCAACTGTTGATCAGGTCCGCCAGGTTGAACGGAATATGCTCCAGCTCCAGGGCGGCGCGTTCGATCCGCGAGAAGTCGAGGATATCGTTGATCACCTTGAGCAAATGCTCGGTGGACTCCGACGCCAGCGCCGCGTATTCGGTCTGTTCCTCGGTCATCTCGGTGGTTTCCAGCAACTGCAACATACCCAGCACGCCGTTCATGGGGGTACGCAGTTCATGGCTCATCATGGCCAGGAAGTCTGACTTGGCGTTGTTGGCGCGCTCGGCTTCTTCGCGGGTCTGGATCAACTGGGCCATGGCCTGTTGCTGTTCGCGACTGGCCTGGTTGAGGCCTTCGGCAAGGTTGTTGATATGCCGCGACAGGTCGCCCAGCTCCGAGTCATCCACAATCGGCAGTTGCGTCTGGTAGTCGCCTTGCTGGATCGCCTTCACCGCATGGCCCATGGCGCTGATCGGCTGCGACAGGCTGGCGGCCAGGCGCCGTGCGAGCAGGAAGGTAAACAGCAGGGCGAACAGCGCGAGGATGCCGGCCTTGAACAGGATCTCCTGTTGGCGCTGGCTGAACGCATCGTTGGACATGCCGACGATCACCCGGCCCAGGTAGTCCGCGCGCGGGGCCTTGGGTTCATTGAGGTTGTCCTGGAAAAAATCATTGCCCAGCTGGATATGTTGCAGGCGGATCGGCGCCTGGAACACTTTCACCGACAGCGAACGGTCGTGCTTCTCCGACGGTTGCTCGACATACACCAGAATATTTTCGCTGCTGTCCTGGATCTCCAGGAAACGCACATGGGGCGTGGCCAGCGTGGCGCGCAACAGGCTGTCGAGCACGTCATTGTTGCCGGAAATCACTCCGTACTCGGTGGCGGGTGCCAATTGGTTGGCGATCAGTTGGCCGGTGTGGTCCAGTTCCTGGCGCAAATCCTGGATACGCACGAAGGTGAAGAAACTGATCAACAGCAACGTCAGCAACAGCGCCGGGCCCAGGGTGATGAGCTGGGTTCGCGTGTTGATGTCCCAACGACGACGCAAGGTCATGGGCGTTTTTCTCCTTCGGCCAATCGGGCGCCGACACTGGCTTCGTCCACCTGTTCGATCCCCAGTGAGCGCGCGACTTGCGGGTTGCCCACGACTTTGAAGCGTTCCGGGTACAGCGAGCGCGGCCAGTTGGCCGGCGAGTGGTCGAGCAGGCGGTCGAGCACGGCCAGCCAGTCGGCCTGGTCGCTGTAGGTGCTGGCCAGGCTGCCGGCCCGCACAAAGCCTGCGTTCGGGCCTATCAGCGGTAACTGCTGGGCGTAACTGCTCAGCAACAGGTTCTTCGCGGTTTTCGGGTTGTACAACTGCGGGTCGTCGAGGCCGAGCAGCACGTCACTGTTGCGGAACAGGGTCTGCAGCGGCCGACTGTCATTAATGTTGTCCCACAGCTGCGGCACGATCTCCAGGCCCAGCGGCGTGGCATGCTGGCGCAGCTCGGGCAGCAGGAACTCACTGTCGGCGCCATAGAGCACGCCGATGCGCCGCGCCTGCGGCAGGATGCCCGCGATCAGGCGCAGTTGGCGATCCAGCGGTGGGTCGCTCCACAGCAGGCTGATGCGTGGGTGCGGCATGCTGCCCAGGCGCTGATGGGCTTGCAGGCGGCTGATGCGCAGCACCAGGGTCGGTGGGCCCTGAGGCTCTTGCAGGCGCCAGTCGAGGCCGGGCAGGTCCAGCAAAATCAGACGGGTGTTGGCCGGCAGTCGACCGGGTGCTGGCAAATCTTTAAGGGCGGTGAAGGTGACTCGGTCTTCAGGGCGTTGCTGGGCCAGGGCCTGGGCAAAGGCTTGCACACCGGCGCCGTCTTCGGCGGCGGTCAGCAAGATGTCGGCGCTCCACGCCGGCGCCGCCAACAGCAGGCAGGCGAGCAGCAGGGCTCGCCGCCAGAGCCGAGTGATCAACAGGCCAGTCATCCGTGACGAGTCGCCCATGTCAGAACTCTAGCTCGGCACTGAAGTAGAGCACGTGGCGATGGTCATAGTTGTTGTCAGCCCAGGTGGTGGGCTGGTTGTCGAGGCGTTCCTGCAACATGCCGGCCAGCTCCACGTTGGCTTTGCCCAGGGCAATGCGCTTGGCCACCCGCAGGTCGACCCGTTCGAAGCGATATTGGTTGAGTGCGTCATCGCCATAGTAGAACAGCGCGCTGGACCAACCCTGGCCCCACTCACGCAACCAGCCGGCGGAGCCACTGTTGCGCGCGGTCTGTGCTTTGTCCAGCGGGTTGCTGCTGCTGGCATCGACGTAAGCATAGGTGAGCCGCAGACGATCAGCGTTGCTCACGCGCCAGTCGAACTGCGATTCGGCGCCGGTAAACCGCGCGCTGTTGGCGTTGCTGGCAATGTACTGGTTATTGCGCAGCGGCGAGCTAATCATGTCGGTGATCTCGTCGTAGAACAGTTTCACGTCCATGTTCAGCCCGATGTCGGCAAAGAAGCCGTTGTACCCCAGTTCCCGTGACTTCATCATCTCTTTATCGAGGTTGCCCGGGCCCCGGGTCTTTACGAAGTATTGCCCGGTGGTCTGTCCGTAGGCCGGGGAGCTGAGGTTGGTGACGCGATAACTCCAGTTGACGTTGTTCTCGAACATGTCCGGCGAGCGGATTGCCTCGGAGTACACCGCGCGCAGGCCGTGGCGCGGGTTGATCAGGTAGTTGACCGCCACCCGTGGCGTCAGCGAGTTGCCGCTCAGGTGGGTGTCTTCATACATGGCGCCGCCTTGCAGCAGCCAATGCTCGCTGGCGCGCCATTCCAACTGGCCGAACAGGCGCCAGGTGGTGTCGTCCAAGGTGCCGTTGAAGTAGGTGTCGGAGTCAGCACGGTCATAGCGATAATTCATACCGCTGACCAGGCGCAGGCTGTCGGACAGGCTGAGGGTGTCTTGAATCTCCAGGTCGTAGCGGCTCTCGCGGGTGCTCTGGTCGATGTCGCCGCACACGCTTTGACTGGCACCGTTGCGCCACTGTTGCAGCACTTGGTTGGCCAACGCCTGTTCGGCGGCGCTGCCCGGTGGTGCGCTGCCTTGGCTGTAGGTGTCCATGTGGCGCGCCAGCAGTTCGGCGTAGTTGGGGTTCATCTGCCACAACTGGGTCAGCTCGGGGCTGAACGAGACCTTGGCGTCACAGGCTTTCCACACTTGCTGGCGGTCCCATTGCTGGGCCGAGCCCTGGATATACAGGCTGTGCTCAGGGTTGAAGTCGAAGTTCCAGCGCAGGGAGCCGGCATAGTCCTTGGCGGTGACGTCAGAATTGTTACCGCCTTCGGTAATCCCGGCAAAGACAGGGCTGTAGGTATACGGCCGCTGGTTGGTGCCTTCCTTTGCGTCCAGTTGCACGTCGATGCTTTGCTGCGTGTTCAGCGTCTGGCTGATTGCCAGGCTGAAGCGGCTGAGGCGGCGACTGTCGCGGCGGTCGGCGCCGGAGGCATCGCTGTCGAAGCCGTCGTCTTGCTGCCCGGACAGGGACAGGCGCAAGTCGCCGGTTTCCCAGCCCGCGCCCTGGCTGGCATAAAAGTCGTTGATACCGCGTTCGCCACGCACCACTTTTACCCGCGTACCGTGGCTGTTGGCCGGCGAGCGCGTAAGAATGTTCACCACCGCCATCAAGGCATTGGCGCCGTAGCTGACGGTGTTGGGGCCACGGAACACTTCGATGCGCTCGATATCTTCCATGGCCACCGGAATGTCGCTCCAGTCCACGGTGGCCAGGCCCGCGCGGTACACCGAGCGGCCGTCGATCAACACCTGCATGCGCCGCGCGTCGCTGGCGCTGGTGCCGTGGTAGTTCACCGCCGCCTGGTTGCCGGTGGTGTAACCGACCATCATCCCCGGCACCAGGCGCAGCAACTCACTGATGTCCCGCGCGCCACTGGCTTTGATCAGCTCGCTGTCGATCACGGTCATGCTGCCCGGTACAGCGGCGGCCGACTGCTTGAGGCGCGTGGCCGTCAATACCTGGGGCAGCGGCTGGCTGTCGAGGAACAGGTCGTCGGCCAGCGTCGGTGCGCTGCACAACAACATCAACCAGAGGGATGAGCGAGGAGGAGGGCCCAAATACACGGCACGGCCTTGATAATTGCGGATAGCCGCCCATGTTAACTGAGGTGAGGCCTTTTGCCAGTCGTCGGACTTGCAATTGCTTCATGAAAATGTGGCATTTTCCGACAAACGCACGAATTGATGCGGGGGCTGGCCGCCAGCGGGTCGGCCCGTATAATGCCGCCATCGCCACTGGTATGGATTAACGGATTGCATATGACTGAACAGCGCCCTATTGCGGTCCTGGGAGGCGGAAGTTTTGGTACCGCCGTGGCAAACCTGCTGGCCGAGAACGGCCACGCTGTGCGCCAGTGGATGCGCGATCCCGAACAGGCCGAGGCCATTCGGGTGCACCGGGAAAATCCGCGTTACCTCAAAGGCATCAAGATTCATCCGGCGGTCGAGCCGGTCACCGACCTGCTGGAAACCCTCACAGCGTGCGACCTGTGCTTCGTCGCGCTGCCCTCCAGCGCCTTGCGCTCGGTGCTGGCGCCCCACGCCGAGCGTCTGGCCGGCAAGCTGCTGGTCAGCCTGACCAAGGGCATCGAGGCGCAGACCTTCAAGCTGATGAGCGAAATCCTCGAAGAAATCGCTCCCCAGGCGCGCATTGGCGTGCTGTCCGGGCCGAACCTGGCACGGGAAGTGGCCGAACACGCGCTGACCGCCACGGTGGTCGCCAGTGAAGATGAGGAGCTCTGCGAACGCGTCCAGGCCGTGTTGCATGGCCGTACGTTCCGCGTTTACGCCAGCAGCGACCGTTTTGGCGTCGAGCTGGGCGGTGCGCTGAAAAACGTCTACGCGATCATCGCCGGCATGGCCGTGGCGCTGGGCATGGGTGAAAACACCAAGAGCATGCTGATCACCCGCGCCCTGGCCGAGATGACCCGCTTTGCGGTGAACCAGGGCGCCAACCCGATGACCTTCCTGGGGCTGGCGGGCGTGGGCGACTTGATCGTCACCTGCTCCTCGCCGAAAAGCCGCAATTACCAGGTCGGGTTTGCCCTCGGCCAGGGCCTGAGCCTGGAAGACGCAGTGACCCGCCTGGGCGAAGTCGCCGAAGGGGTCAATACCCTCAAGGTGCTCAAGGCTAAGGCCCAGGAAGTCGGCGTGTATATGCCGCTGGTCGCCGGGTTGCACGCGATCCTGTTTGAAGGGCGCACCTTGAACCAGGTCATCGAGTTGCTGATGCGTGCCGAGCCCAAGACCGATGTCGACTTTATTTCCACCAGTGGTTTCAACTGAGGAACGCGTCATGAACGATCCGAAAACAGCCCCCAAGTACGAATCCATTGCCCTGCGCATCCTGTGGATGCTGGTGTTTGCCCTGGTGTGGCAAGTGGCGCAGTTCCTGCTCGGCGCGCTGGTGGTGGTGCAGCTGATCTACCGCCTGGTCTACGGCGCCCCGAACCTGGGCCTGATGAACTTTGGCGACAACCTCAGCCAGTTCCTGGCGCAGATCGGCCGTTTCGGCAGCTTCCACACCGAGCAGAAACCGTGGCCGTTCGCCGACTGGCCGACTCCGCGCGCACCCGAGGGCGAAGCCGCCCACAGCGTGCCGCCAGCGCCGCACCCGGTGCGTGATGAAGAACCGAAACTGTGAAGCTGTGGATCCTGCGCCACGGCGAGGCCGAAGGGCACGCGCGCACCGATGCCGAACGCAACCTTACCGAGCATGGCCGTGGCGAAGTGTTGCGCAGTGCTGCGCACCTGATCGGCCAGCCCCTCAGCGCCATCATCGCCAGCCCCTATGTGCGGGCGCAGCAGACCGCACACCTGGTGCGTGAAGCGCTGGGCTTCGAGCCGGAGATCCGCACCGTGCCGTGGCTGACCCCCGAGGGCAACCCGTTGCAGGTGCTGGAACAGCTCGACACTGATGACAATGTGTTGCTGGTCAGCCACCAGCCGTTGGTGGGCAGCCTGATAAGCTTTCTGCAGCACGGTCACCAGCGCCAGCCGGAGCCGATGCACACCGCCAGCCTGGCGGAACTGGAAGGAGATTTCCCGCTGGCGGGGCTGATGAGCCTGGTCAGCGTGAAGAATCCGTAGGCTTTATCGCGGCTTTGTGTGTGCTATATAGTCAACCAAGCAAGTGCTTGGTTGGCTATCGTCGTACCACAAAGGAGCGCGTCCCATGCCCGTCGCTTTTCGTTTGCCGTTGCAGGTCTTCTTCGAACGTGAAGCGCGACATCCGCGCCAAACCTTTCTGGTGCAGCCGGTGGGGGGTGGCCAGGTGCAAAGCCTCACCTGGGGCGACGTCGGTCACCAGGCGCGCTGCGCCGCGCACTGGTTGCGCGCCCGGGAGTTGCCCCAGGGCTCGCACATCGCGCTGATTTCGAAAAATTGTGCGCACTGGATCATCGCCGACCTGGCGATCTGGATGGCCGGGCATGTCTCGGTGCCGCTGTACCCCAACCTTACCGCCGACTCTGTCGCCCATGTGCTCACTCATTCCGAGGCGGCGTTGGTGTTTATCGGCAAGCTTGACGACTGGCCGGCCATGGCGCCCGGCGTGCCTGCGGATGTGCCGACCATCAGCCTGCCGCTGTGCCCAGCGGGCGAGTTCGATTTCAGCTGGGCCGACCTGCAAGCCTGTGCACCGATCCAGGATGACCCGGCGCCGGTCGCCTCGGACCTGGCGACCATCATTTATACCTCCGGCACTACCGGCCTGCCCAAGGGCGTGATGCACAGCTTCGGCGCGCTGGGGTTCGCCGCCACCCGTGGTACCGAATTGTTTGGCTTGGGCGAGGGCGACCGATTGCTGTCTTACCTGCCGCTGTGCCATGTGGCGGAACGGATGTTTGTGGAAATGGCCTCGATCTACACCGGGCAAACGGTATTTTTCGCCGAAAGCCTGGAAACCTTTCTGACAGACCTGCGTAGGGCGCGTCCGACCGCACTGTTTGGCGTGCCGCGCATCTGGACCAAATTCCAGCTGGGCGTCTACGCCAAAATACCCGCTAAACGCCTGGATACCTTGCTGCGCCTGCCCTTCATCGGCAAACGCGTGGGCCACAAGGTGCTCGCCGGCCTGGGGCTGGACGCGTTGCGTATCGCGCTTTCGGGAGCGGCGCCTGTGCCTGAGGCGTTGCTGCGCTGGTATCAACGCCTGGGCCTGGATGTGCTTGAGGTGTATGGCATGACCGAAAGTTGTGGCTACTCCCATGTCTGCCGCTCCGGCCAGCAGACCCTCGGCTGGATCGGCTTGCCGTGCCCCGGTGTGGAAGTGCGCATCGACCCGGCGGGGGAAGTGCAGGTGCGCAGCGGCGCGACCATGCTCGGCTACTTCAAGGACCCGCAGAAAACTGCCGAAACCATCACCGCCGACGGCTTCCTGCGCACGGGCGACAAAGGCGAGCAGGACGCTGAGGGGCGTTTGCGCCTGACCGGCCGACTCAAGGAAATCTTCAAGACCAGCAAAGGCAAATACGTGGCGCCGGCGCCGATTGAAAACCGCCTGGCCGAGCATGCGCGTATCGAGCAGGTGTGCGTGGTGGGCGAGGGACTGATCGCGCCGATAGGCTTGTGCGTGTTATCGGCGGGTGGGGACGGCTTGCCAGCCCTGCGTGCCAGCCTGGAGCGCTGGTTGGAACAGGTCAACCAGGCGCTGGATAAGCATGAACGCCTGCGCCAATTGGTGGTGGTCAAAGACAACTGGGCGGTGGAAAACGGCTTTCTGACGCCGACCTTGAAGATCAAGCGCAACGTGATCGAATCGGTTTACGGCGAATATTTCCAGACATGGAGCGAGCGTTCCGAAACGGTTCTGTGGCAGGATTAGGGCCGTAATAAAACCAATAAGGACAATCCCCATGAGCCTGTGGCGCACCCAACCGAATATCGACCAACTCAACGCGATCCAGAAAAACACCATCGGTGAACTGCTGGACATCCGTTTTGAAAGCTTCGACGACGATTCCCTGACCGCGAGCATGGTGGTCGACCATCGCACCCATCAGCCCTACGGCTTGCTGCATGGCGGCGCCTCGGTGGTGTTGGCCGAGAGCGTTGGCTCCATGGCGGCCTACTTGTGCATCGACCCGAGCAAGTTTTATTGCGTGGGCCTGGAGGTCAACGCCAATCACCTGCGCGGTGTGCGCAGCGGGCGGGTGACGGCGGTGGCCAAGGCCGTTCATATTGGCCGCACGACCCAGGTCTGGGACATCCGCCTGACCAATGATGAGGGCAAGGCCAGTTGCGTGTCGCGCCTGACCATGGCCGTGGTGCCGCTGGGCGAGAACCCACCGGCGCGATAGGCGTGGCGTGAGTGTCATCATTCCTGGCAGTTACAGTCATTGCTGTGCCGGCCGGGCATGGTGACAATCAATCTCTGTTTTTGTAGATGGATCCGGTATGTCGCAGCACGTGTTTTTTGCCCACGCCAATGGCTTCCCCTCGGCCACCTACGGCAAGTTGTTCGCCGCCCTGGCCCCGGAATATGCGGTGGCTCACCTGCCGCAGCACGGTCACGACCCCAGGTTTCCGGTGGACGACAACTGGCAGAACCTGGTGGACGAGCTGATCCACCACCTGGAACAGCAACCGGAACCGGTGTGGGGCGTGGGCCATTCCCTCGGCGGCGTGTTGCACCTGCACGCGGCCATGCGTTGCCCGCAGTTGTATCGCGGCGTCGTTATGCTGGATTCGCCGGTGCTGACCCGCGCCGACCGTTGGGTGATCCGCGCGGCCAAGCGCTTCGGGTTTATCGACCGCCTGACCCCGGCCGGGCGCACCCTGGGCCGTCGAGAAGAGTTCAGCGACCTGGACGCGGCGCGCAGTTATTTCGCCGGCAAGACCCTGTTCCGTGGCTTTGACCCCGAATGTTTCGACGCTTACCTGCAACACGGGCTGTTGCAAGTGGGCGATCGCCTGCGCCTGCGTTTCGATCCGGCCACCGAAATCAGCATCTACCGTGGCGTGCCCCACACCAGCCCCGGCCAAGTGCGCCAGTTGAAGGTGCCACTGGCGGTGGTGCGCGGCCGGCAGAGCCGGGTGGTGATGCGTCACCACGCCAGCGGCGTCGGGCGTCTGCCCATGGGCGAAATGCTCACCATGCCCGGCGGCCATATGTTCCCCCTTGAGCGCCCGCAGGACACCGCGACCTTGATCAAGAACCTGTTCTCCCGCTGGGAAGCCCGTGAGCGCAGCTGCGCATGAGCACGCCGGTCGAAGAAGTGCGCCTGAGCCTGCCGCATATCGAACTGGCGGCCCATCTGTTCGGGCCCGAGGACGGGTTGCCGGTGATTGCCCTGCATGGCTGGCTGGACAACGCCAACAGCTTTGCGCGGCTGGCGCCGAAACTCCAGGGCCTGCGTATCGTTGCATTGGACATGGCCGGGCACGGGCATTCGGCGCATCGTCCTACCGGTGCCGGTTATGCCTTGTGGGATTACGTCTTTGACGTGTTGCAAGTCGCTGAACAACTGGGCTGGAAACGTTTTGCATTACTTGGCCATTCCCTTGGCGCCATCGTGTCCTTGGTGTTGGCCGGAGCTTTACCGGAGCGAGTGACACACCTGGGATTGATCGACGGTGTGATCCCGCCCACCGCCAGCGGCGAGAACGCCGCCGAGCGACTGGGCATGGCCTTGCAGGCGCAGTTGAACCTGCAAGACAAGCGCAAGCCGGTCTACAACACCCTGGATCGAGCGGTCGAGGCTCGTATGAAAGGCGTGGTGGCGGTCAGCCGCGAAGCCGCCGAACGGCTGGCCCAGCGCGGTTTGATGCCAGTGCCGGGCGGTTACACCTGGCGTACCGACAGCCGACTGACCCTGGCTTCGCCGGTTCGTCTGACTGAGGAACAGGCGATGGCTTTCGTGCGACGCGTGGGTTGTCCTACCCAGTTGGTGGTCGCTGCTGACGGCATGTTGGCGAAACATTCCGAATTGCTTTCCCAGCTGCCCTTTACGGTCACCACGCTGCCAGGCGGCCATCATTTACACCTGAATGATGAGTCCGGCGCGGTCCTTGTTGCAGACTGTTTCAATCGGTTCTTCTCCGCGCCTTGACTTGGGGCGGTCAACTGCCGAGGCTGGGCGGATTGAAAGGGAGTCAACCATGAACAAACTCAACACCGCTGCGACCTCCGATGGCCAGGGCTCGTTGATCTTATGAGCGTGCGTAACGGATGTATCCGTATCCTGGGCTTGAGCCTTTTGAGCCCACTGGTATTCGCCGCCGACGTACCGGGCAGCCAGGACCTGCCCACCGTGGCCCGCCAGGTCGACTCGCAAATCGTCGACTACCGTCCCGCCGAAGAAAAAGAACGTATCTACCCCATGGGCGCGATCCGCAAGATCAGCGGCCAGTTGCGTTATGAAGGCCAGGCCACCGCCCGTGGCCAAACCACCGCCATCACCTATGAACTGCCCGCCGAGCACAGCTCCAGCGCCGCGTTCAAGGCGACGCGTGAAGCCTTGCAGGAGAAGGGCGCGCAGTTGTTGTTCTGGTGCCAGGCCCGCGATTGCGGTGAAAGCAGCCTGTGGGCCAATGAAGTGTTCGGCAACGCCAAGCTGGTCGGTGCCGACGGGCAGCAGGAATACCTGCTGCTGCGCCTCGCGGCTCCCCAGGAAAACTCCCTGGTGGCGCTGTACGGCATCACCCGTGGCAACCGCCGCGCTTACCTGCACGTAGAACAGTTGGACGCCAACGCGCCGCTGGCCGACCTGCTACCCACCTCAGCGACCCTGCTGCGGGAATTGAAAAGCACCGGCGAGCTGGATTTCCCGGCATTGGGCGGCGACCCGGACGACACCTGGCTGACCCTGATTTCCCGTGGCCTGAACCTGGATGCCACGTTGCGCGTTAGCCTGACCGGCCCAACCGCCGAAGCCTGGCGCCAGGCGTTGGTCGACAAAGGCGTGCGCGCTGCACGCATGGAAACCGGCACAGGTGACGCCAAGGGCCTGCACCTGCATCTGATACGCTAGGCGTAACAGGGCGAACGGACCCGTGCCGTTCGCCTAAGCTGTCTTCCTACAGTCTTCCTTTCGAGATCCTACATGCTCAATAACGATCGCCTCCTGGTGCAAATCCTGCTGCTGGTGCTGTTCGGTGCCAGCTTCTGGGTGATGGCGCCGTTCTGGTCGGCGCTGTTCTGGGGCGCGGTGCTGGCGTTTGCCAGTTGGCCGGTGATGCGCCTGCTGACCCGTTGGCTGGGCGGCCGGGAATCCCTGGCAGCGGGCATTCTGACGCTAGGCTGGATGTTGCTGGTGGCAGTGCCGCTGGTGTGGCTGGGCTTCAACCTGGCGGACCATGTGCGTGATGCCGTGGGCTTGATCAAGGATATTCAGGTCGACGGTTTGCCCGAGGCGCCGACGTGGCTGGGTTCGATACCGTTCGTGGGCGAACGCCTGGTGGCGATGTGGGACAGCATCGACCAACAGGGCGCAGCCTTGATGGTCAGCATCAAGCCCTATCTGGGGCAGGTCGGTAATTGGTTGCTGGCGCGCAGTGCGCAAATCGGTGGGGGGATTCTGGAGCTGACCCTGAGCCTGGTATTCGTGTTCTTTTTCTATCGGGACGGGCCGCGCCTGGCGGTCTTCGTGCACCGCCTGCTGGAACGCTTGATCGGCGATCGCGCCGGCTACTACATCGAACTGGTGGCCGGCACCGTGCAACGGGTGGTCAACGGCGTGATCGGCACCGCCGCTGCCCAAGCGCTGTTGGCGTTGATCGGCTTCTGGATCGCCGGCGTACCGGGTGCATTGGTGCTGGGTATCGTCACCTTCCTGCTCAGCCTGATCCCCATGGGCCCGCCGCTGGTGTGGATCCCGGCCACGGCCTGGCTGGCGTGGAAGGGTGATTACACCTACGCGGTGTTCCTCGGCGTGTGGGGCACCTTCATCATCAGCGGCGTGGACAACGTGCTCAAGCCCTACCTGATCAGCCGTGGCGGCAACCTGCCGCTGGTGATCGTGTTGCTCGGCGTGTTCGGCGGTTTGATTGCGTTTGGGTTCATCGGCCTGTTTATCGGCCCGACCCTGCTGGCGGTGGCCTACAGCCTGTTGATGGATTGGAGCGCGACCCAGGCCCAAGGGCGTCGGGAAGACAAACCGCTTTAAGCCCTGGGCAACCACATCACGGCGGTCAAGCCACCGCCGGGGGTTTCCTCCAGGTGCAGCCGACCGCCGAGGCGTTCGGCGGCTTCCTTGGAAATCGTCATGCCCAGGCCGACCCCGCCGGAGTTGCGATTGCGTGAGCCTTCCAGCCGATAGAACGGCTCGAACACCGCCTCGCGCTTGTCGGCGGCAATGCCAGGGCCGTGATCGATCACGCGGATCACCAAGGCCTCGCGGCTGTCTGCCAACTCAATGCGTGCCGTACCGGCATAGCGCAGGGCATTGTCGATCAGGTTGTTGAGGCACGAACGCAAGGCCATCGGCTGCACCTGCAGCGGCGCGCAGGTGCCGGCGAATTGTACGTCGCAGCCTTGGTCCTGGGCGTTTTCGCTCATGGACTCGACCAGCGCCTGCACGTCCAACCAATGCCGGGTTTCGCTGGTGCGTTGTTCGTGCAGGTAGCTCAGGGTGGCGTCGAGCATGCCGATCATATCGTCCAGGTCCTGGCGCATCTGGCCTTGCAGCTGGGTGTCTTCGATCTGTTCCAGGCGCAACTTGAGGCGCGACAGCGGGGTGCGCAGGTCATGGGAGACCGCGCCGAGCATGCGCGCGCGTTGGCTGACCTGTTCTCGGATGCGCCGTTGCATCAGGTTGAAGGTCGACGCGGCCTGCTGGGCCTCACGCGGTCCCGACTCGTCGAGGGGCGGGCTGTCGAGGTCCAGGCTCAGGCGTTCGGCGGCCTCGCTCAGGCGCTGGATCGGCCGGCTCAGCAGCTTGGCGCCGTACCAGGCGGCGATGATCAACGAGATGAACTGGAACGTCAGCGGCACCACCGGGCCGCCAAACCACGGGCGTTTGTGCTTGGGCAGGTGCTTCATCGTACCGTCGGGCTGTTCGACGTAGGTTTCCTGGGGCGGCGGCGGGGGCGGGCCGTAATAACGAAACCAGGAGATCGCCAACACGTGGGCCAGCACGATCGCCACCAGCAACACGCCAAACAGTCGACCGAACAGCGTGTTGAAGGTGTTGCGCATCAACCGATATCCCGCGCATCGAACAGGTAGCCTTCGCCGCGCACGGTCTTGATCAGTTGCGGGGCCTTGGGATCGTCCCCGAGTTTTTGCCGCAGGCGCGACACCAGCAAGTCGATGCTGCGATCAAAGGCTTCAATGGAGCGGCCGCGGGCGGCATCCAGCAATTGTTCGCGGCTCAACACCCGGCGCGGACGCTCGATGAACACCCACAGCAGGCGGAATTCCGCGTTGGACAGCGGCACCACCAGGCCATCGTCAGCCACCAGTTGGCGCAACACGCTGTTGAGGCGCCAGGTGTCGAAGCGGATGTTGGCGCGCTGTTCGGTGCGGTCATCGCGTACACGGCGCAGGATGGTCTGGATCCGCGCTACCAGCTCACGCGGCTCGAACGGCTTGGACATATAGTCGTCGGCGCCCAGCTCCAGGCCGATGATGCGGTCCGTCGGCTCGCAGCGGGCGGTGAGCATCAGGATCGGAATGTCCGACTCCGCACGCAGCCAACGGCACAGCGACAGGCCATCTTCGCCGGGCAACATCAGGTCGAGCACCACCACATCGAAGGTTTCAGCCTGCATGGCCTGGCGCATGGCGGTGCCGTCGGTGACGCCAGTGGCCAGGATGCCGAAGCGGGCGAGGTAGTCGATCAGCAGTTCGCGGATCGGCACATCGTCGTCAACGATCAGCGCACGAGTGTTCCAGCGCTTGTCATCGGCGATCACCGCGCCTTTTTGCTCGTCGTTCAAAGAGACGGAAGGGGTCTGCATAATGCGATCATCTGCCTGGTCGTTGCGCTCAGCATAGGCGTCCAGCCCCATGGCTGGAAGTGCTGGTCGGTGGGTCGTGCGAGCGAGGCTAGCCCTGGGGCGTGTTGGGGGCATGTCGTGAATGTATCAGCTTTGAAATAATTGGAGAAAATGCCCGCCCGATGGCGCTTGGTCAGTATTTACCGATCATCGGATCCCGCAACGGCGCCGCTTGCGCTACAATCCGCGCCGATTTCGACTTGCCTGAGAGCCCATTCCAATGTCCGTCTGCCAGACTCCTATCATCGTCGCCCTGGATTACCCCACTCGTGACGCCGCACTGAAGCTGGCTGACCAGTTGGACCCGAAGCTTTGCCGGGTCAAGGTCGGCAAGGAATTGTTCACCAGTTGCGCGGCGGAAATCGTCGGCACCTTGCGTGATAAAGGCTTCGAGGTGTTCCTCGACCTGAAATTCCACGATATCCCCAACACCACCGCCATGGCGGTCAAGGCCGCTGCCGAAATGGGCGTGTGGATGGTCAACGTGCATTGCTCCGGTGGCCTGCGCATGATGAGTGCTTGCCGTGAGGTGCTGGAACAGCGCAGCGGTCCCAAGCCTTTGTTGATCGGCGTGACCGTGCTTACCAGCATGGAACGTGAAGACTTGGCCGGCATCGGCCTGGACATCGAGCCCCAAGAGCAGGTGCTGCGCCTGGCTGCCCTGGCGCAGAAAGCCGGTCTCGATGGCCTGGTGTGTTCAGCGCTGGAAGCCCAGGCACTGAAGACGGCACACCCGTCGCTGCAACTGGTGACGCCGGGGATTCGTCCGGCGGGCAGCGCCCAGGATGATCAGCGCCGTATCCTGACGCCGCGTCAGGCGCTGGATGCGGGTTCTGATTACCTGGTGATCGGGCGGCCGATCAGCCAGGCGGCGGATCCGGCCAAGGCGTTGGCGGCGGTGGTTGCCGAGATCGCCTGATATCAGGTCGAATCTGGTAACAAATGTGGGAGCGAGCAAGCCCGCTCCCACAATTTGATCCACAGTGTGTCAGTTGACCTTCAGCACCAGCTTCCCAAAGTTCTCGCCGTTGAACAGCTTCATCAGCGTCTCCGGGAACGTCTCCAGCCCCTCCACAATATCTTCCTTGCTCTTGAGCTTGCCCTGGGCCATCCAGCCGGCCATTTCCTGGCCAGCAGCGGCAAAGCCTGCGGCGTGATCCATGACTACAAAGCCCTCCATGCGCGCACGATTGACCAGCAGTGACAAGTAGTTGGCCGGGCCCTTCACGGCTTCCTTGTTGTTGTACTGGCTGATGGCACCGCAGATGACCACGCGGGCTTTCAGTGCCAGGCGGCTGAGGACGGCGTCGAGAATATCGCCGCCGACGTTATCGAAATACACGTCGACGCCTTTGGGGCACTCGCGCTTGAGGGCAGCGGGCACGTCTTCGCTTTTGTAGTCGATGGCGGCGTCGAAGCCCAATTCGTCCACCAGGAACTTGCACTTGTCGGCGCCGCCGGCAATGCCCACCACGCGGCAACCCTTGAGCTTGGCGATCTGCCCGGCAATGCTGCCCACGGCACCGGCTGCACCGGAGATCACCACGGTTTCGCCGGCCTTGGGCGCACCCGTTTCCAGCAGCGCAAAGTAGGCGGTCATGCCGGTCATGCCCAGGGCGGACAGGTAGCGCGGCAACGGCGCGAGTTTCGGATCGACCTTGTAGAAACCACGCGGTTCGCCCAGGAAATAATCCTGCACGCCCAGGGCGCCATTGACGTAGTCGCCGACGGCGAACTTCGGGTTGTTCGACGCAATTACTTTGCCCACACCCAACGCGCGCATTACTTCGCCGATGCCGACCGGCGGAATGTAGGACTTGCCTTCATTCATCCAGCCGCGCATGGCCGGGTCGAGGGACAGGTATTCGTTGCGCACCAGCACCTGGCCATCCTGGGGCGTGCCCACCGGCACTTCCTGATAAGTGAAGGTGTCCCGGGTGGCTGCGCCGACCGGGCGCTTGGCGAGCAGGAATTGGCGGTTGGTCTGGGCGGTCATGGCAGCGACTCTTCTGGAAATGAACCTGAAGTGATAGACCTTGAACGCGCTGGGGGCAAGGTTCACCGAGGGCGCGAATGCCGGTCGATAGGCGTTGCTGATAGTCGCCCTGTGCCTGTTATCACTGCGATCCATGCAGCGCCAACCGGCGGTTTGATAGTGCTGACGCGTGCGACGCGGCGTTGGCTAGACTCGACCCACGGCTATTTTCTCCCACAGGACATCTTCTATGAGCATGACGTTTTCCGGCCAGGTCGCCCTGGTGACTGGCGCCGCTGCCGGTATCGGCCGCGCCACCGCGCTGGCGTTCGCCGCCGAAGGCTTGAAGGTCGTGGTTGCCGACCTGGACGTGGCGGGCGGCGAGGGCACTGTCGCCCTGATCCACCAGGCTGGCGGTGAAGCGCTGTTCGTGCGCTGCAACGTTACGCTGGAGGCGGATGTGCAGCAATTGATGGCCCAGACCATTGCTGCCTACGGTCGCCTGGACTACGCCTTCAATAACGCCGGGATCGAGATCGAAAAGGGCAAGCTGGCCGACGGCAGCCTGGATGAGTTCGACGCGATCATGGGCGTCAACGTCAAGGGCGTGTGGTTGTGCATGAAGCACCAGTTGCCGCTGTTGCTGGCCCAGGGCGGCGGGGCGATCGTCAACACCGCCTCGGTAGCGGGCCTGGGGGCGGCGCCGAAGATGAGCATTTATGCGGCCTCCAAACATGCGGTGATCGGCCTGACCAAATCGGCGGCCATCGAGTATGCGAAGAAGAAAATCCGCGTCAACGCAGTCTGCCCAGCGGTGATCGATACCAATATGTTCCGGCGCGCCTATGAAGCCGACCCACGCAAGGCTGAATTTGCCGCCGCCATGCACCCGGTCGGGCGCATCGGCAAGGTTGAGGAAATCGCCAGTGCGGTGCTTTATCTGTGCAGCGACGGCGCGGCCTTTACCACGGGTCAAGCCTTGGCGGTGGACGGTGGTGCGACCGCTATCTAGGACCTCACGCCGCCCTTCATTCGAAAAGGTTTGGGGGGCTGTGGGGCGTTTCCATAGCTGGCACCGTGCCCTGTCGGAATGTGTATCAGAAGGTAAATAATCTAATAAAATCAATACTTTAATAAAACTTGGCGAGCGGCCGAAATGCGCTTCTGTGCTTAACTGTTCTGGGTTGAATAACAGACAGTTGAAGTGAGTGGCGCATGGATTTAGGGATCGATCGACAAGCCCTTGTACCGGTGGTGCAGCAAATCATCAGCGCAGTGGCGCAATGGATTCGCACAAGTGGGGTGAGCCCTGGCACACGCTTACCGTCCATTCGACAGGTGGCCCTCGATAACCTGCTCAGCCAATCCAGCGTGATCGAGGCGTTCGAGCGGATGGTCGCCCAGGGTGTGCTGGTTTCCAAGCCGGGCTCGGGTTTCAGCGTGGCTCAGCCACCGGCCTTGCATGAGGGCCAGTGGTACGAAGGCGCCGAGCGGGAATGGGGGGACTTTGTCGATAGTCCACTGGGAGAGCTGAAGCTGGGCTGCGGCTGGTTGCCCGATGCCTGGCGTGAAAGCGATGACATCAGTTATGCGATTCGTGAAGTCACCCGTACCGACACCGCGGGCCTGTTCAACTACAGCACGCCACTGGGGTTGCCGGCGCTGCGCGAGCAACTGCTCAAGCGGCTGAGCCGAATCCACATTGCGGCCCACCAGGACCGTATCCTTACCACGGCGGGTGCGAGCCATGCCCAGGACTTGCTGATACGCACCTTGCTCAAGGCCGGCGACTGCGTGGTGGTCGAGACGCCAGGGTACGGCAACCTCTATAGGCAACTGGCGTTCCACGGTGTGCAACTGCTGCACGTGCCGCGAACCCCCGCGGGCCCGGACATTCCGGCGCTGGAAGCACTGCTGCAACGGCACCGGCCCAAGTGCCTGTTCATCAACAGCCTGTATCACAACCCTACCGGCTCCAGCCTGAGCCGCACGGTGGCCGAGCGCTTGCTGGCGCTGGCGCGGCGCGACAATTTCCTGATCATCGAAGAGGATGTCTTCGGTGACTTGCAACATGCCAGTTGCACGCGCCTATCGGCGTTGCCCCATGATGACCGGGTGATCTACGTCGCAAGCTTTTCCAAGACCTTGAGCAGTGCCTTGCGCGTGGGTTACCTGAGTGCCAGCGCCACGATCATCACGCAGTTGGCCAGCCTCAAGACCCTGACCGGTTTCGGCACCTCACGCTTTGCCGAAGCGGTGGTGGCCACGCTGCTGGCGAATGGCACTTATCGCAAATGGGTACAGCGCTTGCGCAAGCGGTTGAATACGCAAATGACGGCTACGCTGCAGGTGCTGGAGGACGAGGAGTGGGAGGTGTTCACCGTGCCTGCCGGCGGCATGTTCGTGTGGGCGCGACCAGGGGCACGGGATTCATCGCGGTTACAGGTATGTGCCCGGCGGCTCGGGGTTTTGTTGTCGCCGGGAGCGCTGTTCAGCCCAACCAGCGAGCCCAGTGAGTGGCTGCGCATCAATGTGGCCTATGCCGATGATCAACGGGCCTTGGCGTTGTTCCGCGCCATGGGGCCCGCCAGATCGACCTCGACCATTCTGAAAACGACGAACGTGTAGCTTTTTGCCATTATTGTGGCGCCAACGACTTGTGTTCAGTGCCTTGTGGTTGCGAATCTCGCCTATGTAAACCGGGCTCGATGGCAACCGCCATTGCAAGAGGATTCAAGTGCAATGATTTCGGCCGTGCAACGACAATTCGCCAACCTTGGTATGGCAAAAAAGCTGGGCTTGGGTTTCACCCTGGTATTGCTGTTGACGGCCTTGGTCGCGGCGATCGGGGTGTGGTCCCTGCAAACCGTTGGCCAGCGTTTCGAAGGCCTCAAGGCCATGTCGTCGCTTAACAGCGGCTTGCTTAAGGTGCGCCTGATCGAGCAGGACTACGCGCTGCACGCCGACCCCAAAGCCGTCGATGCCCTGCATGAAAGCGTTGATGCCTTGGCGGCGCTTGCGGCCAGTCTCAAGGCCCAGTCGGCGGCCAACGTGCCGGTCATGACCGATGTCGAACAGGCCTTGGCCGCCTACCGCAAGGCGTTCGATGAGTTTGTCGAACTGACCCAGACCAAAGACCTGGCGTTGGAAATGGCCAGTTGGTCGGTGTCCAGCGTGGCCAACAACCTTGACGTGTTGCAGGCCGGGCTGGCGGATGACGGTGCCTATGGCTTGAAGGAAAGCCAGGGCAAGGAAGGCGCCGAGTTCATCGAGCAGGCGGGGCAGGTCAGCCAGGTGTCGCGCCTGATGCTGCAAGCCATGAATGAAGCCCATGTGCGGCTGGACCAGAGCCGCAAGGCGGATCAAGACGACGCTGAACAAGGCAAGATCGAGCAGGCCGACCAGGCGCTTGCCCAGGTCGAGCAACTGAAGACCTCAGTCAAGGATTCCGGCTACCAGACCGTGCTCAACGAAGTGGCCGGGCATATCGCCGCATTCAGTGAAAAGCTCGGCGAGTACACCGGCCTGCTAGCCCAGGAAAAGGTGGTCTACAAGCAGTTGCATGATCGGGCGGGGGAGGTCGTCAGTCGGGTCAACCAGGCCTACGACGCCGAGGACCAGTCGATGCAGGCGCAGTTGAAGAAAAGCGCGATGCTGATCATCGGCTCTTCGGCTTTGGCGTTGTTGGTGGGGTTGATTGCGGCGTGGGTGATCACCCGTTTGATCGTCGCGCCGCTGCGCAGTGTGATTGCGGTGGCCCAGCAGATTGCCGCCGGCGATTTGAGTGGGCGCATGGAGGTCAGCCGTCGTGATGAAATCGGCCAGTTGATGCAGGCGATGCAACAGATGGGTAATGGGCTTAGCCAGATGGTCAGCGGCCTGCAAGCCGGTATAGAGCAACTGGCCAGTTCGGCGCATTCATTGTCCAGCGTCACCGAGCAGACCAACGTCGAGGTCAGCAGCCAGAAAGAAGAAACCGAACAGGTTGCCACGGCGATGAACCAGATGACCGCCACCGTGCACGATGTGGCGCGCAACGCCGAAGAGGCCGCGCAAGCCGCACAGACCGCCGATGACAAAGTCGACAGCGGCCAGCAGGTGGTGCGCCAGAGTTTGCAGCGCATTGAATTGCTGGCTGCTTCCAGCACCTCTGCCAGCGCCAGCATCGAGAGCTTGAGCGCGGAAATTCAGCACATCGGCAGCGTGTTGAGTGTGATCAAGAGCGTGGCCGAACAGACCAACCTGCTGGCCCTCAACGCCGCCATCGAGGCCGCCCGTGCCGGCGAGCAGGGCCGTGGTTTTGCGGTGGTGGCCGATGAAGTACGGGCCCTGGCCAAGCGTACCCAGCAATCTACCGAGGAGATCGAGCGACTGGTCAGCACCTTGCGCAGTGCCGCCCAGTCCTCGGTGCAGCAGATCCAGCAAAGTGGCGAGTTGGTGAAGCTGGCGGTGAGCGATGCGCTGGAAACCGAAAGTGCCTTGGGCAGCATCGCAGTGGCGGTGTCGTTGATCCAGCAGATGAACCAGCAGATTGCCGCGGCGGCTGAGGAGCAAAGCTCGGTGGCTGAAGAGATCAACCGCAGCGTCACCAGTATTCGTGCCAGTGCCGATCAGTCGGCGCTGAGCATGCAGGGCAACGCCGCGTCGAGTATTCAACTGGCGCAGTTGGGCGCGGAACTCAAGGGCATGGTGGGGCACTTCCGCCTGTGATCGCCGCGTGAGTGCGACGACCACAGGGGAGGGCGGGTCAGGCGTTGTTGGCGAGGAAGGTCAGCAGGGCTTCGTTGACGAAGTCCGGGTTTTCCCTGGCGCTGATATGGCCGGCTTCCGGAATCAGGATCAGGCTGCAGCCGATCAGGCCCGCCATTTCCTCGGACTCGGCGGGAGGGCGGGGTTTGTCCTGCTCGCCGCACATCACCAAGGTGGTGTCGGCGTCCAGGCGCGGCAGTTGCTCCAGCACGTCTTCGCGACTGAAGATCAGCCGGCCCAGAGGCACGATGCTCTGCAACAGGCGCTCCTTGGAGTAACTCTGCAATTGTCGGCGGAAATCCTGGTATAGCGCTGATTCGCGGTCGATACCCGGGCGAAAGAAGATCGGCGCGACCACATCCAGCAGCGGCTCGGGGATGGCGCCGGCGTCTTCGATCATCTTGAACAACGAAAAGTAGTACTGGCGCGTGGCCTCGGGCTCGGCGCCCAAGTAGGTGTCCATCAGCACCAGGCTGTTGATTCGCTCGGGGGCCAGCAGCGCCAGGCGTGCGCCCCACATACCGCCGACCGAGAGCCCCACCAGGTTGGTCTGCGGGATGTCCAACTGGTCGAGCAGGGCCAGGGCCTGGCGCGCGAGGTCGTCCAGGGAATGGGTTTGCGCGGGCAACGCACCGGATTCACCATGACCCCACAGTTCCGGCACGATGACACGGTATTGTTGCGACAGCGCTTCGATCTGCGGCGCCCACATATCGGCGTCCCACAGGTAGCTTGAGCCCAGCAGGACGACTGGGCCGGTGCCCTGGTCGACGTAGTGCAGCGGTTGTCCATCAATGACGGCGACAGGCATAGCGAGCCTCTGACTTCACGGAGTAAGGGGCACTTTTTTACGCTAGTCGGGGGCGGGGGGATAGATGCAAAGTGATGGCATGTGGCGAACCGGGTTCGCCACAGGGGGGAGGGCCAATCAATCGTAGATGACTTTCTTCTTCCACTCGGCGTCGGTGTCCACCACTTTGAGGCCTTCGGTCAGTTCGTTGACCTCGTCTTCGGCCGGCTTGCTGTTGGTCAGCACCGTGGAGTTGGCGCGAGCAAGCTGAGCCTCCAGCTGTTGCAGCTGTGTGCTGTAGATCACCGGTTCCGGCTGTTTGCGCAGGTACTGCACGCCGCGCTCGAACGCCAGGCGTGCCTGGCCTGGCTGGCCTTGTTGCAGGGCGTGCTGGCCGAGGTTGTTGAAGAACTCGATGTGCAGCAACACCAGGATATGGCGGATTTCACGGATCCAGTGCTTGGCCTCGTTGGCCGGCAGGAAACCGTCCTGGGCGGCGCGGGTGACCTGGCCGTGCAGGGCTTCGAGCAGGAAACGCACGTCCTTGGCCTTGGCTTCGGTCTGGATCGGCGCGGGCGGGTTGTTCACCGGGATCGATTCGCCCTGGGCCACCAGCGTATTCAGCTCGGTGATGCGGGCCTTCAGCGGTGCGCTGCCTTTGTTGAGGTTCAACAGGCGCTGGTTGACGTTGAGTTCCAGGCGAGTCATCAACAGTTTGAGCGCCGGGGTCATCAATTGGCCGGGGAAGGTCTCGGTGATTTCACCGCAGCGACGCAGGCGATCATTAAGCTCGATCTCGGTGCGCTTCTTTTCCAGCTTGTTGTTTTCCACCACGTGGTTCATGTAGCCAATGGCGATCAGTATTACGATCCCGGCTATTACCAGCAGGGTGATCATGAGTGGTGTCACCGGTGTGACCTCTTTATAGGGTTTACAGTGGAGTGTAGTGACTGGGCCATCCGGCGGATAGGACTGATCGACCAGTTGCCCAGGTAGTTTGCTTCTATATAGATAGGCGCTCCCTGCATGGATGCACATTGCCATCATTTGCCGGAGCGAACTATAGCGCCTTGTCGGGCGCCAGAATATAGGCGTCAAAGCCCGGACGCGCACAATTCGCCCGCAGGCTCTGAAAGCAGGTCGAAGTCATTGATTTTAATAAATTTATCCTTGGGGGTTGACGACCTTTCAATCCATCCATAGAATGCGCGCCACTTAACGCGTAAAGCACACAGCGAAACGCGGTTAGGTAGTGAATGTTGTACGTGTGTCCCCTTCGTCTAGTGGCCTAGGACACCGCCCTTTCACGGCGGTAACAGGGGTTCGAGTCCCCTAGGGGACGCCAATATGCGGGAATAGCTCAGTTGGTAGAGCACGACCTTGCCAAGGTCGGGGTCGCGAGTTCGAGTCTCGTTTCCCGCTCCAAGTTTAAGCAGTGTGGCCTTCGGGCGGCACTGAGTGAAACCAGGGCATGATCTTCGGATCTAACCTCTGGGCGCTGAAATACACACCATGTGTTTCAGTTGTGTGTCCCCTTCGTCTAGTGGCCTAGGACACCGCCCTTTCACGGCGGTAACAGGGGTTCGAGTCCCCTAGGGGACGCCATTTGCGGGAATAGCTCAGTTGGTAGAGCACGACCTTGCCAAGGTCGGGGTCGCGAGTTCGAGTCTCGTTTCCCGCTCCAAGTTTAAGCAGTGTGGCCTTCGGGCGGCACTGAGTGAAACCAGGGCATGATCTTCGGATCTAACCTCTGGGCGCTGAAATACACACCATGTGTTTCAGTTGTGTGTCCCCTTCGTCTAGTGGCCTAGGACACCGCCCTTTCACGGCGGTAACAGGGGTTCGAGTCCCCTAGGGGACGCCATTTGCGGGAATAGCTCAGTTGGTAGAGCACGACCTTGCCAAGGTCGGGGTCGCGAGTTCGAGTCTCGTTTCCCGCTCCATATTCAACAAAAACGCCGATCAGCAATGATCGGCGTTTTTGTTTGTGCGTGATTTGTGAGAGGACGCTGGCGTTCAATGCGCAGGCGACGTTTCCTGCCCAGGCATGAAAAACCGTGCAAACAACTCGGACTGAGACTTGATGCTCAGCTTGTTGTAAAGGTTGCGACGATGAACTTTGATGGTCTCTGTGGACAGGTTCAGCTTGCCGGCGATCTCTTTGTTGGAAAAACCGCTCAACAGTAACCGCAGCACATCTTTTTCGCGCGCAGTGATTTGTGCGCCAAGTTGCATGATTGCCTCAGACCATGGCGGCGGCTCGGCCTGGCTTTTTTCCGCATCATTCTCAAAGCACATGCGTTGATGCATCAATGCCAGCACCCACGGTTTGATCATGTCCAGCGTGGTGATCTGCTGCGGGCTGTAACGCACGTTGCTGCCAAATGAAATGCACAGCGTTCGGTCGACGTCGAGCTGCACGTTGTACTGCACCTCGTCCACGCTGACGTACTGGGCGAAGTACTGGTGGTAATACTCGGTGGTCAGGAAATGCTCCGGCGCGATGTCGGACAGATGGAAAAAACCACTCTGCGGGTTTTCCCGGTTGGCGATATAAAAGGGGTCCAGCAGGTACAGCCCTTTTACATAGCGCTGGGTCAGGGCGTCCACTTCGTCCGCATCGGCGACTTCGGTCAGGCTGATGACCCGCACCTGTTGGTCGCTGAAGATCAATACAACCCAATTGTCGATCTGGACATATTCCTTTAACACGCGAACCAGCGAGCTCCAGAACGCCGGGCGGTTCAACTGCATGATCAGCGTTCCGGCGGACCGATGCCAGGCCAGGTTGTGAAGGTCGAGCGACATTTACTACCCCTTTAGGGTTAGGCATTCATGGGGCTGGGCTAAGTACTTCTGGGTATTTACTAATCGGACGTGCCGCGTATATTCACCCAACAGTGGATGCAGGCCATGATGGCCTGTCGTTTTGACAAGGATAGCGAGATGAGTCAACCCCAATTGCGCGCCATTTTTATGGCTGCGCTGGTCGCTGTGTGTACCAGTGCCCCGGTCTCGGCGGCCGAGCCACGGGTCAACCTGTATAACTGGTTCGGGCTGATCGCGCCGGAAACCCCCAAGGAATTTGAGCAGAAAACCGGTACCCGGATGCACCTGGATGCCTTCGACAGTGCCGAGATCATGCAGAGCAAGGTCATGGCCGGGCGCACCGGGTATGACGTTGTCGTCGCCACCTCGAATGTCTTGCCCAGCCTGATCCAGGCCGGTGTGCTGGCACCGCTGGACCGCTCCCAACTGAGTAATTTCTCGCACATCGATCCGGAAATGCTGGCGCTGCTGTCCGCCAATGATCCAGGTAACCGCTATGCCGTGCCGTATTTGTGGGGCACCACCGGCATTGGTTACGACGTGGATAAGGTCAAGGCCGCCCTGGGTGACGATGCCCCGGTAGACAGTTGGGACCTGATCTTCAAGGAAGAGAACATCAGCAAGCTCAAGTCGTGTGGCGTGGCGATGCTCGACTCGCCGAGCGAAATCATCTCGATTGCCTTGCATTACCTCGGCCTGCCAAGCAACAGCCAGAACCCTGAGGATTACCAGAAAGCCCAGGCGCTGCTGCTGAAGATCCGCCCTTACGTGCTCTACTTTGACTCTTCCAGGACCGACGCCGACTTTGCCGACGGCAATATTTGTGTGGTGGTCGGCTGGGCGAGCGGGGCGCTGACGGCGCAGGCCATCAATGAGAAAAACAACACCGGCCGCAAGATTGCCTACAGCCTGCCGCGTGAGGGCGGGTTGGTGTGGTCGGAAAACTTTGTGCTGCTCAAGGATGCGCCGCATGCCAAGCAGGGTCTGGCGTTCATCAACTACATGCTCGACCCGCAAGTGATCGCCAAGAGTTCCAACCACACGCTGTACCCCAACGCCAACAAGGACGCCACCGTGTTGGTCGAGCAGAAGTTGCGCGACAACCCCTGGATTTACCCGTCCAAAGAGACGATCGCCACCTTGGTTCCCCTGGAGCCGCTGCCCTTGAAATTGGAGCGAATCCGCACGCGGGTGTGGACCAAGGTGAAGAGCGGCACCTGATCGGGTGAATGAATAGGCGGGTCGGGCTGCTGCAGACGTGCCAGTGAAGGAGAACAATCATGGGCCAAGCCGAATATCAGCGCGACGTGAAGTCGGACGATGACAAGGCGTACAAGGACATCGAGGAACAGATCGGCCACTGTACGCCCGAACAAGCCTGGGCCATGTATTACGTCTCGACGGGCATGGTGCGTGAGTACATTACGCGGGCGGTGATGGAGCATATTGGCCGGGGCAACCGGGCGCTGCTGCTGGAGTTCCCGGAGCTTGCCCGGACCGAGGAGCGATCACGCTTCCTGCTGCCGCTCTAACCGAATGCCGATCAGTGATGATCGGCATTTTTGTGTGTGCGCCGGTTCGCCGCTTTGGCCAAGCGCAACGTAGCCTCGCGGATCTCTTCCTGATTCAGCGAGGCGAAGCCCAGGCGCAGCGCATTTTCTGCCTGGTCCATCGGCGAGAACTGCCGGCCACTGCGTACGACCAGCCCGTGATCAAGGGCTGCGTTCACCGTCTGGTCGACGTCGATTGCATCGTCGAAACGCACCCACAGCGCCAGGCCGCCTTCGGGCTCGCGCACCTGGATCCGCTCACCGAACGCCGCATGCAGGCAGCCTTGCAAGGTTTCACGGCGGGCGCGGTATTCCTTTGATACCCGGCGCAGGTGCTTCTTGAGTTCGCCGTCGTTGATCAGGTTGGCAAGCATCTTCTGCGCGACCGCGTCGGCATCGCCCAGCATCAGTGCGGCGTTGCTATGCAGGGCTTCGACCACCTGCGCAGGAGCCACCACATAACTGCAGCGGAACGTCGAGCCGAGAGCCTTGGATAATGAGCCAACATAAATCACATGCCGCTGCGCACGATCACTGGCCAGGGGCAGGTAGGGGCGCCCGCTGAAGTGAAATTCGTGGTCGTAGTCTTCTTCGATGATGCAGAAATCATGCAGCGCCGCCAATGCCAGCAACTGCTGCCGCCGCGCCGCGTGCAGGCTCACGGTGGTGGGGAACTGGTGGTGTGGCGTGAGATAGATCATCCGCACCTTGTGTTCGCGGCACAGGCGATCGATCTGGTCCGTGCGACAGCCTTCTTCGTCGATGTCCACCGTGACCAGTTGCGCACCCAACCTGCGGAAAATTTCCCACGCTGGCGGGTAACTCAGGCGCTCCACCAGCACCACGTCGCCGGGTTTGAGCAACAGGCTGGCGGTCAGGTACAGCGACATCTGAGTGCCTTGGGTCAGGCAGATGTTTTCGGCGCCGACCGTCAACCCACGGTTGTTACGCAGCATCTCGGCCAGCGCGCAGCGCAGATGATAGCCGGTGCCCTCGCTGCCGTAGCGCAGGGTGTTGGACGCAAAGCTGCTGCGCAGGGCATTGCGGTAGTAGCGGTGCAGCACGGCTTGGGGCAGCAGGCGGTGGTCGCTGGTGCCGTTATCGAAAAACAGCGCGTCATGCCGATGGTTCAGCGCCGTCACCTGGGCGTTCTGGGCGAAATAGGGCGCGGCTGTCTGCGCCAGGATGGGCGGCGCGAAGGGCGCCTGCGCGCGGCTCGGCAGTTGCTTGGCCGTCAACTGCGCATTGACGAAGGTCCCGCGCCGCGGCTCGCTGACCAGCCAGCCCTTGGTCATGGCCTCTTCGTAGGCCAGCACCACAGTCTTGCGGTTGACGTCGAGCAACTGCGCCATTTCCCGAGTGCCCGGCAACAGTGTGCCTGGCAGCAATCGCCCTTCAACGATCGCGGTCACCAGGCCTTCGGCAATCTTGCGATAGGACGCCTGGCTTGCACTGTCGTTGAGCTTGAGCAGCGGTCGCCATTTTCGCATCTGGACCATCTGAAGTATCCAAAACTGGAGGTTTTAATGGGCCTAGTCTAGCGCAACAATCACGGCTCACTCACCCCGAGGTTGTTATGAATACACGCCATGTCATCGAACTCTCCCCCTCGGGGAAAACCTTTGAGGCCGGTGATGAACTGTTGCTGGATGCAATGCTCGCCCATGGCCTGTCCGTGCCGTTTTCCTGCCGGCGTGGTGCCTGTGGGTCGTGCAAAGTGGTGGTCGCAGAAGGGGCGTACCGGGCCAAACAGCTGGCGCCGGACGCACCCGCGCCGTGTTATCCGTTGGCCGCCAATGAAATGCTGTTGTGCCAGAGCCACGCCTGCGGCGACATGCGCCTGGAAATCCCCGGCTGGTCGTTGGACACACCCGCGCTGGTGGTCGAGGCGCAGGTCGTGAGCAAACGCGCACTGAGCCCCGACATCATTGAGCTGGTGCTGATGCCGGACAGGCCGCTGGCAGTGCGGGCGGGTCAGTACCTCAAGTTCCGCCTGGTCGACGGTGACTCGCGGTGCTTCTCGATCGCCAACCTGCCGGCCGACGACGATGGGCGGCTGGTTTTTCAGATTCGCCAGGTGAGTGGCGGGCTGTTTTCCGAAACGTTGCTGGCCGACCTGGAGGCTGGCGATCTGTTGCAACTGGAAGGAGCGTTTGGTGCCTGTACCTGGCAGGACAATGACGATGTGTCCGTGGTCCTGTTCGCTACGGGCACCGGTTATGCAGGCATCAAGCCGATCCTGCTGACCGCCCTAAAGCGTGATGTTGACGTGACCTTGTACTGGGGCGGCGGGCAGCCGGCAGATTTCTACGACCGTGTGTTCCTGGACCAAGCAGTCAATGATTACCCACGCTTTCACTGGCACCCGGTGTTGGCCTCCCACGGACGAGTGCAGGAAGTTGCGCTGAATCACGGGCACGACTGGCAAGTCGCCCAGGTGTATGCCTGCGGTAATGGCGCCATGATCAGTCAGGTGCGCACGGCGTGTCTGGACGCCGGCTTGCCCGGTCATCGATTCGTCGCGGAAGCCTTTGTGCCCAGTGGCCGGTCGAGTGCCGGCACGGCGCCCAAGGCGTTGCACCCGGTCTGGGAGAAAGTCGGCCCACGTTATTCTCTGGACGGCATGTTGGCCGCGCGCGATCAGTCCATCCGTGCCCTGGCGGCAATTGCCAGCCGACTACAAGTGGGCATGACCACCGGCGAAGCCCTCGACATGGCCGCCGACCAACTGCAAGCCATGGGCGCCTCCCACACCTGGCACCCGACCTACATCCGTTTTGGCGACGACACGGTCCGCCCGCCCCGCGAAGGCGTTGACCGCCAGCGCAGGCTGCGCGCCTGCGACATTGTCGTGGTCGATCTGGGCCCGGTGTGGGACGGTTACGAGGGCGACTATGGTGACACTTTTGTGTTCGGTGACGCGCCGCTGCACCTGGCGTGCAGGACCGCACTGCATGAGGTGTTCGACGAAACCCGCGACGCCTGGCTACAGGGCCTCACTGGTCGCGAACTCTATGACTTCGCCGAGCAGAGCGCCGTGGCAAAAGGCTGGAGGCTGGCGCGTAACCTCGCAGGGCACCGCCTTGCGGATTTCCCCCACGCGTTGTTCGAGAGCAAGGTGCTGGCGGACCTGGAAATCCCACCGAGTGAAATGGCCTGGGTCCTGGAAATCCAGCTGTGCCATCCCACGGAACCGGTCGGTGGTTTTTTCGAAGATATGCTGATGCTGCAAGCCTGAACAGCCCGCCGTTGCGGCGGGCTGCTGTTTATCAGAGCTTGGGCAGTTGGCCGATGCGGCCCATCATTTCGGTGACGATCTGCAGGTCCAGCAGGAACTGGTCGACGGTCTTGAACTCGTTGTCGGTGTGCCCGGTGTACTTCACTTCCGGGCGCGCCAGGCCGAATTGCACGCCGTTGGGCAGTTCATGCACGGAGGTCGCGCCCGCAGAGGTCCCAAATTTATGTTCCATGCCCAGGTTTTCGCTGGCCACCGCCAACAGGGCCTTGACCCACTCACCTTCAGGGTTGCGGTACATCGGCTCGGCCACAGAGTAGGTGAAGCCCACCTTGACCTTGGTTTTCTTGTCCCAGGCGCTCAGCTTGTCGGCGATCTCGGCTTTGAGTTTTTCCGGTGACTTGCCCTTTGGCACGCGCAGGTTCACGGCCAGCTTGAAGGCCTTGTCATCCAGGCCGACAAAGGTCAGAGAAGTGGTCAGCGGCCCCATGAACTCATCAGAGAAGCCCACGCCCAACTTGCCGCCCAGGTAATCCAGGCCCCAGTTGTCGGACGCATAACGTGCAGCATCGGTGATGTGGTTGTGCTTGAAGGCGATCTTGCCATCGACGCTGTGGATCAACTCCAGCATGCGCGCCACCGGGTTGACCCCGGATTCCGGCTCGGACGAGTGCGCGGACACGCCGGTGACGGTCAGCTTGACGTTTTTGCCGTCGACCTTGGCGGCCACTTCAAAATCGCCACCGTTGCGCTTGGCGTAGTCGGTGCCGGCCTTTTGCAAGCTGGCGGCCAATTCGGCCGGCTTGTCGCTTACGAACGTCGCCACCGAAGCTGATGGAATCTGGTTGGTTGCCATGCCGCCCGTCATCGAGATGATTTCCGCGCCTTTGCCTTCACCCTTGCGACGCGGGAAGGTGGCCATCACCGTGCCGTAGCCTTTCTCGGCAATCACCACCGGGTAACCGCCATCCAGCGCCAGGTTGTACTGCGGTGTCGGGTTCTTTTCGAAGTAGTAGGGAATCGCGTCGCCGGAGGTTTCTTCGGTGGTGTCCACCAGCAGCTTGAAATTGCGTGCCAGCGGCAGCTTCTCTTCCTTGATCACCTTCATGGCATACATCGCCACGACGATGCCGTTTTTGTCATCCTCGGTGCCACGCCCGTACATGCGGTCGCCGATCAGCGTGACTTTGAACGGGTCGAGCTTGGTGCCGTCTTTCAACACCCAGTTTTCCGGTGTCACAGGCACCACGTCGGCGTGGGCGTGGATACCGACCACTTCATCACCGCTGCCTTCCAGGGAAATTTCGTACACACGGTTGTCGATATTGCGGAACGTCAGGTTAAAGGCCTTGGCCAGTGCCTCAATCTTGCCGGCAATCTTGATGAACTCCGGGTTCTTGTACTGCGGCAGACCGTCCACGTTGAACGTCGGGATTTCCACCAGCTCACGCAGGGTTTCGGTGGCGGCCTTGCCGTACTTCACTCGCGTGTAGATACCGAGCAGGCGATTGATCTCGTTCTGCTGATCCGCGCTCAAGGTTTTGTTATCAAGAAACGCACTGATCGCCGGGCCCACATCACGGGTCTTGCCCAGGTCGCCCTTGGCCAGGGCGCCGAGGAAACCACGGAAGTCGGTGACTGACGTTTCGTTGAAATGCTTCAGAATTGCCGTGCTTTGGTCCGGGGTGATGTTGGCGAAAGCGGGGCTGGTGATGGCCGAAAGGCTCGCCGCGAACAGGGTGGCAGCCGCCAATTGCTTGAGTGGAAAGTGCATGGAGGGACGCATTCCTTTGCAGGTAGTGAGTAGGACGTTTCTGATCAATCTGTCAGAAACATTTCCACACACTACCACTACTCAGGTGCCTCTGGTCAATGCTGGCCAGGGTGGGGCTCAGGGTACTCCTCGGTCACGTTCAAGGCTCTAGCATAAGGCCCATCCCACAATTGCTCATGCAACTCCCCGACCCGCTTGGCCATCGCTTCACTGCGCATCACCACTTCCAGGTTGCGCGAGTTATCCAGGTACCCGCCCAGCCAGTTGCTGGTGCCGATCCACGCAACCTCGCCGTCGATTTCCATGGTCTTGCTGTGGATCACCCGCGCATACGGGATAAAGCCTTGCTTGGCCTCGGGCAGGGTGATGATCTTGATGTGCACGTTGGGCAGCACAGCGAGGCTTTTGAGGTAGGGCAACTCCAGCGTGTCGGTGTTCCAGTTGGACACCATCAGCTTGATCGACACCCCACGTGCCGCCGCCGCACGCACGGCATTGTCGATCACTGCGTAGTACGGACGGGTCTTGTCAGGTCCGTAGGACAGTGGCGCATAGTCGAGCAGTTGCACGCGCACTTCGTGTTTCGCTTCGCTGAGTAAACGCGGCAGTTCCAGCTGTGAATCGCCGACGCCTGGCGGGTTGTAGCGTTGCGGGCTGGCGACCAGGTAGTTGCCGGTGCGTGGCGGCTCTTTGCTGGAGGCAGGCAGTGGCACCGGCTGGTTGTTGGCCAATGCCTGCTGGGCTTTCCAGTCCTGTTCGAAGATCGCCTGCACTTGGCTCACCACGGTCGGGTCGGTGATACGCAGCCCGGTTTCGTGGATATGTTCCAGCGAACGCCAATCGAAATTCTGGCTGCCGACAAACGCCTGCTTGCCATCCACCACCAGGTATTTGGCGTGGATGATCCCACCGCTCACCCGCGCGTAGGGCAGCACGCGAAAGGTCAGGTTGGGGATTTTCCGCAGGCGTTCCAGGGTGGACGCTTCCGACAACCGGATGCCTTTTTCTTCCAGCAGAAAACGAATCTTCACACCGCGTTTACCGGCGGCTTCCAGGCGTTCGATCACGCGGTCCATCACCGAGCCTGGGTGATCGGCGGCGTAGAACTGGCCAATGTCGATGCTGCTTTTTGCGCCGTCAAACAGCTCGCTCCACACTGGGCCGGGCTGGCGCAAGTCGTCGGTGCCGAGGGCGGTGTCCACCGGCACGGTGTGCACCAATTCAAACCCCGGAATCGAAAAGTCCGCTTGGGCCAGCGGACTCATGAGCAAGCCTGCCAGGCCTGCGATGCGCAATTTCAAGGAAATGGACATAGGAATTCCCATCACAAAAGAAAGCGGGCGCATTGCGCGCCCGCTGTTACGTTTACGCCGTGCGGCTGTGCAGTGGCGTCGGCACCAGGTGCGGTACTTCACTCTGCACGCGGGCGCCGGTGGCGGCGCGGATCAGCAGGATTTTCAGCTGGTCGTTGATGCGCTCCAGGCTGTCCTGGAAGAAGTTGTGGAACACCACGCAGAACAGCGCGATGGCGATCCCCAGGCCGGTGGCGAACAAGGCCGTGCCGATACCACCGGAAATCTGCCCTGGGTCGGACACGCCCGCCGTGGCCAGCGCCTTGAAGGTGTCGATGATGCCGAGGATGGTGCCCAGCAAACCCAACAGCGGCGCGGCGGTGGTGATGGTTTCGATAATCCACAGGCTGCGGGCCAGGGGGGCACGGGTGGTCAGGTACTGGGTTTCGATCACGTCATCCAAGTCCTTGCGCGAACCCTGTGAGGCTTTCTGTGCCAGCACTGGCAACACCATGCTCAGCGGCAGGCTGTCACGGCGGGTCAGGCTTTCCGGCAGGTCGCGTTCGCTGTGCACATTGGCGCCCAGCACCTCGGTCAGCGCGCGGGCTTGGCGGCGTACATACGCGAAGTAAATCCCGCGCTCGATGGTGATAAAGATCGCGATGGCCATCGCGGCATACATCACATAAAAGGTGATGTCGTGGAGCAGGTTCATGTCCATGTTCATTTACCTCGCAATTAGAAGTTGGCTTCCAGGGAAACCGTCACGGTACGTTCCAGACCCACGATGTAGGCCGGGTCGCCGTCGCGGAAACCGCTGTAGCTGGCCGCGTTGGTCTTGGTGGTGTACACGCCGTCCAGGTACTTCTTGTCGAACAGGTTGTCGACGTTCAGGCGCAGGGTGGCGTCCTTGACTACCTTCTTGTCCACCGGCAGGTAGATACCCGCGCCGGCGTTGAAAACGGTGCGGCCGGAGATGGCTTCGTCATTGGTCAGGTCGCCGTAGAGCTTGCTGGTGTACTTGCCGCCGAAGGTGCCGTAGAAGCGGCCGTCGTCGTAGCCGATGTTGGCGGCCAGCATGTTTTTCGGCACGTTGGCGAACTGCTTGCCGCTGGTGGGCAGCAAGATGGCTTGGCCGGCGTTGTACACGGTCAGGTCGTCTTGCTGCTCGGCCTTGGTGTAGGTGTAGGAGGTGTAGTAGTTGAAGTGATTGGGTAGCAGGCCGCTCCACTCCAACTCCAGGCCGCTGTTGTTGACGGAGCCGGCGTTGATGTCGGCGAAGTCGCCGTTGATGTCCCGCGACGACACTTGGCGATCCTTGAACTGCATGTAGAACAAGGTGGCGGCCACGGTCATGTCTTCATCGGTGTAGCGCCAGCCCAACTCGTGGTTCCAGCTGGTTTCCGGCTTGGAGTCGATGGAACCCACGCCCTTGTCGTACAGCACATAGTTCTGCGGGATGCGCATGTTGCGCGACAGGCTGTAGAACAACTGATCGCGTTCATCCAGCTGGTATTTCAGGCCGGCGTTGGGCAGCAGCTTGTTGTAGGTCTGGTTACGTTTTTCCGGCTGCTCGGTGAGGCTGCCGTGGTTGGTGCCGTCACGCTTGACGTTCATGTAGGCCAGGCCGGCGATCAGGGTCCAGTCCGAGTTGATGTACCAGGTGTCCTGGGCCCAGACTTTCTGCGCCGGCGTGATGGTGAAGCGGTCGCGTCCCTGGATGGTGTTGCCATTGGCATCGACCACCGCGTCGTTGGAGTCCGGCCAGGTGTCGACGGGCTTGCCACTGGCCTTGAGCGGAATAAACGGCTGGGTCTGGCTTTGGCGTGCGCGCTCGTACCAGTAGCCGACTTGCAGGCTGTGATCGCCCAGGTCCCAGTTCAGTTTGGTGGTGATGCCCGGACGCCAGGTCTGGGTGCGCGAAGGGCGGTAATACACGCCGTTGTTCGGGGTGCCGTCGGCGTTGTATTGGGCGCCGGTGGGCAGGTTGCCCAGGTCGAACACGCCGCCTTGGTTGGAGCCGCGGTTCAGCGCATAACTGGCCGAACCGACACCGCTGCCGTTACCCCAGTAGTAATACGGGATCACCGACAACGCGAGGTTGTCTGCCAGTTTGAACTGGGTGTTGAGCACGGCGGTGAAGGTCTGGAACGGGTTCTGCGCCAGGGCGTAGTAGCTGTTGTACTTGCCGTTGCTGCCCACGGTCGGCGTGGCCGGGTAGGGGTCGTACTTGCGACCGTTCTGCTGGTACTGGGCCTTGGTCAGCTGGCTGTAGCTATTGTTGTCCTGCTCGTGGTACTTGAGGATCAGGTTGGCGGTGTTGCCATCGCCGGCGTCGAAGAAGCTGTTCCATTCGACCTTGTCCGCGCGCACGGCGCCCGAACCGCGCCACATCTGGCCTTCGGTGTGGGACGCCGACAACCAGTTGCTCAGGCCATTGATCTCGCCGGTGTTGAGGCGGGCAAAGGTCTTGCGCGTGGCGTTGCTGCCCATCACCTGTTTGACGAACGCCCCGGTTTCCTTGGTCGGGCGAATGGTCACGATGCCGATGTTGCCGCCGCTGGAGCCGATGTGCGGGCCGTCGGCCTCCGAAGAACCCTGGGTGACGAAGATCTGCTCGATGTTTTCCGGGTCGCCCAGCAGGTTGGAGTACAGCGCGTAGTTGCCGGAGTCGTTGATCGGCATGCCGTCCACCGACATCCCCACCTGGTCGGAGTTGAGCCCGCGCATGGTGAAGCGAAAGCCGGACAGGCCGGTGTTGTCTTCGCTGGAAATGTTCAAGCCCGGCGTGTACTTGAGCTTGTCCACGGCGTTGCCGGTGGCGGTCTGTTTATCCAGCGCTTCCTTGGTCACGGTGGAGCGGCCCTTGATGCTTTCTTCCTGCACCATGTAGCCGCCACCTGCCGTGGCCTTGCCCTGAACCCCAATCGTCCCGACGTCGCTGTTGCTGGTGTCGGCCATGACCATTCCATGGCCCATGCTTGCGGCAACGAGTGCCAGATGAATCCGTGTGAACCTCATCTCTGTCGTCCTGGTGTCGGGTGCTTATTGCACGCTGTAGTTGAAGGTGGCGGTGAAGCGCTGCTCATTGCGGCCCCCGAAGGCTTGCTCGGGGAACGGCTTGACTTGCTTGATACGACGCAAGCTGTTGGTGGCGGCCCGGTTGAGCAACATGCTCGAGGCCTGGGTCTGCAAACCGGAGTCGAGAACCCGACCCTGGCGGTCGACCAGCAACCAGACCACCACTTCGCCGGTGGGGCGTTCAAGGGAGGCCTGGCGTCCGGTGGGGTACTGCTTGTAGGTATCCAGCTCGTTGCGCAAACCCTTGAGGTAACCGCCTTCCAGCGCTTGGCCGTCGACCTTGGGGGGCGCGGGCGGCGCGGGCGGCGCGGGTGTCGGCGCGGCCTGGGCCACGGGCGCCGGTGCCGGTTTGGCGGCGACCGGTGGGGGTGTCGGGGTGGGCGTTGGCTTGGCGACCACGGGCTTGGGCACAGGTTTTGGCTTGGGCTCAGGCTTGGGTTTTGGCAGCGGTTTTGGCGGCGGCGGTGGCGGGGCCGGTTCTGCCTCTTCATCCTCGATCACCGGCGGTGGCGGCTCTTGTTCCACCACCGGCTCGGGGATCACTTCTGGCTCCGGCTCGACCAGCGCCAACTCGACCGCCGACTCGTCATACACCGGCTCAACCTTCAAGGTCTGGGACTGGATACCCAGTGCAATCAGCACCAGGGCGATCAGGGCCGGGACACTGCCCAGCAGCTGACGCGCACGAAACAATACGTACATGATCAGGACTTACGCGTGGCAATGGACACGGAGGTAAAGCCACCCAGACGCAGGGTGTCCATCACCTCCACCAGGCGCGAAACTTCTACGCCTTTGTCGCTGTTGACGATGATGGTCGACTTGGTGTCAGGCTTTTCGGCCGCCTTCAGCGCCGGCACCAGCGCATCGACCGTGAGGTCCTTGCCATCCAGTTGCAGTTGGCCTTCCAGGCCCAGTGTCAGGATGAATTTGTTCTGTGGTTTGAGCTGCTGTGAACTGCTGGCGCTGGGCAGTTGCGTCTTCATGCCGAGGGCCGGAATCACGTTCAGGCTCACGAGTACGAAAAACACCAGGAGGAACATCATCACGTCGATCATCGGGATCAGTTCGATGTGCGCCTTGCGTTTTTTCGGTTCGTCCCAGGTTCTCATTCCGCTACCCCGTTATTGAATTAGGGGCGACACGCTAACAACCAAAAATGACCGATTGGTTAACTTTAATTGACGTTTTGAGGGCTCTAGGACAGGTATTTCAGACAATTCTCAAGACATTTTTGTGACGTAACAGAATTGACATGCACCAGGGGCATTCTCAAAAACTTTACATCGAGGGCCCCTGGAAATGAGCCGTGAACTGCCACAGATATCCACGCCGCGACTGTTAATGCGCGCACTGGAAAACCACCAGGCCGAGACGTTGTGCACCCTCGCCAACGGCCCGAAAATCGCTGACAACACAGCGAGTATTCCTTCGCCTTACACCCTCGAAATCGCGCAGGACTTTATCGCTGGCATGCCGGAGAAATTTCGCTCGGCCCACCTGTTGAGCCTGGGCATGCACCGGCGTGACAGCGGCGAGCTGATCGGCATCGTCAGCCTACGCATCAAGCAGGATCACCTCTACGGACACCTGGGCGGCTGGGTGGCGGCGGACGCGCGCAACCAGGGCTATGCGGCAGAAGCAGCGCGTGCGCTGATGGACTACGGCTTTGCCGAACTCGGCCTGCATCGCGTGGGCAGCCAGTGCTTCAGTCGCAACAAAGAATCGGCGCGAGTCATGGAGAAAATCGGCCTGCAGTATGAAGGTTGTCTGCGCGGGGCATTTCTCAAGAACGGCGTGCATGAGGACATGTTGGTGTTCGCCACTTTGCGTCAGGATTGGGAGTTTCGACTGTGAGTGGCGAGGTCGATCATGGCCGGCGCCGGGTCCTTGCCGGGCTGGCTGTCGCCACCTCGTTTGCGATCCTCAGTCCGTTTGCGCGCAGTGCCGGCGTGGATTATCCGTTCACCCTCGGCGTGGCTTCCGGGGACCCGTTGCCCGATGGGTTTGTGATCTGGACGCGCCTGGCGCCGTTGTTCAATGCCGTGGATGGCCGGGGCGGCTTGAGCCGTTCCGTGCCCGTGCGTTGGCGGGTCGCCAGCGATGCCGCGATGACCCGCGTGGTGCGCCAGGGCGAAGTCATGGCCAGCGAGCGCTGGGGCCATTCGGTGCATGTGGAAGTCGCGGGGTTGGAGGCGGGCCGGCCGTATTGGTATCAGTTCGAAGGGCTGGGCGCGCAAAGCCCGGTGGGGCAGTCGCGCACGGCGCCTGCGGTGCATGCCATGGTGTCGGCGCGCCTGGGGTTTGTCTCGTGCTCCCACTGGGAGCGCGGCTATTTCAGTGCCTATCGCCACCTGGCAGAGGAACAGCCCGACCTGGTGTTCTTTCTCGGCGACTACATCTACGACAGTTCCTACGCGGCGGATTCGGGCAAGATCATTCGCCCCCACGGCAGCGGTAATGCAGTGAGCCTGAGCGACTATCGTAACCGCTATGCCCTGTACAAAACCGACCCGGATCTACAGGCCCTGCACGCTGCTGCACCGAGCGTGGCGACCTGGGACGATCACGAAGTGCAGAACGACTACGCCAACCGCTGGTCCCAGGACCCGAAGATTCCGATCGGGCAATTCCTGCAGCAGCGTGCGGCGGCCTACCAGGCTTACTACGAGCATATGCCGCTGCGTGCCAGCAGTTTGCCGAAAGGTCCGGACATGCGCATTTATCGGCGCCTGGACTACGGCCGACTGGCCCGTTTCCACGTGCTGGATGGTCGGCAATACCGTTCCGAACAACCGTGCATTCCGGCGAATGGCAGCCACCAGGGACATATCGCCGATAACCTCTGTCACGACTTGCGCGACCCTGGCCGCACCATGCTGGGTTGGCAGCAAGAGGCTTGGCTGGACCAGGGGTTTGCCCAGTCAAAAGCGCAGTGGAACATCATCGCCCAGGACCTGTTGGTAGCGCCGCTGACCCAGCGTGACCTGACCAACCACAAGCCGGGGCGTTGGACCGACGGGTGGGATGGCTATATGGCCAACCGTTCGCGGATGCTGGCGTCCATCGAGCGCAATCGCGTCAACAACCCGGTGTTCTGGGGCGGCGATATCCACTCGTTCTGGGTGACGGATTTGCACGCCGATGCCAACAACCCGGATTCGCGGGTGGTGGCCACGGAATTTGTTGGTACCTCGGTGACCTCCGATGGGCCGCCCTTTGATGCGTTCAGCAAGCTGCTGCCGCTCAACCCCCATGTAAAGTTCTTCGACAGCCGCCAACGAGGGTATGTGTCGGTGGAGGTGGAGGAGGGCAGGATGCTCACGAACCTGCGGGTGATTACCGACCCTCGCGACCCGATGGCCACGGTGTCGACCCTCAAGTCGTTTGTGGTGGAACCAGGGCGGGCGGGGGTGAGTGAGGTTTAATCGAGTTCGTAGCGCACGGACAGCGCACCCTTTTTTTCTGAAAGGGTCAGGATGGTCACCTGGCCCAACTCACTCAGTGCCTGTACATGAGTACCGCCGCAGGCGTACGCGGGCAATTCGCCAAAGCCGACTTCGCGGGTGCCGTCTTCCAGGTTCATGTGGCGCGGGTAGTCTGCGGCGATCCATTGGTTGACCTGTTGTTGGATCGCCTCGGCGTCCATGGCTTGCGCCGCTTCGCCACGGATGAAGGTGATCTTGCCTTCGCCGGGCCAGTGATGGGCCTTGATCGGCATCCAGCCCAGGGTTTCGCCTGCGTTGCCAATTAAGTGCCCGGCGGAATGCAGTCGGGTGTGTAGAGTACGACGCTGCTCATCGACCCGCGCGGTGATCGGACCGGGTTCCAATGGCCGGTCGACATAGTGCACCACGCGGTCGGCTTCCTGGGTGACGCGCAGCACAGTGCTTTCACCCAGCCAGCCGGTATCGAAAGGTTGCCCACCGCCCTGGGGGTGAAAAATCGTCGACTGCAGGATGACTGCGAACTGCCCCTCGTGGGGGGTGCAGCTCAGCACCTCCAGCTCGGCAGTCAGGTGGTCGTGGGTAAAAAACAGGCGCTCGGTCATCATCTACATCCGCATCAGGGTTCTGCGCGCAGTATAAATAGTGCGCGGATAGGTGATAATCCGCTCAATTATCAATGGACCTGTGCACCATGAGCATCAATCTTCCTTTGCCGCTGCTGGGCGAAATGGCGATTTTCGTCAAAGTGGTGGAAACCGGCAGCTTCTCCGAAGCCGCCCGGCAACTGGGGGCCTCGCCTTCCTCGGTGAGCCGCAGTATCTCGCGTCTGGAAAAAGCTTTGGCTACGCGCTTGCTGCAACGCACCACGCGCAAATTGCGCTTGAGCGAAGGCGGGGAAGAGGTATTCAAGCGCTGCCAGGAGATGGTCAGCGCGGCGCGCTCGGTGATGGAGATCAGCGGCCAGTTCACCCATGAAGCCGAAGGGTTGGTGCGGGTCAGTGTGCCCAAGGCGGTGGGGCGGTTTGTGGTGCACCCGCATATGCCGGAATTCCTGCGGCGTTACCCCAAGGTGGATGTGCAGTTGATTCTGGAGGATCGCCAGGTGGACATGATTGATGACAACGTCGACCTGAGTATCCGTATCACCGACAGCCCGCCGCCGGGGTTGGTGGGGCGGCAGTTATTGCCCATCGAGCATCTGTTGTGCGCGACGCCGCAGTACTTGGCTGAACACGGGACGCCGGAGCACCCCCATGATCTGCTGGCACACAGCTGCATTTACTTGGGGGAAACGCCCGGAGATTCACGCTGGAAATTCCGCCAGGCCGGCAAGGCGGTGACGGTGGCGGTGCGTGGGCGTTATGCGGCGAACCACACCGGGGTTCGGCTGGATGCGGTGTTGCAGCACGTGGGGATTGGCAGCTTGCCGTATTTCACGGCGCGCCATGCATTGGAGGAGGGGCGGTTGGTGCAGGTGTTGCCGGCGTGGGACTTTATTGCGTCCTACCATGGAGAGGCGTGGTTGCTGCATTCGCCCACGCGGTACCTGCCGCCGAAGTTGCGGGTGTTTATTGATTATCTGGTGGCGTGCATGGCGAAGGAGCCGACATTGCGTCGGCCCATTCCTGGTCGCTGATCAGTGCTTGCTCTGGTCAACCGGCATGGCCAGCAGCTGCTTTTCCTGGTTCCAGTCGAACGGTTCGTCGTTCTGTTCGGCTTCGAAGCGACGTTCTTCCAAGGCCTGGTACAGGTCCAGTTCTTCGTCAGGCATGAAGTGCAGGCAGTCACCGCCAAAGAACCACAGCAGGTCGCGCGGCACCAGGTGGGCGATTTGCGGGTAGCGCAGGATGACCTGGCTCATCAGGTCCTGGCCCAGGTACTGGCTTTCGATCGGGTCGATCGGCAGTAGGGCGCGCAATTCGTCGAAGCGCTCCAGGAACAGTGAATGGCTTTCCTCGGGCACCTGTTCGGCTTCGCCGACGGCAACCAGGATGCTGCGCAGATGGTCGAGCAAGACGAGATGATCGGCAACGACGTTGGACACGAGATAAGTCCTCTAAAGCAAAAACGGGCGCGAGAGTATATGCCTCTCGCGCCCGTTTTTATATGACCGCTCGACTCAGCGGACTTTACCCTCGGCCTGGGTCAGCTCTTCCTTGCTGAAATCATCCACGTCGATCACCTTGCGCCGCGCTGCTTCGGCATCACGCAGGGTTTGCGCCTCGGCCGGTTGCAAGACACCTGCGTGCAACGCCGCGTCGATGGCATGCTCCCCGGCGGTCGGTTTGACCTGGCCGCTTTTGAGCGCGGTGTGCAGTTTTTTCTGCAGCGGATGGCTGGCGCCGAGCAGGTCGTAGGCATGTTGCAGGGCGCCTACCGGATCTTCCGCCGATTGCGGGCGATAGCAGCCGGCCAGCAACTCTTCCAGGGTCGGGTCACCCTTGGCACGGCCGATCACCGCAGCCACTTCGGCATCCAGCGCATCCGACGGCCCGGTATGGCGACGGCCGAACGGGAACACGATCACCCGCAGCAGGCAGCCCAGTACCTTGTTCGGGAAGTTGCTCAGCAGTTCATCCAGCGCACGCTCCGATTCGCCAAGGCTTTCTTCCATGGCCCAGGCGAACAGGGGTTCCAGATGATCCGGCGAATCCAGGTCGTGATAACGCTTGAGGGCGGCTGACGCCAGGTACATATGGCTCAATACATCACCCAGGCGTGCCGACAGGCGTTCGCGACGCTTCAACTCGCCACCCAGCAGCATCATGCTCAGGTCAGCCAGCAGCGCGAACGCGGCCGCCTGTCGGTTGAGTGCGCGGAAATAACCCTGGCTCAAGCGGTTGCCTGGGGCCTTCTCGAAATGACCGACGCCGAGGTTCAGCACCAGGGTACTGGCGGCGTTGCTCACAGCGAAACCGATGTGTTGCATCAGCAGCCCGTCGAACTCCTTCAGCGCCTGGTCATGGTCTTCGCGACCGGCCAGGGCCATTTCCTTGAGTACGAACGGATGGCAGCGGATCGCGCCCTGGCCGAAGATCATCAGGTTGCGCGACAGGATGTTCGCGCCTTCCACCGTGATGAAGATCGGCGCACCTTGCCAGTTGCGACCCAGGTAGTTGTTCGGGCCCATGATGATGCCCTTGCCGCCGTGCACGTCCATGGCGTGGCTGATGCACTCGCGCCCCCGCTCCGTGAGGTGGTACTTGAGGATCGCCGACAGCACCGAGGGTTTTTCTCCCAGGTCCACGGCGTTGGCGGTGAGCATGCGTGCGCTGTCCATCAGCCAGGCGTTGCCGCCGATCCGAGCCAAGGCTTCCTGGATGCCCTCGAAGGCCGACAGGGGCACATTGAATTGTTCGCGCACCTGGGCGTATTGGCCGGTCACCAGGCTGGTGAACTTGGCCGCGCCAGTGCCGACCGCAGGCAGGGAGATCGAACGGCCCACGGAGAGGCAGTTCATCAACATCATCCAGCCTTTACCGAGCATTTCCTGGCCGCCGATCAGGAACTCAAGCGGGATGAAGACATCCTTGCCGGAGTTGGGGCCGTTCATGAACGCGGCGCCCAGAGGCAGGTGGCGACGGCCGATTTCTACGCCGGGGGTATCGGTGGGGATCAGCGCCAGGCTGATGCCCAGGTCTTCTTCTTCACCCAGCAGGTGGTCCGGGTCATGGGCCTTGAAGGCCAGACCGAGCAGGGTCGCGACCGGGCCGAGGGTGATGTAGCGTTTTTCCCAGTTCAGGCGCAGGCCGAGGGTTTCCTTGCCTTCCCATTCACCTTTGCAGATCACGCCGGTGTCGGGCATGGCGCCTGCATCGGAGCCGGCCAATGGGCCCGTCAATGCGAAGCAGGGGATGTCATCGCCTCGGGCCAGGCGCGGCAGGTAGTGGTTGCGCTGTTCTTCGGTGCCGTAGTGCAGCAGCAGTTCGGCGGGGCCGAGGGAATTGGGCACCATCACGGTGGAGGCCAGGTCACCGCTGCGGGTGGCGAGTTTCATCGCAACCTGGGAATGCGCATAGGCAGAGAAGCCCTTGCCGCCATATTCCTTGGGGATGATCAGGGCGAAGAAGCCATGGGTCTTGATGTGCTCCCAGGCCGCGGGCGGCAGGTCCATGGCCTGGCCGATTTCCCAGTCGCTGACCATGGCGCAGAGTTCTTCGGTCGGGCCGTCGATAAACGCCTGTTCTTCTTCGGTCAGCTGGGCCTTGGGGTAGGCCAGCAACTTGTCCCAGTCCGGGCGACCGCTGAAGAGTTCGCCGTCCCACCACACGGTGCCGGCGTCGATGGCGTCGCGCTCGGTCTCGGACATCGGCGGCAGGACTTTCTGGAACCAGCTGAACAGTGGCTTGGTGAAGTATTGGCGGCGCAGGTCGGGCAGCAGCAGGGGCGCGGCCACCACGGCGATCAACACCCAGAAGATCAGCAGCAGCCAACCCGGTGCGTGGCTCCAGGCGCCCATCGCCAGCAGGTAGACGGCAACCACGCCCAGGGCGGGCAGGGGCGCGACGCGGCGGTGTGCGAGGTAGGCAATGCCGACCACCAGCACCAGTATCCACAACAACAGCATATTCAATCCTCCGTGAAACCAGGGGCGAAACCACCAGGGAGCTTAGTCGGCATCCGAACAAGCGGGGTGATCAGGGTGTAACGAGATTTGGCCGATTCGTCGTTATCTCCCCGGCAGGCCTGTGGTTAGACTCCAGGCTTCCTTCGGAGATAAAGCTCATGGATACCTACCTGAGTCCCAGCCGCTTCATCGATAGTGACCACCCTGCGGTGGTGGAGTTCGCCGAAAAACACCGTGGAACCCGTAGGGATTTTAGTGACCAGGCAGTCAGCCTCTACTACGCCGTGCGTGAGGCGATTCGCTATAACCCCTACACCTTTAGCCGCGATCCAGACACATTGAGTGCCAGCTTCGCCCTGGCTGCCGGCGAAAGCTATTGCGTGCCCAAGGCCACGTTACTTGCCGCCTGCGCCCGCCATTGCGGGATCCCGGCGCGCATCGGCCTGGCGGATGTGCGCAATCATCTGTCGACGCCGCGTCTGATCGCGCTGCTCAAGAGTGATGTGTTCGCCATGCACGGCTATACCGAGCTTTACCTGAATGATCGCTGGGTCAAGGCCACGCCTGCGTTCAACCAGCAACTGTGCGATGTATTCGATGTGCCGCCGCTGGAGTTCGACGGCCTTCACGACAGCGTTTTCCACGCGTTCAACCGCCAAGGCCAGCGTTCGATGGAATACGTGGTCGACCACGGGCAATTTCCTGACGTGCCCGAGGCCTTTTTCTTCGCCCATATCCAGCAGTGTTACCCGCATCTGTTTGCCGACGACCTGCCGCCGTTACTCGGCGACATGCAGAGCGATTTGAGCCGCGCGTGAACCGGCGTATGCTGCTGCCTTCATCCAGCCATGTTCATCCACAAGAAAGGCGCGGTCATGCTGAAAATCTGGGGTCGTAAAAATTCATCAAACGTCAGGAAGGCACTGTGGTGCGCCGAGGAACTCGGCCTGGACTATGAAGCAATTGATGCGGGCGGGGCTTTTGGTGTGGTCGACACGCCGCAATATCGGGCATTGAACCCCAACGGCCGGGTGCCGATGATCGAAGACGGCGACTTCGTGCTGTGGGAGTCCAATACCATCGTGCGTTACCTCTGCGCCAAGCAAGCGTCCAGTTGGTATCCGACAGAAGTGAAAGCCCGCGCCAACGCGGAAAAGTGGATGGACTGGACCACCTCCACTTTTGCCGAACCGTTCAAGATTGTGTTCTGGGGCGTGCTGCGCACCCCGGCGGACAAACAGAACTGGGACAACATCCACGCCGGTCGCCAGGCCTGTATCGATGTGCTCAAAACCGTTGATGAAGCGCTGGCTACACAGCCGTATCTGTCGGGCAGCGAGATCGGCATGGGCGATATTCCCCTGGGCAGCTTTATCTACGCCTGGTTCGAAATGCCCATTGAGCGGCCTGCGATGCCCCATCTAGAGGCCTGGTATGCGCGCCTGCAACAACGTCCGGCCTACCGCAAAGCGGTCATGACTGCGTTGACTTAATACCCACTATTAATACGGGTGACTGTACTTGTGCGGCGCGGGCAAGCACCATGCTTGTCATGCGCCGCCGTTGAACTACCTGGGCTGCGCCCTCATCTACTCTTTCTATTCCCTTCTTTGGTGCGTAATCCGATATGAGTTCCGCTCTGTCCATCCGGCAGCTAACCAAAACCTACGGCAACGGTTTCCAGGCCCTGAGTGGTATCGATCTGGACGTTGCCGAAGGTGACTTCTTCGCCTTGCTTGGCCCCAACGGCGCCGGCAAATCCACCACCATCGGTATCCTCTCCACGCTGGTCAACAAGACCAGTGGCACGGTGAATATCTTTGGCCATGACCTGGACAAATCCCCGGCGGCGCTCAAGCGTTCCATCGGCGTGGTGCCCCAGGAATTCAACTTCAACCAGTTTGAAAAGACCTTCGACATCGTCGTGACCCAGGCCGGCTACTACGGCATCCCGGCGAAAGTCGCCAAGGAACGCGCCGAGCAGTACCTGACCCAGCTGGGCCTGTGGGACAAGCGCGACGTGCCTTCGCGTTCGCTGTCTGGCGGCATGAAGCGCCGCCTGATGATCGCCCGCGCATTGGTGCATGAACCGCGCCTGCTGATCCTCGACGAACCCACTGCCGGCGTGGACATCGAACTGCGTCGCTCGATGTGGACCTTTCTCACCGAGCTGAACGAGAAGGGCATCACCATCATCCTCACCACCCACTACCTGGAAGAGGCTGAGCAGCTGTGCCGCAACATCGGCATCATCGACCACGGCACCATTGTCGAGAACACCAGCATGCGTAACCTGCTGGGCCAGTTGCATGTGGAAACCTTCTTGCTCGACCTGAAAAACAACCTGTCGGCGCCGCCGCAACTGCTCGGTTACCCGAGTCGCCTGGTGGACAGTCATACCCTGGAAGTGCAGGTGGACAAGGCCATGGGCATCACCGCGCTGTTCACGCAGTTGGCGGCCCAAAACATCGAAGTGCTGAGCCTGCGTAACAAAACCAATCGCCTTGAGGAGTTGTTCGTGTCCCTGGTGGAGAAAAATCTGGCGAAGGTGGCGGTATGAGTTCCGAACTGCAACCCAACCTCGTCGCGCTGCAAACCATCGTCTATCGCGAAGTGAAACGCTTTACCCGGATCTGGCCGCAGACCCTGCTGCCGCCGGCGATCACCATGGTCCTGTACTTCGTGATCTTCGGTAACCTGATCGGCCGGCAGATCGGTGACATGGGTGGCTTCACCTACATGGAGTACATCGTGCCGGGCTTGATCATGATGTCGGTGATCACCAACTCCTACGGCAACGTGGTCTCGAGTTTCTTCGGCAGCAAGTTCCAGCGCTCCATCGAAGAATTGATGGTGTCGCCGGTGTCGCCCCACACTATCCTGATCGGCTACACCCTGGGCGGTGTGCTGCGTGGCTTGATGGTGGGCGTGATCGTGACCCTGCTGTCGCTGTTCTTCACCCACCTGCAGGTGCATCACCTTGGGGTCACCATTTTGGTCGTGGTGCTGACGGCGACGATCTTCTCGCTGCTGGGCTTCATCAACGCCGTGTTTGCGCGCAACTTCGATGATATTTCGATCATCCCGACGTTCGTGCTGACGCCGCTGACCTACCTGGGCGGGGTGTTCTACTCCATTACCCTGTTGCCGCCATTCTGGCAGACCGTGTCGCTGGCCAACCCGGTGCTGCACATGGTCAACGCCTTCCGCTACGGCATTCTGGGGGTGTCGGACATCAAGATCAGCGTGGCAATCACCTTCATGCTGGTGGCGACGGTGGTGCTGTACATTGGCTGCGCGAAGCTGCTGGTGAGTGGGCGCGGGATGCGTACGTAAGCGACGACCCGCCATAAAAAACGGCCTCAATTGAGGCCGTTTTTTTTAGGTGCCGAGCAGGGCCAGATCGATCAGTTCATGCAGCTCTTCAACCGGCAACGGTGCGCTGGAAAACAGGCTGCGATACACCGTGGGGGCCGCGATCAGGTTCAGTAGGCGATCCAGGCTTGGCAACACGTCGACGCTGCCCTGATAGCGGTCGAGGATGACCTGCAACTGGCCCATCAGAATGTGGCTGCAGTAGTCCTTGGGATGACTGCACTGCACGTCGCGCATCATGTTGCGGCCCAGGTCGGAGCTCATTTCATCCAGGTATTGTTCGCCCCAGGCGCGCAGGTCACCGCGCAGGCTACCGGTGTTGGCCGGCTCGCTGTCCGGGCGCAGGCGCTCCAACGCCACATCGGCGAGCAGGGCGGCGAGGTCGCCCCAGCGTCGGTAGATGGTGGAGGGCGTAACGCCCGCGCGTGCAGCAATCATCGGCACGGTCACGCTGGAGCGCTCATGGGCTTCCAGCAGTTCACGCGCGGCGCTATGCACTGATTCTTGGACCCGGGCACTGCGGCCTCCCGGGCGAAGGCCTTCTTTGATCGCCATGCACAAAACCTTAACACAAAGAATTTGCTTTAAGCGCTTTCCAGTAGCACACTCGGCAAAAGCAAAATATTAGCTTTAGCGGAGCGTGCCCATGTCCAGTACTCCTTCACACCGTGCCAACCTGGCCTTCCTGGTGGTCACGGTGTTGACCTTCCTCGCCGCGTCCAGCGCGCCGACGCCGCTGTATCAGGTGTATCAAGACAACCTGCACTTTTCGGCGGCAATGCTTACGGTGATATTCGGCGTCTACGCCGTGAGCCTGCTGGCGGCGTTGCTGACCGTCGGTTCGCTGTCGGATCACCTGGGACGCAAGCCGGTGATCTTCATCGCATTGCTGCTGAACATTCTGGCGATGCTGCTGTTTATCAACGCCGACAGCACCGCTTACCTGATCGCCGCCCGCGCGTTGCAAGGCTTTGCGACCGGCATGGCCACGGCGGTGTTGAGCGCGACGCTGCTCGATACCGATCGCCTGCGTGGCCCCATGCTCAACAGCCTGGCGCCTTTGTTGGGCATGGCCAGTGGCGGCCTGGGCAGTGGTTTGCTGGTGGAATACGCGCCCCGGCCAACCCAGCTGATTTATCTGGCGATGCTCGCCTTGATGGTGATGCAGGCACTGTATGTTTGGCGTTTACCGGAAACGGTCAGCCGGATTCCGGGTGCCTTGAAATCCCTGGCGCCGACCCTGCATGTGCCCGACCAGGCGCGCCGGGCCCTGTGGCTGGCGATGCCGTTGAATGTGGCGGTGTGGGCACTCGGCGGGTTCTTTTCCTCCCTGGCACCTTCGCTGGTGCGGGCGGCGACCGGCTCGACCTCGCACCTGATCGGCGGCGGGTTGGTGGCCGTGGTCACCTTGAGCGGTGCGGTGATGATCTACAGCCTGCGGGATCGCGCGGCGGACAAGGTCATGCGCCTGTCGGCCGTGCTGTTGGCGGTGGGCGTGGCCTTGCTGCTGGTCGCCGTGCAGAGCGCCAGCCTGGTGCTGTTCTTTGCCGCCAGTGTGATCGCCGGCTTCGGCTTTGGCGGCGGATTCATGGGCAGTGTCCGCAGCATTGTGGGCCTGGCGTTGCCTCACGAACGGGCTGGATTGATGTCGGCTTTCTACGTGCTGAGCTACCTGGCGTTCTGCTTGCCGGCGCTGCTGGCGGGTAACTTGAGCCACGTGTATGGACTGATCGTGACCACGGATGGCTATGGCGCGGTGCTGATCCTGTTGGCCCTGGGGGCGCTGATCGGTCTACTGATGCAGGATTCGGCACGGGCCAGGGCGACGACGGGCGGCTGATGGGTAATAATCGATGCCTTGTATTCGCCTGACCGAGAGGCAAGCATGAAGATCATCCGCAGCAAGGACTTCACCGGCAGCCGGGCCTGGGAGGCGCTGGATATCGCCAACATGAACGGCATCACCACGCGCCTGCACTGGACCGACCAGCCGTACCGCTGGCACATCAATGACGGTGAAGAAGTGTTTGTGGTGCTCGATGGCCGGGTGCAGATGCACTATCGCGACAATGGCTTCGAACAGGTGGCGGAACTGGGCGTCGGTGACATCTTCTACGCCAGCGTCGGCACCGAGCATGTGGCTCACCCTCAGGGCCCGGCGCGTATCCTGGTGATCGAAAGCGAAGGCAGTGTTTGACGCTATATTGGTAAAACAGATAACAGTTAGAGATATTACCCGTTATATAGATATTCGATCGGGTTCTACCATGGTCCCAACCTCAATGAGGAAGAGGATTGCCATCATGACCTGCTCGAATACCATCAGCTACAAACCCTTCAGTCACTTGACCCGTCCACGGGAAGTGATCCGCCAGTTCACCCCGAACTGGTTTGCCGCCACCATGGGCACCGGCGTGCTTGCGTTGGCGTTGGCGCAACTGCCGTTCAATTTGCCTGGCTTGCACGCGATTGCCGAAGCGCTGTGGTTGTTCACCATCGGCCTGTTTGTGCTGTTCAGCGGGTTGTACGCGGCGCGCTGGGTGATGTTTTTCCATGAAGCGCGGCGAATTTTCGGACACTCCACGGTGTCGATGTTCTTCGGCACAATTCCCATGGGACTGGCGACCATTCTCAATGGCCTGCTGGTGTTCGGCCTGCCGCGTTGGGGCAGCGACGTGATCCCTCTGGCTGAAGCGCTGTGGTGGCTGGATGTGGCCATGGCCCTGGCCTGCGGTGTGCTGATCCCGTTCATGATGTTCACCCGCCAGGAACACAGCATCGACCAGATGACCGCCGTCTGGCTATTGCCGGTGGTGGCTGCCGAAGTCGCCGCCGCCAGCGGTGGCCTGCTCGCACCACACCTGGCAGATGCCCATTCGCAACTGGTGATGCTGGTGACCAGCTACGTGCTGTGGGCGTTTTCCCTGCCGGTGGCGTTCAGCATCCTCACTATCCTGATGCTGCGCATGGCCCTGCATAAACTGCCCCACGCCAATATGGCCGCGTCGAGCTGGCTGGCGTTGGGCCCCATTGGCACCGGGGCGCTGGGCATGCTGTTGCTGGGGGGCGATGCGCCGGCGATTTTCGCGGCCAATGGTTTGCCGGGTGTCGGCGAAATGGCCAACGGCCTGGGGCTGGTGGCGGGCATTACCCTGTGGGGCTTCGGTCTGTGGTGGATGCTGATTGCGGTCTTGATCACCCTGCGTTACCTGCGCGCCGGTATTCCGTTCAACCTGGGGTGGTGGGGCTTCACCTTCCCATTGGGTGTGTACGCCCTGGCCACATTGAAGCTGGCGGGCCTGTTGCACCTGGGTTTCTTCAGCGTATTCGGCAGTGTGCTGGTGGTGGCATTGGCGCTGATGTGGCTGATCGTGGCCAAGCGCACGGTGCAGGGGGCATATAAAGGTGAGCTTTTTGTTTCGCCTTGCATTGCGGGACTAGGGAATAAGTAAGCCGGATTAGGTAAAGTCGTGGCCTGAATGCTTTTACAAAAAAATAGGCCACGCAGGAACACGGACGATGAGCCACCCCTCGCAATTCACTTTGCTGCGCACACGGCGTTTCCTGCCGTTTTTCATCACCCAGTTGCTGGGTGCGTTCAACGACAACATCTTCAAGCAATCGCTGATCCTCGCCATTCTCTACAAGCTCACCATCGACGGTGACCGCTCGATCTGGGTCAACCTCTGCGCGTTGCTGTTTATCCTGCCGTTCTTCCTGTTTTCGGCCCTGGCCGGGCAGTTTGGCGAGAAATTCAACAAGGACGCGTTGATCCGCGCGATCAAGATCGGTGAGATCGTGATCATGGCCGTGGGGGCGACGGGCTTCCTCACCAATCACCTGGAACTGATGCTGCTGGCGCTGTTTGCCATGGGCACCCACTCGGCGCTGTTCGGGCCGGTGAAGTACTCGATCATGCCTCAGGCTTTGCACGAAGATGAGTTGGTGGGCGGTAACGGCCTGGTGGAGATGGGCACGTTCCTGGCGATCCTGGCCGGCACCATTGGCGCCGGGATCATGATGTCGTCCACCCATTACGCGCCGGTGGTGGCGGTGGCGATCGTCGGCGTGGCGGTGCTGGGTTACCTGGCCAGCCGCAGCATTCCACGGGCGGCGGCGTCGACCCCTGGGTTGCGCCTGAACTGGAACATCTTCAGCGAGTCCTGGGCCACCTTGCGTCTGGGGCTGGGGCAGACGCCCGCCGTTTCGCGTTCCATCGTTGGTAACTCGTGGTTCTGGTTTGTCGGTGCGATCTACCTGACGCAGATCCCGGCCTACGCCAAGGAATGGTTGTACGGCGACGAGACCGTGGTGACGCTGATCCTCACCGTGTTCTCGGTGGGTATCGCGCTCGGCTCGATGCTCTGCGAAAAACTCTCCGGTCGTAAGGTGGAAATCGGCCTGGTGCCGTTCGGTTCATTCGGCTTGACCGTGTTTGGCCTGCTGCTGTGGTGGCACTCCGGCGGCTTCCCGCAGAACGTGCAGGTCAACGATTGGCTTGCCGTGCTCAGCTACGGCCAGGCTTGGTGGGTGCTGTTCGATATCCTTGGCCTGGGCGTGTTTGGCGGCTTTTATATCGTGCCGCTGTACGCGCTGATTCAGTCGCGTACCGCCGAGAATGAGCGCGCGCGGGTGATTGCGGCCAACAACATCCTCAATGCACTGTTCATGGTGGTCTCGGCCATCGTGTCGATCCTGTTGCTGAGTGTGGCCAAGCTGTCGATACCCGAGTTGTTCCTGGTGGTGTCGCTGCTCAACATCGCGGTCAACACCTACATCTTCAAAATCGTTCCCGAGTTCACCATGCGTTTCATGATCTGGCTGCTCAGCCATTCCATGTACCGCGTGGAGCACCGCAACCTGGAGGCGATCCCGGATGAAGGCGCCGCGTTGCTGGTGTGCAACCACGTGTCGTTTGTCGATGCGTTGTTGATCGGCGGCGCGGTGCGTCGGCCGATTCGCTTTGTCACGTACTACAAGATCTACCGTTTACCGGTGCTGAACTTTATCTTCCGCACCGCCGGGGCGATTCCGATTGCCGGGCGCCATGAAGATATCCAGATCTACGAAAAGGCCTTCACGCGGATTGCGCAGTACCTGAAGGACGGTGAGTTGGTGTGCATCTTCCCTGAGGGCAAGCTGACCGCCGATGGTGAGATGAATGAGTTTCGCGGGGGCGTGACGCGGATTCTGGAAGAGACGGCGGTGCCGGTGATTCCAATGGCGTTGCAGGGGTTGTGGGGGAGTTTCTTCAGTCGCGATCCGAAGAAGGGCTTCTTCCATCGCATATGGTCGCGGGTGGTATTGGTGGCGGGTGAGCCGGTGGCGGCAGACGCTGCCACTCCCGCGCAGCTACAGGAAAAAGTCACCCAGCTACGCGGCACTGTTCTGTAGGCGCCCGGCTTGCCGGCGATGGCGATTTTCAGGCCGCCATCGCCCGCAGGGTTATGTAGAGATTTTCAGGCCAATCAGCCCACAAATGATCAGCGCCACGCTGGCCAGCCGGAACAACGCCATGGACTCCCCAAACAGGATGATCCCGGCAATCACGGTGCCCACGGCGCCCACGCCGGTCCAGATGGCATAGGCCGTGCCCAGCGGCAGTTCCTTCATGGCCAACCCCAGCAGGCCGAGGCTGACGGCCATGGCGGCAATCGTCAGAGCCGTGGGCAAAGGCTTGCTGAAACCATCGGTGTACTTCAGGCCGACGGCCCAGCCAACTTCAAACAGACCTGCGAAAAACAGAATGATCCAGGACATGATGACCTCCTAACGTTAGGTGGGGTCGTCCCCGGATTAGCCGCTTGAAGCGTCGCGGGGTCGTCCCCGCGCAGCTCGGTAGAGTGCCGAAAAGTGCTCGGCTGATCAAGTTTGCGGGGTGTTCTCCAGCACGCGACGGTCTTCCTTTTCGCTCATGCGGCGGAAGTAGGTCGACAGCAACGCCCCGGAAATATTGTGCCAGACGCTGAACAACGCACTCGGCACTGCCGCCAATGGCGAAAAGTGCGCGCTGGCCAAGGCGGCGCCCAGCCCGGAGTTCTGCATGCCCACTTCCAGCGCCAGCGACTTGCGCTGTGCCAATGGCAGCTTGAATACGCGGCCGGTGAAGTAACCCAGCAGGTAACCAAAGCTGTTGTGCAGCATCACCACCGCCATGATCAGCAGGCCCGACTCGGCAATCTTCGCCTGGCTCGCCGCCACCACCGCCGCGACGATGATCACGATGCTCACCACCGACACCAGCGGCAACACATCCACCGCATGGCGTACCCGTTCACCGAGCAGACGTTGCGCCAGTACGCCGAGCACGATCGGCAGCAGCACCACTTGCAGGATCGACCAGAACAATTCCATGAACGACACCGGCAGCCAGGCCGACGCCAGCAGCCAGATCAGCGCCGGGGTGAGCAGCGGGGCGAGGAGGGTGGTGACGGCGGCGATGGCCACCGACAGCGCCAGGTCGCCACGGGCCAACCAGGTCATCACGTTGGACGAGGTGCCGCTTGGGCAGCAACCGACCAGGATCACGCCGACGGCGATTTCCGGCGGCAGGTGGAACGCCTGGCACAGCAACCACGCCACGCCCGGCATGATCACGAAGTGCGCGACCACGCCCAGGGCCACGCGCCACGGATGGCGGGCGACCTCGGCGAAGTCATCGAGTTTGAGGGTCAGCCCCATGCCGAACATCACCAGGCCCAGCAACGGGACGATGGCGCTTTTCAGGCCGATGAACCAGTTGGGTTCGAGGAAAGCGACGACGGCGAAGAGCAATACCCAGTAGGCGAAGGTATTGCCGACGAAGCGGCTCAAGGCGGCGAGTGCGCGCATGGGGATGTCCTTTTATTAGAGAGGTAGTCGGAGTGGAAACCGGATCCAAATGTGGGAGCGGGCTTGCTCGCGAATGCGGTGGATCAGTCAACATATTCATTGACTGGCACACCGCATTCGCGAGCAAGCCCGCTCCCACAGTTTGATCTTCACAAGGCGTTAAATGCCCTGTGGTGTCTCTTCACCGCCCAGTGCTTCAACCAGCGCCGGGATGAAATCGCCGAACGTCAGCATCATCAATGTGAAGCTCGCATCCAGTTGGCCCAGGGCCTCGTCGCCGCCGTCCTGTTCCGCCTGGTCTTGCAACAGGTCTTCGAACTTCAGGCGCTTGACGGTCATTTTGTCGTCAAGCATGAAGGACAGCTTGTCCTGCCAGGCCAGGGACAATTGGGTCACGACTTTGCCAGTGGTCAGGTGTAGTTGGATCTCTTCGCCGGTCAGGTCCTGGCGCTTGCAACGCACGATGCCGCCGTCTTCGTGGGTGTCGCGCAGCTCGCATTCGTCGAGGACGAAGAAGTCATCGGCCGGCTTCTGGGTGGTGACCCAGTCGGTCATGATTGCGGTGGGCGCGGTTTTCACGGTGAGTGGGCGAACCGGCAGGGTGCCGATCACTTCCCGCAGGGTCGACAGCAGGTCTTCGGCGCGTTTCGGGCTGGCCGAGTTCACCAGGATCAGGCCCTGTTTCGGCGCGATGGCGGCGAAGGTCGACGAGCGACGGATAAAGGCGCGTGGCAGGAAGGCCTGGATGATTTCATCCTTGATCTGGTCGCGTTCCTTCTTATAGACCTTGCGCATTTGCTCGGCCTCGATTTCTTCGACTTTCTCTTTCAGTGCGTCACGCACTACGCTGCCCGGCAGGATGCGCTCTTCCTTGCGCGCAGCGATCAGCAGGAAATCACCGCTGACGTGGACCAAGGGCGCGTCTTCACCTTTACCAAAAGGCGCGACGAAACCGTAGGTGGTCAATTCCTGGCTCGCGCAAGGGCGCGCCAGTTTGGTGGCCATGGCCGCTTCCAACGCCTCGGCATCAACAGGCAGATCTTGGGTCAGGCGATAGATAAGCAGGTTCTTGAACCACATGGGGTGAGTCTCTCCTTTATACAAAGGGGGGCATTATTCTCTTGATAACGTCCCAGGCCAACCCTGCCTAAGCCATTGGAAGCTATCAAAAAAAAGATTTAAGAAAGTGCTTGCCAGACTCAAGGTCGCTCCGTAGAATGCGCGCCACACCGAAACGAAGGGTGATTAGCTCAGCTGGGAGAGCGTCTGCCTTACAAGCAGAATGTCGGCGGTTCGATCCCGTCATCACCCACCATTCGTTTTATGTGTTACGCGCAGCGGTAGTTCAGTCGGTTAGAATACCGGCCTGTCACGCCGGGGGTCGCGGGTTCGAGTCCCGTCCGCTGCGCCATATTCGGTAACCTGGAACACTGAACGCCAGGTCACCACAGAAAGCCCGCTTAATCGCGGGCTTTTCTTTGTCCGGAATATGGCAAAAAATCGCGATTTAAACTTTTTTTAAATAAATTGCATTTAAATCAAGACATTACGATTTTTTGGTGTATGATGCGCCCACACCGAAACGAAGGGTGATTAGCTCAGCTGGGAGAGCGTCTGCCTTACAAGCAGAATGTCGGCGGTTCGATCCCGTCATCACCCACCATTCGTTTTACGTGTTACGCGCAGCGGTAGTTCAGTCGGTTAGAATACCGGCCTGTCACGCCGGGGGTCGCGGGTTCGAGTCCCGTCCGCTGCGCCATATTCGGTCACCTGGAACACTGAACGCCAGGTCACCCCAAGAAGCCCGCTCATTGAGCGGGCTTTTTTTCGTCTGCGATTTATCCTCTTTGCGCACTCCCGTTGTGCACTGCTTATTCGTCCTGAACTGTACGGGTGCGTCATGACGTGGGGGAATACCCCCATGCACATTGGTTGATTGCGCCCTCGGTCGCTTAAACGTTTATCTATAGCCACGCGAAGACTTCCAGGCGGGTTACCGGCAGCAGGATGCTGCGGGGACTCGCTCTCCAACATAAAAATAGTCTGCAAGGGGAATGGCTCTCTATGAAATATCCACTGCGTCCGTTGGTGTTCTGGCCAACGTTCCTGATCCTGCTGGCGGCAGTGATCGCCAGCTACGTTGACCTGAATGCATTCCTTGCGGTCAGCAAACAGCTCAACAACCTGATCCTGAAGAACTTCTCATGGCTGTTCAGTGCCGGCTCGTTTGCCATGGTGGTGCTGACTGCGATCGTCTACTTTTCCGCGCTGGGCAAGGTGCGTATCGGCGGTGAAGACGCCCAGCCGTTGCTGAGCAAGTGGCGCTGGTTCATGGTGGCGCTGTGCACCACGCTGGCGGTGGGCGTGCTGTTCTGGACCACCGCCGAACCGCTTTACCACCTGTACGGCCCGCCCACCAGCCTGCCGATCGAGGCGGGCAGCTCGGCGGCGAAGAGCTTTGCCATGTCGACGATGTTCCTGCACTGGACCATCACGCCCTACGCCATCTACCTGGTGCCCTCGCTGGTGTTTGCGTTGGTGTTCTACAACCGTCGCAGCAACTTTTCCATCGGCGCCATGCTTGAACCGTTGCTGGGCGAAGCGCGGGTCCGGCGCTATGCCGGGCTGATCGACACCCTGGCGATGTTCGCCCTGGTGGCCGGCATGGCGTCGTCCCTGGGCACCGGCGCATTGACCCTGGCCGGTGGCCTGGCCCAGTACATCGGCGGTGAAACCACACCGTTCCGCCTGGCCATCATTATTGCAATCATCGTCATCACCTTTGTTGCCTCGGCCGCCAGCGGCCTGCAGAAAGGCATTGTGATGCTGTCTTCGTTCAACACCTGGATCATGCTGGCCCTGGGGCTGTTCGTGCTGTTGTGCGGGCCGACCCTGTACATGTTCAGCCTCGGCGTCGAGTCCCTGGGCGTGTACCTCGACACCTTCTTCAGCCGCAGCCTGTTCACCGGCGCCGCCAGTGGCGACACCTGGCCGCACAGCTGGACGGTGTTCTACTGGTCGGTGTGGTTTGCCTGGGCGCCGGTCAGCGCGTTGTTCCTCGGCAAGATCGGCCGTGGCTACACGGTGCGTGAATTCATCCATATCAACATGCTCTACCCGGCGCTGTTCACGGCGGTGTGGATCTGCATCTTCTCCGGCACCAGCCTGTACTTCGATGCGCTGGGCGACGGCAGCCTCAACCGTGTGCTGAACGAGCAGGGGGTGGAGCACGTGCTGTACCAGATGTTCCAGCAACTGCCGGCGAGCGGCCTGATGATCGCGTTCCTGCTGTTCGTGGCGTTCATCTCCTTTGTCACTGCCGCCGACTCCAGCACCGATGTGATCGCCAACCTGTGCAGCAAAGGCGTGACCGCCGATTCCGACCTGGACGGCAACCCGCTGTTGAAGATCGTCTGGGGCGTGATCATCGGCTCGGTGTCGTGGGTGATGGTCTCATTCGTCGGCATTGACGGCGTGAAGATGCTCTCCAACCTCGGCGGCCTGCCGGGCATGATCCTGGTGTTGCTGGCCAGTACCTCGCTGATCTTCTGGTTGAAAAACCCCGCATTGCTGGACGTGAAACGCCTTCAGCTGACCCCCGAGACGGAACTGCGCGGCGCCAGCCCGGTGCCGGATTTCGCCCGCTGATCGATTGAACCGCTGTAGGAGTTACTGATGGACATCGTCACTGAATTTGCTTACACCGTGCGCGAAATCGAGCACTGCCTGATCCCCTTGAAGGACGGCACCCAACTGGCCGCGCGCATCTGGTTGCCGGAAGTCGCCGGTTTGCAGACCTTCCCGGCAATCCTCGAATACCTGCCGTACCGCAAACGCGATGGCACCGCCGTACGCGATGCGCTGACCCACCCGTGGATGGCAGGGCAGGGCTATGTGTGTGTGCGGGTGGACATGCGAGGCAACGGCGAATCCCAGGGCTTGATGGCCGATGAATACCTGTTGCAGGAACAGGAAGATGCCCTCGAAGTGATCGACTGGTTGTGCCAGCAACCCTGGTGCGACGGCCATGTCGGCATGATGGGCATTTCCTGGGGCGGCTTCAACGGCCTGCAAGTCGCGGCGCGCCAGCCCCAGGCGTTGAAAGCAATCATCACCTTGTGCTCCACCGATGACCGCTTCGCCGACGACATCCATTACAAGGGCGGCAACCTGTTGATGGAGAACTTCGGCTGGGCTGCCACCATGCTCAACTTCAGCGCGGCGGTGCCTGACCCGCTGTTGGTCGACGACTGGAAAAGCCTCTGGCACCAACGCCTGGACGCCATGCCGTTGCTGGCGGAAACCTGGCTGCAACACCAGACCCGCGATGATTACTGGCGCCACGGCTCGGTGTGCGAGGACTATTCAAAGATCAAGGCGGCCGTGTATGCCGTCGGCGGCTGGGGCGATGCCTATCGCAACACCGTTTCGCGCCTGATGCAAAACCTGCCGGGCCCGAAGAAAGCCATGATCGGACCGTGGATCCACAAGTACCCGCATTTTGCCGTGCCGAACCCGGCCATTGGTTTTCTGCAAGAGGCCAAACGCTGGTGGGATCACTGGCTTAAGGGCATCGATAACGGGGTAATGGATGACGCAGCCTGCACTTTTTACCTACAGGATATTCTGCCGCCGAAGGGCAGTTATGCCGAGCGGCCGGGGATTTGGGTGCAAACGGCAGGTTGGCCGGATCCGCAGGTGCAATGGACCGATTTCAGTCTCGGTGAACAGGGCCTGAGTGCAGGATCAAAGCCTTTGGCGACGCCGCGCACCATCTGCTCGCCGCTGACCACCGGCCTGCATCAGGGCGAATACTGTGCCATCTGGTTTGGCCCCGACGGGCCGACGGATCAACGCCGTGATGACGCCCACTCGCTGTGCTTCGACTCCCAGCCGCTGACCGAGTCGCTGGCGCTGCTCGGCGATGCACGTCTTAAGTTGCGCCTGGCCAGTGACACCGCCTGTGGCCAATTGGTCGCCCGGCTGAATGCGATAGCGCCGGACGGGCAGGTCACGCAGATCAGCTACGGTGTGCTTAATCTCACCTTGCGTGAGGACTTTTCCCAGGTAACGCCTGTAGTCCCAGGAGAGCCGATGGATGTGCAGTTAAACCTCGACCACATCGGCATGCGCCTGCCCGCCGGCTACCGTTTGCGCCTGGCCCTCAGCACCGCGAGTTTCCCGTTGCTGTGGCCGAGCCGCGAGCTGACCACGCTGACATTGCTGCCGAGCCTGCAAAGCCTGCAGCTGCCGATATTCAACGGCGAGGCGGTGGACTGCCCGTTCGAAGCGCCGCAGTCGGCTACGCCGGTGGCGATGGAAGTCCTACGTGCTGCTGCGCCGAAACGTACGCTGATCGAAGACGTAGGCAGTGGCGAAGTCTGCGTGAAAATCGAAGATGACTTGGGTTCGGTGCGTTTTACCGACCACGGCTTGTCGGTGGACCAGCGTTGCACCGAGCAATACCGCACCTTGCCTTGGGACCCGCTGTCGACGCGCGCCGATATCGAATGGCACTACCGTGTCGGCCGTGATCAGTGGACCGTGGAGGTGGAAAGCCACTTGAGCGTGCACGCCGATGCCGAGTGGTTCTACATCGAAGCGGAGCAGACCGCCTGGGAAAACGGCCAGTTGGAACACCGTCGGCAATGGAGTAAACGCGTGGCCAGGGTCGCGCTCTGAGCAGGCAACTGGCAGGATGCACGCCAACGTGATCTCTGCGGGCCTGGGGTAACCTGGGCCCGTCATTGCCAATGGACTTGCTCATGTCGCGCCGAAACGTCGATCTTCCTCCCCTCAACTGCTTGCAGACCTTCGAAGCGGCGGCCCGCCATTTGAGCTTTACCCAGGCGGCCCATGAACTGAACCTGACCCAGAGCGCAGTCAGCCGCCAGGTCAAACGCCTCGAAGAAGACCTGGCTCGCCCGCTGTTTTATCGACTGGCCCAGGGCTTGAGCCTGACACCCGCCGGGGTACGTTATTTCCGTACCGTCCAACGCCTGTTGCGCGAGCTTGACCGCGAGTCCGCCGAGTTGCGCAGGCGCGGTGCCGACCGCCAGTTGACCTTGGCCAGCACGCCCACCATCAGTTCCATCTGGCTGTCCGGTCTGTTGCCGCAGTTCCAGCGCGACCACCCGGACCTGGATATCCGTATCCTGTGCAGCGAAAGTCCCAGCCACCTGGATGTCAGCGAATACGACCTGGGTTTGTTCTATCACTTGGATGAACTGGCGGCGCCCCACGGCCTTGAGCTGTCACCGGTGTTTGACAGCGAACAGGTCATCACCGTGTGCAGCCCCGATTACCTTGAGCGTCACGGCCCGATTCGCGACCTGCATCACTTGTTGCACGCTCACACTTTGCTGATCGTCGAGGACCACCATCACGACTGGCTCACCTGGGCCGACTGGTTTGCCGATGCGGGCGCCGATTACTACTCGCCGCGTCACGCCTTGCGCACCAACAGCTATCAACTGTTGATGCAGTCGGCGGTGATGGGGCACGGTGTCGCCCTCGGCTGGAAGCGCTTGCTGGACAGCGACCTCGATTCCGGGCGCCTGCAAATGGCCTTACCCCACAGCATGCACAGTCGTGGCCGCCTGCACCTGATGCAGCCGCACCACCGCAACCCTCCGGCGGCGGTGCGCAGTTTTCGTCAGTGGTTGCAGGCTCGGACGGCACAGGCAGAACAGGCTGGCTGAGGGTCAGTGCTGGCCGGTTTTTTTCTTTTTGGCCTGGCGTGTCGCCAGGTGTTCGAAGCAAAAAGACGCGGTGCCGAACACGGCGATCAGGGTCAGTACGATCATGCCGAGGGTTGAGCTTTCCACGGTGATTTCCTACGGGTGATGGGGTAGGCACTCACGGTAGAGGCGGGGTGAAAACGGCTCAATAGACCCGACGCAATCCTTACGCCGTCGGGTCCATTGTTACGCATTCTTTACGGAGCGTTGCGGCTGTGGCGGTAATCGCTGACCGCTTCATACACGGCTTTGCGCAAGCGGTTGATGCCGCCGATTGGGCGGTGTTCCGCTACACCAAACCAGGGGTTGAACGACTGGTTGTCGCACGCCAGGTTCTGCTCGGGTGTGTCGAAATCCTGCGCCGGTATACGCACCTTGGCCACGGTTTCATAGGGCGCATCGCTCTCCTTCCATTCGATGCTGGTGTCTTCGATCGGCATGAATTTCTGCGGGTTCTGCCGCTGGATCTGCAGCACGAAACACGCAGGCACGCGGTCAGTGGACAACTGCTGGCTCAAGGCGCTGCGCAGGAAGTTCGGCAGGGCCTGGTTCTGCTTGGGCAGTTGATATTCCGGGCAGCTCTGCGGGTCGGGTGCGACGCGGAACTTGGCGTTGGCCGCGCCGAACTTGTAGGGCGACACCGAAAAGTAGGTGGTCTGCGTCGGGCTCGCCGGTGCGGGCGCCAGGGTCGCCAGGGCGATAAACAAATGACGTACCTGCCAGGTCCGTGGGTCGGCCTTGGGGAAGAACGCCAGGACTTTCTTGCCATCTGCTTGCGCGCCGATGTTCTGCGCGTACTCCGCCACATCGCTGACAAAGAAGTTCGGGTGGCTGAACATCACGAAGTCCTGTTCCGTGCGCGCCTGTTGGTCGGCCAGCAGTTGCTTGCCCGGCACGTCCAGCAGCTTGAGCGCCATGCCCCGCGCATCACGGATGCTGTCGAACTGCGGGTAGGCGTTGCCGTTGGACAGCCGCATCATCGCCTGCCAGGTCTTGCCCGGTTCGGCGAACACGCCTTGGCGCAATGCTGGATCAAGATCAGGTACCACGTTGACCTCGGCCTTCACGCAACCATGGGCCTTGGCGTGGGCATCGCGCAGGTAGCGTGTGCCTTCGCGGTGCTGGTCGACGATGCGCACCGCCGTCTGGATGATGCCTTGGGTCATCGCCGCTTCGCCGGGCGGAATCTGCTCATTCGGCGACACCGGGCCGCTGTGTTGCCAGGCGTACCAGGCACTGGCGCCCAGCCAACCGAGCAGGCCGAGGCCCACCAGCCACAGCAGAGTCTTGCCCAGAAACGCGCCGATGCGCAGCCACAGGCGTGCGAGCAGGGAAGGTCGGTCGTAGGGGGATCGAATCATCATGGCAGTTGTTGCTCCAGCGGGCCGCCCAGCACTTTGAGGTATTCCAGCAGCGCCCAGCGTTCCTGCGGCAGCAGGCCACGGCCGATTACGCCGTTGCCACGACTGCCGGCACGGAATTCGTGACCGCTGTTGTGGTTGCCGGTGATTTTGGTATCGAACAGGAAGGCATTCTTGAACGCACCGGTCTCGAAGCCGAGGTGGCGCGGGTCGTAGTTGAACGTGCCTTTATAGAAGGTGGTGCTGCGCTCGTCCTGGGGCGAGAGCAATTGGTAGATCGTCGGCACCGAACCGTTATGCAGGAACGGCGGCGTCGCCCACACGCCCGCCAATGGCCGCGCCTTGTAGGCGCGCAGCTCACGTACGCCGATGGGCAGGCCGTAACCGTCCAGGCGCGGGCGTTCGGCCGGGGTCACGCCAGCGGCGCGGTAGGCATGTTCTTCGACGAACGCGGTGACGTAGGCAAGGCCCTTGGCCACGGACATCTTTTTCAGGTCCAGCGGCTCGGTCGGCGTGGGGTGCAGTTCGACGTTGAGTTTGGCCAATTCCGCCAGGTCCCATTGCAACGCGCTGAGGTCGTAGCGCTGGTCGGCGATGTTGCTGGCTGTGCCGGGGTCGGTGCCGATGTAGTCCACTGGCAGCATTTTCAGCTGTTGCACCGGGCGTCCGCCTTCCTGGCTGACGCTGGGCACATGGCAGCCGGCGCAGTTTTCGGCAAAGAGTGCGCGGCCTTGGGCGGCGAGCGGCTTGTCGACGGTGCCGAACAGGTCCTCGGGCCAGGTCGGTGGCTTGAGGCGTTGCAGGGTTTCTTCGATCAGGTTGAGGTCGCGTACCCGCACGCTGGACGGGTAGCGCGCGTCGCCTTGGAGTGGCTGGCCGGCGTCGTCGAAAAACGCCAGCGTCGCGCCGACCCCCAGGGCCTCGCCGATGTTACGCGCCATGGGCTGCTGGGCCGAGCCGTTCCACTGCACCCAGTCGAAGGTCCAGATGTCCCACAACTGCGGGTAGTCCACCGGCGCATTGGCGACGCGATAGTTGTCCGGGGAAATGGCATCGCCAAAGCTGGCGTTGGCGATACGGCCAAAGGCATCCGTACGGCCTGGGCCTTCTTCAGTAGGGTAGAGGCCACGGTGAGTGTCGTTCCAGGCCACTTTGAGGAACTGGTTCAGTGACTGCTTGAAGTCCTTACGCAGTTGCGTGTGCTCGGCGTCGTAGCGATCCCCCAGCACCTGGCGGGCAAAACGTTCGAACTTCCACGGGTTGTAATAGGTGGCCGCCAGGCTGGCGACCAGGGCCTGACCGAAACTGCCGCCGCGCAAGGTTGGCACGCTGGAGGGCAGCACGTGCTGGGCGGAACCGCCGTCGATACGCAGGGCCTGGTTTTTGTAATGCAATTCGCCGGTGTGGCAGGCGGCGCAGGTGATATCCAGATATTGGGCGTTGCTGCCGGCGTTTTTATGCCGGGCGAAACCCACCGGCAGGTTGCCGGGGTTTTGCGCAGTGGGCACTTGCTTGGGGTCCACCAGGAAGCCAAAGCGCGCCAGATACTCGGGCGTTGCGAAACGCTGTTCGGAAAACGGCAGCTCCAGGGCAGTGAACCAGTCGTAGTGCAGGCCTTTTACCTGGGTGCCCTGAGGCGTGAAGTAATAGGTCTGGCGGTCGGCGGCACTCCATTGGTCCTGGTAGTGCACCTGCTCCACGGGCACGTAGTCCGGCAGCTTGGGGTTGACGGTGTAATAGAGCACCACGGCCAGGATCAGGCCCAGAGCTATCAATATCAGGAGTAAAACACGGGAAAAAATGCGCAAGATGGCTATCCTTGTCTCGGCCTTGTCGAGTTGTCGCGATGTTATGCCACTACGCCACAGGTGCGGCAAGTGGCCATGAGCCCGGTAGTGGGCGGTACCGCGATCCTTCGCGAGCCTCCATCATGAATGAAAATGCTTTTAAACACGTGAACTTATCAGAAGTTTCCTGCTCACATGCCGGTAGCCATTGGTCGTGGCCGCCTGATAAGCTCGCGACTTTATTCGAATGCCCTATTGGCGCATGAACAAGGAAATAGCATGAAACAGCATCGGTTGGCGGCGGCGGTGGCCCTGGTTAGCCTGGTACTTGCGGGTTGTGATTCGCAGACCAGCGTAGAGCTGAAAACCCCGGCGCAGAAAGCTTCCTACGGCATCGGCCTGAACATGGGCAAGAGCCTTGCCCAAGAAGGCATGGATGACCTGGATTCCAAAGCAGTAGCCCAAGGCATCGAAGATGCCGTCGGCAAAAAAGAGCAGAAGCTCAAAGACGACGAGCTGGTTGAAGCGTTTGCCGCACTGCAAAAACGTGCTGAAGAACGCATGACCAAGATGAGTGAAGAGTCGGCAGCCGCCGGCAAGAAATTCCTCGAAGACAACGCCAAGAAAGACGGCGTCGTCACCACCGCTTCCGGTCTGCAGTACAAGATCACCAAGAAAGCCGACGGCGCCCAGCCTAAGCCGACTGACGTGGTGACTGTGCACTACACCGGCAAACTCACCAACGGCACCACTTTTGACAGCTCCGTGGACCGCGGTAGCCCGATCGACCTGCCGGTCAGCGGCGTAATCCCAGGTTGGGTCGAAGGCCTGCAACTGATGCACGTGGGCGAGAAGGTCGAGCTGTACATTCCTTCGGACCTGGCCTACGGCGCACAAAGCCCAAGCCCAGCGATCCCAGCCAACTCCGTGCTGGTATTCGACCTGGAACTGCTGGCCATCAAGGACCCAGCCAAGGCTGACGCTCCTGCTGCACCGGCTGCCAAGAAGTAACAGGCGCCTGAACACACAACGCCCCGTCTCGACGGGGCTTTGTTGTTTCTGGGGGTTGCAGAGCCCGCACCCGCACACATCCGATCGAACGCCTGCAGCCTGCAACAGTCTGATATAAGACTCGAGTACGGGTAGCCGCACATCAACGCCAAGTCAATGAAATCTTGGGTTTTTTTTCAGTGCGCAAAAAACGCCCGATCTGACTGCAAGCCTTGTACTACGTGGCTTTCAGCGCAGAAAATAGGCTCTGTTCACAAGGTTATCCACAATTTGTGTGGATAACCTTTTATGTCGCCTGGAACTGGAGTGACCGATGAAACCACCCTTCAATTTCACCCGTTTCCTGCCCATGGCCGCACGCCTCCTGGGCCGTGGGCGCTTGCCGACGCTGCTGTTCGCGGTCGCCGCCAAGGGCTCCAGCCAGGGCAATCGCCTGGGCAAGCTCAAGGATGACTTCAAGTTGCTCCAGGCCTTGTGCCTGGCTTACTGGCGCGGCGAGTACCGGGCCATCAGCCCCAAGGCGCTGATCTCGGTGGTGGCAGGCTTGATGTACTTCTTGAGCCCGATCGATGCGATCCCAGACTTCATCCCTATGTTCGGCATGCTCGACGACATTGCCGTGCTGGCGTGGGTCATGAAGACCCTGGACGGCGAACTGAGCGCCTTTCGCGCCTGGCGCGACGCCCAGCGTCCGGAAAAGCTTGCCGTGGTTGAGCGCCTGCCTGCGACGCCCGCTCTGCTGGCCAAGGAAAACCCGCAAAAAAACGCATGACGTGACTATCCCCCTGCGACCTTTAGGGCTGTTAGGATTACACTCCTAAGGAAAGAGCTTACTAAGTAAGTGCAGTTATCCTACGGGGCAGTCATGGATATTCAGATAATTTCACGCAATGGCGAACCCGAGTACGCGGTGTTGCCATGGGACCAGTACCAGGCGCTGCTAAAAGCTGCCGGTCAGCAACAACCTTCGCTTCCTCCTCTCTCATCGCCTGCCCAAGCCGCCCCTGCACAGGACCTGCGCCCGCTCGCAGACCTGCGCGGCTTGCGTGAGGGCAAAGGCCTGGCGATTGAAACCCTGGCCCGCACCGTGGGGATCAGCCCCTCATATCTTGGATTGATTGAAAGTGGTGAACGCCAGCCGGATGCCGCAATCCGCCGCAGCCTGGCCTGGGAATTGGGCGTTTCAGGTTGGAGGGATGAATCTTGAGCCTACGTATCAGCCGTCAACACTGGGATGGGTTACTCAACGAACTGGACCAGGCGCGCCGCCAGCGCCATTTGCTGACCTACCGCGCGCTGCTGGAGCGCTTGCAATTCCCCACGCCGGCCATGCAGACCCTGGCTGCCGCTCTGGAGCACCTGGCGGCGTTGGACGCCAAGGCCGAGCAGCCGCTGCGCAGTTCGCTGGTGATCAGCCAGGGCGCCAGTCGCCTCCCGCGTACCGGTTTCTTTGAATGTGTCGAGCGCCTGGGCCGTTTCAGTGGGCCGTCCGATGGCGTGGCCGCTGCCTCCTGGCACGCATCGGAAGTGGTGCGGGTGTTCGAATACGAGTACCCGGAGTCTGCCGAGGCCTAAAGCGCCTGGGGCAGCGCGTCCATGCTGTCGATCACATGGATGCTGTACCCGGCCATGTCCTTGGCATGGTGCTTGGCCTGCGAGGCCAGCTCCGCCAACTGGCTGGCATCGAGTTGTCCACAGGCCTGTGGATACAAATGCACCACGCCGATCGACAGTGACAGCAGCGCAAACTCCTGGCGCACGCCCTGGCGGTTGAGCGCCACGAAGCAGCCCGCTTCAAGGTGCTCGGCGCGGTAGAAACGTCGGCATTGGGTGTGGAAGTCATCCAGCAGCTGATTAAGGCGTTTGCGCCAATCCTGCGGGCCCAGTACCAGCAAAAAGTCATCACCGCCGATATGCCCGACAAAATCGCGGCTGGGGTCGACACGGTCGTTCAGGCACTGCGCCAGGCACAACAACACCTCATCCCCACGCCCATAGCCGTAGATATCGTTGAATGGCTTGAAGCTGTCGATATCCACGTAGCAAATCACTGATTCGCGCTGCTGTTGCAGCAATCGCGTCAGGCACTGCTGGATCGGCACGTTGCCCGGCAGCAGGGTCAGCGGGTTGGCGTAGCGCGCTTGTTGGATCTTCAATTCGGTAATCAGCTTGAGCACATCGATCACCCGGCCCAGGCCCAGGTAATCGCCATTGAGCGTGATGATGAAGTCTTCTTCGATGCGTTGCCGCGCGCGACTGGTAAGCAAACGGCTGACTTGCTGCAGGGACTGACTCAGCTCCACTGCCAGAAAGTCGGTGCTCATCAAGCGACTGATGGGCTTGCGCGCAAACAGGTCGGTGGCGAAGGGTTTCAGCAGTGCATCCGACAGTGAATGTCGGTGGACGATACCGATTGGGTGCCCGCGCCCATCCAGCACTGCCAGGGAATTGAGGTTGGCCTGGCGGCGAAACGCTTCGAGCACTTGGGCGGTGGCGGTGTCCTGATCTACTGCTGGCTGTTCGCTGAGCAGGGCGCTGAGGTCACTGCCTTCGTCGTTCAGTGCCACGTTGGCGCTGTCGGGCTTGGGCAGCATCAGGCGCGCTTCCTGCGGCGGTTGCTCCTGTGGACGGCAGAGCAGGTAGCCTTGGACCAGGTCCACGCCCATCTCCGTCAGTACCGCCAACTCTTCAGGCAACTCGATCCCTTCGGCAATCACCTGGGCCCGTGACGCCTTGGCAATTTGCAGGATGGAGCCGACAAATTCCCGCTTGAGCGCGTCCTGATGGATGCCGTCGATGAAGTGGCGGTCGATCTTCACATAATCCGGGCGCAGCTCCGACCATAGGCGCAGGCTGGAATAACCGGCGCCCAGGTCGTCCAGGGCAATCGAGAACCCCATGTTGCGGTAGTGGTGCAGGGCGGTTTGCAGCAGGTCGATATCGTTGGTGGGGGTTTGCTCGGTGAGCTCGATTACCACTTGGCTCGGTGGAATACCGAAGTCGCGCAGCAATTGCAGAGTGCGCCCTGGTTGATGTGCAGTTTCCATCAAGGATTGCGGCGAGACATTGAGGAACAGCTTGCCCGGCAGCTTCTGTTCACTGAAGCGTCGGCACGCACTTTCGCGGCAGGCGATCTCCAATTCACTCAGCCGCCCGGCCTGGCTGGCCACCGAGAACAGGGCGATGGGGGAGTGCAGCGGGCTGTTGGAAGGGCCACGACTGAGGGCTTCATAGCCGAGAATGCGCCGTTCGGACAGGCTGATGATCGGTTGGAACAAGCTGTGCACACTGCCTTGAGCCAGGATAGAGCCCAGTGCATTCAGCTGTTCGGTCATGGTCATGGCGATCTCGATCGAAAAAAAAGGACCGCAGGCTGGAAACCTGCGGTCCTTCATTTCACGACAGAATGATGTCTATATGATGACACTCTGCTGAGCGATCACATTAAATCGCCATCATTTACTGCTTGGCCACCTGTTTGGTGATCTTCAGGTAGTCCAGCAGGATCCGGCCCGTCTCGGCGAGATAGGCGTCGTCTTCCGGCTTGGTCTTGTCGGCTTCGGCCGGCAGCGCATCTTCGTCTTCTTTCTTCAGCTCCTTGAGTGGATCTTCACCCTTGGCCTTGCGGCGGATGTTTTCCAGGACAAGTTGCTTGTTTTCGATGTCGGAGTGCTGCGCGCGGCGATCCACTTCGTTGAGGCTGACGGTTTTTTCTTCCATCAGCTTCTTCGCCAGGGCCAGCTTGTCGCGGATAAACACGAACTCGGCATCCTTGGCGGAGCGGGTGTCGTGGTCAGCCTTCAACTGCGCCAGGAATGGCTTGAACGGATCCGAAGCGGGCTTGATCGCAGGGCGGATGGTGTCCCACGGCATGGCTTCCGGCAGGGCGCTTTCGCCGATTTCCTTGGTGTCGATGATCGACGGGAAATCGATATCCGGCAGTACGCCCTGGTGCTGGGTGCTCTGGCCGGAAACCCGGTAGAACTTGGCCAGCGTCAGTTTCAGCTCGCCATGGTTCAGCGGCTGGATGGTCTGCACGGTGCCTTTGCCGAAGGTCTGGCCGCCGATGATCAGGGCGCGGTGATAGTCCTGCATGGCGCCGGCGAAAATCTCTGAAGCCGAAGCCGAGAGGCGGTTGACCAGCAACGCCATCGGGCCTTTGTAGAAGGCACCTGGGTTCTCGTCTTCCAGCACATCCACGCGGCCGTCAGCGTTGCGCACCAACACGGTCGGCCCCTTGTCGATAAACAGGCTGGTCAGCTCAGTGGCTTCCTGCAGGGAACCGCCGCCGTTGTTGCGCAGGTCGATGACCACGCCGTCGACTTTTTCCTTCTGCAGTTCGGTCAGGATTTTCTTGACGTCACGGGTGGTGGACTTGTAGTCCGGATCGCCCGCGCGGAAGGCCTTGAAGTCCAGGTAGAAGGCCGGGATTTCAATCACACCCAGCTTGTAGTCCTTGCCATCCTGCTTGAGGTTGAGGACTTTCTTCTGCACGGCCTGGTCTTCGAGCTTCACCGCTTCACGGGTGATGGACACGATTTTGCTGGTCTGGTCGTTCGGCGCATTGGTGTGCGGAATCACTTCCAGGCGCACCACGCTGCCTTTCGGCCCACGGATCAGCTTGACCACTTCGTCCAGACGCCAGCCGACCACGTCGACCATCTCTTTGTCACCCTGGGCAACACCGATGATCTTGTCGGCCGGAGCCACCTGCTTGGTCTTGTCCGCCGGACCTGCTGGCACCAGACGCACGATCTTGACCTGGTCGTTGTCGCTTTGCAGGACGGCACCGATGCCTTCCAGCGACAGACTCATGTTGATATCGAAGTTTTCCGCGTTATCTGGCGACAGATAATTGGTGTGCGGATCGTAGGACATCGCGAAGGTATTGATGTAGGCCTGGAAGATATCTTCGGCGCGGGTCTGGTCCAGGCGCGCGAGCTGATTCTTGTAGCGCTTGGTCAGCAGCTCCTGGATAGCCTTAGGCTCTTTGCCGGCGATCTTCAGGCGCAACACCTCGTCCTTGACGCGTTTGCGCCACAGGTCGTCGAGGGCGGCGGTGCTGGTCAGCCAAGGCGCGTCCTTGCGGTCCACCAGAAGGGTTTCCTTCTGGGTGAAGTCGAGCTTGTCGACGCCTTTGTTCAGCTCACCCAAGGCGAAGTCCAGACGCGCTTTGACGCGGTCCAGGTAGCGCTTGTAGATGGTGAATGCGGGTTGCAGGTCGCCGCTTTTGAGGAAGTCGTCGAACTGGGTCTTCCACTTGTCGAATTCGGCGATATCGCTGGCAAGGAAGTAGCTGCGCGACGGATCCAGCAGCTTGAGGTAGCTGTCATAGATGATCACCGAGCGTGCGTCGTCCAGCGGCGGCTTGCTGTAGTGATGGCGCTTGAGCAACTCGACGACGTTAAGGCTGGCAATCACCTCATCGCGATCCGGCTGAAGGTTGTCCCAGCTGTTGGCTGCGAACGTATTGGTCGACATCGACGCAAAGCCGAGACCAATGAAAAGAGCGAGGGCGGTGCTGGGGAACAAATGCTTCATGCTGATTCGACGCGGGGGCAATTGATAACGCATATTAGGCCGTCTTTGAGGGAGCCGGTTCCATATGGTCCGGTCGCATAATGCAAAAAGCCCGGCGATACAGCTACGGGCTCAGTCCAGACTCACTATGGAGGCAGTGTGAAAGCATTGCAAGGCGTTGACGGTCATGTGGCGTGGTTGGAAGAACCCGTTCCTACGTGCGATGTAGGGCAAGTTCGCATTCGTGTGGCGGCAGCGGGCCTCAATCGCGCCGATTTATTACAGCGCGCGGGGCTTTATCCACCGCCGCCAGGCGCCAGCCAGGTGCTGGGCCTGGAGTGTTCCGGGGTGATCAGCGAAGTGGGGGCGGGCTCATCCTGGCAAGTCGGTGACCGTGTCTGCGCGCTGTTGGCCGGGGGTGGCATGGCCGAAGAAGTGGTGGTGGATGCGCGTCACGTTCTGCCGGTGCCGGAAGGATTGTCGCTGATCGAAGCGGCGGCGCTGCCTGAGGTGTACAGCACTGCGTGGCTCAATCTGTTCCAACTGGCCGGCCTCAAGCCTGGTGAGAAAGTGCTGCTGCATGCTGGCGCCAGTGGCGTGGGCTCGGCGGCGATCCAGTTGTGCAAGGCGTTTGGCAGCCCGTGCTGGGTCAGCGTCGGCTCGGCGGAGCGCCTGGCCTATTGCGAGGCGCTCGGCGCCCAGGGCGGCGTGGTGCGCACCGATGGCCTCGAAGGGCTGCGGGATTTCGGGCCGTTTGATGTGATCCTCGATCCGGTGGGTGGCGACTATGCGGCGCTGGACCTCAAGCTGCTCGCCCTGGATGGCCGTTGGGTGTTGATCGGTTTGATGGGCGGTCGCGAGGCCAAGTTGGACCTGGCGCAGGTGCTGGGCAAGCGTATTCAGCTATTGGGCTCGACTTTGCGAAGCCGCAGTGATCAGTTCAAGGCCGACCTGTTCAGCGACTTGAGCCAGCATGTTTGGCCGTTGTTTGTTGAAGGGCGCCTTAGCCCGCAACTGGCCAAGACCTTCCCGATCAAGGATGCCGAGGCGGCGTTTGCCGAGCTGGCGACCAACCGGATTTCTGGAAAGTTGGTGTTAGTGATTGATGAGGCCTTGAACTGATCTCAATTTGGAATGCAGTCCAAATGTGGGAGCGGCGGTGCGACGATTCGACTTGCTCGCGAAGGCGGCGTATCTGTGAAGAATGTTTCATCTGACACACCGCCTTCGCGAGCAAGCCCGCTCCCACATTTTGATCTCTGTTGAATCAGGTCCAGTGATGGATCGGCCACCCAGCCTGTTCCGCGTGGGCACGTAACACGGGATCCGGGTTCACCACCTGCGGATGATCCACCTTCAGCAGCAACGGCAAATCATTGCGCGAATCCGAATAGAAATACGCGCCTCCCAGCGTTTCACCTTCCTTTTCCAACCATTCCAGCAATCGCGTGATCTTGCCCTCACGGTAAGTCAGCACACCTACGGTATGCCCGCTGTACACGCCATGGCTGACTTCAAGGTTGATCCCCAGCACCTCATCAATCCCGATCCGCGCCGCAATCGGCGTGACCAAGTGCGTGCCCGACGCCGAGATCACCAGGATCCGGTCGCCATTGGCGCGGTGACGGGCGATGGTCTTGGTGGCGTCGCTGTAGATCAACGGCTCGATCACGTCCTCGACCCACGGCTCGACTAAATGCTCGATTTCCTCCGGCGTGCGGCCGATCATCGGCTCCAGGCTGAAGTCCATGAAGTCTTCCATTTTCAGCTTGCCCTGACTGTAGGCGTCCATCAGTTCGTGGTTCTTGCGCATGAACGACTCAGGGTCGACCCAGCCCAGGCGGCCCATCTGCTCGCTCCACAGGGTGGCGCAGTCACCGTGGATGAGGGTGTCGTCCAGATCAAAAATTACCAATGCCATCGGTCACGCTCTCTCAATCAATCGTTGCATCAGGCTACTTCACACAGGGCGCTGGGGTCGATGGAAAGTGCCAGGCGTTGCCCCTCGGGGTACAGATCGTCAGCCGAACGGTTAAGCACATCCACCACCAACTCCACGCCGCGCGCTTCGATGCGGTAGCGAATCACGTTGCCCAACAGGCTGTGGCTGCGCACCAGGGCGTCCAGTTCGCCGTCGCGGCTCAGTTCGATGGCCTCCGGGCGAATGGCAATGCGGCTGTTGATCGGGCGTTGCAGCAATTGGCTGGCCTTGTCGGCGTCCAACAGATTGTAGTTGCCGATAAAACCAGCGGCGAACACGTCAACCGGCGCGGTGTAGAGGGTCTCTGCATCGCCGCTCTGCACGATCTTGCCCTGGTTCATCAGGAAGATCCGGTCGGACATGGTCAGGGCTTCTTCCTGGTCATGGGTCACGAAGATCGTGGTCAGCCCCAGCTCGCGCTGGATCTGGCGGATCTGCTCGCGCAGGTGCTTGCGAATCCGTGCATCCAGCGCCGACAACGGCTCATCCAGCAACAACAAACGTGGGCGGGTGACCAGGGAGCGGGCGAGGGCCACACGCTGGCACTGGCCGCCGGACATCTGGTGCGGGTAACGACCGGCGAGGTCCTTGAGCTCTACCAGTTGCAGCACTTCCTGCACGCGCTTGTGGCTATCGTCGGCGTTGACCTTTTGCATGCGCAGACCGAACGCGACGTTCTGCTCCACGGTCATGTTGGGGAACAGTGCATAGCTCTGGAACACCATGCCGATGTGACGTTTCTGCGGGCTCAATGGGACGATGTCCTGCCCATCCAGCAGAATTTTCCCACTGTCCACCGAGGTCAGGCCGGCGATGCAGCGCAGCAGTGTGGATTTGCCGCAACCGGACGGTCCGAGCAGGGTGACGAACTCACCCTTGGTGATCTCGCAGTTGATATCACTGAACACCGGAGTGCCGGCGTAGCCTTTTTGCAGGTGTTGGACGCTGACGAAGCTCATTGGCTTTTGTCCTTGTTCAAGATGTTGGCGGCCCAGGTCAGCACCAGCACAAAGAAGAAATAGGAAATCACGACGGCACTGGTGAAATGGCCGCTGCTGTTGCGCATGTTGTTCAGGTACACCTGCAGGGTTTCGTAGCGGGTGCCCACCAGGATGTTGGCGAACACGAACTCACCGAACAGGAACGAGAACGACAGCAGCAACGCCACCATCAAGCCTTTGCGCAGGTTCGGCAGCACCACCAGGATCGCCGCCTGCCAGGTGCTGGCGCCGAGCAGTTGCGAGGCGTCCATCAGGTCGCGCAGGTTGATGGCTTGCAGGTTGTTGGTGATCGCCCGGTACATGAACGGCAGTGCGACGGTGAAGTAGCAGCCGATCAAAATCCACGGCGTACCCACCATCGCCATCGGCCCGGAGCCATACAGCTGCAGCAGGCCCACCGACGACACCACCGGCGGCACCGCGAAGGGCAGCAGGATCAGGATGTTCATCAGCGCATCAAGCTTGGGGAAGTGGTAATGCACCACGAACAGCAGCGGCAAAATCAATACCACCGACAGGATCAGCGCGCCGACACACACCAGCAACGACTGCCCGAAGGCCATCAAAAAGCGCGGGTCGCTCCACAGCTGCACGTACCACTTCATCGTGAAGCCGGCGGGCAGGATGGTTGCTGACCAACTGCTGGCAATGGAGTAGACGAAGGTGCCCACCAACGGCAGCACCAGGATTGCAAACAACAGCCACACCACCACCCGATGGTAGAGGGAGGCCGGGCCGGCTTCAGCGCGAGACATGGTAGCTCCTCTTGAGCAGCAGTTGATGGACCACAGTGACCACGGTCATCAGCGCCACCAGCACCACGGCCAGGGCGCTGGCCATGTTCGGGTCGAGGGACACATCACCGGAGACCAGCCCGGCGATACGGATCGGCAGCACGTTGAAGTTACCGGTGGTCAAGGCGTACACCGTGGCGTAGGCGCCCAGGGCGTTGGCCAGCAGAATCACGAACGTACCGAGCAGGGCCGGGGTGAGCACGGGCAGGCCGATATGCCGCCAGAACTGCCAGCCATTCGCGCCGAGCAGTGCAGCCGACTCACGCCAGTCTTCGCGCAATGCATCGAAGGCCGGGTACAGCAGCAATACGCCCAGGGGAATCTGGAAGTAGGTATAGAGGATTATCAAGCCGGTCTTCGAATACAGGTTGAAGTCCTGAATGATCCCCGCCTGCTTGAGCATGATCGTGATGCTGCCGTTGAAGCCCAGCAAAATGATGAACGCGAAGGCCAAGGGCACACCGGAAAAATTGCTGGTCATGTTGGCGAAGGCGGTGACGAAATTGCGCAGCGGCGAATCCACCCGGCGCAACGAGTAGCTGCCCAGCGTGGCGATAATGATGCCGAAGATGCTGGAGTAGAAGCTGATCTCCAAACTGAACTGGATGGCTTGCAGGTAGAACTTCGAGCTGAAGATGCGCACGAAGTTTTCCACGCCCCAACCGGCCTCTTCCGTTTGCAGGCTGTTGATCAGCACCCATACCAATGGGGCGATTTCGAACACGGTAAAGAATAGCGCGAAGGGCACCAGGCACAGCAGCGCCAGCCATTTGCCACGGATCATTTCAACAGCTCCCGGCAGAAAGGTTTGTCGTGGGGCACGCCCAGCAACTCGCAGACGGTGCCGCAGAGGTCGATCTGTTTCGGCATGGCGTTGGGGTTCAGGCTGAAGGAATTGCCGAGGACAAACAGCGGCACTTCGCGCTCTTCCGGCAACAGGCCGTTGTGGGATCGGTCATTGTTCATGCCGTGGTCGGCGGTCACCAGCACTTGGTATCCGGCGTCGAGCCAGGCTTGCAGGTAGTCGGCCAGGATAATGTCGGCCGAGCGTGCGCTGTTGCGGTATTGCGGGGTGTCGAGGCCGTGCTTGTGACCGGCGTCGTCGATGTTCATCGGGTGCACCACCAGGAAGTTCGGCGCGTGTTTGAGGCGCAGGCTCTCGGCGTCGGCAAACAGGTGGGAATCCGGGTAGTGGTCATTCCAGTAGAAATGCCCGTGCTGGATCGCCAGTGACTTGTCGTCGGTATGACGGTCGCGGGCGGCGAGGAAGGGCGTGCGGTTGTACAACTCGCTGACCCAATGGTAAGCCGCCGCTGCCGTGGTCAAGCCGGCGTCGGTGGCGTAATGGAAAATGCTGCGCTGGTTGGACAGGCGCGAGACGTTGTTGTGCACGATGCCGCTCTGGATCGGAGGCACGCCGGTGAGGATGCACTCATACAGCGGGCGGGACAGGGCGGGCAGTTCACATTCCAGTTTGTAGAGGGCTGCGCGTCCTGCGCCGACATAGGCCTGCAAGTGCCCCATGGCGTGCCTCGCAACCTCGAAGTTCAGGCCGTCGAGCACGACAAGGATGACGTTGTGCTTCATGGGGGCTGGGGCTCCGCAACAGTAGGTTTGACTCAATTTCTCTGACTTAGCTGGGTTTAAAATGTGGGAGCAGGCAAGCCAGCTCCCACACTGACCGCATTTCAGACCTTTACTTCATCTCTACGATGACCTGCTCGTTCCACAACTGAGGCAGTTTCTTGGACGTGGCTTCCCAAGCATCCGCATCCTTGATCGGCTGCGGGTTGGCCTTGGTGTACTGCTCGCCCGGGATCAGGTTCTTGGCGATATCGGCCGGCAGTTTCAGGTCGGTTTCAGCGCGGATCGGGCGCGCATTGCCTTTCGCCAGGTTGAGTTGGCCTGCGTCGCTGAAGATGTATTCGCGGGTCAGCTTCGCGGCGTTCGGGTGCTTGGCGTATTTGTTGATGATGGTGGTGTAGCCGGATTTCACCGAGCCGTCCGATGGGATCAGCACCACGTAGTCGTCCGGGTTGGCCATCTTGGCCTTGTAGCTCAGGCCGTTGAAGTCCCAGACCACGCCCACTTCGACTTCGCCTTTTTCCAGGGTGGCGATGGTCGGGTTGGACAGCGAGAGACGGCCTTGCTGGGCGATCTTGGTGAAAAATTGCAGGCCGGGGGCGATGTTCTTTTCGTCGCCTTTATTGGCGATGGCCGCTGCCAGTACACCGTTGGCCGCTTGCGCTGCAGTGCTCACGTCACCGATGGAGACTTTGTACTTGCCGTTTTGCAGGTCAGCCCAGCTGGTCGGCACTTCAGAGCCGTGCAGCAGCTTCTTGTTGACGATAAACGCGATGGTGCCGGTGTAGGCCAAGGCCCAGTGGCCGTCTTTGTCTTTCGCCCAATCCGGCACTTGGGCCCAGGTGGACGGTTTGTACGGCTGGGTGACGTCCTGCTTCACCGCAATCGGACCGAACGCTGCGCCCACGTCACCGATGTCGGCGCTGGCGTTGTCTTTCTCGGCCTTGAACTTGGCGATTTCCTGGGCCGAGCTCATGTCGGTGTCGATGTGCTTGAGGCCGTAGGTCTTGGCCAGGTCTTCCCAGGTGCCTTTCCAGTTGGCCCAGTCATCGGGCATGCCGACGCTGTTGACGGCGCCATCTGCCTTTGCGGCAGCTTCCAGGGTTTTTAGATCGGTATCAGCGGCCATGGCGGCGGTGCACATGGCAATGGTCGAGCCTAACAGTGATGCCAGGAAAAGCTGTTTCATCCGAAGCTCCTTTGGGCGTTTTCAACGCTGCGTTTTTATCGACGTTTGCGGTGGTGTTGGTCTAGGTCAGCAATACCTGAGCCAATCTAGGCTCGATGGATGACAGTTTCATGTCGATGTCGTTTTTAAATCGCTGATGTCGCTTGTCGCAGAGTTAGCGTAGACCATGCCCAAGTGCCCGCGTTGATTGGACTTGGCCGATGTATTGCAGGGTGTGCTAAGGGCGATGGATACGGACTGTCATCTGTCGGTCATCTGTAATGCCTAGGCTGGCAAGATTGAGTGCTGGCCGGTTTACCCAGCGGTTTGTGCACCGGATCGGTGCTGGTCTAGTCCAGATAGGTAACGTTGATGCGTGATGAGGCAATCAAGGCGGTGACATCCATTGGCCTGGCGCTGCAAGAGCAGATCGACCATGGTTTGTTGCCGCCTGCCAGCAAACTGCCTGCCGAGCGCAAGCTCAGCGAGTTGTTTGGTACCACCCGGATTACCGTGCGGGAAGCCTTGTTACAACTGGAAGCCCAAGGCCAGATCTATCGCGAGGAGCGGCGCGGCTGGTTTGTCTCACCGCCACGGCTGGCGTACAACCTGATGCAACGCAGCCACTTTCACGCCATGGTCAGCGACCAGGGGCGGGTCGCTTCTACGGAAGTCATCTCTGCACGCCTGCAACCGGCCTCGGCGGCGGTGTGTGCGTGGTTGCAGTTGCCGGCGCTGTCCAGTGTGATCCAGATCTGCCGGGGACGGCGGATTGATGGGCGCTTGGTGCTGTATGTGGAGCACTACCTGAACCCGCAGTATTTTCCGGGGATCCTGGCGTGTGATTTGAATCAGTCGATGACGGAGTTGTACGCGCGTAAGTACGACCTGCACTACGGGCGCGTGCGCTTTGAAATCGTGCCGACGTCACTGCCGGTGGAAGCCGCCGCCGCGTTGCGCGTGTCGGTGGGCAGCCCGGGCTTGCGGATCGCCCGGGTCAATTATGATCAGCACCAGCGGTTGATCGACTGCGACCTGGAGTTCTGGCGGCATGATGCCATTCATGTGGGTGTGGATGTTATGGGGTCAGCGCCTTGATCACCTGATCCACATTGGTTTCCAGCTCTGTCACCGGCTCGGCACCGTCCACATTCAACACCAACAGTTTTGAATCACCGGCAGTGATAGCCGCCTTCACCGCGTCACTCGGCTGCCGATGATGCAGCACCACGGCCACCTCGTTGTCCTTTAGCTCGGCACTCAGTTTCTGCAAGGCCTCAGGCGTCCAATCCGCGTCGGGTCGCGCATCGGTGCTGAGCACTTCCAGGTTCAAACTGCTGACCAGGTACGCGAAGTGATCACTCAGGCTGACCACGCTCAGGTTATCCACCTTGGCCAGTCGCGCCTCGCTGTCGGCGGTGAGCTTGAGCAGGCGCTGCTTGAGGGTGGCGAGGTTGGCGTCGATCTTCGGTTTGGCAGTGGGCGCCAGGCGGCTCAGGTCGGCGGCCAGCACATCGGCCATGCGTCCCATGTTGTTGCTCGACAGCCACGGCTGACTGTTCAGCCCATCGGTGACGCCCGGCTGCACCGCGATGCCCGGCAGACCGCCGTCCACCGGACGTGCAGCGTCAACTTCAACGATGCGGATGTTGCTGCGCCGCGCCACCGGGTAGAGCGGGTCATCGGCCCACAGCGAGCGCAGGCCGATGGCAGCGTCGGCGTCCAGTGCCAATTTGCTCAGAGCTGGCGCGCCTCGGCCGGTGAAGTAGGACACTTGCCGCGAACCCGGCAGGTTGGCCGGGGCGGCGCGTTCGAGCTGCACGTCGGTGCCTTTGAGCAGTACTTCAGCCAGGCCATAGGTGATCGGCAGCGAGGCCAGCACTTTGACCGGTTTTGCCGCGTGGGCAGCTGGTTTGGCCGCTTCAGCCGCCATCAATGGCGTGGTGAACAAGCAGGCGATGGCCAGGGCCAGGGGAGAAAGAACGGAGCGCATTATCCAAGATTCCCTTTAAGGCTGGGCACCGTACCGCGCGCGATGGCGGCCAGGGCGAAGGCGATACCGGCGACCAGAATGATGGCGGCGCCGGACGGCACAGGCAGGTCGAAGATGATCGGCAGCAGGATCCCGCACAGGGTGCTGACAGTGGCAATCGCGACCGAGATCCAGAAGAAGCCCTTGAGCGACTGGCTCAACAGGCGTGCCGCGGCGGCTGGAATGACCAACAGCGCCCCCACCAGGATCGCACCGATGACCTTGACCGCCGCGACGGTGATCAGCGTCACCAGGATCACGAACAGATAATCCAAGGTCTTCACCGCGACGCCGCGCACCGCCGCCAATTGCGGGTTGAAGCTGGCCAACATGATGCGGTTGTACAGCGGCAGCGCCAGGGCCATCACCAGCGAGCCGACCACCGCCAGCACCAGCAGGTCGTTGCCGTTGACCGTCAACACCGAGCCAAATAGCACGTTCTCAAGGATATGCACGTTGATCTTGCCCGCCAAAATCAGCAACAGGCTCGCACCCAGCGCCAGGGACACCGACAGGAACACGCCGATCAAGGTGTCCGGCGCCAGGCCGGTGCGGTTGCGCAGGTAATTGAGCAGGATGCCGAACAGCAGGCAGTAGCCGAACAACGCGCCATACGGGCCGGTGTAGGGTTCACCGAGCAGAATGCCCACCGCCACGCCGGTCAGCGCAGCGTGGCCGACCGCTTCGGAGAAAAACGCGAAGCGCTTGACCACCACCAGCGTGCCCAAACCGCCCAGTACCGGGCCGATCAGCAGACCGGCGAGCAGGGCGTTGACCACAAAACCGTAGGCCAGCGCTTCCGGCAGATAACCGGAAGAGGCCCAGCCCTGGACCATCAAGCGAAAAGCTTCATAACTCATTGCGCCGGGCTCCGAGGGTGGGTGGAGAACAGGGTCAGCAGGCGATCCGGGGTCAACGCCTCTTTAGGCGTGGCGTCGAACAGCACGCGGCGGTTCAGGCCGGTGACGCGGTCGGCCAGGCGGCCCACGGCCTCCAGGTCATGCTCGATCCACAACACGGTGATGCCGGCCAGGCGCCAGTCATTGAGCAGGCGTTCGAACACCTGGATACCGGCTTCATCCAGCGCCGACATCGGTTCATCCAGCACCAACAGCTGTGGCGCCGGGATCAGTCCCTGGGCCAGCAACACGCGCTGGCGTTCACCGCCGGACAGCGCGCCCATGCGTCGCTTGCGTTTGTCTTGCATGCCGACGCGCTCCAGCGCATCGCCAATCGCACCGGCGTAATGCTTGGACAGGCCCAGAAACGCCGGGCGCCGCTGGCACATGGCGGCCATGAAATCATCCACGGTCATCGGCAAGCCCCGGTCGAATTCCAGGGCCTGCGGCACATAGCCAATGGTGCCGGGTGTGGCTGGCCAGTGCAGGCTCAAGCGTCCCTGGTGAGGGGTTTGCCCGAGCAGCGTCTTGATCAACGAGCTTTTGCCGCCGCCGTTGGGGCCGACCAGTGCATGGATACTGCCCGGCTGTACCTGGAAGCTCACGTCATCCAGGATCACCGTGCGTCCCAGCGTCAGCGCAACCTGATCGAACTCAAGCGTCGGGCCGACGCTGACGGCACTCAGCTGTTCCGCCGCCGTCATGATCCGGACTCCTGAATCGCCCGCACCACCGTATTGAGGTTGCCGGTCATCTCCACTTCGTACTTCTCGGCGCTGTATTCGCCGTAGGAAATATGCGACAGCGGGTACAGCTTGACCCCGGACTCACGCTGGATGGTATCGACGTAGGTCGACGGGAAATCCATCTCCGAGAAGATCACCTTCACATCCAGGGCGCGCAGTTCATCGATGGTCTTCTTCAACTGGCTCGGGCTTGGCTCGATGCCGTGGGCCGGTTCGACCACGGCGGTGACTTCCAGGCCGAATTCGCGCAGCAGGTAGTCATAGGCTGCGTGCACGGTGGCCACGCGCAGGTCCGGGTTAGGCGCGCTGGTCAGCTTGGCCAGTGCATCGGCGCGCATCTGGCGCAGACGCTTGCCGTAGGCGCGAGCGTTCTGGGTGTAGGTCTTGGCGTTGTCCGGGTCCAGCTTGCCCAGTTCGCGGGCGATATTGTTGACCTGGGCAATCGACGCACTGATCGACAGGAACGTATGCGGGTTGACCACCTTGCCCGCACCGCGCGCGGCGTTACCGGTGGCGGCCAGCAGCGGCACGTTGGCGTTGGCCTCGATCACCGGGATGTCCGGGCGTTCGCTGGTGGCGATCATGCGGTCGGCAAAATCATCGTGGCCGACGCCGTTGAGCACGATCACGTCCAGAGTGCCGATGCGCTTGATGTCTTCGGCGCGCGGCTCGTAGGCATGGGGGTTGAAGCCAGCCGGAATCAGCGGCACCACTTCGGCCTTGTCGCCGACGATATTCGCTACGTAGCTGTAATAAGGGTGCAGGGTGATGCCGATACGCAGGCGCTTGGCCGCCTCAGCATTAGCCAGGGGAGCCAGCATCAGGCTGAACAGGCCAACCAGCAACAGGCGCAACAGGGGAGATGAAATAGACATGGGCAATCGGTCTTCTCGTTCAGTGACGGTGCTGGCGGGTGACGCCGGCATCGAATTGCGCGACCACTTGCTGCCAGCCGGCCGCGATCAGCGCCTGGTCAGTAAGGTCGGAAGGGGCGGCGAGGTTGGCCTGGCGATTGAGCCAGATATCCGGTTCGGCACCGTGCACACGCATCAGCAGTGAGCCGGCGGTGGCCGGTGCCTGGCTCAAGCCCAGGTAGGCCGAAGGCTCCAGCAATTGCCAGCGGTGATCGCCACGGCTGACCGAACTGGCGTCCTGGGCAAAGGGCGCAAAGCCTTCTTCGGCCAGTTGCGCCGGGCTGGGCAGCGCGCTTTGCTCCTGCTGCAACAGCTGGATCTCATCCAGGGTCACCCGCAGGTCGGCATAGATACCTTGCTCGGCGGCGCTCAGGTCGCGGCGCGCGTCCAATTGATGGCTGGGCACGGCCGCTACTTCCTGGGATTCACCGTGCAATGCGATTACCGAGCCGGCCACTGCGAGGATGATCAGGCACAACAGCAGCACGTAGAGGGTTTCGTGACCGGCACCGGCGGGGCGTACAACCTGTGTAGTCGTCATTGCGGCTGGATATCCGCTTGGTCGATTTCCACCACATGGCCTGGACCTGCATCAAATAACACGTAGAACTCGGCCGACGGCTTCTTGAAGGTCAGGGTCGAGTCCTCACCCAGCTTGCCAGGCACCAAAATGGTTTCGTCGTAGCCGATCACATCGAGGGTCACGCCGGGCGCGCCGCTGCCGTCGGAGAAGCCGCCCTTGCACTGGATCTGCTCGCCGGGGATTTCCTTACACTCGCACATCGGGTTGTGGGCCAGGGCGACGGTACTGAAACCGGCGCACATCAGCAGGACGCCACAGGCGCGGGTCATGCGCATCAAAGTCATGGTTTAACTCCTTGCTTGTTCAGCCAGGCAATAGTGGCAGGCGAGGCCTGGCTCAACGGAATGGAACCCTGGTGCATCGTGCCGTCCCAGCCTTCCATGGTGACCCACAGTTCGGCGTCGGCGGGTGTGCGTTCCGGGATCGGCAGGCCGGCACCCATACGGTACGGCGTGCCGAAGAAGATCACCCCGGCGGCGCGCAGGCTGCGCGGTTTACCGATGCGCAGGTAGGTGGCCTTGACCTGGTCGGCGCAGGTGTCACACAGGGCAGCGTTGAAAAACTTCATCGGGCCGGCCGGGTCGGGACGCGGGCCTTCATTGCGGAACTCCGCGAGGGTCAGGCTCCAGGGCCCGACCTGCACCTCACCGGCCACCCGCTCGCCGATGCCGGTGTCGCCGCGAAATAGCGCTGCGTCAGCAAAGTACTTGGGCATGAAGCCCAGGGGGATCAGCAACAGCAGCACATTGATGTGGAAGCGCCATTTCAGCCAGAAGGCCCGCAGCGGCGAAGGTTTGGCAGCAGCGACCTGGCTCATGGCGTGACCTCCGAGGTTTCAGCCTGTCTGGCGGGGATGGCCGCCGGCTTGTGTTGGGTCTTGGCTTCGCGCTTGAGGGCATTGAGGGTGGCCAGGGCGGTGCGCTTGGTCCAGATCAGCAGGCCGCTCAACACCATCATGCTCATGATCAGGCCAAAGAACGCCCAGATCAGCTTGATCCAGAGCCCACCAAAGTCGCCGGTGTGCAGCGGGCGCATGGACTCGGTGACGAACTCCAGCTTCGAGCGGTCGGACAGCAAGTGCGCCGCCGCGACTTCACCGTCATAAGGGTTGATCTGCGCGGTCTGGAACATCAGCGGATACCAGCCGCGCCCGCCGATCTGCAGGTGGCTGTAGGCATTGAGCGGCAGGCTGATGAAGCTCGCCTCCAGGCCAGGGATGCGCTGGGTGGCGATCTTGATCGCCTCGTCCACAGGAATCATGGGGGCCGGCACGCCGGGTGCCGACATCGGTACTTTTTCCCGTGCAATCACCGGGATGACCGGCTCGGTGGAAATCGAGATCTGGTTATCGCCCAGGATCGCCCGGATCAGAAACCAGATGCCGGTGACGGAAATCACCGCGATGAACCAGATCGACCAGATACCGCTCAAGCGGTGGAAGTCACCCCAGAAGATCCGCGCGCCATGGCGAATACGCAGGGTAGGGCGCAGAAAGCCCTTCCAGAACTTCTTGTACACCACCAGCCCGGTGACCAGCGACGCCAGCAGCGGAATACCCAGTGCCGAGACCAGGTACCAACCCCAACTGTAGCCATTGGTGAACGGCACCAGCCACCAGCCGTGCAGGGCGCGGGTAAATTGCTGGAAGTTGAAGGACGGGCTGATGCCCTGGATCACCCCAGTGTAGGGGTTGACGTAGACCTCCACGGAACGCCCGTCGGGGTAGCTGAGGTCGACGCTGAGGGCGAAATGGGATTCGTCGGGTCGGCTGATCGACTGGACGAACACCTGGGGCTCTTCGCGCTTGATCGCGGCGATCACCTGGTCGTAGCTCAGGGGTTCGGCGTCGTCCGTCGGCTTGCTCGCGCGGATATCCGGGTTGGCCAGCCAGACGATCTCCTGGCTGACCACCGCCAGTGTGCCGGTGACGCAGACGATCAGTACAAAGAACCAGATGGGCAAGGCCAACCAGCTATGTACGAGAAACCAGAGTTTGGAGCGTGACTTCTTCGACATGTGAATGTGGGTCTTGATCGGAGGGGGGCAGTGAAGGCCCGGAAAAGGCCAGTCGTAGCTTTTGCTGACGCGACAGGCTGTATCTAAGTTAAGACGGATGAGAATGAGAAATCCCTAAGCCGCATATGAAAGAAAATGTTTCAGGTTCACATTCAGGCCGCTTAAACGCCTCGATCGAACACGAAACATGTTCCAAGCCATCACCCAAGCGGCATTGATGGGGCCCGGGCGCTGCGTAGGATGGGCTTATACCGTTGAGCGAGCCTAAGAAATGACTGCCAGAACCCTCTACGACAAACACATCGACTCCCACACGGTGTGCTCCCTGGATGACCAGGGCCATGTCCTGCTTTATATAGACCGCCAGGTGATCAACGAATACACCAGCCCTCAGGCCTTCAGCGGCTTGCGCGAAGCCGGGCGCACGGTGTGGCGTCCCGGCACGGCGTTGGCCGTGGTCGACCATGTGAACCCCACCACGCCCCAGCGCATTGCGGCGATGCCGGATGCAGGCGGTGCGCGGCAAGTGTCGTACCTGGCGGAGAACTGCCGGGACTTCGGCATCGAACTGCTGGACATCCTCGACAAGCGCCAGGGCATCGAGCACGTAATCGCCCCGGAACAGGGTTTTATCCTGCCCGGCATGGTGATTGCCGCCGGTGACAGCCACACCACCACCTACGGCGCCCTCGGGGCCTTTGGTTTTGGCATCGGCACCTCGGAAATCGAACACCTGCTGGCCTCCCAGACCCTGGTCTACAAACGCCTGAAAACCCTGCGCGTGACGGTCGACGGTGACCTGGCGCCGGGCTTGACTTCAAAAGACGTGATCATGGCGCTGATCGGCAAGATCGGCGCATCCGGCGCAACGGGCTACGCCATTGAGTTTCGTGGTTCTACTATCGACGCGCTGAGCGTCGAGGCGCGCATGACCATCTGCAACATGGCGGTGGAAGCGGGCGCACGCGGCGCCTTCATGGCACCGGACGAGAAAGTGTTCGACTACCTCAAGGGCAAACCACGCGCACCGCAAGGCGAGCTGTGGGAAAAGGCGCTGCTGGAGTGGCGAAAACTCCACACCGACGAAGACGCGGTGTTCGACCGGGAAGTGCAACTCGACGCCTCCACCCTGGAACCCATGGTCACCTGGGGCACCAGCCCCGACCAGGCGGCGCCCATCGGCGCCCGCGTGCCCGACCCGCAGGACGTCAGTGACCTGATCCTGCGCCAGGACATGCGTCGCGCCCTCAACTACATGGGCCTGGAAGCCGGCATGCCGCTGAGCGAGATTGTCATCAGTCACGCCTTCATCGGCTCCTGCACCAACGCCCGCATCGAAGACCTGCGCGACGCCGCCAGCGTGGTGCGCGGCAAACACGTGGCCGACCATGTGCGCGCGATGATCGTACCCGGCTCCACCGAAGTCCGTGACCAGGCCGAGGCCGAAGGGCTGGCAGCGATTTTTATCGAGGCTGGCTTCGAATGGCGCCAGTCGGGCTGCTCGATGTGCCTGGCGATGAACGACGACGTGCTGGCTCCGGGCGACCGCTGCGCCTCCAGCACCAACCGCAACTTCGAAGGCCGCCAGGGCGCGGGCGCACGCACCCACCTGATGAGCCCGGCGATGGTCGCCGCCGCTGCCATTACTGGCCGCCTTACCGATATCCGCCACTTTGGAGCACGCCCATGAGCCTGCAACCCTTCACCCTGGTCACCGGCAAAGCCGCGCCGATGCTGGCGGCCAACATCGACACCGACGTGATCATGCCCAAGCAATTCCTCAAGGGCATCGACCGCAGCGGCCTGGACCGTGGGCTGTTCTTCGACTTGCGCTTCCTGGCGTCCGGCGAGCCCAATCCCGACTTCGTGCTGAACCAGCCGGCCTGGCAGGGCGCGAGTTTCATGGTGGTGGGGCCGAACTTCGGCTGCGGTTCCAGCCGTGAACATGCGGTGTGGGGCTTGAAGCAAATGGGCATCCGCGCCCTGATCGGCAGCAGCTTTGCCGGGATTTTCTACGACAACTGCCAGCGCAACGGGGTGGTGTTGATCACCTTGGACGAGGCGGTGTTGCAGCGGTTGGGTAAGACGGTCAGCCAGGCGGACCAGGCGCAGATCAGCGTCGACCTTGAAGCCCAGGCGATTCGCTTGGCGGATGGCGAGGTGATCCCGTTCCAGATCGATACCCTGCGTAAAACTGCGTTGCTATTGGGCTTGGACGCCATCGGCAGCACCCTGCAACGCCGTGAAGAGATCAAGGCTTTCGAACGCCAGCACCTGGCAGCCAATCCCTGGCTGAGCTAAATCGACAACCCTTTGAAATGCTCCTGCAAGAACTCCACGCAGGCGCGCAACTTACCGGAATACGCCAACCGTGTCGGGTACACCGCCCACACGTTGGCGCTCTGGGTATACCCGTGCAGCACCTGCACCAGCTTGCCTTGTTCCAATAGCGGTTTCACATCCCACATCGAGCGTAGCAATACCCCGCGCCCATCCAACGCCCACTGCAACACAATCTCGCCATTATTCGACGACAACGGCCCGCGCACGCGCACGCTTTCCTGGGCGCCATCGTGTTCCAGGTGCCAGATGCCAAACGCGTTATCACGCTCCTTGAGCACCAGGCAGTCGTGCTGCTCCAGCTCGCTCAACTGTTGCGGTGTTCCGCGCCGCTGCAGATAAGCCGGCGCCGCGCACAGCACGCGACGGTTGCTCACCAGTCGGCGGCCGATGTGCTGGCCGGGGATATCGTCGCCTACGCGGATCTCCAAATCGAAGCCTTCGCTGACGATGTCCACCACGCGGTCAAACAGGTCCAGGCGGATTTCCAGGTCCGGGTACTGTTCCGCCAGCAGCGACAGGGCGGGCGCCACATGGTTGCGGCCGAAACCAAAGCTGCTGCACAGGTGCAGGCGGCCACGGGGGCTGTCGTGTGCGTCGGAGAGTTCATCGGAGAGTTGCTGGAAGTCTTCCAGGATGCGCACGGCCCAGCGCTGCACCCGCTCGCCGTCTTCAGTCAGGGCGATGCGCCGGCTGGTGCGGTGCAACAGGCGGGTGGCCAGGGTGGTTTCAAGGATCTGGATGCGCTTGCTGACATAGGCCGGCGACAAGCCCAGCTCATCGGCGGCCGCTGCGAAGCCGGCCTTGCGGATCACGGTCAGGAACACCCGCAGGTCTTCGGGTAGGGGCACGGTATCTTTCTTATTGGTCATCAGAAACAGGGCTGGCGGCATGAGCCGCCAGAATAGCACCGGATCGGTGTGCCTTCCGGCACACCTGGCCGTCTTCGGTTACTCGGCAGCGATCTTCGCTTGAGCCGCCGCTCGCGCATGGCGACCGTGCTTGAGCGCGATAGGCGCCATTTTTTCACGGTCCAGCTCACCCTCCCAGGCGGCCACCACCAGCGCGGCCACGGCATTGCCGATGATATTGGTCAGTGAGCGGCATTCAGCCATGAAGCGGTCTACGCCGAGAATCAACACCATCGCTGCCACCGGCACGGTCGGCACCACCGCCAAACTCGCCGCCAATGCGACAAACCCCGCGCCGACCACCGCCCCGGCGCCCTTGGACGTCAGCATGGCCACCGCCAGCAGCGTCAACTGCTGTTCCAGCGGCAAGTGGATGTTGGTGGCCTGAGCCAGGAACAACACCGCCAGGGTCATATAGATGTTGGTGCCGTCCAGATTGAAGGTGTAGCCGGTCGGCACCACGATGCCCACCACGCCTTTGGAGGCGCCCAGGCTTTCAAGTTTCTGGATCAATTGCGGCAACGCCGATTCCGACGAGCTGGTGCCCAGTACGATCAGCAGCTCCGACTTGATGTAGCCCATCAATTTGAAAATGCTGAACCCTGCGTAGCGGGCGATGCTGCCCAGCACCACGGCAATGAAGAAAAACGCGGTGATATAGAAGGTGCCCACCAGCTTCAACAACGGCAGCAACGAACCCACGCCGTATTTGCCGATGGTGAACGCAATCGCACCAAAGGCCCCGATTGGCGCGACCCGGCTGATGATACCGACGATGCGGAAGAACACTTCGCTGGCCTGGTTGATCACCCCCACCAACGGCCGGCCCTTTTCACCGACCATCACCAGGCCCACGCCAAACAGCACCGAGACGAACAGTACCGGCAGGATTTCACCCTTGGAGAACGCATCGAAAAACGTCGCGGGGATCACATGCAGCAGGAACCCGACGATGCCTTCACCGTGTTCGGCTTGGCCGACAAAACCGGCGATGGCCGAGCTGTCGAGGGTTTTCACGTCAATGTTGAAACCGACGCCCGGATGCAGCAGGTGCGCGGCGAGAATGCCGATCAACAGGGCAATGGTCGAGACAACTTCGAAGTACAGCAGCGCCTTACCGCCGACCCGGCCGACCTGTTTTACGTCGTGCATGCTGGTGATGCCGGACACCACCGTGCAGAAGATAATCGGGCCGATGATCATCTTGATCAGTTTGATGAAGCCGTCGCCCAAGGGCTTGAGGTCGATGCCGATCTGCGGCCATTGATGGCCGATCAACACGCCCAGCGCGATGGCGATGAGCACCTGGATATACAGGGTTCCCAGCAGTTTTCTGATTGTCATTGTTATTATCTCGCAGTCTTTTTTGGGCAAGCAGACCCCGTCGCAGGCGTTGGCGCGCCTGCGTGGGGTAGTGAATCAGGGGATCAGCAAAGGAAGGTCAGGACTTCGCCCAGCAACAACTCGGGAGCCTCTTCGGCAATGTAATGGCCGGCCGGCAGGGCCTTGCCGCGCACGTCGGTGGCGACTTTCTGCCATTCCTTGAGCGGCTCGAAACAGCGGCCGACGGTGCCTTCGGCGCCCCACATCACCAGCAACGGCAGGTTCAGGTGATGGCCGGCGTCGATATCCGCCTGGTCGTGCTCAAGGTCGATACCGGCGGCAGCGCGGTAGTCTTCGCAGATGCCAGTGGCAGCGCCCGGCAGTTTCAGGCAGCGCAGGTATTCGGCGAAGGCCTCGTCGGTAAACGGCTTGAGCCCGGCGCTGCGGCTGCCCATCACGCTGCGCAGGTACAGCTCCGGGTTACCCTCGATCAAGGCCTCCGGCAACGGCGCCGGACGGATCAGGAAGAACCAGTGCCAGTAGGCGCGGGCGAAGGCTTCGTCGGTCTGTGCGTACATCGAAAGGGTCGGGGCGATGTCCAGCAGCACCATGCGTTGCACAGCGTTGGGATGATCCAGCGCCAGGCGATGGGCCACACGGGCGCCACGATCATGGGCCAGCACTGAGAACTGTTCGAAGCCCAGGGCTTGCATCAGCTCGACGCCGTCCCGGGCCATTTCGCGTTTTGAATAATTCGTGTGGTGGTCATTGGCCGGCGGTTTGCTGCTGTCGCCATAACCGCGCAGGTCGGCCGCCACCACGGTGAAGTGCTCGGCCAATTGCTCGGCGACTTTGTGCCAGATGACGTGGGTTTGCGGGTGCCCGTGCAGCAGGAGCAGGCCGGGACCTGTACCGCCTTTGCGGTAGCTGATGTCCACGCCGTTGACGTGGCAGCTGTCTTTTTGGAATCCGGCGAACATGGAATGACTCCTTGTGATGATTGCCTGCATCCTGGAATCACGCGGCGTTCGGGGCAAGGGCGAAAACGTGGAGGGGTTGTTCATGAAGTGTGTAGGAGCCGGCGGGCCGGCTCCCGTCGATCAGCCTTGCTTGAACATGGCTTCGGCTCGTTCGCGGATCTGCGTTTCAGTCAGGTCTTCCTGGTGGGTGGCCAGGAACCACACATGGCCGAATGGATCCTTCAGCGTGCCGGAGCGATCGCCGTAGAACTGGTCCTTGGGTTCGGAGATCGGTGTGCCACCGGCTGCGATGGCTTGTTTGTATTGTGCGTCGACGTCATTGACATACACATGCAAACCGACGCTGGTGTGGCCATCACGCGGGCTGCCAAACGCACTTTCATCGCAGGGTGAACCCAGCATGATCGGCGAGTCACCGATACGCAGCTCGGCGTGGCCGACTCTGCCGTCGGGCATGTCCAGGCGCATGGCTTCGATGGCGCCAAAGGCTTTCTTGTAGAACTCGATGGCTTCGGCCGCTTTTTCGACGCCCAGGTAGGGCGTGACACTGTGGAAGCCCTCGGGAATAGGCTTAACGCTCATTTCGTTCTCCTTGAGTGGTGGTTATGGAGGGACGGCCTTTTCACTATAGGCCACGTACGCCGGGGCCTGCGGGCAGCCGACGAGGTGTTCGCCAGGCAACAGCGAACCGGCAGTTTGCTGCGCCATAAGCGGGTAGGGGCGCGTTTTTACGGCCAAACCACCGGTTTCCGGGCTCGGCACAGAAGCTGCAATACCTCTGGCAAACCATTCGCCCGAGAGCGTTGTATGTCTGTACTGCCTGTGTCTGCCGATTACCCGATCCACACGCCCCATGCCGCCTTGATCCGCGATGCAGCCGAGGCGATTGCCGTCGCCCACCGCGTCGCCGCCGTTCTCCTGGAACAGGACGCCGAGCGCGACCGCAGCCGCCAGGTGCCCGCCGAGGTGGTGGACCTGTATTCCAACAGTGGCCTGTGGGGCATCAGTGTGCCGCGCGCGTTCGGCGGGGCGCAGGTGTCTTACGCGGTGCTGGCCCAGGTGATCGCGATTATTTCGGCGGCCGACCCGTCATTAGGGCAGATCCCGCAGAACCACTACTGCCTGCTGGAAGATATCCGCTTGCAGGGCACGCCCGAGCAACAGGCGCATTTCTTCGGCTTGGCCTTGCAGGGCCATCGCTTTGCCAATGCGCTGTCGGAAACCGGCGGCAAGCACGTGCAGGACATCCAGGCCACTATTCGCCGTGAAGGCGACGGCTACGTGATCAACGGGCGCAAGGGCTATTGCACCGGTTCGCTGTACGCCCATTGGCTGGCAGTGCTGGCGCTGGATGAACAGCAAAACGCCCAGTTGGCCTTTGTACCGCGTGGCACTGAAGGGCTGGTGGTGGTCGACGATTGGGACAGCATGGGCCAGCGCACTACCTCCAGCGGGACGGTACTGGCTCAGGATCTGCGGGTGCCGGCCTTCAATTTGTTTCCTACGCACAAATCCTACGATTCCCCAACCTTGGCTGGCCCTTTCGCACAACTGACCACTGCCGCCATTGACGCGGGCATTGCCCGCGCCGCACTGCGTGACACCGTGCAGTTCGTGCAGCAATTCGCCCGGCCGTGGATCGATGCTGGGGTGGAGAAAGCCAGCGAGGATCCACTGACCATCATTCAGGTCGGTGCGCTGGATATTCGCCTGGAAGCCGCCGAAGCCTTACTCGACCGCGCCGGCTTTGCCCTGGATGCCGCGCGCCCGGCCCCAGATGAAGACAACGTCGCCCACGCGTCCCTCGCCGTCGCCCGCGCAAAAGTGCTGACCACCGAAATCGCCATCGAAGCCAGTAACAAGCTGTTCGAGCTGGGGGGCACCCGTTCCACCTTGAAGAAGCACAACTTCGACCGCCACTGGCGCAACGCGCGGGTCCACACCCTGCACGACCCGGTGCGCTGGAAGTACCACGTGGTGGGCAATTGGCTGCTCAACGGCGCCAAGCCGCCGCGCCATGACTGGTCGTGATTCATGGCCGAACTGTTCAAGAACATCTATTGGGCCGACATCGGCCAGGCCTGCCTGGAAACCCTGAGCATGCTCGCCGCTGCGCTGGGTTTTACCGTGCTGCTCGGGCTGCCCCTGGGCGTGCTGCTGTTTCTCACCGGCAAGCGCCAGTTGCATGAGGCGCTGGTGGTGTATCGGTTGCTGTCGGTGGTGGTCAACGTGTTGCGTTCGCTGCCGTTCATCATCCTGCTGATCGTGTTGATCCCGCTCACCACCTTGCTGGTGGGCACCTCCCTCGGTGTACCGGGCACCATCCCGCCGCTGGTGGTGGGCTGTACGCCGTTCTTTGCACGGCTGGTGGAAACCGCGCTGCGTGAAGTGGATCGCGGCGTGGTCGAGGCCACCCAATCCATGGGCGCCAGCACCTGGCAGGTGATCCGTCACACCCTGTTGCCGGAGGCCCGGGGCGGGCTGCTGGCGGCAGTGACCGTGACCGCGATTGTGCTGGTGGACTACACCGCCATGGCCGGCGTGATCGGTGGCGGCGGCCTGGGGGACCTGGCGATTCGCTACGGCTACCAGCGTTTTCAGACCGACGTAATGGTGGTCACCGTGGTGCTGCTGTTGGTGCTGGTGCAGGCCCTGCAGATGACCGGTGACCGTTTGGTGGCGCGTTACAGCCGCCGTTGATTCCTATAACAACTGCTTTCGGAGCCTGTATGAAAAAGTCCCTGGCCATTTTGGCCGCTGTCCTGTCGTTGAATGCCTTTGCCAATGAAAAACTGGTGGTCGGTGCGACCCCTGTGCCCCATGCGGAAATTCTCGAGTTCGTCAAACCGGTGCTGGCCAAGGAGGGCGTGGACCTGCAGATCAAAGTCTTCACCGACTTTATCCAGCCCAACCAACAACTGTCGCTGAAGAACATCGACGCCAACTATTACCAGTACCGCCCGTTTCTCGACGACTACAACAAGACCCGTCACACCGATCTGGTGCCGGTGGTGGGCGTGCATATCGAACCCTTTGGCGCTTACTCGACCAAGATCAAAAACATCTCGGAGCTGAAGGACGGCGCCACGGTGTCGATCCCCAACGACCCGGTCAACACTGGCCGTGCCCTGGTGCTGCTGGATGAGGCGGGCCTGATCAAACTCAAGGACCCGAGCAACACCCTGAGTACGCCGCGCGATATCGCGGAAAACCCCAAGCATTTGAAAATCCGCGAACTGGAAGGCGCCTTGTTGGCCCGCTCTGTGAGCCAGGTGGATTTGGCGTTTGTGTTTGCCAACTACGCGCTGGAAGCGGGGATCGATACCAACAGCGCGTTGATCGTGGAGAAGGGCAAGTCGCTGTACGTCGAGTACCTGGTGGCGCGGCCGGATAACATCAATGACCCACGTATCCAGAAACTGGCCAAGGCGTTGAATTCCGATGAAGTGCGTCAGTTCATCCTGACCCGTTACAAAGGTCAGATTGCCCCTGGTTTTTGATCCCGCGTTTATTCAGTGATGGCCGTCGGCTCAAGCAATTGAGCCCCCGGCCCACGCTCACCCAACTGGTCATCCTGATTCCGCAACGGGCACGCCTCCATCGACAGGCACCCGCAACCGATACAGCCATTGAGCTTGTCCCGCAGCAACATCAGCTTATTGATGCGCTCATCCAGGTCTTCCCGCCACAGTGCGGACAAGCGCTCCCAATCCTGCGCCGTGGGCGTGCGTCCATCCGGCAAGGCCTGCAACGCCTCGCCGATCGTTGCCAGTGGTATGCCCAAACGCTGGGCGATCTTGATCACCACCACGCGCCGCAACACATCGCGAGGATAACGCCGCTGGTTGCCGGCATTGCGATTGCTCTTGATCAACCCCTTGGTTTCATAGAAATGCAGGGCTGTGACCGCCACACCGCTGCGGGCGGCCAGTTGGCCGACCGTGAGTTCCTTGTTGAGCATGAAAAAACTCCCAGACAACGCTTGACCTTTACTTAACTAGAGGTTTTACCCTGCGTGGCATCGAATCGCAAGATTCTGCCTACAGAGGAAGGGGAGTGTTCATGCAGGTATCAGATAAAAATCGCAGCTTCACTCAATTGATCGAATTTCAGATCGAGCCCCAGCAGCAAGTCGCCCTGGTGGCGGCCTTGACCACCCAAAGCGAACGCCTGGCCCAGGGCCACGGCGGCTTTATCAATGCCAGTGTGCAGGTCAGCGATGACGGACGGCGGGTGCTCAACTACCTGCAATGGCGCTCGCGTGAAGACGGCGAGGCGGCGTTCCAGTGCTTTGAGCATGGCGAGGAAGATTTCTGGACGCTAATCCGCGCCCACCAGGCCACGGCGGTGACCTTCGGCTCGTTCCAGGTGCTGCGCAGTTTCGAGCGCAGCCATGACAACGCGTTGCACTGCCGCCTAAATGGATAAATGCAGCATGCGCTCGCCTTGCACGTTTTCACCAGGGCGGCGCTTGTTCACCGCCAGCTCGCCGATCTTGATCAGGCGCGTGCGCGTGACGTTGCGGCTCAAGCCCAGCAGGTTGGCGGTGTGCACCTGGTTGTAATGGCTGAAACGATAGGCGGCGCGTAGCAGGGCGTCTTCGACCTTTTCATGCAGGGCGCCGGCCTGTTCTTCGAACAGCTTCTGGAAGGCGCGCGCGAGCAAGGCTTCGGCGCTGTTGTCGGTGCCGTGCGGGCTGTCGTCCTGGCGTTCGATGCGCATATTCGACAGGCGCAGGTCGTCCCGTTCGATCACGCCGTTACGGCAGATCAACAGGGTGTGGTGAATCACGTTCTCCAGCTCGCGGATATTGCCCGGCCAGCTGTAGCTCTTGAGCTTTTGCTCGGCCTCGCGGCTGATGGTGATCGGGCCGTAGCCCAGGCGCTGGCTGTAGGCTTCGATGAAGTGTCGGGTCAGCGGCAGGATATCGCCGGGGCGCTCGCGCAACGGGCTGAGTTCCAGGCTGACCACGTCAAGACGGTAGTAGAGGTCTTCACGGAAATGCCCGGCGTTGATGGCTTTTTCCAGTTGCACGTTGGTCGCGGCCAATACACGCACATCAATAGGAATGCTCTTACGCGAACCCAGGCGTACGACTTCACGTTCCTGTAGGACGCGCAACAGCTTCACTTGGATTGCCATCGGCAGATCGCCGATCTCATCGAGGAACAAGGTGCCGCCGTCGGCCTCTTCAAACCAGCCGGCCTTGGCACTGAGGGCGCCGGTAAAGGCGCCTTTTTCATGGCCGAACAGCTCGGCTTCCACCAGGGATTCGGAGAACGCCCCGCAATTCACCGCCACGAAAGGCCGGTTGCGCCGCGCGCTGAGGTTATGGATATGGCGCGCCACCAGCTCTTTACCGGTGCCGGTCTCGCCGATGATCAGCACGCTGGCTTCGCTGGGCGCCACTTGCTGGATATGGTCGAGCAGCGCCTGGGATTTCGGGTCTTCGAAGACCTGGGCCGTGGCGCGGATCGACGTCGCGAGGGCGGGCGAGGGCGGTAGGGTCAACAGCTGCATGGGCACCTCTCTTAGGAATAGAACGTAGGAATCGGCAGGGATTGGTTCAACGCCCAATCCCCCAGTTCGTGGAGTTTGTAGTCCACCGGATCGTGCAGGGTCTGCGTACGCAGGTTGCGCCAGTGACGGTCCAGACGCAGCGAGGCGTGGGTGGAGCGCGCGCCGGTCACTTCGAACAACCGGCTGCACAGGTCCAGGCCCTGGCGGGTGGCGGCGACTTTGGCGGTGGCGATGGCGATAGCCAATTGGCCACGCTCGGATTCACTGAGGTTCGCACCCTTGGCCCAGGCTTGGTCGAGCAACTCGGCGGCGCGCTCCACCAGCAGGCGAATACCTTCCAGGGCGACCCAGAACTCACCGTAGTGATGCAGCACGTAAGGGTCTTGGCGCACGTCTTCAGCCGAGGACTTATGCCAGGCGCGGGTTTCGGTCAGGGTGTAATTGCGGGCTTCTTCGAAGGCGCCTTCGGCAATCCCGAGAAACATATGCGTGAAGGTCAGCTGGGCAATCAGCGGACGCAGGCAGGCAAAAGGCGTGCTCAGTGGGCCGGGATCGAGCAGCAATTCGGACTCTTCGACGCGCACGCGTTCGAAGCTGGCGCTGCCGCTGTCGGTCTGACGCTGGCCGATGTTGTTCCAGTCATTGTGCAAGGTGATGCCACTGCGCCCGCTGGGGATTGCGGCGATCAGCAGCTTGCCGCCGGCCGTTTCATCGACTGCCGAGGCGATCAGCATTTCCGAGTCGCTGGCGCCGGAGCAGAAGCTCTTTTTGCCGGAGAACTCGCGCCAGCCGCCGAAATCCTTGACCACGGTGCGGGTGTCCAGCGGGTTGAGGGCGTTGCCCCAAAACCAGTTTTTGCGTGCGGTCTGTTCAAACCAGGGCTGCCATTGGTCCGGGCGCGCAAACAGGCGCACGGTGGCGAGCATCAGGTGGTGAAAACCGAAGACGTGGGCGATGGAGCTGTCGACCTTGGCGAACTCGCGCACGATGCCCAGGGTTTCGCTCCAGCGTGCACCAAGGCCGCCGTATTGGGTGGGAATGCTCAGGGCGAGCAGGCCGCTGTGGCGCAGCGCGTCACGTTCGGCTTTGGGCGTGCCGCCGCGCTCGTCGCGCTCGACGGCGGTAAGGGCGAATTCGGCGGCCAGCAGTTTGGCGGTCTGCAAGGGGGAGGGCAGGACGCTGTGGGGTTTGGCTGTCACGGGGTTTCCTCTTTTATAGGCGGGAGCGGCCAGGGCTGTTCCCGCTGCTCAGCCCATCAGGCCTTGGCTGGCAGTACATCGTTGGCAATCATTTCGCCGAACGGGCCAGTGAGGTTGGTGACACCACGCCCGGCCAGGCTGGCGTAGGGTTCCGGTAGCAGCGGGAACACCAGCTCGGCAAAGCGATACGCCTCTTCCAGGTGCGGGTAGCCGGAGAAGATGAAACTCTCGATCCCCAAATCCGCGTATTCCTTGATGCGCTCGGCGACTTGTTGCGGGTTGCCCACCAGTGCAGTGCCGGCACCGCCGCGCACCAGGCCGACGCCGGCCCACAGGTTGGGGGCGATTTCCAGGTTGTCGCGGCGCCCGTCGTGCAGGGCGGCCATGCGGCGCTGGCCTTCGGAGTCGAAGCGCGAGAAGGATTTTTGCGCGGCGGCGATGGTTTCGTCGCTGATGTGTTCGATCAGTTTGTCGGCGGCTTTCCAGGCGTCCTCTTCGGTTTCACGCACGATCACATGCAGGCGAATGCCGAACTTCACGGTGCGCCCGTGCCGTGCGGCGCGTTCACGCACATCCGCGAGTTTTTCCGCGACGGCGGCCGGCGGTTCGCCCCAGGTCAGGTACACATCGACCTGTTCGGCGGCGAGGTCGTGGGCTGCGTCGGAGGATCCGCCAAAATACAGCGGCGGATAAGGCTTCTGCACCGGTGGGTAAAGAGCCTTGGCGTTCTGCACTCGCAGGTGCTTGCCTTCAAAATCTACCGATTCGCCCTGCAATACACGGCGCCAGATCTGTAGGAATTCATCGGAGACTTCGTAACGTTCACTGTGGTCGAGGAAGCTGCCGTCGCCACGGTTTTCATCGGGGTCGCCGCCGGTCACCACGTTGATCAGCAAGCGGCCGTTGGACAGGCGATCCAGGGTCGCCGCCATGCGTGCCGAGACCGTCGGCGAAATGATCCCCGGACGAATCGCCACCAGGTAACGCAGGCGTTCGGTCAGCGGCACCAGCGCCGAGGCAATGACCCAGGAGTCTTCGCACGAGCGTCCGGTAGGAATCAGCACGCCGTGGTAACCCAGGCTGTCAGCCGCTTGGGCGACTTGTTTCAGATAATTGAGGGTGACCGGCCGTGCGCCTTGGGTGGTGCCCAGGTAATGGCCGTCGCCATGTGTTGGCAGAAACCAGAAAACATCCATGACCAATCCTTAAGCGATTTTCAGCAGAGAGGAGGAGTGCGCTGCAAACAAAGGCGCAGCGCGTTCTGCCGCCAGTTGAATACGGGCTTTTAGTAGTTCACTGGTGATTTGGTAGTCGGTGAAGTCGGCTTCGGTGGCGTACACACCGATCGGCAAGGTCAATGCCTGGAAAAAACTGAACAGCGGGCGCAGTTGGTGATCGAGCACCAGCGCATGACGTTCGCTGCCGCCAGTGGCGGCGAGCAGTACCGGCGTATTGATCAAGGCGTTGAGGCCGATCAGGTCGAACAGATGCTTGAGCAGGCCGGGGTAGGAGCCCCGATAGACCGGCGCGGCGACGATCAGCAGGTCGGCCTGTTCGATGGCCAACAGTTGGGATTCGACATCTGCCGGCAGTTCGTCACGGGACAGTGCACCTCCAAGAGGCCGGGCAATCTCGCCCAGTTCGATCAGGGTGGTCTGGATCGGCAGCAACGTGGCCAGTTCGGCGAGCACTGCTTGGGTCAGCACGAGGGTGCGTGACGGGCGCCAGGTTCCGCCAGAGAGGGCAACGACATTCAGGGGACGGGTCATGAACAGTTCCTTTTTCAACAGTGGAGTGCAACCTGGTGAGCAAGAGCTATACCAACGGGCGCAGACCTTGATTGGCGTGGGTTGCAAGCTCACTGCCGAAAAGTGTCGCTGTTGTCTGGCTGGTGATTTGTTGATTGGCTGTTGCGCTGGCAACAGTTGCGTGGGCAACAGTACTGACGCGATGTAGCGTCAGTTATAGAGGGTTGCATTTATTCCGTAAATGAACGTATTTCCATATTTATAGATTATAAAGAAATATAAGAATACCGCTATCGCAGGTGCCTTGGCGGTTGATAGCGACTATCAAGGCAGGTGATTTTTCACCGTGCGGGGCCGGGAGTAGCCTGTGTTCATTGACTCGAAACCTCCTTTGCAGGGCCGCCGCCATGAACCGATTCCTCGCTGTTTCCTTATTGATTGTCAGCTCAGTCCTTGCCGGATGTGCGACCCATCCTTCACCTGAATTGCGCCCCTACACGGCGGAAGAAACCAAACAGTTGGCCCTGGAAGCGTTGAGCCGTCGTGGTTTGTCGTTTGATGAATATCAACAGCAGCGCGCCGCACTGACCGGCCAGCCACAGAAGCCTTTCGGTTTTGATCGCCAGGGCGAAATGAACGCCGAACGCAGCGTGACCCTGCATGGTCGTCCCAGTTGATCCCGCGCCTAGCGGCAAAAAGCCCGAGGATTCCCCTGAGGAACCTCGGGCTTTTTGTTTTCCATGGTGCGACTTCAGCCTGTTAAGCTGAATTTCAGGAGCGTTCCTACGCACATTTTCATAAAGTGGTCCTTCTTTAATGGCATGCGATCGGTTAAACCTGACAACCTCTGTCCCGGTCCGTGCCCCTGAGACGCTGCTCTCGGGAACCTGCTCTGCGAGTTTTTAACGTCATGAATAAACGTCCGCTGTATTTCGACTACGCCGCCACCACCCCGGTGGATGAGCGGGTCATCCAGGTGATGGTCGAGTGTCTGGGCTTCAATGCCAATTTCGGTAACCCCGCGTCCAGTTCCCATGCGTTCGGCCAGGCGGCCCGGCACACGGTCGAGCAGGCGCGTCGCCAGGTAGCCGAGTTGGTCGGTGCCAACCCTGAGCAAATTGTCTGGACTTCCGGCGCCACCGAATCCAATAACCTTGCAATCAAGGGCGTGGCCCAGGCGCGGGGCGTGACGGGTGGGCATATCATCACCAGCCAGATCGAACACAAGGCTACGTTGGATACCGCGCGGCAACTGCAGGAAGCCGGTGTGGCCGTCACCTACCTAGTGCCGGATGCCGATGGGCTGATCAGCGCCGATGCCGTCAGCGAAGCCTTGCGCGAAGACACGTTCCTGGTTTCGCTGATGCTGGTGAACAACGAACTGGGCACTCTCAACGACATCCCCGCCATCGGCACGCGAGTGCGTGATCACGGCGCGTTGTTGCATGTGGATGCGGCGCAGGGCGCGGGCAAGGTAGCGATCGACCTGGCGCAATGGCCGGTGGACTTGATGTCGTTTTCGGCCCACAAGCTGTATGGCCCCAAAGGAATTGGCGCGTTGTATGTCGGCCGTCGGGCGCAGCAGAAGGTGTTGGCGCAGATCCACGGCGGTGGTCACGAAGGCGGCCTGCGCTCCGGTACCCTGGCGACCCATCAGATTGCCGGCATGGGCACCGCGTTTGCCTTGGCGGCGGCGTCTTTTGCTGAAGAAAAGGCGGTGATCGTCGCCTTGCGTCAGCGCTTGCTGGATCAGTTGGAATCGGTGGCCGGCGTGCGTCTCAATGGCAGCGCGACACAACGTATTCCACATACCCTGAGCCTCACGTTTGGCGAAGGCGAATTCAACGCCGCTGCGTTGAGTGCGGGGATCGCGTTTTCCGCGACCTCGGCCTGCAATTCGGCGAGTAACGCGCCGTCCCATGTGCTCCTGGCGTTGGGCCATGATGCACGCAGCGCCGGCCGTACCATTCGCTTGAGCCTGGGCCGGTTTACCACCGAGCAGGATATCGACCAGGCGGTGCAATTGATCAAGGCCGCCCTGGCCAGTGCACCGGCGTTCTGGGCGGTCTGATTCACATAATAATTATTCGTGGTTAGCAGGAGACACAATGAGTACGCAGCCTTTGACCCATGGAACGGTTCCCCAGCGCCTGGCGCACACCCGTGAACTGATGAGCCGCGAGGGCATACACGCCCTGCTGGTGCCGTCGGCCGACCCGCACTTGTCCGAGTACTTGCCGGGTTACTGGCAGGGGCGACAATGGTTGTCGGGGTTTCATGGTTCGGTGGGGACGCTGATTGTCACTGCGGATTTCGCCGGCGTGTGGGCCGATAGCCGTTACTGGGAACAGGCGACCAAGGAACTCAAGGGCAGCGGCATCGAATTGGTGAAACTGCAGCCAGGCCAACCCGGACCGCTGGAGTGGCTGGCCGAGCAGACGCCGGAAGGTGGCGTTGTCGCGGTGGACGGTGCGGTCATGGCCGTGGCCTCGGCGCGGACCCTGGGCGGCAAGTTGGCGGAGCGCGGTGCACAATTGCGTACCGATATCGACCTGCTGGATGAAGTCTGGCAAGACCGTCCGACACTGCCGAACCAGCCGATCTATCAGCACCTGCCGCCTCAGGCCACCGTCAGCCGGGGTGAGAAACTCGCCTCGCTGCGCGCTGCCCTGAAGGAGAAGGGCGCCGACTGGCACTTCATCGCGACCCTGGACGACATCGCCTGGCTGTTCAACCTGCGCGGCGGTGATGTGTCGTTCAACCCGGTCTTTGTGTCCTTTGCGCTGATCAATCAACAGCAGGCCACGTTGTTCGTGGCGCTGAGCAAAGTCGATGCCGAGCTGCGGGCAGTGCTGGAACAGGATGGCGTGACGCTGCGCGACTACAGCGAAGTGGCGGATGCCTTGCGTACGGTGCCGGCGGGCACCAGTGTGCAGGTCGACCCGGCGCGCGTTACCGCGGGCTTGCTGGAAAACCTTGATGCCGGCGTCAAGCTGGTCGAAGGACTCAACCCGACCACCTTGGCCAAGTCGCGCAAGAGCCTGGCCGACGCGGAACACATCCGCCAGGCCATGGAGCAGGACGGCGCGGCGTTGTGCGAATTCTTCGCCTGGCTGGACAGTGCGCTGGGGCGCGAACGTATCACCGAACTGACCATCGACGAACACCTGACCGCTGCGCGCACCCGTCGCCCCGGTTATGTGTCGCTGAGCTTCAACACCATCGCGGCGTATAACGCCAATGGTGCGATGCCGCACTACCACGCCACTGAAGAAGAGCACGCAGTGATTGAAGGCGATGGCCTGCTGCTGATCGATTCGGGCGGCCAGTACCTCGGCGGCACCACGGATATCACGCGGATGGTGCCAATCGGTACGCCGAGCGAGGAACAGAAACGCGACTGCACCCGTGTGCTCAAGGGCGTGATTGCCTTGTCCCGTGCGCATTTCCCGAAAGGCATCCTGTCACCGCTGCTGGACGCCATTGCCCGCGCGCCTATCTGGGCCGAAGGCGTGGACTACGGCCACGGTACCGGGCACGGCGTAGGCTATTTCCTCAATGTGCATGAAGGTCCGCAAGTGATTGCCTATCAAGCGGCCACTGCGCCGCAAACGGCGATGCAGCCGGGGATGATCACCTCCATCGAGCCGGGCACTTACCGTCCGGGGCGCTGGGGCGTGCGTATCGAGAACCTGGTGCTGAACCGCGAAGCCGGCAAGACTGAGTTCGGCGAGTTCCTCAAGTTCGAAACCTTGACCCTGTGCCCGATCGACACGCGTTGCCTGGAGCCGTCGCTGCTCACGGTAGACGAGCGTGAGTGGTTCAACGCCTATCACGCCGAGGTGCGTGAGCGTCTGAGTCCGTTGCTCGACGGTGCCGCACTTGAATGGTTGCAGGTACGCACTGCGGCTATTTGATCGCCTGCAATTCGGGGGCCTGGGCCAGGGCGTCGGCCATATAGTCGACGAATGCCTTGACCCGGGCCGACTGGCGGCGATTGGGCGCCGACACCGCATGGATCGGCAGTGATTGCGGCGTGTAGTCCTGCAACAGCGCGACCACGCGGCCAGCTTTCAAATCGTCATGGAACAACCAAAGGGGCGAAAGCGCAATGCCAAGCCCCGTCAACACCATTTCCCGCACCGCCTCTGAGTTATTGCTCTGGGCGTTGCCGGCAATGCGCACGCTGTGTCGCGTGCCATTCTTTTCATAAGCCCACTGGTTCTGGCTGCTGAGCAGGTTGAACAGCAAGCAGTTGTGCTGGCTGAGATCCTGCGGGGTTTTCGGTGCGGGATGTTTGGCCAGGTAGACGGGACTGGCCAGGGTGACGCGGTGTGTGGTGCCGATCTGCCTGGCGATCAAGCCGCTGTCGCGCAGTTCACCGATTCGCAGGGTCACGTCCAGGCCTTCGCTGACCATGTCCTGCAGGTGATCATTGAGTTGCAGGTCTACTTGTACGTCAGGGTATTTCTGCAGGAAATCGCTCAAGCGTGAAGCAATCTGCAGGCGGCCGAAACTCACCGATGAGCCCACGCGCAGGGAGCCGGCGATCGCCTCTTTGCCGGTCTGGAAGCTGTGTTCGGCAGCGTCCACGGCGGCGAGGATTTCGCGACAGTGGCTGTAGTAGCGCAGACCTTCGTCGGTCAGGGACAGTTGGCGCGTACTGCGGGCAATCAGCTTGCCGCCCAGTTCGGTTTCCAGGGCGCGCAGGACTTTGCTGATGGTGGGTTGGGTGGTCTGCATTTCCCGGGCGACGGCGGAGAAGCTGCCGCGTTCGATCACGCGAACGAAAATCGCCATTGCGTTGAGTTTGTCCATGGGGGCTTCCAATTCATTCTTCTTGCGCATAAGCACTATAGTCTTTTGGTGTCTTATCGGCATGAATTGGCTGGCGGATCATTGACTTCACTCTTCGATGACGCGAGATCGCCGACATGACTGATATGCACGCTTTGATAGTGGATGCCGTAGATGCGCCGTTTCGGCTGACGACAATTCCTAAACCGGTAGCCGGCGCTGGCCAAGTGTTGGTCAGAATCAGCGCCAGTGGCCTTAATCCATTGGACGGGAAAATCCGCGCCGGCCAGGCTGCCCACGCCCGGCAGCCATTACCGGCGGTGCTCGGCATGGACCTGGCAGGCACCGTGGAAGCAGCCGGCCCAGAGGTCAGTGATTGGTACGTAGGCGATAAGGTCTATGGGTTGGCGACCGGTATCGGTGGCGCACAGGGCTCGTTGGCCGAATACGCAGCCGTCGATGCCCGTTTGCTGGCGAAGAAGCCCGAGGCCTTGAGCATGCGTGAAGCAGCGGTGTTGCCGCTGGTGCTGATCACCGCGTGGGAGGGCTTGGTGGACCGGGCGCATGTCGGCTCCGGGCACAAAGTACTGATCCAAGGCGGCGCGGGCGGTGTAGGGCATGTCGCAGTACAACTGGCGATTGCCCACGGAGCGCAGGTATACGCCACGGGATCCGCCAAGCATCGCGCGGTGATTGAGGCGCTGGGTGCGACATTTATCGACTATCAGCAGCTGACGGTCGAGGAGTACGTCGCGCAGTACACCGCGGGCGAAGGCTTCGACATTGTGTATGACACCGTCGGCGGCGAAACGCTGGATGCATCCTTTCGAGCCGCCAAGACCTATCACGGTCATGTAGTGAGTTGCCTGGGATGGGGGCAACACAGCCTGGCACCGCTGTCTTTTCGTGGGGCAACCTACTCGGGCGTGTTTACCTTATTGCCGTTGCTGACCGGCAAGGGGCGTGAGCACCACGGGCAGATTCTAGCCGAGGCGGCGCGGTTGATTGATGCAGGTAAACTCAAGCCGACCATGGATGGGCGTTCATTCGATTTGCACAGTGCGAACGCCGCCTACGATCTGCTCGCAAGCGGCGCGCAAGGGCGCTTGGCGATCGAGATCTAACTCAGGGCTTCGCGCACAAAATCCAGACGGTCCTGACCAAAGAACAGCTGGTTGCCTACAAACAGGCTGGGCGCACCGAACACGCCCCGTTGAACGGCTTGAACGGTGTTGTCCTTGAGGGCGGTCTTTACCGCTTCGTCGTTGGCCAGGGTCAGAACCTCTTCGGGACTAAAACCGTGTTCGGTCAGCACGGCAGCAACAACAGTGGGGTCTCCCAAATGACGGCCATCAACCCAGAGGGCGCGGAACAGGCAATCCACAAAGTCATCGAAGCGCTGGGGTTGGCGCAATTGAATGCCGGTGACGGCCCGCATCAACAGCAGGGTATTGATGGGAAAGTGCGGGTTGAACGTGAGCGGTACGTTGTAGCGACGTGCATAGCGCGCCAGGTCATCGAACATGTAGCGACCTTTGGCGGGCACGGTGATGGGAGAGGCGTTGCCCGTGGCCTTGAACACGCCTCCCAACAGCATGGGCTTGTAAATCAGCTGCGTACCGGTTGAGGCGCACAGTGCGGGGAGCTGGGTGTAGGCCAGGTAGGTGGCGGGGCTGCCGAGGTCAAAGAAGAATTCCAGGGTTTTACTCATCGTCGATGCTCGCTGCTTATTATTGTGGGGGCGTGCTTACCAGGGTTCATTCCAGGGGCGCAGGTCCAGTTCGAACGTCCAGGCGTCGCGTGGCTGGCTGTGCAGGTACCAATAGTTATCGGCGATATGCTCGGGGTTGAGGATGCCGTCCTGGTCCTTCAGCGCGTATTTCTGCGGGAAATTGTCGCGAATGAAGTCGGTGTCGATGGCGCCGTCGACCACCACATGGGCAACGTGGATGTTTCTGGGCCCGAGTTCCCTGGCCATGCTTTGCGCGAGCGCCCGGATACCGTGTTTGGCGCCGGCGAAGGCGGCAAACCCTGCAGCGCCGCGCAATCCTGCGGTGGCACCCGTGAACAAAATGGTGCCTCGATTGCGCGTGACCATGCGTTTAGCGACTTCGCGGGCATTCAGGAAGCCGGAGAAGCAAGCCATCTCCCAGATCTTGAAATACTTGCGCGCGGTTTCTTCCAGGATGCTGCACGGCACGTTGGCGCCGATGTTGAACACGAAGGCTTCAATCGGACCCAGCTCGGTTTCGATCTGCTCGATCAGCGCAATGACGTCTTCTTCTTTACGTGCATCGCAGGCAAAGCCATGGGCTTCACCGCCTGCCGCGTGGATGCTGTCTACCAGCGGCTGCAATTTATCGGCGCTGCGGCGGGTGACACACGCCACGTAGCCTTCACGGGCAAAGCGCTTGGCAATGGCGCCGCCCGTTGCATCACCGGCACCCACTACCAATACGATTTTCTTGTTGTGCGTCATGGGAACTCCCTTGGCTCAATGGTCGAGCAGGAGTCTAGTCGCAGCGCCGCAAAGGGCTGGGTTTATCGCTGGAATTTAATGAGAGCAGTCAGGGGATGACTGCTCGAGCGATTACTTGCAGATGACGATCATGCTTCGACTGGTGTAGCCGGCAGGGTTGAGGCCGAAAGGGTAGTCCCCAGGTTCCTCGGAATTGTCACCGGACTTTGCGATAACCCGATAGCCCTTGGCGCCGCAAGAGTTCGTTGCACTGGTGTAGCACTGGTCCCAGGAAGAAGACAGGCCGGAACAGTTGATATGCAGCCCTTTTTTACCACGTTTCACTTCTGTTTTGGTGGTCGCGGCACAACCGGCAATCGCCATGACCATTAACAGTATCAAAATTCGCTTCATTCCTATCCTTAATAGCCGCCTCGCAATGCTAGAGGCTGGCTCTACTCGCTCTCGGGTGTAGCGTTCGCGCTGTCCTTGTCGAAATTCTCCATGAATGACATTCGTTTACGGCTTAAACATGGCCTAAATGAGCGCCAAATGCCAGAGCTACATTCAAACAGCCTTCAATCCGCTGGAACCAGCGGCTTTGACTCGCTGCGCATTGTCACGGTAGCGCCTACGGAGGCCAGGATGATGCACGTGATTGCCAGCCATTGCGCGAGTGACAGGTGTTCGTGCAGGAACAGCAGGCCGGAGAGGGCGCCAAACGCCGGTTCGATGCTCATGAGCGTGCCGAAGGTACGGGCGGGGAGGCGTGTCAGTGCGACCATTTCCAGGGTGTAGGGCAGGGCGGTGGACAGAATGGCGACACCGATGGCGACCGGGATCAGGGCGGGCGTCAGCAATGCGCTGCCCGCATGCACGATGCCGATAGGGGCAACAAACAAGGCGGCGATCATTACGCCGAGGGCGGCGGTCTGCACGCCGTTGTCATTACCGGCTTTCTGGCCATACAGAATGTAGAGCGCCCAGCAGACCCCGGCACCCAAGGCGTAGCCCGCACCCAGTAGATCGATACCGCTGCTCGCTTCGCCCATCGGGATAAGTAGGAGCAAGCCGATGATTGCCAGGGCAATCCACAGGAAGTCGACCGCGCGCCGAGAGGCATAGATAGCCACGGCAAGCGGGCCGGTGAACTCCAGGGCCACCGCAATCCCCAGAGGTACGCTGCGCAAGGACATATAGAAGAGGAAGTTCATGCCGCCCAGGGCCATCCCATAAACGATGACGGTGCGCAGGGATTTGGCCGTCAACTTGGCACGCCATGGACGTAATAGAAGCAGCATGATCACGCTGGCGAAAATCAGGCGCAGTGCCGTGGTGCCTTGTGCGCCGACGATAGGGAACATGCTCTTGGCCAGCGAGGCGCCGGACTGGATGGAGGCCATGGCAATCAGCAGCAAGCCGACTGGGAACAACGTCGAGGCCAGGCTGCGGGAGGAGGTGGTCATTTGGGGGTGTTCGTCCGAAGTCATATTAAGAGAAGCGTGGGCGCTATGATGCTTAACTGTTTGAGGTTGAGCAATATATTGCTCAATTATCCTTGGTAAGGGTTTATAGCGGACGAATCTTGAGGTTTTCAGCTTCTTTGATAGAAAAACCAAATCAAGGGTTGACGGCAGATTTCATACGTCTATAATTCGCCCACTTCCGGCGCAGTCGAAACGGAAAACTCCTTAGTAAACAATGAGTTATGTAGGTTTCGGCAGCAGGTTGCTTCAGTTCATCGAAGCCAAAAGGAAGTTGAAAAAGAGGTGTTGACAGCAGCGTGTAACGCTGTAGAATTCGCCTCCCGCTGACGAGAGATCGGAAGCGCAAGTGGTTGAAGTTGTTGAAGAAATCTTCGAAAGCTTCTGAAAATAATCACTTGACAGCAAATGAGGCTGCTGTAGAATGCGCGCC